>NZ_JBHUJX010000025.1:0-988410 GCF_042683745.1 Bacillus sp. CGMCC 1.16607
TTTAATGGGCCAAGTCATCGAATGAAGGATTCAATTTTACAAAACAGATAATTTATGGGAGTTGGCAAGTCTTACATTTTTAATTGCCATTTAAAGCATTTCCTACTTGCCAAAAACAATTACCTACGCCTATGGGTTCTCATGTGTCCCGCTAATCCCACAGGAGTCAAGCGACTTCCTCTCCAATCAACGGTTTAAGGATCAACAATAACGTTTAACAGAACCAATTTAAAAAAATAAAACGCCTTCAATAGGCGTTTTAAAAATTCATATTCAAACTATATTATCAATGTTTATGACTGTTTTTATTTTGAACCCTCTTGATTAATTTATTAATTTCAGTAATGACTAAATCAGGTTCATCGATGGGAATATTATGACCACTGTTTTCAGCAACAAGAATTTCGCTATCGGTTGACAAAGTGGCTAACCACTTTTGTTCCTTATTCCATAATTCTTGTAATGTTTTATTATCTTTCTCTGACAATCCTAATTCCGTAAAATCTTCAGCTTTTCCTTTTGAAATCACTGTAATCGGAATATCACCTAACGTTTGGTTCTGCAATGCTTTAGCCAATTTTGGCTCTTCAAGAGTTTCAGCTTTAATTGCATCATAATATTGAGGAGTCATCGTAATATTTACTGCTTCGTTTATCTCTTTTTCAGTATCATAATAACTTCCCAATATCGGTCCTTTGAAAACTCTTAATAAACCAGAAGTCTTAAGGAATTTTAAGGTTCCTGTCGGAGCTGTACCAAAAGATTTTGGATCAAAGCCGGCGTTCTTAATTATTTTATCAATTTGTTTCAAAAAATTTTCACTTGGTGAGTCTAAAAACATCATTCCAAACATTTCACCTTTATACTCTTTTGCAAAAATCCTTGAGTACATTCCTCCAATGGAATGTGCTACAAAAATATATGGTCCCCCAATTTGAGCATTTTCTAGAGCTGTATGTAATTCTTTAGCAATATTTTCGCCAGTGCGTTTTGATACATGTTTCTCACTCCATCCATATCCCGCGCGGTCGTAGGTTACTACCGTGACATTTGAAGGCAATTGAGATACTACTTTTCGCCAATACATACTTGTAGCTCCTTGACCACTTTCAAAAACGATAGTTGGAGAACCACTGCCCTGTTTTAAAACATGAAGCTTACTCCCGCCCGCTTCAACAAGTGTACCTGGTACAGGATAATTTTCCTCTACTTTACTCGAAGCAACTAATTCATTTATGAAACTACCAATTAAAAAAATGATTAATAGGCCAATAATTAAACAAAAACCTATAAATATTTTCATTAATATGCTAGTTTTCTTTCTCTTAACCTTTATTACGCTTTCCAATCTTTTACCTCCTCATGTTCATAGAACAACCATACATATATCAGCATAAGGTAAAGATATTAAATGTTATTGAAATATTTCTTAATTTTTTCTTAAAACAAGGCTCTGTTTATTTCTAATGCTGATTTTTATATAGTAATTAGGGGAACCTTTATATGTTGAGGTTCCCCGCCCTCTTCAACAAATGCCACTTTTGTTGAAGTAAGTATCTAAATTTATTAAGACTTTCTCTTTTAAATAATTATACTGTTTTTCATTAGTATCTTTATATGCTTCTTCTCTATTTGAGGGAATATCCATATATAAAATATTTTCTCTAAATTGAGATGCTGTAAAATCGTATCTCTTTTTATTAATAATATTATAAAAATGCCATCCATCAGGCAATTTTGTTTTCTTTATTTCTCCACCTAATATATCATTTACAACTAATGTGGTTACTCCACATTGTCCTTTTGCAGGATTATCCTTACTCCATTTTGAACTTGATTCTAAAGACCAAGATTTAAACAATGCAACTATTAATTCCTCTATGTTTAACCTAATATTATCCATATAAATCTCCTTACTTCTCGGATTAACTTACAATAATTATAATTCAAATTAAAAAAATATTCCCTGATAGTTAAATAAGCACAAAACAGCTAATTTAGATCAACGTAAACATGGATACGCATCTGTCAATTAGAATACAAATGAAGTCATTAGAAACTCTTTGAAATTATATTTAGTGCTTTCATTGCTACTTCTTCAATAAAACTTTATCCAATATCAACACTATTCTTTAACAGAACTTAAAGCAAAAAAGGCTACTTGAGAATCATCTCTCATGTAGCCTTTAACTTATTCATTAGCTTGTATATCTTTCGGATTATAATCGTATTTTGAACGATCTACTGGTGTAAAGTTTTTAGGAGTATAGAATCGTAATAAATCTCCATTTACAACTTTATCTGAAAGGGCTAATTTGTTTTCTACGCTTTCTTGATATTTCTTCGCTTCTTCTACTTTGTCCATTTCTAACGGAAGTCCTGTTTTCGAATCATAGAATTTCCCATCAATAGAAGTGATCGTTGAGCTTACAAAATCACCATTTCTGAATGGAACAAGATCATCATGTTGCTTAGACAATAAATCTGTCCCAAATTGGATATACTCCTTTGTATCCGTACCGAGTAAGTGAAGCAAGGTTGGTAAAATATCGACTTGACCACCGTATTCGTGGTTTACTCCACCTTTCACACCAGGAACGCGAATAAATAATGGAACACGTTGTAATCCAGTACTTTCCATTGAGGTAATTTCTTTCCCCAATACTTGAGACATAGCTTTATTATGATTTTCGGAAATACCATAATGGTCACCATACATGACAATAATCGAGCGATCATATAAACCAGATTCCTTCAAATAAACGAAGAATTGCTCTAATGCTTCGTCAGCATAACGAGCTGTTTGAAAATAGGAATCAACCGATTTATCACCTGTTGTATGTGGTCCAATGGTCGCATCAGCTTCATCAATTGGATAAGGAAAATGGTTCGAAACAGTAATAAATTTCGTATAAAATGGCTCTGGCAATGTTTCTAATAGTGAAATGGATTGTTCATAGAAAGGCTTATCCTTTAAGCCATACTCCACCATTGCATTATCGTCCATTTGATAAAAGTTTGAATCAAAAAAGTGATTAAAGCCGAATGATTTATAAATTTCATTACGATTCCAGAAGCTACCAGAATTCCCGTGGAATACAGCAGAAGTATACCCCTGTTGTCCTAAAATAGCTGGAGCTGCTTGATACGTGTTTCTACCTTTCGTTGTAAAAGCAGAACCTTGCGGTAGCCCAAACAATGAATTTTCCAACATAAATTCAGCATCGGATGTTTTACCTTGTGCTGTTTGATGGAAGAAATTATCAAAATAAAATGTATTTTTATCTTTAGTTAAAGAATTTAAAAAAGGTGTGACTTCTTCTCCATTTAGCTTGTAATTAATAAGAAAATTTTGCATCGATTCTAAATGCAAATAAATTACATTCATCCCTTTTCCAGCACCGAAGTAAGCTGGATTTGGATCAGCATAGTTTGATTTAGTGAAATTTACTACTTCTGTCGTGTCATTGCTATCAGCTAAAACCCTTTGTGCAGATGCTTTTGTACTTTGAACAGCATCATAAATTGTATAATTGTACATACCTAAATATTTCACAATATAGTTTCGATCAAATCCTCTAGTCAATAATTGAGGACGATCGGTTTCTGCTAAAGCAAGATTTGCACTAGAAATAGCCAATGCAAAAAGAAGTACAGCAGCTACTTTTCTACGATTCATATCTTTCATTTCAATCTTTACTTTTCGTGAAGCAAGTAATGTGATTAACAGTACGATATCTACGAAAAATAAAAAATCATAAGGTTTTAAAAGTGAAACAACACTACCACTTACATCACCAAAGTTTTGGGTCTGAGTTAATGTCGGTAATGTTATAAAATCATTAAAAAAGCGGTAATATAAAATATTGGCATATAACAGAAACGACATGAGAAAATCAATGACAATCAGCCATATATATTTTTTTCTCCCCTTAAAAATGGAAGCAAAACCTAAAAACAAGATAGAAGATCCTAAAGGATTTAAAAATAATAGAAATTTTTGTAGTGAATTTTCAATACCCAAATTAAACTGGGTCAATTGAATAATATATGTTTTCATCCAAAGGAAAATGACTGCTAAGAAGAAAAAGCCAATGTATTTATTAAAAGCGATTTGACTTTTTTGAATCATTTTATTCATTTTTTGCACCATCCTTCTAGTACATTATTGCATATTTTTAAATGTATTTTAATACGAAATTCGAACCAATTAATCTTTTTTCTATTATAAATGTAAAATATGAACAAACTATGAACATATTTAAAAATAAATTTATTACTAACACAAGAACATTATTATAGACCTTTTTCGTTAAATGTCAATAGTACTTAGTAAGTCCAATGAAAAGTCGACTAATTCATCATTAGCCGACTTAACGTTGATACTCCATTAAATTTTATGAAAAGTAATTTCAGGTCGGCTTCCGATACGGATATTGACTCCCGTTTGCCCCAAACCTTCGCTAATATAAAATGGTTTACCATCATGATAATGAAGACCCTTAATCATTTTCATACGCACAAGCTTGCCCATTTTGATCAGATGATAAGGTTTTGGCCAGTGAATTTGACCACCATGAAAATGACCGGATAATAAATAATCAAATGGCACATTCTTCATTCGTAGTACAACATTAGGATCATGAGTCAGCACTAAGTTGTAGCCGCTTGGGAGTCCTTGATAAGCCATTTTAATATTGCTACGTTTAGTGCTATAATCATCAATTCCGATGATGTTCAAATTATCCTCGCCAACTTTTACCGTTACATGCTCGTTTTGCATCGTTTTACAGCCATTTTCTTCTAGTGTTCTTTTCAAAGATTCAAAGTTTTTCCCTTTTAAGACATAATCATGATTACCGAATACCGCATACATTCCATACTTTGGATTGATTTTTTCCAACACTTGAAGATAGCCTTCCAATTTCGGTATGCTTCGTTTTCGATCAAGAAAATCTCCAGTAAGAGCAATTAAATCAACTTGTTGGTTTGAGATTTTTTTATATAATTCATTTGGACTGATTGAAATATTCTCCAAATGTAAATCAGAAAGATGAAGTATATTAAGCGAAACTTGATCGTTATTTTTTGAGACGGAAATTGTATTTATAGTTACATCTTTTGTGTTTTCATTTGCTTTTTTAAAAAGAATGATCAATAAGATGCTTATTAGTAGAATAATAGAGATAGTCAATGAAATATCCCCTCCCCTTTCAAGTATAGAAAGGATGAGGGGATAGTCCTAGTGGTAGTTATAGGAAATGATTACGATAGATGATTGTACCTCTTAACCAAGCTCTTTTTTGACATCATTAAATAAACAGATTGATGTTTTTTTAAGTTATCAAAGGAAAATTTTGGGTTAGATAACAAAAAGATAGGAATATGAGAGATTTTTTTGTATATGGAATATAGTTTATTATTCGGCTTAACACAGTCAAACCCTAAAGGTCGGAATCCCTTATTAATAAGAGTAATTCCGATGATTCCTTTGATGTCAGCTTCTTTTGGGTGGTTAAAAATATATTCAGCTAGAAGAGGCATTGACTCTAACACCCTACGGTAAACACCTCTTCCTTTTGCTAGTTCATTCTTTTTATTAGAAAATTCCCGCAATAATTTTACATTGTGTAAATGAATTTTTAATAAGAGATCATTTTTGCAAATCATCATTCCATCTGACAACAATACATCTTTTCCCTTATATCTCGTTAATCTAACTCGGAAAACTCCATTTCGCTTTAATCGAGTGAGGGAAAAATAGAAAGGATCAAAAACATTCCAAATGAATAAAAATATTCCACGTATCATCTTTTTCTCCTTTCATTAACATTATCCCAACTTAACGGGCAGTAAGACCCCCACCTCAAGATTCTGGGAGAACAAAGAAGGTAGATAGGGTTCATCTGCCCGTAAAGGTCCGATTGGTTCAACTAACCATCAGTGGGGATGAAGTGAATCCCCACTGATGAAGTTTCACTTTATTATTAGGATGATAAATTTCAACCCTTTTTAGAAATGGAAATGAATGGATTAAAAAATGGAATTATTTTTTTGATTAACTATTGCATGATTTTTTGCATTTGAAAGGATGAAACCCATTCTGTTAGTTCTTCTAATTTAAGCGGTTTAGCAAAATAATAGCCTTGTATCGACAAATTTTCTGGCATTGAAGATAAGAATTGATATTGTTCATCTGTTTCAACACCTTCAATGATGATGTTTAAATTTAAAGAAAAACATAATGTAATGATAGCCTTCATGATGGCAGAGTCCTTTTCCGATTCAGGAATTCCATCAACAAAGGATTTATCAATTTTTAATGTAGAAATGGGCAGACGCTTTAAATAAGATAAGGATGATACACCTGTTCCAAAATCATCTAATGCTACTGAAAAGCCATCTTTTCGAATTTCATGTACTGATTTAATGGCACTTTCGATATTGCTGACGACACTTGTCTCTGTTATTTCTAATTCTAAATATTTACTTTCAATACCATACTTTTCAACACTAAACTTGATTTTTTCTTTTAATCTAGAAGTGGTTATATAAGGACCTGGTATATTTACTGCTACTTGCCAAATGGGAAGTCCATTCTTAAATCGATTCGAAATCGTTTGACAAGCTTGATCAATGACCCAATCTGTCACATCAAACATCTTCCCATTCTGTTCCAAAATCGGAATAAAAATAGCCGGGGACAAAAATCCATAAACAGAATGATTCCATCTTAATAATGCTTCTAGACCAATAATTTCTCTTTCTTTTGCACTTACTTTAGGCTGATAAACAAGAAATAACTCCCCGTTATTCATCCCACGTTCAATATCCTCTGCAATTTGCCGCTCAAACGTATACGTGTGAAAGGCAGGATCATATTCGATCACTTCATGATTATATGTGATAGATGGATGTTGCAATACTGCATTTGCATTTGAAAATAATTGATTCGCTCTTTCCTCATTCTCAGCCGAAGAAATAGCACAAACAGTTTCGATTATTATACGATGATCCTTAATAACAATTGGCTTTGTTAATATAGATGCAACTCTCTCTACAGCTGTTTTCAATTCAGCTATTTCCTTTTGTTCCGATGTAACAAGTGCAAATTGGTTTCCTTCAACACGAAATAATTGTGATGTCACAGGTTTTAATCGAAGTAAAAGTTCCCCAACCGTACGAATGATGTCATCCCCAAATTCATAACCAAAGTCACTATTCCATTTTTCTAAACCATGTATATGCAATATAGCCAAAGAACTTGAAGAGGAAGACATAAGTATGTTCTCAAATTGTCTACGATTAGAAAGCTTCGTTAACGCATCAAAATAATTCAATCGATAATCAACATATTTATCTAACACACTTGATAATCCGGATAATCCAAGTAGTATCGTTATACCGACAGTGACTCCTGTTACAAGCAAGGTCATATCCATATTATGCATATGGCCCATCACTTGCACTGTATTTGGATTTACATAAAATACGATTGCAGCCATTCCAGTATAGTGCATACTTGCAACTGCACCACCCATTACAATAGCAGTTATTCCTTTAAACAGCCGATTTGTCATATATCGTTGCATCTTGGAGAAAATAAATAGAGCAACGAGGGAAACTAAAATTGCAATGAAAATGGATGAAGCAAAAATCCAAGGCTTATAAACATAATCCGCCTCCATCTGCATTGCAGCCATCCCCAAATAGTGCATGATCGAAATACCGAGACCCATTATGATTCCTGCAAAAATATAAGTTCCATTAAACCTATTCGTACGATTAGCAATAAAAAAAGCGATAAAAGAAGCAAGGATTGCTGGAATAACGGATAAAATGGTAAGAAGTGGGTCATATTTCATGTTTACTGGAAGCATAAATGCACTCATTCCAATAAAATGCATAGACCAAATACCAAATCCCATTGCAATCGAGGCAAGAGCTAACCAAAAGTTGCGATGAAAAAAACTATTCTGCTGTATTCTTTCATTCATAGAAAGAGCTGTATACGAGGCACAACAAGCAATAAAAATAGAAAGGAGAACAATAGAAGGAGAAAATTCACCTTGTAAAATTGTTACATCAGCTGATTCAGGTATAGAAAACAAAAACTCCACCTCTTACATAAAATAGACATATTAAATAGAATTATATTTTATAGTAAATTACGTATTCTTCAAGTAATATCGACAAAAAAATGATTTGTTCCAATGGAAAAAAAAGGCTGGATCGATTGTTCACAAAAAAAAACACCACCAATAACAAGTATTAGTGGTGGTTGATTTCACATTATTACTCATTTAACAAGTCTAAAAGTTCTTCTGAAACATACGTTTTTCCATTCTTTATTTCAGGTGCGACATCAAAATATCGAAGACTACGATTATATCCATAGTCGTTCTTCTCAATTGTAACTAGAAAGGAACGATTTTGTTTGCTTACCATGACACTAGATGTTTTTTTCTGCCACTCCACTTTGTATCCTAAATGTTCTGCCACTTTTCTTAGAGGAATCATTTTTGTATTATTTTTCAAGTAATGATCTTCATTTATTATCTGCTGTAATTCAATAGATAATGGATTATCTAAGACAATGATCTTCTTAGGTGTTGTTTGGGCTGGAATACTTCTAGTTGAAATATCGTAAAATACGATCAGTTCTTTTCCTTTTAGTTCGTTCTCTGTTACTTTTTCCCCTTTTTCATCTTCAAGAATCGTTTCCTTAGAAATATGTAATTTAAGTGTTGCATCGAGACTTGTTAAATCATCGTTAAACTTTGAAATTTTCACTTGCCCCATAACCTCTTCCTCTACAATTACAATATCTGGTGTAATCATCGGCGGATAGATCAATGGCATTGGCTTATTTTTAGCATAGTAAACATCTACCTTTAGACCGTTTTTCAATTTGTCTTTTTGCATCCCATTTCCTTTTATACTATTAAGTATGAGAACTTCATCTGTCATAGGAAACACCATCGTATTATTAGTGCTCTTATCCTCCACAACCAATGATAATTTATCTTTCATTTGGTTAATATTTGTAATGACTCCAGAAAATTTTATGAATCTTGAAGAATCAATTTGCTCTGTTGGTTGTGTCATTTCTACCTCTGATTTGTTTATAGGAGTTTGTCCGATTGCCATTGCTGATGTCCCACTCCATACTAAACCCGTTATTAAAGCTGCTGTTACGAATACTTTCATTTTGAAATCCTTCCGATGTAATAGTTAATTCGTAAAGATAGACGTTAAAATAAATAAAAGGTTACATTTTCCTAACAAAGAATTTTACTAAATTAATATAAGGCTGATATTACCAACCCCTATTTGTTTACTATTTTGATAGAATGATATAGCGCGACATTTAAGGGAGGGAAATTGCGAATGAAAAAGCGAAATCTACTTCTTACACTAGTATTGCTAGTTACCTTCATTGGAGGGTTTATTACAGGAGTATTCTATAATCCAAACCACGGGCAAACAACTATGGGGCAATTAGCCAGCTCAGTAAAAAAACCGAATCAAAAGCAAAAACCACAGTCTATTTCTAAACAAAAGAAAGTTTTGATCGGTTATGTTCAAGATTTTCGAAATCCAGACTCGGTCGATTACTCAAAACTGACACATGTTATTTTTTCCTTTGCCCATCCAACAAAAGATGGTCATCTTTTATTAAATGGAGATTCAGCATTAAATAATTTACGTAAAACAGTTTCTAATGCACATAAACAACACACTAAAGTTATGCTCGCTATTGGTGGCTGGTACCATATTCAAGGTGGAGAATCCTATCCTTATTTTAAAGAAGCGATTACGAATTCACTTGCCCGAACAAAGCTAGTCGATGAGCTCGTTACTATCGTAGATCGGGAACAACTTGACGGTATTGATATCGATTTTGAGCATCCACGTACGAAGAAAGATGCTGAAAATCTTACTTCTTTCGCTAAAGAATTAAGCGAGAAATTACAAAAAGATAAAAAAGTATTATCCATTGCAGTGAATGCCAAAGTTCATAGTGTTGCAGGCACCGAGATCAATAATGTCGTTTTTGAGCCTTCAATGTTTAAATACGTCAATCATGTCAATATTATGGCATATGACGGTCAATGGGATGGAAAATATAATGCAGCTAATTTATCTCCTTACTCATACAATGTAAATATTGTAAACTATTGGTCAAAGCTTTTTGACACCTACAAAATTTCACGGGAAAAATTAGTTTTAGGGATTCCATTTTATGCACAACCAGCAGACCCTGCGATCAAACAGGTTTCTTATGCAACGATCATTAAAAATAATCCCGCAAATGCAAAAACGGACACTGTCAAACTGAATGGAACGACCTATTATTATAATGGTGAAGCTTCCGTACAAAAGAAAACAAAACTAGCGCTTGATCATGGCTTTGGAGGAATGATGCTGTGGGAAGCTGGTCATGATACGAAGGGACCTCATAGTTTAACAAGTGCGATAGCAAATGAGCTTGAAGCATCAAATCTATATACTTTAAAATAGGAGAGGGTATCTAAACCCTCTCCACCCTAAACTACTCTACATCTTCCATTATTTCATCAAATGCTGCTGACACTTTATCAAACTCTTCATCGCTTTCGATGGCTGAAAAGTCACCTTCTCCATCCACTCTTAAAAAGAAGATATCTATATCGTCGTCACCTTCTTGTTGAATATCTTCGACAAACCCAACAGCAACATAGTCTTTTCCTTCGATATTCATTGAACCAAGTACTTCCACCTCTGACTCTTCACCGTTCTCGTCGCTTATCGAAAAGATCTCACCAATTTCAATTTTTTCCATTTCCTTTTCCCCTCTCATAAAAAAAGCCTAAGTTTAACTCAATATTATCTTCTCATATTTAAACCTTTTCATGCTATCTTTAATTAATTATTAGTCTTTTTCTGTCTACCTATGGAATCATAGGTTCTTTGTTCTTCTTAACTAATAGAATCACTCCAGCATAAGCAAACATCAAAGATGCTAAATAAAATAAAGAACCGATCGTTAAAAAATCAATTAAATAACCAGTTACAATAATTGCAACCGCTGACCAGACAGAAGTCCAAAGATGATAATGCCCCATCGATTTACCTATATTGTTCGGGGAGTCCTGTACATGACGCGAGAGAGCTGTTTTTTCAGCTGTTTTTTGGACAGCCCCTAGGAATCCCATAACTATCTGGATAAAATAAATCATCCAAATTTCAGTGGTAATCGGAATAACAAGCATGATGAGTGACATTCCCCAAGAATATAAAAGCAGTAATTGTCGCTCACCAAAACGGTCCGTCATTCGTCCAATGATCGGATATGAACAAGCGGCAATCAGCGTAAATAGACCGTATGCCCAGCCAAATTGCGAATAGCTATCACCAATCTTTCGAATAAATAGAAGATAAAAAGGAAAAATGACACTACCAGCAGCCACCATCAAACTTTGAGATCGCAATAATTTTTGATAATTCATCATTTATACTCCTCATAAAAAAGATTGACAAACACCTCGTTCGGATCAAGTTCCTTTTTCTTTTTAAAGAACTTTTGAATATTTGGGTAAGACTCCCTCAATTGTTCTTTTGAAGCATATGGATAATAAGGGAGATAATAACTCCCTCGGTAGGAAAGAGTCGTATCAATCATTTGCTGAACAATTTTTTTGGTCTTATTAATGTCTTCGGAGCTATTTCCTTGATTGATCAGTAATACAAGGCCAAACATATCCTCTTTAGCATAAGAAAGAACCGCTTGCTTATCTTTTTCCACGTACCGAATGGTGATATTTAATAGATTCAGATTTTCATTATTTACTATCGTTTTCAGATCGCTAATTAAACCTGGAAATTCATGAATAGGTATGAATAGCTCTGACAATACTTCTGTTCGATCTGGATGTTCATATTCCATAAATTCACTGTCAGAACGCATCACATTATTTCTTGTTATGAATGAACCGTGCTTCTTATACAAATATTTTTTCTGTGTTTCCCAAAACAAATTCTTTCCATAATCACTGTATCGAGAAAGTCCTAATATTGCCTTTGGTAACGCAATAATCGGCTCACCCTTTAAACGACTATACTGGGTTCTTTTTCCTTGATTTTCCACAAGGTTGTAATTCATCACATACATATCATTGAAAAATGTATCAGGTGCCACAGAAATTCTTGCGAAATGCATACGAACAAGCTCATTATTCTTCACTTTCTCTAAAAAATATGTCGGATAATCTTGCACTGTCATTGTTTTTGTTTCTATTTGATAAAGTTCATCTTTTGTAAGAATCAATGTCACGTCCAAAATAATACCAAATAAACCATAACCACCAATGACATAAGGAAACCATTGACTATTTTTTGTTCGAGATACTTCGATGACTTCTCCTAACGGTGTCAACAACCGGAATGATTCAACCGTATCATATAAAGAACCAAATCGAATATCACGTCCATGAATATTTGCACTTAAAGAACCACCTACAGTAAAAATAGCTTGCGATTGTGTGACTTTTAACGCTAATCCATCACGATTAATTTTTTGCTGAATTCGTTCCCAAGTGATTCCGCTTTGAACGGTAATTCTTTGTTGATCCGGTCGATAATCTAAAATATTATTAAAGCTTTTCATATCAATCATCGTTGCTCCGGGATAAAGCGTATGTCCTCCTTGGGTATGCTGCATCCCAGCAAGGGTTACCTTTTCTTTATGAAGATTAGTGGATTTCACCCATTTTTCTAGTGAACTTTCAGATGTAGCTGGTTTGATTTCTTTCATTGCAGTTGGCAGTAACTTACCAGCATCCTCCACATAAATAGGGAGAAGAATGTAAGCGATAATTGAAACGAAGAAACAAGTAAAATAAATGAGAATTGCCCAGATTTTATATTTCCTCATATAACAATCTCCCCCTTTTACCAGTCTTTAGTTTTCACAAAAATAAACCTTTTGTGTGTAATTTTACACTAAATGGTTTTTTATAACAACCTTCATTCTCGATCCCATCAATGATCAAACACAGCTGGCTAGAACAGCCACCAGGAACGAAAAAAATCGGGAAGAATTAGCGAAGAAAAAAGATGATAAATAAGGCTGATTTATCTATGTTTCATTGTGAAATTAACCTTTGCTATTCAACAATAGCGCCAGATCGTGGAATAAGAAAAATGCGATATAACTATAAAAATGTTGTTACCTCAGCAATTTTACTAAAGCTACTTGTTATTTTAAGTACATTCATACATATGCTTAAGTTTTGAGGCTAGATCATATTAAAAAGCAGCTCGATTATGTTTATAAATCGGCTGCCTTTTTTAAATGATACACGATAATTAGAATATCTTCTTTCTCCATAATGCCAATCCAATCCAAATAACTAATACTAATGCTATTATCAATGTAATAATCCAAGAGAATGAATCTTTATCATCAATAGGTAAGGTAATATTCATACCAAAGAAACTAAATACAAGTGTTGGGAGAGTTAAAAAAACTGTTAATAAGGTAAGAGTTTTCATTGTTTTATTCAATTCATTAGATATTAGCGAAGAATATGACCCAGTTATACTGTTCAAAATTCTCGTATATAATTCTGTGGTCTCAATGCCTTGATTATTTTCAATTTTAACATCCTCTAGAAGATCTTTATCCTCTTCATATAACTTGACGGAATTGGTACGAAATAGTTTGGTTATAACATCTGCATTAGCTTTTAATGATGTGAGAAAATAAACCAAGCTTTTTTCAATCTCCATTAGATCATAGAGTTGTTTGTTTGTTAATGAATCACGCAAATTGCTCTCTATTTTAAGTCGTTGTTTGTTAAGCAGTTTTAATTTTTCTATATATTGAGTTGATATTGACAATAATATTTCTAATGCAAAACGAATCTTCATTGAAGTATTAACATTTTTCTTAATTAAATTTTCTAAGAAGTTTGTTGTTTGGTTACAAACCGTAACAATAAAATCTGTTCCTAAGATAACTCCAATAGGAATAGTAATATATGAATCGAATTGATGGTTATTAACATCAATAGTTGGAAAATCACTAATAATTAATGTACAATTCGTCTCTTCATCATATTGAATTCGAGCACTTTCTTCTAAATCTAACGGATCTTCTAAAAACTCAATTGGGATATTACAAAGTTGTGATACCTCTTTAAGTTCATCATTTGAAGGAGTAGTAAGATTTATCCAGTAACCCTTTTCAAATTGATCAATTTCATTTGTTTTTCCAGCAACATCAGTTTTATAGATTTTCAACATGATTTTCTCATCCTTTCGATTTATTAACGATTTTTTTATAAAAAAATTTTTTTCCTGAAAACAGGGATCGCTGCTAAATCGAAAACAACCATGTTACGCTAACATGTAAAATAGTAATATCATAAGTTTACATGGCCTACATAAGTTGATTAATGCAAACTAAAGTAAGGGGAACATGTTGGGAATCCCATAAGATTTGCAGTCTCTCTGTTCAGAATTTTGATACAAGTTATATATAATCGACACCTCTCACTACTACTATCCAATGGAATTTGTTCCCCCCTTTCAAATAAAAAAAACCCTCTAGATAAATTCATAGAGGGTTAGATAAGCGTACAAAAAAAAGCACTTAAACTTCTCCCCCACAGTAGAGCTTTGGCACTATACAACGTAAAGGAAAAAATCCTTAGCTACCTTAAGAAAAGCCTTAATTCGGCAGTTCCTGTTCTACCCATTGGCATCTTTCGATGTTTCCGGGCAGTAGCCTATGTTTGTATAGGAGCCTCACCTAACGAGGATTTATAATTAACACTGACATATTACACTTACCACTACATTAAGTCAATAATATTTTTCCAGCCCCTAAAGTATAAGGCTATCTATGGTTATTTGTAAAAATTATGTTTAATATTCACATTTTTCTCTATGAAAATGGTAAACTTAAGCCGCTTTTCCCATAACAGTCATGTCAATTATTCAAAGAATTACATTGATTCCTTAGAAAATGATTAATAAGTACGCAATCAAAAATAGCCCCATTCAAATGAACAAAGCTATTTCCTTTATTTATAAAAGTTATTTCTTTAGAAATTCATCTATACTTCTTACTTTTATTCTTATCGTCACCCTGGCCTTCATCTTCTGCAAGGATTTCTTGTTCTTCGTGAAATTCCACTTCTGATTGTCCGGTTATGTTATCAAATGGAGTGTAAAAGAGAGCTGGACTCTTCTTCTTCACAAAGACTTTATAAAAACCTATTATCACTACTATAAGATAAATAGTTAGAAATCCTATTATCACTGAATCAATTAAATTCAATGGATATTCCCCTTTTCAAATAGAAGTTTTTTGTTAAAGAACGATGACAACTTTTCCTTTTGCGTGTCCCTCGCCTAAATATTGAATAGCCTTACCCACCTCACTTAATGAAAATTGTCTATCTATTACCGGTTTAACTGAACCGATTAGAAAAAGCTCTTTTAAAACATTTTGATCATTTTGGTTTGGTCTATGAAAAAGGATATTCATATTCTTACTCGCTACTTTAGAAATCAATGGCCCAAAGATAACCAACTGAAGGATAAGGGATAAAGGACCTCCGACCATGACATAAGTACCTTTGGGATTCAATATACGCTTGTAATTAAAAATTGATCGAGAACCTACAACATCAAGAATTAGGTCATAACACTGCCCTTTTTGAATGAAATCTTCTCGTGTATAATCTAAGACATGATCTGCTCCAAGAGACTGCAGCATATCCAATTTGCTGGCGCGATCCACACATGTTACTTCAGCCCCATATAATTTAGCAATTTGCAAAGCAAACGTACCTACGCCTCCACCAGCACCGTTAATTAAAACCTTCTGACCTTCCTTTATCTGTCCTTTATCGCGAATCCCCTGCAAAGCCAGAACTGCTGCTTGTGGTATAGCTGCTGCTTCCTCAAATGTCATAACGTCAGGTTTCAATGTCAATGCATCTTCCCTGACACTTACATATTCTGCAAATCCACCCCAACCACACCAAGAAATGTCCCCAAATACCGCATCGCCTGGCATAAACTGCTTTACGCCACTTCCAATCGCTTCAACTTTGCCAGCGATGTCGGCACCTAAGATTTTGAATTTTGGCTTATTTAACCCTCCAAGACGAGCTAAGAATGGTTTACCTCTCAGAAGATCCCAGTCCCATGAATTTACGGATACTGCATGAACTTTTACTAGCACTTCATTATCTTTTATAGCAGGAATATTTACTTCCTTGAGTTTAAGGACATCTGCTGTCCCATATTCATTGTATACTATCGCCTTCATGCAGTTTTCTCCTTTACATACACATATTTCGGATAAACTCAGTCTTCGTAAATTGAAATAACAATTTCAAAATGAAAAGATACAATTGGGGTTACCTAATTACTACTAGTACGTAAAACAATTAGAAATAGTTTCATAATGTTTACCATTTTTCAGTTGACAGGAAACCATTATAAAAAGGAGTGCCACTAAGCAACTCCTTCCTCTTTTGATCAACTATGGAAATTAATATATTTTGGTATAGTGTAAATTTATGCTTTAAAATAGCCTGCTTTAGTTAAATAAACTTTTTTCAAGTATAATTTTATGAAACCCTTTTTCGTCTGTATAAGTATCAATGATATCAAATCCACTTTTAAGATTTAAAATTAACATATTTCGCCATTTGTTCATTGTTTTTGTTTGAACAACCTTATAACCATTTTTCTTCAAAAATTGATGTTGCCTTTCCATTAATACTGAAGCAAGACCATTTTTCCTGTAATTTTTGTCTACTCCACCTAACCAACTATAAAATTTATGATTATCAATTGCATATCCGATCTTATACCCAATCACTTTTTTGCCATACATAGCAGTTATAACTAATAATTGCGGTTTAGATGCCATTTTGTTAATCAAATCATCCGCATTACCAAAAATGTCGTGATGTAGTTTTAGAATTCCATCTAATACATCAATATTAGGGATTGAATGATAAATTAAGTAATCAAAATTCAAATATTATCCCCCTTCCAAGACAAATTAAATTCATTTTCTAAGCATGACTGGAACACTCGAACTTTTTCATTAATAAAAGGATTCCATTCAGTCACAGCCTTCACCTTTCTGTCTTTATCTTTAATAACAATTATAGTATCCTTCTATTCTTCTACAGGATTTTTGGGTCCATTAAGTTCTAATTGATAAAAAGCTAAGTCAAGCCATCTATTAAATTTAAAACCAGCCTTATTTATAGTACCTGAGTGAACAAAGCCAAAGTTTTTATGCATGGCAATGCTTTTTTCATTTGAAGCATCGATCCCAGCAATTAAAGTCATGTACTCTCTTTCCTTGGCTTTAGCGATTAATTCTTTAAGTAAAGAAGTCCCGATTCCCTTTTTTCTGTATTGCTTATCTACATAAACAGAATGCTCAATCGAATATTTATAAGCCGGCCACGCTCTAAAAGGACCAAATGTCGCAAATCCAACTACTTTAGTATCTTGTTCGTATACTAATACTGGGTAACCTTCCTCCTTCTTTAGATCAAACCAATTTTGTCTGCTTTCAAGCGTCTGGGGTTTATATGCGTATACAGCAGTCGTATGGAGAATGGCATCATTATAGATATCTAAAATGTTCATTAAATCTTTTTGAATTGCTTCCCTTATCATTTTTTTCATCCTTTCAACATCCATGTATTTGTCTCTATTTATTCAACATTTCGGTATTGCGATAGAAGCTGTTGCGAATTTAATGGATTATTTTTCCGAACAGAAGTATGAACTATCGATTCGAGAAGGAAAGTAAGACAAGTGGAATATGTAAACGAAACAATGATTTTTTGTCGGAAGAGCTTCTTGTTAGCCCCATTTGCACAAAAAAAAGAGACAGCCTCGAAATCTCCAATTCTAGCTACTCTTTAGTTTAAGAATGCACACTTGTGCAACTTTTATTTATTCATCATATCCTGCTTCTATTTTCCAGCTATTTTGCAACTTCCGGATATAAATGATCTGACCAATGTGATATGCGTTATGAGTTGACACATTTCCGAGTACTGCCCACCATTTCACTTGTTCAGGAAAACCATTTACTTCACTTTCAACTTTCTCTTCAGATAATAACTCTTGCCAATGTAAGAGCACCTGTAATAGTTGTTTTTTTATATCAGCAAATGTCTGATTGTCAGGAATTATAAAGCTTTTATTATTATTTCCTATAGAAGGCACAGCATCAACGTGAGATTTTTTATACCTTTTTTGCCATGTTTGATTCCAATATAGTAGATGCTGCACTATTTCAGCAATACTATTACTTACTTCGTTCGGCTTCCAAAATGCTTGTTCCTCGGACAAACTTTCAACTGAATCCGAAAATGGTATGTACCAACTAGGGTCATTCGCATTTGCCAGCAATTGATCCGTTAAAACATCTTTTGCATGAACCATTTCAACACTCCTAATATTAATAATCTTGCATAATTTTGGCTTTATAATTATATTCCTTACTGTCTTTAGCACCCGTTCGATTAAGTATGATTCTTTACAAATTTAGTATTAGTTATCATTCAACTTTGCTTTTTCTTTCTTTTTAACTGTTGGACGTATAAATAATCCAAGAACAATTAATGAAGTTCCTATAGAAGTCATTGTACGAAATACAACTACTGATTCCAAATAACCCAAAGGGTAAATTATTGCGCTTGATAATATACCTAATCCGAAAGAACTTACAATATATCCGATTAACTTTCTATCCAATTACATCCCCCTAAAGAAATCAAGAATTTTCCCCTATATAATTCAATATTAAAGTACGTTCTTCCTTCTTGAAGTATTCTGAACAACACATTACCTTTTTCCGCCCAATTCTGTAGAAAAAAATTCCACTTTAACCTATAACTGTTTATTATTGGTATAAGGGGGAGAAAGAGATGAATCGATTGTTAAAAGTATTCATTTACTTAGCGGTTTTATCGATGCTTATTTCTGGGTGTAATCAGAATAAAAAAACGGCTACTAACCATTCAAATGGTATAGAAGAAAAAACATCGATAATAGAGAAAAATGAGGAAATAATTATCACCGCAAAGGAAGGAACACCGGATTGGACATTTCAACATTTAGTTAAAGCCGTAGCAGAAGATAATCTCTTGGAATTTATGAAATATCAATATGAAGAAAATATCCTTTTTTACAAAGAACAAAAGAGGTGGATAGAGGAAGCCGTTTTTAAAAAAGGCCAAGGTTATTCCCTTTCCATTGAGTTTAGTGGGTTTCAACAGGAATCAGATACAAATGGAAGGGTTATTCTATCTGTAAAAATGAAACACCCTGAAGGAATTGAAGAATTTAACAATACAGTAATTTATGAATGTATTAAGGTGGATGATGTTTGGTTATTAAACGATGTCCCATTTAAAACACTTACTTCCGAAAATGGATGGGTAACCGTTTATTATAAAGAGGGCGAGGATGGAATTGCCGAGACTACCATAAAAGATGCTGAAAATCTGATGAAATTTTATGCAACTGAATTTAGATGGGTACCAAATCCGATTTCAGTAAAAATATTCTCTTCTCCTGTAGAGGTTTCTGCAACTGTTCCATGGACCATAGTAGGAGGATGGAATGAGATAGGTGAATCACTGAAAATTACGTCCCAAAATAAAGATGATATTTTTCGTTTGCTTGCTCATGAATTAACTCATAAAATGTTAAGTGATTTAACAAATGATAATGCTATTTTATTTTTCCAAGAGGGACTCGCCACTTACCTAGAGAATAAAGTTCAAAAGGATCCTGAAGGAAAAATCTATTTTGACCAAAGTATCGTAAACTCTAAGTCAATTAAAGCGATTCAGGTTACAAATAGCGTGCTTTCCATTGATGAGTTAGCTGAGATTGATTATGCCGGTAATTCTACCCGATTATATCGTGATGGATCGTTGATTACGAATTACTTAGTGTTAACTCATGGCTTAGAAAAATATTTAGAAATGCTCTCACATTTAGCTCAATATGATTATATTGATAAGAGATTGGAGCACA
Organism: Bacillus sp. CGMCC 1.16607; assembly: GCF_042683745.1. Classification (NCBI taxonomy): domain Bacteria; kingdom Bacillati; phylum Bacillota; class Bacilli; order Caryophanales; family Bacillaceae; genus Bacillus; species Bacillus sp. CGMCC 1.16607. The sequence continues at coordinate 20,083 of NZ_JBHUJX010000025.1, forward strand.
AGCTTGAAACTATACGCTCAAGGTCATTAGAGGCACTAGAAAAAACATATGGACCTAAGGATGAATTAACCAAAAAATATACGGAATATTATTTAAATTAAGCTTAAAAACGTTACTTCAAATACTGAAGTAACGTTTTTTATAACTGTAATATAAATCCTGTTTCAATTTGGTTAATACGGGTCGGTACTTTTATCGGAAATTTGATATGTAGCTCCATTCATTTGAACTAAACAATTTCCAGTGTATTTGTTGTTTAATGGACATACTTTGTTTGTTCGATTAAATGCTGTTCATTTATTTTTGTATCGTCAGGATGAAATGCGTGGGCTGATTTATTTGCCCAAATGAATTTTTTACCCATCGGTGCGGTTAATTCCTCAAAATAAGATTGAACAGGGCTAGCATTTACATGGAAATCCTTCCTTCCATGGATAAACGTGACAGGTATCGAAATTTCCTTTACGCTTTCCCTGAAGTTATTTAGGGCTAAGTCTTCTATAAAGCTTTGTGTATACACAAGCTGAAATCCTTTAATAAAGGTATTATAAACGTCCTTTAGACGGTAGTCGGGTGATTTAAGAATATCTAGTGTGACTCCCATAAGCCCTGGATGCTTGATGAATTCGTCCTGATAGATCAGTGTTTTGAATTTCATCTGCCATTTTCGTATAAGTGACCATTGTTCAGGACTCTCCAAATATGGGGGTTTCCCTACAGATTCCAATTCCTTTAGGGCTTTTTTATTTCCCCTTAGAGTTGCCTCAGCCTTCAAATAATTTAGCGTATGAAGATCATTTTCAGTCCAGCTGACAATTTGGGATAAACCAGTATAAGAATAAAATTTTTCCGGATAACGCGATGCAAGATCTAGCCCGATTGTTGAACCCCATGAATGCGCGACGAGAAAGATTTTTTCCTTATTGAATCGACTCCTTAGGTAATCAGTAAGTTCATTGGCATCCGTCACAAACTGTTGAATCCTCATTGATTCTTTTGGTATATCCTTATGATATGATCTTCCCGTCCCGCGTTGGTCCCAAAAAACGACCATAAAATGCTTGACAAGCTCTTTCGTATTCGTTGTGATCGTATAATCCCTTCCCCTAGCGGATACACCAGGCGTTGGCATCGAAGGTCCTCCATGGACGAATAAAAGAACCGGATTTTGCCGATTTTCCCCCTGTACCAGGATCGTCTGTTCAATCCCGCCAAGTGAAATGGTTTCCACTGCACTTATGCCCCCAGAAGGAATGGTAAAGTCCCCTTTTCTCGTAAAAAATCCTGCCATATTTGTTCTCCCCTTTGTTTTTTCTTTAAGTTGTTATTGATTTTACAAAAAAATCAATATGGCGGTGAAACGAATGTTCTATTTCAACTGTACTTTTCACCTCAAATTTAAGCGCATTATATTCCATGACCATTGCATATAAGGGATAATGGTATTCCATCGATAATATTCTTGGGTCATGAGGAGGTATTTTACCCAATGCAATCATATGAGCAAAAATCAACTCTACTCGGTCGAATGTCTTTTTCTGGATAGTTTCAAAGTAAATCTCACGAGCTCGAGCATCCGAAAACATCTCATTGTAGATGATCCGCCAAATTTTACGCATTGTAAGGTTACCGATATGGTCCATAAAATTCTGGAGACCTCTTTCCAAAAACTCTTTTGGGCTCATCATTTTTGCGATCATTTCAATTTCTTCTTCCGGTGGAAGAATTTTCACAACCTCCACTTCGAAATTGGCAAAAATGATATCAAGGATATCTTCTTTGTTTTTGAAATGTTTGTATAAGGAGCTTTCCTTGATTCCAACCTGGCCAGTAATTTGCCTAATGGAAACTCCTCTGTATCCACGCTGTGAGAATAAATCAATAGCTGTGTGCAAAATTAGATTCTTAGTATTGTTAATAATCGGTTGGAGATTTTTGTCCAATAGGACAGGCTGTTCATTGATGTTTTCCATTGTCGTTTCTCCTACATAAAATTTAGATAACGTTCGTTAGCTTGAGTATAGGATAACGAACGTTAGCCGTCAACTGGTATTTTGGTAATATTTCACTATTTATGCCCGTAGAATTGATAAAAGCCAATCCATTTAACCCGGATTGGCTTTCATACTCTTTTTTATTTTGTTTCCTCTACCTCTTCAACTAATTTAAATAGAAACTGATAAATAAATTGGAAGGCTCGTCCAATTGTCATATCATCATGAAAACCTTCAATCGAATTCAATTCAATATTTAAATTCCATAAACCATCATCTTGGCTGAACATTAAATCATAATTCGCCTCATTACCGTTTAAGTTCTTCATCAAATAGTTCTTAATGTTGGATTCGAATTTTTTTTGAAGCTTTAATCCTAGCATAACATCATATGTTCTAAACACATCATCTACTTCTAAAGAAACAGAATCGACCCCGATCAATTCCATCCAATTAGATTCTAAATAGATAAATTCATTCATCTGTTTTTTCAAATAATCAATTGGCTGATTTAAAAATGCTTGTCCTTCTTCATCAATAACCTCTTCGGTTTCTTTGTCACTTCTTTCAATGTATGCATCGGCGAAACGAAACGCGGAATCTTTCTCCACTAAAATAAAGTCCGAGGGTAATAACTGATTTTTCTCGATATATTCTTTTTCCTCTTTATATAATTCAATTTTGTCGCCAGTTCCATCTGCAGTCATTTCAGAAATTAGTTTTATGATTTGTTTTTTTAACAAAATGAAAACCTCCTCGTTCATTTAAGAAAATATTTAATTTTTTTCAACGCATTCTTTGTATTAGGGTAACGGAATGGAAGATCAAACAAAGTTGTTTGCTTTAATATACTTTTCTCATGTGAAAACACATCAAAGCTCCCTTTCCCATGATACGCACCTATCCCGCTCTCCCCCACACCTCCAAAAGGTAAATATGGAGAGCTTAAGTGAAATACTGTGTCATTAATGCATCCCCCACCAAAAGAGACATGATCCAAAATAAATGCTTGAACTTCTTTATTTTCAGAAAAAATATAAAGTGCTAAAGGTTTTGGCCGTTTATTAATCATATTAGTCATTGATGACATATCGTCATATTCTAGCACAGGCAAAATCGGACCAAATATTTCATCTTGCATGATTTCATCGGACCAAGAAATATCGTCAAGTATCGTTGGTTCGATCATTCCTTTAGTTACATCATATCTTCCACCTGAATAAATGGACCCATTATTCAAAAAAGCTGTAAGTCTGTTTAAATGCCTTTCACTGACGATTTTAGTGAAGTCACCTTTTGGAATTGGATTTTCACTATAGATCTCTTTCACAGCTTCTTTTAACAAATGTAAAAACTCTGCCTTAATGCGACTATGTACATAAAGATAATCTGGGGCTACACACGTTTGCCCCGCATTCATGAATTTCCCCCAAGCTATTCTTTTAGCAGCTAGCTTTAAGTTTGCATCCTCATGAACAATACATGGACTTTTCCCACCAAGCTCTAGTGTCACTGGAGTCAAATGCTTTGAAGCAGCTTCCATAATGACCTTCCCTACAGACACACTACCAGTAAAGAAAATATAATCACTTTTCTCTTTCAATAAAGCCGTGCTCGTTTCTACTCCACCTTCAACAACAGAGATATATTCTTCCGGAAAACTCTCATTTATTATTTTTGCCATTAAAGCTGAAGTATGTGGCGTAAGTTCCGAAGGTTTTATAATGGCACAATTTCCAGCAGCAATCGCACCAATTAATGGGGCAATCATTAACTGAAAAGGATAGTTCCATGGTGCTAAAATTAAGGCTACTCCGTATGGTTCAGGATAAATATAGCTTTTTGAGCCAACTAATGTGATAGAAGATTTAACCCTTCTCGGCTTTGCCCATTTATGTAAATTTTTCATCGTAAAACGAATTTCCTCTAAAACAATTCCAATCTCCGTTAAATAAGCTTCAAATTCACTTTTATTTAGATCCTGCTTTAAGGCTTTCATAAGCTCATTTTCATTCGATTTAATGACACTTTTTAATCGATTTAGAGCTTCCATTCGAAAAGAAACACTTTTCGTTTCTCCTAGTAAAAAGTAATCCCTTTGTTTTTGGAAAAGACCGCTATAATTTCCCATGGATTCCTCCAAATATCATTTTTGTGCAAATTTTTGAAATTAATAGAACATTCAGTAGTCAATTATTATGTAAAGTATACTATAATAACGAATACGTACATAATATTATACATTTTATCAGATTTGGAGAGATCGAAAATGAGAGAGATATTCATTGGCATATTAGCTTCCATATTCTTTGCCGTCACCTTTATTTTAAATCGATCGATGGAATTATCCGGAGGAAGCTGGATGTGGAGTTCCTCATTACGATTCATCTTTATGCTTCCAATCTTATTCTTCATTGTACTTTTTCGAAACAATTTAAAACAAGTACTAAGTGAAATAAGAAAGCACCCAATTCAATGGTTTATTTGGAGTTTTTTTGGCTTTGTTTTATTTTACGCGCCTATAACCTATGCGGCTGCTTATGGCCCTGGTTGGTTAGTGGCTGGAACCTGGCAAATTACCATTGTCGCTGGAACCTTATTAGGACCTCTCTTTTTCGAAAAAATTCAAACCACTGAAGGAATAGTGAAAGTGAGAAATAAGATTCCACTTGGTGCCCTTTGTATATCTTCACTCATTTTGGTTGGTGTCGTATTCATCCAATTGGAAAAAGCGAATTCTTTAAGTTTGAATCAAATCATAGTCGGTGTGTTACCAGTCGTCATTGCCGCATTTGCGTATCCATTAGGAAATCGAAAAATGATGGAGGTTTGTGAAGGTAGGTTAGACCCCCTTCAACGGGTATTTGGCATGACTTTAGTAACGCTCCCATTTTGGATTGTGATTGCCATTATTGGATTCACTCAGGCAGGAGCACCTTCATCAGATCAAATACTGCAATCCTTTATTGTTGCCATTTGTTCTGGAGTCATTGCAACGACCTTGTTTTTTATTGCAACCGATCGGGTTAGAAATCATCAAGGTAAATTAGCAGCAGTAGAGGCTACCCAATCAACCCAAGTACTATTTGTCATGATTGGGGAAATTTTCTTACTTTCCAGCCCATTGCCTACTAGTTTAGCATTGATTGGTCTACTCATCATTATTTTAGGAATGCTCCTTCATAGTTTCTATACGAAAAAACTTTCTACAAAACAAAAGTTAACAGTTAAAGAAAAGAGTGAAAATTTTTAGCATGTAGAGCCTGATTACATCCCGCCGTGGATTAAGTCAGGCTCTTTTTTTCATTTTTTTAAACCACACTTTCGCCAATAACTGAATAGATTGCTTTATTTCTCCCTCAGATAAAATGGCGAAACCCAACATAACGGTTTGATTATCAGAATGTCCAAATGTAGAGACAGGATACACTTTAATACTAACTTTAGCAGCTTCCTCTATGAGTTCACTCTCCGTCATTCCATTATTCGCTCGTATTAATAAATGCAATCCCGAATCTTGTCCGACCACTTCAACTGTCTGCGGAAACCATTCAGCAATGGCCGATACAAGCATATCCCTCTTCTTATGATAAATAACCCTCATCTTCTGGATATGTTTTTCCCAATAACCTCTCTCAAGAAAGTTACATACTATTTTTTGATCAATTCGTGAAACGGTTTGTGTATAGAAGAAATAATCCTTTTGATACGTTTCTATTAAAGGTTTTGGCAAGACCATGTAACTAATTCGTAGGGATGGAATGAGCGCCTTTGAAAATGTACTCATATAAATTACTTTTCCATTCGAGTCTAAACCTTGTAAAGCGGGGATTGGTTTCCCTTTATAGCGGAATTCACTATCATAATCATCTTCAATAATGAAGCGGTCTTCTCCATTTTCTGCCCAATTTAATAATTGCATTCTTCTTGAAATGGGCATAACCATTCCACAGGGAAACTGGTGTGATGGAGTGACGAAGGCTATGTTAGATCCGCTTTCTTCTAAACTAGAAATAATGATTCCCTCTTGGTCTAGTGGAATTAATTTAACTTGACTCGGATCTCTTTCAAAAGTCACAAGTTTGCGATGAAATCCAGGGTCTTCTACAGCAAATGCACTCCCCTTTAAAAGCTGAAATAACATTTTCATTAATATTTGTGTCCCTGATCCAATGATGATTTGACTAGGTGAACATCGAACTCCACGTGATTCAAATAAGTAGTTTGAAATTGCTAATCTAAGTTCATACTCCCCTTGAGGATGTCCAAGTAAAAGTACATCTTTATTCTCGATCGTCATTACTTCATTAGCTAATTTGCGATATAATCCAAATGGAAAAGAACGGGTATCGATTCCCGTATTTGTAAAATCAAACGTAAACTTTTGATCTTGGATTGCTTTTTCTACAACATCTTCAATGCTTCTCTTTGCTTCTAACAGGTTCTGATCCCAATCAGAAACAAAAAAACCTTTTCGTGGGATTGCCTCTATATAACCTTCTGCCGTTAACTGACCATAAGCAGCTTCAATCGTGTTCTGGCTAATCTGTAAATATTTTGACAACTTCCGCTTAGATGGTAGCTTTGTGAAAGGTTCCAGATTACCTGCCTTCATTTCTTGTTTAATATATTCATATAGCTGCACATATAGTGGCACATCACTTTGTGTATCAAGATTTGGTGTTATTTCAATCATCTTTACTGACCCCTTTAATTAACAAAAAACTGACTCTACTTATAGTATCACATATTTAATATAATACATTCATTGCAAAAATTACATAGGGGGTTACATCATGAAACAGTCAAGGCGACTCGGCCAATTGATGATCATTAGCGGTGCTACTTTATGGGGACTCTCTGGTCCTATGATTCAATGGTTCTTTCAACATTCAGAGATAACGTCAATAGATTATCTAATTGTAAGATTATGGATCGCTGGTATATTTATTTTAGGCTTTCTGCATTTTAAGAAAGTTCCTATTTTTCAACTCTGGAAGCATCCAAAAGATGTCATACAGCTCTTATTATTTTCAATCATCGGTATGTTAGGAGGACAATATGTCTTTATCGAGACTGTCCGCATAAGCAATGCTGTAACCGCTACCTTGTTCCAATTTCTCGGCCCTGTGCTTATTACGATTTGGGTCTCATTACAGAATAAAAAGTTGCCGACATCACTACAATTACTTGCCGTTCTGGCTGCATTATTCGGTACCTTTTTCCTCATTACCAATGGCAATGCGGAGAGTATTGTCTTATCAAATCAAGCGATTATTTTTGGGATACTAACAGCAGTAACCTTTGCTTTTTACACTTTACAGCCTAATTCTCTAATAAAGAAATGGGGCACATCTATCATTGTTGGTTGGGGAATGTTGCTCGGGGGTATAGTTTTATTTTTGTTACAACCATCTTTTAGTCTTTCTAACATGATTCACCATTTAACTATGGGAACGGGCTCGATGCTTATTTTAATTATCATTAGTGGAACATTATCATTTGCTCTCTATTTTGGAAGTTTAAAATATCTATCTCCAATGGAAACTAGTATTCTATCAAGCATTGAACCACTCGTGGCAGCCCTTGTATCTATTATTTGGCTGAAGGAAACTTTTGGTGTGTTTCAATTAGTAGGTGGGATGTTTATCATATTGGCAGTAGTATTTTTAACAATACCTGAAAAAGAAATTCAACCTAAAATGGTATCAAAACGTGCCTCATGACAAAAATAGCGCCTGTTGTTTATTCCTATATAAGGACGATAACAGGCGCTTTGAAATTAATTTCCTTCTTCTAAAATACGAACCAATATCTTCTTAAACTCTTTAAAATCATTTTCATTAGGATAGTGTGCAGAGTTTTCCAAAGTGAAAAATTCTTTCTTTCCTGATGTCTTCAATGTATCTAAATATTCTTTAGCTAACGAATAATTTGCGACTTTATCATGCTTTCCTTGAATAAAGTATACCGATGTTTTCATTTCCGGTACGGTTTCAAATAAATTCGTTTTGATGATTTCCTCTTGAAGGTCCTTACTATCAAATATACTAAATTTCGGAGCTGAAATCAGAGTTTTATAAATATCTGAAATAGAATAATCTGGTGAAGTGAAAACACCTTTTATCAAGCCTAGTATACTAGCTTTCTTAGTATTCTCATCAAAATAATTATAACCAGGGTATTTATTTAGTAGATCTCCAAGTTTCGCTTCACGTTCATTGAAATAAGGTGCTCCGCCTATTTCTTCAAGTATTTTTAACGTTTTTTTATCATCTTTTTTACTTGCTTCTGTTTGTAACCAATGATAGGCATGCTTCTGACCTTCGACTACATTCGTTACTTGTCCTAAACCAATATAGGCTCGAATTTTTTCTGGGTATCGGTGAGCTAATTCGATCCCAACGATTGAACCAAATGAATTACCAATTACAACTATTTGTTCTTGATTAAATTTGTTTCGTACAAAATCAACCACTTCATTTGCATCACTGACAAATTGATCCATATTCATTATTGAAACGTCCATATTTTTAACATAGCTTTTACCTGAACCACGTTGATCATAATAAACTGCCGTACAACTCTTCGTGATTTCAGGAAAAAGTGACCGAGCGCTTACACCAAATGGAAAGGGTGCTCCTGGTCCACCATGTAGAAAGATGCACACTGGATTAGATTTGTCGGCTCCTTCAATAAGAAGACTTTGGTTAATTCCTCCAATTTTAATTTCTTCAACTTCGCTTATGCCGCCATTTACAACTAACTCTTCACTTTTATTCATAATTTGCTTCTGTTTGAATTCTCGTACGATAAGAGAGATAACGATTGCAAACAAAATGATTGAAATAATAATGAAGAATCCATTTTTAACAACTGAAAACATGATCATTCCTACCTATTCATTGGTAATATGGTTGAATCCCGCCATTCTTTTGACTCCCCCTTTTTAAGGGGAGTTTACTAAAAGAATGTTTGAATTCATTATACTGCTTTTGCATGTATTTCAGTTTTATTTTTTTCTACTTTTTCCTTGGGTTAAATAAGCTATATAGCACTGGTACAATGAATAGTGTTAAAAGAGTTGACGTAATTAATCCACCAATGACCACAACCGCAAGCGAAGCAGATACAATTCCAGCATGACTAGAAATCGCCATCGGTATTAAAGCACCCACTGTTGCAATGGCCGTCATTAAGATTGGTCTGATCCGTACGACTCCAGCTTCAATCAACGCCTCATGCTTTTCTAGACCAATTTTTTCATTTTGTTTGACTTTGTCGATAAGAACAATCGCATTTGTCACAACAATTCCGTTTAACATGAGCAATCCGATCATAGCTGGCATTCCAATAGGCTCTTTAACAATATATAGACCTAATAAAGCACCGATCACGGAGAATGGAATCGCGAATAAGATAACAAATGGAGCTTTTCCTTCCCCAAAAGCAATAACCATAACCATGTATACGAGAAGAATGCTCACTGCAATAGCGAGTGCCATATTTTTGAATCCTTCTTCCATCGCGGCAGAAGCACCTTCTTTGTAGTAATTCACACTACTAGGTAAATTCAATTTTGCGATTGCGTCATCCGCCTTTTTCGACACTTCACCTGTTTTTGAATCGGTGATTTGAGCGAAAACCATCACATATTCATTTTGATTTAAGTGAGTAATAACAGTTCTGTTATTCACACGTTTAAGTTCTCCCACTTCTTTTAAAGCAACAGGCATACCTAGCAAATTAATAATTTTCTGATCTCCTAATTTTTCTAAAGAAGTAAGCTGATCCATTTTCAATCGTAACTTAACATCTGTTGTTTGATCATCTAAATTCATCGTTGTAACAACATCACCATTTATCAAATCACGAAGACTTTTTCCAACCATCGCTGGCATCAAAGCTTTTTCAGCCAACTTATCTTCATTTAAATCAATTTCAATTTCTGGCTCATCGCCTTCTAATGATGAACTAACGTCTGCCATTCCTTTTATTTCTTTTAATTCACCAACTATTTTTTTGCTTGCTGCTTTGATCTCCTCGAAATCTGATCCATTTACGACCAATACGTATTGAGACTGTGCTCCTCCAGCAAAACTTCCGACTCCAGAAACAGAAATTTCCTTCGCTTCCTTCATGTTAGAAAATTGCTTTCGCAAATCTTTTATCAATCCTTCAGCATCTTTGACTGAATCTTTTAAAGCAAAAGTAATCGAAGCATGTTCAAATTCTCCATTTACACTTGTACTTACAAGTTTTACTTCTGTTTTATTTAACAAAATATTCTCAACCTTACCTGCTACTTCACTAGTTTTCTCTGGTGAACTACCTTTTTCCATGGAGATGCTCACATCAAAATTACTCGCTTTTTCTTGAGGTAAAAAGGTTGTTCCCAGTTTAGGGGCAATAAACACGACAGAACTTGCAAGAAGTACCAATGACATGACAAGAGTCACGATTCTATTTTTCAAAACCCATGTAAGTCCTTTTCGATAACCTTTTTGCAATGAATTTTCACGATGTTCCTTTGGTGAAATTTTCAATAGGAAAATTCTCGACATTAATGGAACAACGGTAACCGCTACGATTAAGGAAAAGATTAGTGATATGACAATCGTCCATGCAAGCGGTGCAAAGAATCTTCCAATAATACCTGGAACAAATGCCATTGGTAAGAAAACGGCAATCGTTGTGATAGTTGAAGATGTAATGGCTGACGCCACTTCCCTTGTTGCTTGCTCAACAAGTCTTTCATTTCTCTCTTTTGCCGCTCTAATTCTTCTAAACACATTCTCAATGACAACAATGGAATCATCAACGACTCGCCCAACTGCTACCGCTATTCCTGCTAACGTCATAATATTCAAAGTGTAGCCAAGCATATTAATAACGGTAAAGGAAGCAAAGATCGATAGTGGAATCGAGATAATAGCAATAATCGTTGATCGAACATTTCTCAGAAACAGAAACGTAACAACAACAGCCATTACTGCTCCAAGCAATGCTTCTCTTAGCATGGAATACACTGAATCTTTAATTTCTATCGATTGATCACGTAAAGTTTTAATTTCAAATCCTTCTGGAAGCTTTACAGCTTCAACTTCTTCTTTCACTTTTTCAACGATAGCAACAACATTGGCTCCACCCTCGGCTACAATTCCAAATCTTACTCCAGGTTTTCCATTGATTCTCGTAAAATCACTTGTGTTTTCAGATCCGTAGGCCACGTCTGCAATTTCACTTAGTTTAATACTTTCAAGTTTAGGCACTGCACCTGTTACTGTACTAAACAAACGAATATTTTTCACATCATCTAATGATTTTAATTCTTTACTGACGCGTACAGGCAGTACTTCGCTGGATAGAGTTACGTCTCCCGTCGGAATGGTAAGATTATTTGCTGTAATCGCTGTTTTTACATCATCAAGTGTGATTCCACGTTTCTTAAGTTCTTCTGGTAAGAGATGAATGGTTACCGACTTTTTATCTAGTCCGCCAACTTCTACTTTATTCACTCCTTCAATCACTTCAAGTCTAGGAATGATACTATCTTGAACAAACTTCTGTACTTCTGACTGATTTTTACTTGCGTATACCCCCATTGAGAATACCGTTGGGTCTGGTTCAGGCCCTTGTAAAATAATCTCAGGGTTTTCAGCAGTTTCTGGTAGCTTTATTTTATCAATAGCAGCTCTTACTAACTGTTCTGCCTCATTCATACTGATCGACATGTCAAACTCCATCGTCGAATAAGCAGCATTTGAAACAGCGTCAGTATAAACATTCTTTACACCATCAATATTCATGAGCTCTCTTTCGACTGGCTCTCCAATATCCTTCATCGATTGATCAGGAGATGCACCTGGATAAACAATGGCAACTGTCATATAAGGAATATCAACATTCGGATACTTTTCGATATTGATTTCCCTTAATGAGTAAATACCTCCTGCAACGATTAGCAGCATCATTAAAAACAGTGCTACTGCATTTTTCATACTAAAACGAATAATTGATCTTATCATGCCTTTTCTCCAATCTTTCATTTGATTATTTTGGTACACCTTCCAACTTTTACAAAAATAATCATATTGTATTTTTCATACAGACAAATGGAGCGGAGGATTTATCTTTTTCTAAGACTTAAGACTTAGTGCATGTAAGTAAATAAACAAAAAAAAGTAAAGAAGCATTGTTATGCCTCTTTACCCTTTTCGTTTTTTTTGCGTTCTTTTATCTCTCTTTTCATTTCTTCAAAGATCTCTTCATAATGCTTTGCCTCATCTTTAGGAATGATCACTTCTCCGTATCGAACACAATCATAGGCGTAAAAAAGATCTTCATCTTTTCGAAAATTCACTCGATGAAACCATTCCTGAACAGTTTCATGGTCATACCTACCCATGCCGTATTTCTCCGCATAAATCTGAAAATGGAAAAACAGTTTTCGGATATACTCGTTTGGAGCGGGTTCCCCGAAGAATCGATGTTTTTTTCCAAGATTCCTTTGAACAGGTTGATGTTCAATTTCTATTCCTGATGATGGAGCATTATCGTCTCTATTCATCTTCCGCTTTCTAACGAAAAACCAAATGACAAATAACACGATAGCAAGTAAAAGCAGCCAAAGCCAAATTGGATCTTCTACAGCTACCGGGGTATCTGATAATCCTCCCTTTTGATCATCGGTGAATTCTACTTGTTCAAATTCATCCTTATCGACAGCCCTTCTACGATCCCTAATAATGATACTCTCAACTAGATTAAAAATAGGTGTAAGAAGAAAACCGATGATTAAAAATAAACCTTCAAATATGGTAAAAACCATCCACTTTGCAATCGGAATCAAAAATGTTACTGCTGTAGCTAATGCAGCCGCAATCCCAAGTACACCGGCAATTCCACCAACATTTCGAACGTTTTTATTTGTTTCCACTTGCTGCAAAAATCGACCAACACTAAATAGCAATGTGAAAATGATGACGGTGCCAAATAACCAATTCATAAATGGGAATTTATATACCCATCCTTCTAAAAAAATAACGAAAGCACTACAATAAAACAGAATCGCTAATTTGGTCCTTTCCTCTTTCCACATAGCCGGATCTTTTAGAAATGCTGTCATACGGAAAAATAAAAACACCGCAATTAATACAATTGACATGAATGTAAAGCCAAATACATAGGCAATCCCACCTGATAAAACTGCTCCTACAAATGGAAGTGTTCCCGAAACTAGCTTTTGTTTCAAACCAAATAGTAAAAACAAATAAGCAACAGCAAGTACAGCTACAAAGCTGGGAATAGAAGGTATTTCCCCTATTCTGGTATAAAAAAGAAAGAGAAGGAAATATAAAAATAAACCTTCAATTGAAAAATAGTAAGCTGGCAATATCCTCTGTATCATTTATGTTCACCCATTTCCTACCACTTTAAGAACGACTGAGTGGAATAATTGCTGGATATTCCACGTCATCATGAAGTAGGTATACTCTTTGCCCTTTTTTCTGCATTTGGGCTAAATGAAGATAACCCTCTTCTTCATAAGGACCGCAAGCAATCACAACTGGTGAATTTTGTTGTTGCTTATCAACATAACGAAGAAGCTTATTTATTGGAAGAGTATTACCATTACGTTGTACTCTTGCAAGGCTATCAAGGACTCTTCCTAACTGATGTGTACCGTTTCCGATCGGAATATGGTATACGGCACCTTGACTAGCCGTGCGGATATTTAGAAATACTTCATAGTCTATACCTTTTTTTGTGGCAACTTGAGCCATGTAGGCTACATTACTTGCGATGGATTCAATATTTTCAACTACACCCATATGATAGTTAGGCGTATTAGGTTCACGTAAATTAATAATAAACGTCCAAGAATGGTGAGCAGTCCGTTCATAAATTTTCGTTTGTAGGTTTTGTGTTTTTGCACTCGCTTTCCAATGAATCCGTTGAAATGAATCTGTAAAAACATAATCCCTTGTACCAATTGGCGCTAAAATTTGCTCATACATACTTGTAGGTGTGGCATAGTTACCTTGTAACTTTGTTGCAACTAACTGATCAGTCTGTGGTACTGCGATGGAAGTTGGATGAATAATCAACTCCTTTTGAATATATGGCTGGTAGGTTAACTCAACGGAACCAAAACCAAAAAAGTTAGGAATGATTAATTCTAATGATTTAATTCTAGTTACCCCACGCCTCATTGCTTTTAGTTGTAACGGAATATGAATCGTATCATTCCCTTTTAATTGAATAGGGATCATTAATTCCACGTTCGATTCGCTATGTAAAGATGGAATTCCTACTCCCTCAACAACGTTTTCCAATCTAACCTGCAAAGTAGCTTGAAAGATTGGTAATCTACTAAGCTGCGAAAGGACAATATTTACTGTCGTTTCCTCTCCTTCTGAAAGACGGATTGTTTCTCGATTGTTTTCAAATTCGAGGCTATCTGCAGCATGGTTTAAATAGTAAATACTCATTCGACTTAATACTAACAATAAGCCTCCAAGAAACATCAACCAAAATGTTTGTTGATAAAAACTAAAAACCAATAAAACAGCTGAGATTAAGGTAATACCTTCTAATGTATTACCCCCATTAATGGTTTTCCTCCATGCCATTACTTCAACGCCCCAGTTTCAGCAGGTACTTCTACATTATTTAAAATCGATTTAAGCACTTGAGCATTTGTCTTTTTTAATGAAGCATCCATCGTTAATACTAAACGATGAGCTAAAATATATTCAGCAACATCCTTTACATCCTGTGGAGTAACAAAATATCTATCTTGTGTAAATGCTCTTCCTTGAGCTCCCCTCATTAATGCTAATGTTCCACGTGGACTGACGCCCATTTCAATTTCATCATGATGACGAGATAAATGAACGATATTTAGGATGTAATCCTCCACATCACTAGAAATCGTAACCTGCTTTACTTCTTCCTTCATTTGAGAAATCTCTTCCAAAGTAAGAACTGTTTCTAGTTCGTTATAAGGAGTACCTGAACGATAGGTCTGCATGATTTTCTTTTCTTCTTCGATCGATGGATAACTTAATGGAATTTGCATGAAGAAACGATCCATTTGTGCTTCAGGTAGAGCGAAAGTACCTTGCTGTGACTCAATGGGGTTTTGTGTAGCGATAACGATAAAAGGCTTTGGTAACGGAATGGTTTCACCATCTATAGTAACTTGACGTTCTTCCATCACCTCTAATAAACTTGCTTGTGTTCTAGGAGTTGCACGATTGATTTCATCTGCTAATAATATATTTGTCATAACCGGACCGATGCGGAGTTGGAAATCTTGTTCCTTAGGATGGAAAAATTGAATTCCAGTTACATCACTCGGCAATAAATCAGGCGTGAATTGAATTCGTTTAAAAGATCCACTAATCGTTTTTGCAAAGCTCTTCGCTAATTGAGTTTTCCCAGTACCGGGAACACTTTCAAGTAGAACGTGACCATCATTCAAAAGAGAAATAAAAACTAATTCAACCGTCTCCTCTTTACCAATAATCACTTTTCCAATTTCTTTTTTTAGTTGTAATACCTTTTCTTTTAAGTTCATTCGACTTCTCCTCTTAATTATGTTTAAAGAAGTAGACAGCGTCCTCTTCTATGTACTGAATGCTCGAAACATTCAGACCATTTCCTATTATTATGCAATTTCATATTCTGTTTGTCTATTTTTATTTACAAATTATAGACAATTTTCGATTCGTTTCGTTCGTATATCTATTCCATATTAAGGATATGGTATTCTAAGAAGAAAGAAGGATTAATCTAACGATACTTGAAGGGAATAATAAAATGGCTGGGAAAAAATTTTATGTTGTATGGAGCGGGAGAAAAACAGGTATTTATAACAATTGGGCTGATTGTGAGAAGCAAACAAAAGGCTATCAGGGGGCACGGTTCAAGTCCTTCTCTTCATTAGAAGAAGCAACCGAGGCATTTAATAATGGAGGTTCAATAACAGGACAAACCAAAACGAAAATAAAGAGTAATTCTGCCCAACCAAGTAACACCACATATGAAATGGAAAGTATATCTGTTGATGCAGCCTGCAGTGGAAATCCTGGAATGATGGAATATCAAGGTGTATCTACGAAAACGGGAGAAGTTATTTTTCATTTTGGACCTATTTTAGGTACAAATAATATTGGCGAATTTTTAGGAATTGTCCATGCCCTAGCATATTTGAAACAAAAAGGCGAAAATACAACCATCTATTCCGATTCAATGACAGCCCTTTCATGGGTTCGAAACAAAAAAGCAAATACTACATTAGTAAAAAACGAAAAAACAGAAGAAGTTTGGAAAATGATTGTACGTGCAGAAAAATGGTTAAAGGAAAATACCTATCAGAATAAAATACTAAAATGGGACACCAATCAACTTGGGGAAATAAAGGCGGATTTTGGTAGGAAGTAGTCAAAAAAAAGACACCTTCCATTAACGGGTTCCGTTCCCTATCGCAAACATTAAAAATGTAAACTAAAATGACCTGCAAAATGTATACTAATTTGTAGGTCATTTTTATTTGATATAGAGGGATTTTAGTTATAATCTTGAGTGAATTTGTCGTTCAATTTGTATATAAAAATGAAGAGGTACACTGCCTAGTGCATATCTACAAATTGCACTACATTTTAACTTACAAATTGATTCGCATAAAATATTGTTGTTTTTTATTATTATGGTTTAATTACGTGTTAAAAACTTTATAGCAAGTAAACTAATGACCTATTATGTTCATTATGTAAGTAAGACTACACAGCTGAATTTCCTACCTATCCAACAAAAAAGCCCCCTAAAGCCCCTATTTAGGTGAAGAGGGGGAAACAAAATGTGCTCCTAAAAAATAAATCTATAACATAGGGTTCAGTTTATGAAGCAACCAATAATTTGAGTAGATATGGAAAAGCTTAACACTTTTTCTTGTTGCATTTTTTATTATCGGCGAATATTGCGATAAAGGTACCAGACAAAACAGTCATCCATAAAACGAGGTCCATTTTTTTCACCTCCAATCGTTTGTTAAATTAATATACGTCCGATAATGATTAAGGATTCATTAAAGATACAGTACGCAGAGGTGGTAATATAAATGTTTTCTTTGATGAGTTTGGGAAACACAGTCATAATTTCCATCCAAAATAGGAAAAAAAATACTTCGATAAAGAGGGAACGGAATTGCGGATTACCAAGAAAAAATAAAAAGTTAATGACACAGTACGAAGAAAGCGGCAATTAAAAGCACAAAAGCAAGGCATAAAACCTTGCTTTTTATAATGTCTTTTACTCGCCTTTTTTTCTTTCAATACCGTACGAATTGAATAGCATTTTATGGTGCAAGAAGGGAAGCATTCCCATTTACATTTTCCAATGCAAACTAAAGTTTTGCGATAGGAAACGGAACCCGTTAACCTTCCATGTGTCTTTTTTTGATCTATTCATATTTCACTTACTGGATTCTTTTAATTTTTCTAACTTTGCCGATATCCCTATCGCCATCTCTTCTGCTGTTTTTGGTATGACCGTTTTTAAAATATTATTAACCATACCTGCCATTGGGCCCTCTGCTTGGATGTCGAGGTATCCTGTCATTTTAGTTTTTTGTGAGCTTATAGCTTCTGCTTCAAAATATCCGCTCCCAGAAAATTTCTCATTAATACCAGCTAAATCAAAGGTAACTCTCGTTGGTTCAATCCATTCTTTTATATCGATCATTAAGCTCACTTTCTTTTTCATAAATCCAAGATCACTTTTAAATTCCCATGTGGACTTTCGATCATTTATTTTTTGATGATGAATGTAACCAGGAACAAGTGGAGCCCAATGATCCATATCTTTAACAAAATCCCAAACCTCATCGATCGGTAGCCCTACTATTACTTGATGTAAACCGCTTGGCATGATCATTTCCCCTTCCTACGTTTTCATAAAAGTTATATGCCTTTATCTGTTTTATTAGAAGAAATGATTAAAGTTAAAATATTCGCAATCTTCCCCAACAACCAGTAAGATAACAATATCACCTTTATGAAGGAGTGAATTTTTTTGAAAAAAATTAAAGTTGGGATCATAGGAACAGGCTTTGGTGCAAAAGTGCATGCACCGATGATGAATTTTCACGAAGGATTTGATGTGGTTGGACTATCTAGTGTGTCACGAGGCAATCTTGAAGAAGCGAAGTCTGTAAGCGGCGTCGCAAATGTTTATACAAATTGGCGAGAAATGCTAGATCACGAACAGCTTGATCTCGTTGTTGTCGCTTCAGCTGTATTTTTACATAAAGAAATGGTATTAACTGCCTACGAAAAAGGTATTCATGTTTTATGCGAAAAACCAATGGCCTTACATACTTCTGAAACTGCGGAAATGATTACAGCAAAAGAAAAAACTGCGAAATTAGGGCTGATTAATCATGAATTTCGCTTCCTTCCAGCGCGTACAAAGGTAAAGGAAATTGTAGATAGCGGTAAACTTGGTAAGATCCTACACGTCCGTTATTTATGCTCTTATGCAAACTTTACATCTCTTACCACAAGAACACGTGGCTGGCTAGGTCAGGAGGAAAAAGGTGGCGGGATGCTTGGTGCGATCGGTTCGCATATGACTGACTCTTTACAATGGTGGATGAACAGTAAATTTAAAGAAGTTCTTGCTAATCTTCCAATCCATGTTCCTACTCTAACAGATGTCGATGGGAATGAAGAACTCCGAACGGCAGACGATGCTTTTCAAGTCATTGGAGCACTTGAAAATGGAGCAACCGTTACTATGGAGTTATTATCCGCAGCCCGACATACGGCAAATAACTGGCGTTTAGAAATTTTCGGCAGTGAAGGTACGCTCGTCATGCTTGATGACAATAAAGTGCTGCTTGGATTTGGAGATGAATCGCTTCAAGAAGTCGAATTAGTACCTGATTTAAACGCACCTGCTGAAATGCCAGTCATCGCTGCCCGCTATTATAACGGTTTTCATAGAATGCTCGATGCTCTACATGAAACCTTAGTTTCTGGAAGTAAACACCCTTATCTTGCTGATTTTGAAACAGGACATGCGACTCAACAAGTCCTTGATGCGATCCGTAAGTCAGCGAAAGAAGGTAGGAAAGTTTTACTTTAAAACATAACTCCAAGGGTAGTTTTCTAATGGGTCAAATTCAAAGGAGAAATGTCTTTAACAAAGACTCTTAAAGACAAAGCCCTCTCTTTTCACAAATAAAATGTCTTTAATGTTCTTCACACTGTAGGGGAACCCGCATCTAAAGGAGATCCCCTACAGTTTTATTTATTTACCCACCGATAAAACCCCCACATAACCACCAAATATAAAAAGTAACCAAAGAATGAATACAGATGTTTCCACTGCTCATGATGGATAAAAAAGCCAACTTCTTCAGAAAACTTTTCCATACAAGCTATAATCAGACTAACTAAAATCAGCACTCCCAACCCTTTCAACCCATCCATTTTTTTAACAAACAAGATCAATAAATAGGTGAAAATAGGTAGAATAACTAATGTGAATGCAATATTAATAGAAAAAATAGTTGGGAATAGACGGTACGGAAATGAATAGTACCCTTTTCCAACAAAGTATAAATCTAAATAAGTTCCGATTAGGGATGCCAATAAAAGAATAGAAATATCTTTTTTACAGAAAAATAGCTTTTTTGGCGATAGTTGCCAGTTCAAGTCTTTCAAGGGTTTCACAATATTCATTTTTAATCTCTCCATCTATATTGATATCCTCATTATTTAAATAATCGATCACTCTCCAGTCTTTATACCAATCTCCCTTTTCCGCTGGCTCATGAACAACATTTTTCCAGGCGAATTCAAGCTTGGGACTATATAGTCTTGCTTTTCCTTTCCGTAGCTGGCATTTTTTCAACCTACGAATATATAAGTTACCCGGAGTGTACTCCTTTACATCATTAAACAAATGCGGCCAGTAATCTTTTCTTGAACTTGTATGCGGATGTTCGATTGCCCACTTTTCAGCGTTTTTTAATAAAGAGTCATTTGAAAAAAGTAAAGCGTATAATCGTTTGCCGAGTAATATTCGTTCATGCAACGAGCCAAACTGATTAAGCGTTTGCCCAATGATTTTTGTAACTCCGTTCTGATCATAAGGAAAGAGAATGTGATTAAAAGACAGTAACTCCTGCAGCTTGAACTCTATCGTGTTAAAGACTTTTTCTTTAAAATGAACATTCTTCATCACTCTTTCCTCTAAATAACTTTGTTCATTTATAACTAAAGCCATCGTTAAAATATACTTATCTCCTTTTCTCCAAAAATAGTTCCATACACCTTCCATAAATTGAGAAACATTAAAGTAAGATAAGAGATGGAATAGATTCCGATTTCTTTTTAAACTTTCTTCATATAACATAAACTGCGGAAAAGCATCTTGAAAAATGAGCCAATTTCCCCTTTCCAAAAACGAAAAAAATTCTTGTTTCGCGCGCCTTTCTAGCAATCTAGAAATGAAATCCCCTTTTAAATCTGTCATATTCCAGCCGCCATTCCTAGAAACCATATGGCCAAGAAATGCCCAATGAATCTCAGGATGAAGACGATAAAAATCAAGATAAGCTTTTGTTCTCGTTACATTATTTGTATTGAACTCCTTTGTTGTATGATTAATTTTTTCAAGTAGTGTTCGCTCTTCGATCTTAATCGGACTCTTAATTAGGGGATTCAAGCTTGTTATTTCTTCTTTTAATTCAAGAAGTGATGTTGTAAAGGAACGCCTTTTATGTTTATTCTTTATCAAAAAAACTTGAATCACCACCTTTTTGAATGCTTTCACGAAAAGCTGAATATGTTTAGGTAAAAAGGAATCCTTTAGGGAGGATGAGTAATGATGACACTAAATCCAATACCTGAAATGAACCGGATCATCGATCGATTAAAAAAGGATCAACTAGATGATGGGACATGGGATTACCCTTTCGAGACGGGTGTCTCCACAGATTCCTATATGATTATTTTATTGCGCTCTTTACAAATTAATGATGAGCAATTAATCGAAGAGCTTGCGGAACGAATTATGAGTAAACAAGAGAAAAATGGATCTTGGAAGTTGTTTTATGATGAAGGAAACGGAAATATTACATCGACCATGGAAGCTTATTACGCTTTACTATATTCTGGCTATTATCCAAAAACAGATCCTAAACTTCGTGCTGCGAGAAAATTCATTTTAGCAAATGGGGGGATTGAAAAGAGTCATATGTTATTGAAAATCATGCTTGCGATAACGGGTCAGTTACCATGGCCTAATTTTTTCCCTATTCCAATTGAAATCATTCTTCTACCTAATTCCTTCCCTATCAATTTCTTCGATTTCTCTGTTTACGGAAGAGCTAATATTTCTCCAATTCTCATTCTTGAAAACAAAAAATATAGCATTCGAACGAATAAAAGTCCTGACCTATCAGATCTTTTTGTAAATAGGGGGAGCGAATGGAATGAAGAATACTCAATGTGGATGAGATCAAGTAAGTGGGGTAATATTCTATCAATCATCAAATCAGGAATAAAAGGCTTACTCGGAGTTCCCTCAGAGAATAAAATTCTAGCTATCGAACGATTAAAACAATATATGTTGGATAGAATTGAACCCGATGGCACGTTTTACAGTTATTTCAGCTCCACCTTTCTCATGGTTTACGCCTTACTCGCGCTTGGCTATCCTAAAGATCACCCGACGATTAAAAATGCAATTTCAGGAATAAAATCAATGAAATGTGAAATAAACGGGAAAACCCATATCCAGTATACAACCGCTACGGTTTGGAATACTTCCTTGATTAACTATGCTTTACAAGCAGCTGGTGTGTCAGAGACTGACCCAATGGTTCGTAAAGCAAATCAATATTTACTATCACGACAGCATTATAAATTTGGTGATTGGGCGTATCATAATCCTCAACATTTACCTGGAGGTTGGGGTTTCTCGAATGTGAATACGATTAACCCAGATATAGATGACACGACAGCCTCCATGCGTTCCATCGTATCAACAGTTAATAAAAATCCAAATAGCCACCAAGCATGGGACAGAGGCATAAAATGGTTGTTCTCTATGCAAAATGATGATGGCGGTTGGTCAGCATTTGAAAAAAACGTAAACAAAAAAATTTATAAGATCATACCGATACAAGGCATAAAATATTTAATTGCCGATCCATCTTCCCCTGATTTAACAGGGCGAACAATCGAGTTTTTCGGAAGATATACAAAATTATCAAAAAACGATAAGGCAATAAAACATGGGGTTAATTGGCTACTTAGTCAACAAGAAGATGACGGATCTTGGTATGGCAGATGGGGTATTTGTTATATATATGGAACATGGGCAGCTGTCACGGGCCTTATCGCAGCGGGAATTGAGCCGAATCACCTTGCCATCAGGCGATCTGTCACATGGTTAAAAAGCATCCAAAACCGTGATGGTGGCTGGGGTGAATCATGCAAAAGCGACAGTGAAAATCGCTATATTCCATTAGGAAAAAGTACGGTCACACATACCGCATGGGCATTAGATGCTTTAATTTCAGCTTCAGAAAAATCAACTCCAGAAATCGAAGCAGGTATTAAATTCCTTTTTAAGCCTTTTGAAAAAGAAGATTGGGAAGCTAACTATCCAACAGGCCAAGGAATGGCAGGTGGATTTTATATTCATTACCATAGCTATCAATATATTTTTCCATTGTTAGCACTTGCCCATTATAAGAAAAAATTTTTCAAGATTGAGTAGGTCTTAATTTTGACAGTGTCAGAATTTTATTCCTTGAAATTCCTCTATTTATTTGTCCATATAGGAAATTTGCCCTTACAGGTTGTCATCCATAACATACACTATCTAGAGAAAATCAAAGAGGTGATTCTTGATGGAAAACCAACCTAGTAAACTTTGCGAAGAATTTGCGAGAATTCTTGGGGCAAATCCAGGTGTTATTAATGGTGTCTGTACAGCGTCTAAATCAAGGGAAGACATTCGTCCCATTGTATTAGGGCGCAGAGCAAATTCATTTATGTTTGTACCCCAGGCTTTTTCTTTTGAAAACATAGATAATGAAGGAAGAGCGCTTTGCCTTGGGGAAACGGTCATTCTTCAGGATGAAATTAATCCATTCATTTCTAGGCTTCGAGAGCATGAGATTATTGTCACTGCCGTTCACAACCATTGGCTATTTGATGAACCTAGATTAATGTATATTCATTTTGAGACGATTGACTTACCCCTTTCATTTGCAAGAAATGTAAGGGACGCTCTAGAAGTATTAAACTCTAGGAACCACCGATTTGGTCATACATTCGGTTTCCATCATAATCGTTCCTTTCCATCCGAAGAGCTTTGCAACGAATTTCATGACATTCTTGGTGGAATGCATACTTTTGAAAATGGGATTTGTACGATAATGAGAGCTCGCACAAATATTAAACCAACCATTCTTGGTAGACGAACGAATTCTTTCCTAGCGATCCCTCAAATGTTTACTTTTGAATCATTAGCAAGAGATGGTACTGCTCTTTGTAGCGGAGAATCTGTCATTTTACAAGAAGAATTCAATCCGCTTGTAAGTCGCTTACGAGAACATAAAATTATTGTTACAGCCTTTCATAATCATTGGTTATTTGATGACCCTCGCCTCATGTATATTCATTTTGAAAAAATTGAAGATCCTGTCCGCTTTGCTGAAGATGTGGAAGATTCTTTCGAGGTCCTTACAACAAAAGATGTTTATCCAAGAAAGTAAAAATATACGAAAGCGCAAGCAAAGTCCTATTAAGGAACATGCTTGCGCCTTTTTGTTTGTACTTAACAATTTTCACATGAAATGGTATTTCATTGCCAATACTAACAACGGGAGGAATGTACGTTGATGAAAGTATCTTGGATATTAGGTATTTTACTACTAGCTCAGCAAATGATTCCAAATGACGAAATCATCGTCCAACAGGATAAGAATACGATTGCCATTATCAAAAACTCTGATTATATTTTGCCCATTCCTGGTGGACCTTTTCTAAATATTAGTTCGTATCAACAATTTCTTAATCAATTGGAGAAACAAATATATATCGAACCAATAAATGCCTCCATCGACGATCATGGAACCATCCAACCAGAACAGAAGGGTTTTATCTTGGATCGTGAGAGATTTACCGCTATGCTTTATGATAGTTTTTTTCAATCAGGTCCAAAAATCATTGATGTTCCGACACATACCCTTTTTCCCAAGGTGGATACGGAATTACTTTCAACCATTCGTGAACAACGAATTGGCCATTATGTTACCTATTATAATGCAGGCAACAAAACACGCTCTCATAATATTCATTTAGCGGCAGAAGCGATTAATAATCAAGTTATTTTCCCTGGAGAAACATTCTCATTCAATCGAACCGTTGGGAAAAGAACGAAAGATAAGGGGTATTTATTAGCTCCCGTCATTGTTAAAGGAGAATTATCTGAAGGGATAGGGGGAGGGATTTGCCAAGTGTCCTCTACCCTGTTTAATGCCGTAGATAATGCAGGTTTAAAAATTATTCAGAGGTATTCGCATAGTAAACGAGTTCCTTATGTTCCAGATGGCCGGGACGCAACTGTCAGCTGGTATGGCCCAGACTTCCGTTTTCAAAATAAATTTAATCAACCCATACTAATAAAGGCGAAAACATATGAAGGTATTTTAGTCATTATGGTCTTTTCATCTGATTTAATTAATTATAAACCACGAAAAATTCCTAGTGCCTCCCACACACTACCAGAAGAAATCAAGGTTGATTTAGAAATTAATGATTCTTATATGGAGTAGAATACATATGGTTTTGAGGTGCTTTTTCAGTTAATTGACTATTTGTAAGCAAAATAAATGAGAAAAAACTCGTCTATGTTTGAAAAACAGGTTCATTTATCGGGAAGAAAATGCTTATAACAATAGCTAAATAGCGAATTTTCATCAGTAAAGCAATAATATAAATAGTTATCCGCGACGCTCAGAAAAAATCTGAGCGTCGCGGATGTAATAATCTACTAAAGAACTAAAATTTTATTATTTCTATTTTATATTACCCTAGCTGGCGTTTAAATTCTTTACTGGCGAAGAAGTAAGAGATGACCATGATGCCGACGCACCAGGCAAGCGCGGTCCAGATACCGTTGCCAACTGCCCCTTCATACAAAAGGGAACGAATCGCATTCACAATTGAAGTCACAGGCTGGTTCTCAGCGAACGCACGGACAAGTTTAGGCATGGTTTCGGTAGGGACAAAAGCCGAACTAATAAACGGTAGGAAAATCAGCGGGTACGAGTAGGCTGTCGCCCCTTCCATAGACCCTGCTGTCAATCCGGGGATGACCGCCAGCCAAGTCAGCGCTATTGTAAACAGCCCGAGTATCCCAGCTACCGCGAGCCAAGCCAGAATATCAGCGCTAGAACGGAAGCCCATCAAGATAGCGACAAGGATAACCACCACGACAGTAAGTGCATTTGAAACAAGCGAGGCTAACACGTGTGCCCACAATACCGACGAGCGCTTGATGGGCATGGTAATGAAACGCGCCATCAGCCCGCTCTTTACATCCGTAAACAACCTTACTGAAGTGTAAACAACGCCAGATGCAATAGCCATCAGCAAGATTCCCGGCAATAAATAATTGACGTAGTTGTCCGTGTCTGATTCTATGGCACCGCCAAATACGTAGACAAACAGTAGCATCATCATAATCGGCGTAATCGCCACCGTGATAATCGTATCCGGGCTTCGCAGGATATTGAGCATTAAACGACCTAGTAATACCCCTGTTTTGCTTTTCATTTACTTTTCCTCCCTTTTGCCGATGATCGCGAGGAAAATTTCCTCTAATGTCGGCTGCTTCTCAATGTACTCCACTTTCGCTGGCGGGAACATCTCTTTGAGTTCGGTGAGAGTACCGGTCGTAATGATCTCTCCACCATGCAGGATAGCGATACGGTCCGCCAGTTGTTCGGCTTCCTCCAGGTACTGGGTCGTTAGCAAGATGGTCTTTCCACCGTCGGCAAGCTCCTTAACCGTTTCCCAGACCTCGATTCTCGCTTCGGGGTCAAGCCCTGTCGTCGGTTCGTCGAGAAAAATAACATCTGGCGTCCCGATCAAGCTCATAGCAATGTCAAGCCGGCGTTTCGTCCCGCCGGAATATTTATCCGCCCGGCGGTGACCTGCATCGGTCAGGCTGAATCTTGCAAGCAGATTGTCGACGACATGGGCAGGATTGGAAACACCACGCAACCTGGCAATCATCATCAGATTTTCTCTCCCAGTGAGCATTCCGTCTAAAGCTGCGAACTGCCCTGTTAGGCTAATACTCTGGCGAACATGATCCGGTTGGCGCTGAACATCAAAGCCACAAATACCTACTTGGCCGCTATCGGGCTTCACCAGCGTCGAGAGGATGTTGACCGTCGTCGTCTTGCCCGCTCCATTTGAGCCTAGTAGTGCGAAAATTTCGCCACGCTGCACCTCAAAATCCACCCCCTTTAAGACTTCCTTGTCTTTAAAGGATTT
The DNA here is from genome assembly GCF_042683745.1 of Bacillus sp. CGMCC 1.16607. Taxonomy (NCBI): domain Bacteria; kingdom Bacillati; phylum Bacillota; class Bacilli; order Caryophanales; family Bacillaceae; genus Bacillus; species Bacillus sp. CGMCC 1.16607. The sequence continues at coordinate 46,673 of NZ_JBHUJX010000025.1, forward strand.
TTTTAATCCTTTTACAGAAATCGCTGCTTTGCTCATACTTTTTCCTCCTTTAAAAACGTAGCAAGGTTGTTTGCGAGATTCGGAAATTATGAAGCTTTGTCTGATAAGCGGGCTTGTGGCTCGCATTCAAACAATGCCGACTAGAGATCCGATCGAGCACCTTGCGTAGTTAGATTACCTATATTCCCCTACTTAGCATGACTGATAATCAGTATGACTTACTACCAGGATAAAAAAAGAACTGAATAGTGTACGTGAAATTTGAAATTCACATATGTAACTAGCTATTCAGTAAGTATTATCGATATTTTCAGGTTTACCTCGTGAGTGTCGACGTTAGGCAAAACAACTAGCATTTCGTCGTTAGCCACGACCAATGGTATCGTTCAACTCTTTGCGATACTTGTCTTTCCAAGTTTGCTCATCCTTCACCAGGTCATCGCAAAAAGCAGCCACATCCTCGCCCGTCAGGTCTGTAACTTTCTTGCCTTCCGCTGCTCCTTCCTCGAAGAGGTCAAGAATGCCGATAAATATACGACTGCTGTCCTTCCAGTCGGTGGGACCACCACCAGTAGTCCACATATATTTTTGAATAGCTTTGTAAGCATTTCGGTACTCACTTGGAAGTGCCTTCGCTCGCGCCTCCATCGCCCTCCATTCTCGCTTGTCATCCAGACTTCCGATAATTTTTTCAATAAAACTCATATTACTTCTCCTTTCGATTTAATGTTAGTTTTGAGTTCATTAATTTTGCTTGAGACGAACTCCCATTTTTTCCAAAAAACTTCAAGGTACTCTTGACCTGCTGAGTTGAGTGTGTAAAATTTTCTTGGTGGTCCCATAGTGGATGGCTTTTTCTCAATGTCCACCAGATTGTTTTTCTCAAGCCGCATGGTTATCGTATAAACTGTGCCTTCAACCACATCAGTGAAGCCAAGTTCTCGCAACTGTTGCGTGATTTCATAGCCGTATGTTTCGCCACGGCTGATAATCTCAAGCACACACCCCTCAAGCACTCCTTTCAGCATTTCTGTTATATTTTCCAAATTTTTCACCACTTGTATTTTATTGTATTTTTACAGTACTCTGTATCACGAGTATTTTGTGATACGGATATTTAGTATTACTTATTACTGGTATATAGTAACGCAGAGTAGTATCATTTGTCAATGAGTAAAACATTTAGTCAAAAAAGCCCGTTTTAATAGGAATTCATAAATGTTTTTATCAAATTTGATAGTTCAGAAATTAGACTGCTTTAACAAAAAAATGAGCCACGGGGCTCATTTTTTATAGAAAATTTGGTGTACTTGATTTACATCTTAAAGCAATCAAAATGATGATTAGTAATAAAATAGCAAAAAATCAATTCCACCCCTCATAATCATCATACCTACGCCGTGATCTTGCTTCAAAACAACTATTACAAATCGGAAAGGAATGTTCCAACGATAACTTTTTCCCACAGTTTTTGCATTTTTTCGTGAGGGTTTTGACTTCAGTTTTTAAACTTTCATGGACATCATCACTAATACTAGCTCTCAATCGCTCCCAATAAATTGCTTCTGTCCTCTGACCTAGACGATATAAAAACAATAGATGCAACCCAATTGCTTTATATGTTAACTCCAAATCCTCAAGATTTCGCTTTTTCACCTTAGGTTCTGGTAGATCTCGCCCTTCTACAATAGCAAACATACTTTGTTTCCATTGTTCAATAAGCTCTGGCTCTTTCGAGGAAAAAGGCATATGTAAAAAACCATACAAATCTGCCAGTGATAAACGTCCTTCAATATCCGTCCCCCGAATCAGTTTATAAAGCTCGCGTTCTTCGGAGAGGGATGCTTTCTTCGTTCCCTTAGGACTTTCAAATTCTTCCCATAATTCAAAAAAGGTGCCTAAGTCCCGATAATATTTTTGAAAACGATCAAACACACCCGTTGTTGGGGCGATTGCAAACTGATGGACAGGGACATCTTCTTTCTCTAATAATTCCTTCATTTTTTTATTATCAGAGAAAAATGCCACTTTCCCTACATTATAAATACCTTTACGTCCAGCACGGCCAGCAATTTGTTTAACCTCCTGAGATGTCAGTGTTCTTCGTTTTGTCCCATCAAATTTATCATTTTCTAAAAACACAATTCGACGAATCGGTAAATTTAAACCCATCCCAATCGCATCCGTTGAGACAATCACTTTCGTTTCTCCCTTAATAAACAGCTGAACTTGTTTTTGTCTCGTTTCAGGTGGCATACTTCCATAAATCATACTGACCGAATGACCTGACCTTTGTAATCTAGCGGCATTTTCCAATACTCGCTTTCTTGAAAAACAAATAAGGGCATCACCTTTTTTTACATCATTCATATTAAAATCCTTCGGTTCCACTTCAAGCGGAGTCTCCCGTCTATATTCATGGATTTCAATATTAGAATCTCCTAAAAGTTTCAACATCATTGATTTTGCATTTTTACTTCCGATTATATGTACCTCATTTGCATTTGCTTTCGTAATGGCCTTATACCACGAAAAGCCCCGATCCTTATCAGTAATCATTTGCGCTTCATCAATGACAATCACTTCATAGAAATCCTTCTCATGAAACATTTCTACCGTGCAGGATATATGTTGTGCATTATGTACCACCTTTTCTTCTTCTCCTGTTTTTAACGAGCATGGGGTACCTTCTGCATTCAATTTGTCGTATACTTCAAGTGCCAATAATCTTAATGGAGCTAAATACAAACCACTCTCTGCTTCCTTCATTTTCTCAAGTGCATGGTGAGTTTTTCCTGTATTCGTCTCCCCAATATGAAGGACGTAGCGAATATTTTTTCCGTAAGAAGAACTGTATTCACGACCAAATATATCAGCCATCATTCGGGCTTCTTCTTCCCTTTTCCGCTCCAACTCAGCCAGCTCTTCCATTTTTCTTTTTGCCCAAGCAGCAAGGTCCTGTTCATAAATTTCTTTATGAAGATCCATATCAAAAGGAATATCAGATAATCTGATCAAATCAGACAAATACTCTTCTTGTATTTTTGGAAAAACATGATCAAATAAGTCGATTAGAGGATCTTCTAGTAGTTCCTTTAGTTGTAATTCAGTCAAACTTTCATCAAATAATTCATGATACTGATTAACAAGTTCTACAGGTAACTCCAATAAAATAAGGCCTGAAACCAATTCTTTTACATATTCATAAATGGCCCTTTCATAGGCATAATAATACGTTTCATATTCAAAATATGACCGTCCAAAGTGAAACGTTTTATGAATTTCCCCAGTCAATTCTTCCAAAAAATCAGTCATGGTGGCATAGGATTCCAGTTGGAAGGCTCCTTGTTCAACCAACTTCAATTCCAATGCAAAAGTGTCGACTTTTTGATACTTTGTTTTGTTTTTGAAATCTTCTCTTAAACGATAAGCAATGAAACTTCTTACATACAAATAGAAATCTTCTACCTTCTCATTTATAAAATCAATTGCCCAATCCTCAAGCTCTTCTAGTAATTTTTCTCTTTTTTCCAAAATTTGTTCTTCAAACTCACGATTGAAAAAATAATGTCTCGCTTGTTCATACCTTTCTAGCCATTTTCCTTCTTGATTAGAAAACGTTTGCTTTAACCACTCTTGCACTTGAAACGGTTGATACGTTCTCATTTCGGTTCGAAACAAAGATTGAATCAGTTTCCGTTCGATTCCTTCTGTTTCAAATCCTTTTTCACTTAAAAATTGTTTCTTATCACTTTTTGAAACCTTATTATTCGTTTCGTTTAACCACACATTCATCCAAATCTGATCAATATAATGGATTCGATCTTCGATATACTGTTCAAAAGTTGGAGGTTTCTCTTTATTTTCTAAATAGCGGTCAATATCTTCATATATTTTCCGTTTTGTATGCTGGACTGCGAGTGGATATAAATCATTTAATTTACTCATTTTCGGACTCCTCCCTTCAATCATCATTAGTTTGCTACTATTTGTGTAGAAAATGACAATGTTCCAAATTTAAAGGGGGACGATTCATTTTGAATTCGTCCCTTCCTTTTATTAATTAAGATTATTAAAGTAGAATGCTGATTTCCACTTCAGGCGCTTGCTTTCCGCAGGGCGTGCAGTGAGCCTCCTCGGCGCTTTTCGCGCCTGTGGGGTCTCACCTGTCCCGCTGCTCCCGCAGGAGTCAAGCGCCTTTTGCTCCAATCAACAGTTCAATATACAACACTGTCCTTAAGCACAGCCATTATTTAAAATCAATTTCTAAAACGACTGGACAATGATCACTGCCTATAACAGATGAATGTATTTGAGAATCTTTAATGAATTCTGCTGCCTTTTCTGAGAGAATAAAATAATCGATTCTCCAACCAATATTCCGTTCTCTGACCTTATTCATGTATGACCACCATGTGTATGCGCCTTCTGTATCTGGATAAAGATGTCGAAATGTATCAACGAATCCACTGTCTAGTAATTCACTCATTTTCCCACGTTCTTCATCAGTAAAACCAGAATTTCCTCTATTAGACTTCGCATTCTTTAAATCTATGTCAGAATGGGCTACATTAAGGTCTCCACAGAGAATAACATGTTTCATTGAGCTCAATTCTAATAAGTACTTTCGTATTTCTTCCTCCCATCTTAATCGATACTCCAGTCTTGCTAAATCACGTTGTGAGTTAGGTGTATAAACATTGACAAGATAAAATTCCTCAAACTCTAATGTAATCGCTCGACCTTCCGAATCGTGTTCCTCTGAACGGATTCCATATTGTACGGACAAAGGTTTTCTTTTTGAAAAAATCGCTGTACCTGAATACCCTTTTTTCGTTGCATAATTCCAAAATTGAGAATAACCATCCAATTCAAGATTGATTTGCCCCTCCTGCAATTTCGTTTCCTGAACACAGAAAATATCGGCATCTATATCATGAAAGTAATCTAAAAACCCTTTATTTGTACAAGCCCGAAGACCATTCACATTCCATGAGACAAGTTTCATCTATATATCCTCCTTGTTGCATAATATGAACGCTATCTTACATTTTAATAGATTCATATACAAATTACTAATGTCATATTTTTATAGAGTCTTCGGAGTATATAGTGGAATTACTGATTTAATAGCCTAATAACATATTAACCATAAATCTTTGTATTTTGTGGAATAAAAAGTTTAACAAAGAAATGATTGTAATGATTATTCTTTGTTGTTACTATACAGTTAGTTAGTTGAATAACTAAAAGGAGATGATACAATGGCAAAATCAAATGTGATAAGTAAGGGTGAACTAATTAACTGTGCAAAGAAATGTTTGGTCGATAACGGAATTGAAAAATTCACATTACGAGCAGTTGCTGAAACGGCAGGAGTTACACAAGGTACAATCTATTACCATTTTAGAACAAAGGAACAGCTATTGATTGATATTGTTCAAGACATTTGTGAAACCAGCTGGCAAGAAATATCTCATAGTAGTGAATATTTGATAGAGCAAGCTATTGCATCGGCTAAAAGTCGTTGTTCATATGACTCTTATTTTCATAAATTATTTTTTTCCTTGGTTGCTCTAAGCTTTAATAATGTGGACATAAAAGGTAAACTTGGCGAAATTATTATGAAAGAAAATAAAGCTCTAACTGGAAATTTATTGAACTTGTGGACGGAATCACCCATAGAAGGGGTTACTCTTGAGACGTGGGGAATTTTATTAAATGCCATTGTCGACGGGTTGGCATTACAGGCATTATTACAAAAAGATCTTCCAATTGAAAAAACATACAAGGAACTTGAGCAATTAGTTAAGGGACTTAACACTTTGGTAAGTAAGGAGGTCCAATAATGAAAGGCTATTTATTCACGGCAACATGGGGTGTTTTAGTATGGCTATTTGCTTCATTATTTTTCAGGTTTTTTGGGGAACACGTTCTCTTCAGTCCTGATACAAATGAATTCGTTTTCAGCATTTTCCTCTTATTAGTTGGAACATCCGTTTTACTGTGGGGTGTTACATATGTGTATCTATTATTCGATAAAACAAACAATGCACCGTTAAAATTCGGGGTACTTGGTACTATTATTGGTTTAGTGTTAGACACATTTTCTTTATCTAATCATCATATGTTTTTTCCAAAACTAGATGATTCACAGGTTATTGCTTTTACAGCATGGATGTCTTTTGCATATGCGTTATATTTATTTATACCTTTAAAGTTTAACCGACAATTAGGTCGTAGTATTAATTAGAGAATGATGTTCTGATTCAAAGAAAAGACTTTAAATAAATATGAGATTAGAAAAAAAAGCCTTTCATTATTTTTCAATCATTCAAAATTTAAATATTACCGCAAAACTGGATTTATAAAAATCAAAAATACTATAGAAATAATGGGGAAAGCAAATGCCCGTTTTGAAAAAAAATGCGATTCCTGAATCGAATCGCATTTTTTCGTCCTTTATCCTTTTCTTACATTTGTTCCAAATTCCAAACCTGTGATACCCAGTCCTTATAAAAATCTGGTTCATGGGAAACGAGTAAAATAGTTCCCTCGTATTGCTGTAGGGCATTTGCTAAGGATTCTTTGGCTAATAAGTCTAAGTGATTCGTCGGTTCGTCTAAAATAAGCCAGTTGCTCTTTTCTAAGATTAATTGACATAATCTAACCTTTGTTTGCTCTCCACCACTTAAAGAATGCAAAGGTTGAAAAATATGTTCCGTTTTAAGTCCTGATCTGGCCAATGCTTGTCGGACTTCCTTTTGGGTCATCGTTTCATGTTTGGACCAAATGTATTCAAGAGGTGTTTCATTTGAAGTTGTGTTCCATTCTTGGGCAAAATAAGCTGGTTTTACATTTTGTCCGAAAGAAACACTCCCATTAAATGGAGTAAGTTCACCGATAATCGTTTTTAACATTGTTGATTTGCCAATCCCATTATGGCCAATAATGGCGACTTTTTCGCCCCTTTTCAATTTGAATTGGAATGGAGGTAATAACGATGTTTCATAACCGACTTCCAGTTGTTTTGCTTCTACAATTAAACTAGCTGGTTTTTCTGATATCGCAAATGAAAACTTCGGTTTAGCAGCTGCTTCTGGTTTATCAATTCGATCGATTTTTGATAATTTGATTTCACGTGATTTCGCCTGTTTCGATGTGGATGCGCGTACTTTATTTTTCTGAATATAGGTCTCAAGCTTTTCAATCTCTTTTTGTTGACGATCATAATTGATAAAGATTTGCTGCTTTCTAAATTCATAAACTTCAATAAATTTTTGATAATTCCCAACATACCTCGTTAATTGCTTATACTCAAGATGGTATATGATATTGACCACCTCATTAAGAAACTCTGTATCATGGGAAATTAAAATCAAGGAGTTTTTATAGTTTTTCAGGTAGTCCTTTAACCAATTTATATGTTCATAATCTAAATAGTTGGTTGGTTCATCAAGCAACAGAACATCTGGCTCTTTTAATAGCAATTTAGCAAGCAACAGTTTCGTTCGCTGTCCACCACTTAATTGAGAGACATCTTTTTCCATCCCTAACACTTGAATACCTAAACCGTATGCAATTTCATCAATCTTCGGATCAATAAAATAGAAGTCATGATGCTCTAATTGCTCTTGAATATATGCAAATCGATTTAAACTCTTTTCTAGTTCATTTGAGTCACAAATTGCCATCTTTTCAAGAAGCTGGATCATCTCTTCTTCTAAAGCATATAAATTCTGGAAGGCACTCCGTAAAAAATTACGGATACTTAGCCCCTCCGATAAATCCATATGCTGCTCTAAATAGCCTACCTGTATATTGGGTTGCCATTTTATTGCGCCTTCATCCGGGAGGATATTTCCTGACAATACTTGAAATAATGTGGATTTTCCAGCACCATTTGGGCCAACTAATCCAACTCGCTCCTTATTTAATAACCGAAACTCTATATTTTTCAAAACTAATTTATCTCCATAAAATACCGTTACATTTTCTGCATTCAAGATACTCATATTAGGTCTCTCCTTTTTTGGTTATAAAATGAACCAATCGTAAAAAGAGAGGACAAATAAATAAACCCGGTCATATTCACTTTTCGGAAAATCCAAATAAAAAAGGTAGAGAAATACACCTCTACCTTAAACATATTTTAGGTAACCATTTATTGGCTATACACCTGAAACACGAATATAAATAGAGAAAAAGGGTCAAATTGTCCGTTGTTTTACGATTGGTAGTAGTGAAAATGGGCAGACTTATCCCGTTTAAACTCAAACCATCGCCAAAACAACAAACTTATTCATCAGACCCTGATTCCTCCTTTAATGTTAAAAAATAGTATTCAAGATAATTTTACAAATAATACGAGTTCTAGTAAAGGGATATTTGCCTAGAAAAGCAAGAAAAGAAGCTAATTTCAAAATAGCGAGTGTTTAGGAGGGTCATAGTAATAATAGGTTCACTGTTCCTAACTTGATATGATTTCACTTTGGACTTTTGAAAAAATATGGGTATAGTTCCCCCTTGTCCTATCGATATACAAGCAATAAATTCCCCTTTTTGAAGCTATATGTGAACCGCTCAGGCTAACGGGTTAATTCTGTATTTATTCAAAATCATTCAATTTTGGCTTATCCATTGCTTTGAAATCAGTCACCTATCTTCCATTTACTACTTCTTCTCCCAAGGATAAAACGATAAGTTTAGCAAAAACCATTGAAATACAGTGAGGAAAACTCCGATCTGATCAAATATTTTATATAGATCAAAAAGCCTGAGGAAAATGAATTGTAATGGCAAAAGGAAGAAGAACAGAATCATTAACCAACTATTTATCTTTAACCAAGGGGGTCTGTGCTGATAAAGTGCGGTTTTCCTATCACGAATAATCCAAAAGATTGAGAGAAGAAAGAAAAGAACATCGATAGGAAAAATGACTTTTCCTATTGCTAAGTTCACACCTAGTGTGTCACCTTTGAAATAAATTATTTCTGAAGAAAAGAATAAAGAACCTGATTCAATAACCAACAGAAAAAACCATATGATTAATAACCAATAAAACGGTTTCCTCGAACCCCTCCAACCCGTAAAAACTACAGCGATCAGACCGGAAGTCAATATCAATAATATCCAGTAATCTCCACCTACACCTGCTCCACCAATCCCCATCCACCCTTGCCATGAATAAGATTTGCCATCTAATAGTCCTCTAATTAACGGCAACCAAAATGTAATCCCACTAAGAATAATATAAATTAATGTTGCGTGTAATAACCTATCTGGTTTCCACTTCATTAATATTCACCCCAAACAAATAATTCCTATTTTATATTCAGCCTAACAAGAATTAATGTATGTCTAGCAAAATCTTGCTATTTTATGTCTCAAACCATTCCAATTCCGTTGTTTAGATATTTATAAATGCTGGGGACATGTACACTAGAACTTTCATACAAAGTGATTATAGCGACGTGGATCCTTTACATGAAAAAAGTAAAAACACCCGCTTATTTCATAACAGCGAGTGTTTAGTAAAAGTCTATTTTATGTTTTCAAGAGATGTTACAAGTGTTTTGACCATAAAGTCTATATCTTTTTGTTCAATATTTAATGGAGGAGACAAGGTCAATACATTATTGAACCCAGCCACGGTGACACCATTTTTGCCGATTAACAAGCCTTTCTGCTTGCAGCCTGCGATGACCTCATTGACAAGATTAGAATCTAAAGGCTCTTTTGTATTCTTGTCTTTCACCAATTCAATCCCTATCAATAACCCCTTTCCTCGGACATTACCGACATAAGGATGGTCTTGAAGAGGATTGGTCAAATTTTTTAATAAAATTTCTCCTAAATCACGTGAACGATCAAATAAATTTTCTCGTTCCATGATTTCTATATTTTTCAATGCTAATGCACAAGCAGCAGGATTTCCTCCAAATGTGTTTACATGCCGGAAAAAGTCATATTCTTCGGAACCTTTAAAGGCTTCATAGATTTCTTTTCTCACAGCTGTCGCAGAAAGCGGCAAATAAGCACTCGTAATTCCTTTCGCCATCGTAATTATATCTGGCTTCACTCCATAGTTCATAAAACCAAACGGTTTCCCTGTCCGACCAAATCCGCAAATGACTTCATCAACAATCAAAAGTGCACCATGCTTTTCACAAACCTCTTTGGCTGCTTTCATATACCCCTCAGGTGGAACAAGCACCCCTCCACCTGTAATGATTGGTTCCATAATCATTGCTGCTATCGTTTCACTTAATTCCCATGTCATGACACGGTCTAAATCTTTTACGGAATCCAACTCATGCGGGTCTGATACATTACAATCATCTCGATAGGAATCAGGAGGTGCCACATGAATAAAGCCTGGAGCTAATGGTTCGTATTTGTATTTTCTTTGCGCTTGGCCTGTCGCTGCCAAAGCTCCCATTGAATTACCGTGATAGCCCCGGTAGCGCGAAAGGATTTTATAACGGTTATGCTCACCCTTCTGTTGATGATATTGACGAGCTATTTTAAAGGCCGTTTCGTTTGCCTCTGACCCACTGTTGGAGAAGAAAATAACATATTCTTCTCCTATTAGTTCATTGAGCTTTTCCGCGAGTTTAATAGCTGGAACATGGCTTTGTGATAGAGGAAAATAAGCCATTTCCTTCAACTGTTCATAGGCTGCTTCTGCAAGTTCTTCTCTTCCATATCCTACATTTACACACCATAAGCCCGCCATTGCATCTAAATAACGATTTCCATCAACATCTGTGATCCATGAACCTTCAGCCTTAGCGGCAACGATGGTCGCTTTCGGATTATAAGGCTTCATCGAATGCCAAACATACTTTTCGTCGAGATTCAATAAAGTTTCCTGGGACTGACTTGTTTGAGCCATTTTTTTAAATCCCTCCAATCTATTTCAAACCTACCTGAATTTGGACGCGCTTAATTTCCAATTTCTTCGTTTTTCAACATATAGTGAAACGCAAACATATTTCTAAGCATCAAACCGTGATGTGATCATTTTCTTTCTAGTGAAAAAATTCAAGCCATCTTTGCCATTAACATGTAGGTCACCGTAAAATGAATCTTTCCATCCAGAGAAAGGGAAAAAGGCCATTGTTGCTGGCACTCCTACATTGATGCCGAGCATTCCAGCGTCAGCTTCTTCGCGGAATTTTCGAATTGCTTTTGCATTATTGGTGTAGATCGTTGCACCGTTTCCGTATCTTGATTGACGAAGAAATTCCAATCCCTCATCTAAATCATTCGCTCGAAGAAGGCTTAGGACTGGAGCAAAAATCTCATCCTTTGCGATTGTCATTTCAGGTGTTACATGATCAAAAATAGTTGGACCTAAAAAATTCCCTTCAGGAAGATCATCGATTTCTTTTCGTCCATCACGAATTAAATCAGCCCCCTCCTCTAAGCCTTTTTCAATATATCCAAGAACTTTATCTCGGTGTTCTTTTCGAATGACAGGAGTTAATAACACCTCATTGTCCATCCCATTGCCAATAATTAATTCATCTGCTTTTTTCTTCAATGCCTTTACAAATGGTTCATTTTCGCCAACAACAACCACGACGCTACAGGCCATACAACGTTGCCCTGCACTACCAAATGTTGAACTTATGACGTGTTGGACGCTTTTTTCTATATCAGCATCTGGCATAACAAAATGGTGATTTTTTGCTCCAGAAAGAGCCTGAACTCTCTTCCCTTCTGCAGCAGCACGCTCATATACATATTTCGCGACGGGTTGTGAGCCTACAAAGGAAATCGCAGCGATATCCTTATGTTCAAGCAAGCCATTCACCACATCATGTGCCCCATGAACAATATTTAGCACTCCTTTTGGTGCACCAGCTTCGGAGAATAACTCTACCAATCTATTGGCCAAGATCGGCGTTCGTTCTGAAGGCTTTAAAACAAATGTATTCCCGCATGCAATCGCTAAAGGAAACATCCAAAGCGGCACCATCATTGGAAAATTAAAAGGTGTGATTCCCCCTACAACTCCTAAAGGATATCGAAACATTTCCGAATCAATGTCTTCCGCAATACCTGACAATGTTTCCCCCATCATTAACGTCGGGGCACCTGCCGCAAATTCTAAGCACTCAATGCCTCGCTGTACTTCTCCATATGCTTCTTTATAAGCCTTGCCATTTTCCTGAACGATCAGCTTAGCCAATTCTTCGTGGTTTTCTGTTAAAAGATAATGATATTTAAATAGAATCCTAGCTCTCTTAGGAACGGGAACATCCTTCCATAACTTAAAAGCATTCTTCGCTGCTTCTACCGCTAATGCTACATCTTCTTTTGTGGAAATTGGTACCCTTGTTAGTAGCTCATTCGTTGCTGGATTTGGAACATCCAATGTTTGCTGACCTTTTGAACTAATCCATTCACCGTTAATATAATTTTTAAGAATCGTAGTATCATTTCGTGTCACTGACATATTTCTACCTCCAACTAAACATTCATTGAGTTTTATTTTTACTATGCACCATAAGAAGTGTGGAGAAATATTTTCTTCCATTTGCTGTACCAAGTTGAACGGTTTCTATTTTATTTTCAGCCTTAAGATAAAAATCGACAGTGGAGCCATTTAAATTTTCCACTACACTGAGAAAAACATAGCCCTTTTGAAGAAGTTCATCAATTTTTTCTTTTTCAGTAAGGAATTGTTTGTAGTCAGACATACTATCCCTCCTATCAGCTCGCTTCAATTTCGCTTTGTTCATCGTCTCCGATTACCCAATCTCGACCAACTGAGATGCCTAAATATTTTTCATCACTTGGGTCTAATAGTTCTGCTTGTTTATATTTCTTGAACCACCAATATTTTGCTAGGACATAATAAATCACTGCACCAACAACAAAGCCGACGAGAAATCCGTAGCTTGGAACAAAATAGGAAGCTGTTGCACCAATAATCCAAGCAATAAATCCAGCTAAATTTACGCCGCCCATATATTTAAACTGACCATCAGTTTCGTACAACGCAGGAACGTTAACTCTTCTTTTTCGAATTAAATAATAGTCGGCAAAGAGTATACCAACAATGGCTGATAAAATACCGCCGACAAATAATAATACGGGTATAATCACATCGAACAAATTCCAAGGTTGTACGATTGTTCCCACAATACCAGCTGTTATGACACCTGCCCAAAATGGGAACTTTGGACCACCAACATTAGAGAAAATCGTTGCAGCAGGCACGACATTAGCTGCTGTGTTTGTAGACCATTGAGCCAAGACAATCATCAATAGTAAAACACCTAAGAAAAATCCGCTTGCAGACTTTTGAAGTGCAACAACAGGATCAGCGTTTAACACAGCAATATAAGCAACAGCTCCGATAATGATCATAAAAGTTTGTGTTAATGGCATCGCTACCATATTCCCAAATAATGAACCTTTATTTCGCTTAAACCAGTTCTTTTCATTTCTTGGAGCTTTAATAAAACGAGAAATAGACGGGATATCTGCACCTAAAGTCGCCCAAAAGCCCATATTACTGAAAATAACAACTAAGAAGGCAGTAAAAGCAGCACTTCCTGAAACTGGATTCTCCGCCCAGCTCCAAACATCTCTTCCTTGTGAAACAGCAGTATCTGATAAAGACATATACATCCAAACAGAGATTAACAGAATAATAGGAGCAGCTAAATCGGCAAAACGTTCGATCGATTTAATTCCTAATGAAGTATTGACAAGCTGTACGATTGCAAAGATAAGATAACAGACAAACCAATTATCGAATCCGAATAAGATAGTTAATATCCCATTCATCGCGGTTGAACCAAAATAAGTATTAATACCAAACCACATCGAAGCGGTTACCCCTCTTGTAATTGACGGAATATGAGTACCGATTGTTCCGAAAGGAGCCCTCATGTAAACGGGAAAGGACAGCCCGTGTTCAATCCCAATATCTGCTATTAAAGAGATAAATAATCCGATGGCGAGACAGCCAATGACAGTTGCTAGAATGACAAGCGGCAATGGTAAAGACATAACACCTGCCCCACCAATCGCAAATGTAGCGAGTACAACAACCATCCCTACCCACATAAATGAGAAGCCTAGCGATGTAATTTTCCGATCCTTTTGGTGAATCGGAAATAAATCTGGTGATTTCAAGTGATTTTTTTTCATATGATCTCTTCTCCTCGGTTTAAAATGTGAAGCCTCTACATTTTTTAGGTAACCGAAATAATTAATGCTTTTTTAGATCAATGAATAGAGTGAAGAAATAAATAGGACTAGTTAGATCGATTGCCTTTCATATTGCTCTAATTGATTGTAGGTATTGAATTTCGCTCGCTTTAAATAATTACCAGATCCAGGAGTTCCAACAAATTGTTTATTTTGAATCACAAACTCTCCTCGCACAAGGACTGAAACCGGCTCTCCGTATACTTTCATTCCCTCAAACGCGTTATAATCCACTGCCATATGATGAGTTTTGGCAGAAATCGTTCGCTCTACCTTTGGATCGAAAATGACGATATCAGCATCAGATCCAACCGCAATCGTTCCCTTTTTCGGATATAATCCAAAAAGCTTTGCGCTTCTAGTGGATGTAATGTCCACAAACTGATTCAAATCAATTCTTCCCTTTTTCACCCCTTCAGAGAATAGGAGCGAGACTCGATCTTCAATGATTGGACCACCATTAGGAATTTTTGTAAAATCATCTCTTCCTAAATCCTTTTGTCCATTAAAATCGAACGAACACTGATCCGAACCGATCGTTTGCAACTGTCCAGTTTTTAAAGCATTCCATAACACATCTTGATTCCATTTCTCCCTTAAAGGAGGTGACCACACATATTTTGCTCCTTCAAAGTCTGGTTTTTCTAAATAGCTTTGATCAAGTACTAAGTATTGCGGGCATGTTTCACCAAAAACGGTGTAGCCTTTACTTCTAGCTTCTGCGATTCTCTCCACTGCTTCTGCACAAGAAACGTGTACGACATATAATTGAGAATGAGCAAGACCCGTTAACTGTGCGGCTCTACCTGTTGCTTCACCTTCCACTTCAGGTGGTCTCGTTAATGCATGATAAATGGGTTCAGTGTTTCCTTCGGCAATTGCTTTTTTTGTTAAAAAATCGATGACATCTCCATTTTCAGCATGAACCATGACCAATGCCCCATGTTCTTTCGCGGCAAGAAGCGTTCGGAACAAAGTGGCGTCATCTGCTTGGAACACATTTTTATAAGCCATAAATACCTTAAACGATGTGATTCCTTCCTTTTCAATGACCTCAGGAAGTTCATTTAAGACATCTTCATTGATTTCCCCAATCATTAAATGGAATCCATAATCGATGACCGCTTTTTCTTTCGATTTCTCATGCCATGTTTGAATCGAATTTTGTAATGGTTCCCCTTTATTGGTTAAACAAAAATCAATAATCGTTGTGGTGCCACCAAATGCCGCAGCTATCGTTCCTGATTCAAAATCGTCTTTCGTCACTGTACCGCCAAATGGCATGTCAAGATGAGTGTGAGGATCAATCCCTCCCGGAAAAACGTAACAGCCTTTCGCATCAATGATTTCCGCTCCTTGAGAGTTAAAGTCAGAGCCTATTGCTGAAATTTTTCCGTTCTCTAATAAAAGATCTGCCTGAAATGTATCGGTTGCTGTGACAATCGTTCCATTTCTAATTAGTTTTTTCATGGCTTTTCTCTCCTCACTTACTTTGAAAAATTTACATTCCCCGAGTTAAAACTAAGTGCAGCCTGACGTTCATTCCATGACATAGGCGGGAGCTCACTAGGAACTTCTATCATCTCAATTGCACCATCGACAGGACAAACAATCGAACATAAATTACAACCTACACAGTCTTCTTCTCTTACTTTTAAATAACTTTTTCCGTTTGTGTCTGTTAGCATATCTATACATTGATGAGAAGTATCTTCACAAGCGATATGGCATTTATTACAGTTAATACATACATCTGGATTAATTTGAGCAACAATATTGTAATTAAGGTCCAAATTCCCCCAATCCGAATACTTTGGTACAGATTTACCGATGATTTCCGAAACAGAAGAAATTCCCTTGCGATCTAAATAATGGCTTAATCCTTCAATCATATCTTCAACAATACGGAATCCATGGTGCATTGCTGCTGTACATACTTGGACACCCGTTGCCCCCATTAATAAAAATTCAACCGCATCTTGCCAATTAGAGATACCTCCAATTCCCGAAATTGGCACATTGATTCTAGGATTCCTTGCACATTCTGCTACCATATTTAAAGCAATCGGTTTCACTGCAGGACCACAATATCCTCCATGTGCCCCTTTGCCACCTACATGTGGGATCGTATTCCATGTTTCAAGATCCACTCCAGCTAAACTATTAATTGTATTAATCATACTAATGGCATCTGCTCCACCATTTGCAGCCGCTTCGGCTGTAGCCGTTATGTCCGTAATATTCGGTGTTAATTTTACAATGACAGGTGTCCTGGCTACTTCCTTCACCCAATACGTTTGCTTTTCTACTAAAGCAGGTACCTGACCTGACGCAGACCCCATTCCCCGTTCTGCCATTCCATGTGGACAGCCAAAATTCAACTCTAATCCATCAACACCAACATCCTCCACACGTTTGACAATTTCATGCCATTTCTCTTGCTTCGGTTCAACCATTAACGATGCGATGATGGCGTGATTCGGAAAGCGCTTTTTCGTTTCGTAAATTTCTTTTAAATTTACTTCTAATGGACGATCGGTAATGAGCTCGATATTGTTAAAACCAGCCACTCTTTGCCCATTAAAACTAACAGCTGCAAACCGGGATGAAACATTTAATATCGGATCGCCTAGCGTTTTCCAAACCGCTCCTCCCCAACCTGCTTCAAAGGCACGTTGAACTTGATACCCTGAGTTGGTAGGTGGGGCTGAAGCTAACCAAAACGGATTGGGAGATTTAATTCCAGCAAGATTTATACTTAAATCAGCCATTGCTTCTTTTCTCCTTTCGCGAGTTTATTTAATTTCCACTGGTGAAAATTGCTTATGAATCGAATACGCAGTTAATTTCCCTTGCTGGGCTGCTGTAACGACCATTGCATCTCCTTTTCCCTTACCAAAAACAACATCCCCACAGGCGAATATTTTTGGGTCGGAAGTTTGGAATGTTTCTTTATTCACTTGAACGACTCCGTTTTCATGGTGTAGACCAAAAGACTCGATTAATTCTAAATGCCTAGTTTGACCGATTGCTTTTATAACGGCATCCACAGGAATAACATGCTCGGAGCCCTCATTTGGAATCGGGCTGCGACGTCCATCTTTGCCAGGTTCTCCTAATTTCATCTTAATGCATTCAATGCCTGTTACCTTTCCATCCGCATCACCAATGATTCTTGTTGGTGCGGTTAACCAGCGAAACTCGACCCCATCTTGCTTGGCAAATTCATATTCGAAGTCATAAGCCGTCATTTCATCTTCTGTTCTCCGGTAGAGAATCTTTACATTCTCCGCTCCTAAACGAACCGAACATGTTGCCCCGTCAATGGCTGTATTCCCAGCGCCAATCACAACCACGCGTTTTCCAACTAGTTTGTTTGATAGTTGACCACTTTTTGTCTCCTTAACGAATTCAATGGCATCATATACACCATCCAATTCTTCTCCCTCAATACCGAGGTTTGGAACTTTTGCCATCCCTACCGCTAACACAATACAGTCGAAATTTTCATTTAAAAACTCGACAGAAACATCTTTACCGACAATCGTGTTCGTTTTAATTGTCACACCTAATTCCTGCACCTGCTCAACTTCCCAAAACGAAATAGATTGTGGGAGGCGAAAAGAGACAATTCCAAAAGTGTTTAATCCGCCAGCCTTCTCTGAAGCTTCAAAAATAGTAACCTCATATCCGAATCTTGCTAATTCTCTGGCAGCAGATAATCCAGCGGGTCCTCCTCCTACAATTGCAACAGATTTACCGTTCTTTTTACCTGGGGCAAATAAAGCCTGTTCATTTTTGATCGCCCAATCCGTTGCATACCTTTGCAGTTTTCCAATAAAAATTGGGGAAGTCGAATGGTTTAATACACATGCGCCC
Source organism: Bacillus sp. CGMCC 1.16607 (assembly GCF_042683745.1). Classification (NCBI taxonomy): domain Bacteria; kingdom Bacillati; phylum Bacillota; class Bacilli; order Caryophanales; family Bacillaceae; genus Bacillus; species Bacillus sp. CGMCC 1.16607. The sequence goes on from NZ_JBHUJX010000025.1 coordinate 64,784, forward strand.
TCACATAGCTCTTCTGTTGGACAAACTCGTGAACAACTAGCACCAACGGGATTTGAAGACATAATCGTTTTTGCTGAACCTAATAAATTTCCTGAGGCTATTTTTTTAATAAATGTAGGGATATCAATTCCAGTTGGACAAGCTTTAATACAAGGGGCATCATAACAATAAAGGCATCGATTGGATTCTTCTAAAGCTTCTTGATTAGTGAATCCTTGGTCTACTTCTTGGAAGTTCAGTTCAAGATTATTTGGAGAAATACGCTGCATTTTCGTATTTGTCAACGAAAAACCCTCCTTTTCACATTTTTCAAAAATGAAGGAGGCTAATATCATGCCCCCTCATTCGTTTTTATGGCAATAATGCCGTCATCTCACCGTACGTTTCCGGACGTCGGTCACGATAGAACTGCCAAGTATCACGAACTTCCCGAATCATTTTTTTATTCATTTCACCGATAATAACCTCATCTTTATCCCTGCTAGCCATGGCAACAAAATTACCACGTGGATCCACTAAATAAGATTGTCCGTAAAATTCTCCCATTTTCCATGGTGATTCATATCCAACTCGGTTAATTGCCCCTAAGTAGTAACCATTTGCCACTGCATGGGCGGGTTGCTCCAGCTTCCATAAATACTCTGACAATCCCGCAACCGTAGCCGAAGGGTTAAAGACGACTTCAGCTCCATTTAAACCTAGTAATCTGGCACCCTCTGGGAAATGTCGGTCATAACAAATGTAAACTCCAACCTTAGCGAAGGCCGTATCGAAAACAGGATAGCCGAGATTTCCTGGTTTAAAATAAAACTTCTCCCAAAAACCGTATCCATCATTACCTACCCCAACATGTGGGATATGCTGCTTTCGATATTTTCCTAGATACGAGCCATCCGCATCGATAACAGCTGCCGTATTATAGTAAGTAGCAATTCCTTCTCTTTCATAGATAGGAAGAACGATAACGACACCTAATTCCTTTGCAAGTTCTTGAAACAGTGTAGTTGTTGGTCCATTTGGAATTTCCTCAGCGGCATCATACCATTTCGTATTTTGTTCCGAACAAAAATAAGGACCATAAAAAATCTCCTGCAAACAAATGATTTGTGCCCCTTTACTAGCAGCCTCTCTTACTAGCTTTACATGCTTCTCAATAGATTTTTCCTTATGAACCTCTACTGGTTCATTGCCATCCACATCATGCGTCGCTTGAATCAATCCAATCTTCACATTATCTGACATCCCTAAAGCCCCCTTTAAATAGATACATAAAACTTACCTAGATTGCTTGTTAACGCTAGTATTACTACTATCAGCTTATGAAGCTATTTCGTATGTATACCACCTCGTACTATTTGAATTTTAAATTGGGATAATTAACGAAAACTTTGTTTAAGAATATATTTCTTTTGCTGAAAATTTAACCAAAATGAAACTCAATAAATACAAAAAGCCTAATCCTCTTAAGTGATTAGAGAATTAGGCTCTTATTTAAGGTCCATTGTTCATTTATATGACAAACTTTGCTAACACCTGACATATTTGCGTTTGAACCCAAGTCTCCCTCTTTCTACTTCTTTTTGAATACTTTCGGAAGCAAGGAGAGTACTGCTTTTTTTCTTGTCTTTTTTTATTTCGACTGGTCCAACAGCCTTTGCAGTTGCAACCGCTTTATCATGGAGCGGTACATAGTGAATTCCGACTGTGAAAATAAAATTATTCATCGCGGATTTCGTTCGTTCCGGGGAATCGTGAATCGTATCTTGCACCTGATCAAGCATACTCGCAATCTTGCTTTCGCTAAATTCTACGTCCTTGCGGCTTCCCAATAACCAGCAGTAACAGCTCCAGCCTGCCGACATTTTAAGTTCTTCACCGCTTGCAATCCATTTATCAGCAACATCTTGCGCTATATCCGTTTCTGCTAAAGTGACTGCAACCACATAATCGGACAGCATATAAAAATACGCTCCATCTATCCAACGATCAAAATCCGCCTCCGTCATTGCCGTAGGGTCCGCAATGACCCCAGCAAAATACATGGCATCGTAGTTCCCGGTGGCATAAAGTTGTTCTGCCAATGGCTGATTTTTCTTGATTATCTTTGACATTGGCTTCATCGCTCCCGTAGCCACACCAAAAACTGGTTCTTGTGCACCACTACCAATGTACATCTTTTTCATGCGTTCCTTGCCAAGTGCTTCTAATTCCTGCATAACCATTTCGAAATCCATTGTGTGCCCTTCCTTCCTCAGTAAACTTATTCATTTCATTTTAACCATCTAAATTTTATTCTTTATCAATATTTCAACAAGATACATAGGAGAACTAATTTAATTAGATACTTCATTTCAGTGACTTTTTGTGTACCAAAGGATTGCTTGCTCTTCCAGTTTCTTCACAAATGTTTTTTTGGCTGGGCTATATTCACTTGTGTTCTCAAAACGCTCAGCCAATTCTTCTTTAAAACGACTGTACTTAGCAACTTCTTCAGGATGGGATCGTAGATAATCTCGAAATATTAAATGACGTTCAATTTGAGGGTTATCTAATTGATAGAAATGAATATGATGAGTTCTGTTTTCCCCGCCTTTTCGAAACAATCGCCTACCTTCAATGCCCCATTCTCCAGCAACATCATATCCTAAAGAATCCATTTTATCGTTATATGAATCTATCTTTTGTATGTCTTTTACAATACACATCATATCTATTACAGGTTTTGCCTTTAGACCATAAACTGATGTACTTCCAAAATGTTCAAATCTGATTATTTCATCGCCAAATATTGATTTTAGATAATGAGACTCATCTTGAAACATTTGAGCCCAATTTTCGTTAAAATTAGAAAGTCGTACCTTCATGTATGAAACCTCTCTTTGATTACCTTTTTTCGGGATCCAGTGATTTTTCAGTCATTATAAAATATCTTGAGTCTTATTTTCCTTTTCCTTCAAATAATTCAAATACATATCCTTATCTTTCAGATGATTTACATCTTCAATTGTTTTATCCTCTGACTGCGATATAACTTCAAAGTTAGAGAGCTTTTTTCTAATATCATTAAGTAAATATATCCCTCTAAATAAACAGCCCACAACAATTCCAAAAGCAAGAAACCCACCGACTAAAGGTTCAAACATAAGAAGTAGGAAACCCAAGATTGTAGATAAAACAATCGATAAAACTAGATACATAGTTATCACCAACTTATCTATGTTATCAAATTAATTACCCTATTATATCATGGAATTATTTACCGAACATCTCGAAAAAAACAGGAGGTGGAATCGTTTAAATACGATTTCCACCTCTAAATAGACTTGCATACTATTTATTTTTGAGCCTTCACATTCACTAAAAACTCATTTTCACTTTTCTCATAACGAATCGTAGCCTGAGCAGCTGCTAATCGAGCCAATGGAACCCTGTATGGGGAACAACTTACATAATCCAGTCCTGTTCGATAGCAAAAATCAATCGAACTCTTTTCCCCACCGTGCTCACCGCAAATACCTGTTTTTAATTCAGGCTTTGTTTCACGACCAAGTTTAACACCCATTTCTACTAGCTTGCCAACACCTTCCTGATCAAGCACAGCAAATGGATTATCGGGGAGGACTTTATTTTCGATATATGTTTGTAAAAATTTCCCTTCCGCATCGTCGCGGCTGAATCCGAAGGTTGTTTGTGTTAGGTCATTCGTTCCGAACGAGAAGAAGTCCGCCTCTTCGGCAATTTGATCAGCTGTTAACGCGGCTCTAGGTATTTCAATCATCGTTCCAATTAAATATTCAAAATCTTTTCCTGTTTCTTCATTTACCATTACCGCCGCATTGATCACTAATTGACGCATTTCCTTTAATTCATTGACATGGCCAACAAGTGGAATCATAATTTCAGGTTGAACTTCTTGGCCTTTATTAGCTAAATTCGCCACCGCATAGAAAATTGCCTTTGCTTGCATTTCATAAATTTCAGGATGAATCATTCCTAAACGACAGCCACGATGTCCAAGCATCGGGTTAAACTCATCTAATTGACGAACCTTTTTAAGAAGAAGTTCTTTCTCCTTTAATTCAGGTGAATCTGGTTGAAGGATTTGCAGTTTTGTGACTTCAACAAGTAACTCTTCTTTATCTGGTAAAAACTCATGAAGAGGTGGATCTAATAATCGAATCGTAACCGGATGACCTTGCATCGCTTCAAAAATACCTTCAAAATCATCTTGCTGCATTGGTAAAAGCTTAGCCAGTGCTTCTTTACGCTCATCATAGCTCTCTGCTAAAATCATGCTTTGGACAATTGGAATTCGTTTTAAATCCATAAACATATGTTCAGTGCGACATAACCCAATCCCGCCCGCACCAAATTCGTATGCTTTCTTTGCATCCTCTGGATTATCCGCATTTGCTCTTACTCCAAGCTTTCGCTCCCCGTCTGCCCAAGCAAGCAATAACTGAAACTCATCGGAAAGCTCTGGTTCAATCATCGGAATCTCACCAAGCATAATTTCTCCAGTTGCTCCGTCAATCGTAATGGTATCTCCATAACTCACAATCGTATTTCCGATAAAGAATTGCTTAGCTTTCAAATCAATTTTAAGAGCTTCACAGCCACAAATACAAGCTTTCCCCATCCCCCGGGCAACTACTGCAGCATGACTTGTCATTCCACCGCGACTTGTCACAACGGCTTGTGCAGCAACAATTCCATGAATATCATCTGGAGTCGTTTCTGGTCTAACGAGAATGACCTTCTTCCCATCATTTGTTAAGCTTTCTGCCTCATCAGCATCAAAGACGACTATTCCCGTTGCCGCTCCTGGTGAAGCTGGTAAACCCTTTGCTAAAATATTTCGCTCAAATTTTTCATCAATTCGACGATGAAGGAGCTGATTTAATTGGTCTGGGTCGACACGAAGAAGTGCCGCCTTTTTATCAATAATGCCTTCCTCAACCATTTCAACAGCAATTCGAATCGCAGCTTGGGCCGTTCTTTTCCCAGTACGTGTTTGTAAAATAAATAACTCTCCACGTTCCACAGTGAATTCAATATCTTGCATGTCTTGGTAGTGTTGTTCAAGACGTTTACTTGTTTCTACGAATTGCTCGAACACGTCTGGCATCTCATCTTTTAAAGTACGGATTGGCTGTGGTGTCCGAATTCCTGCGACCACATCTTCACCTTGAGCATTAATTAAATACTCACCATATAATAGATGCTCTCCTGTAGAAGGATTACGAGTAAAAGCAACACCTGTCCCTGAATCATTACCCATATTTCCGAACACCATGCTTTGGATATTAACAGCAGTTCCGAGGTGATCAGGAATTTTATTCAAACGGCGATATACGATCGCACGTTGATTATTCCATGAATCAAATACAGCATTAATCGCTAAAAATAACTGCTCCTTCGGGTCTTGTGGAAAATTTTTTCGCGTATGTTTTTTAACAATTTCTTTATAACCCTTAATAACCTCTTGCCAATCTTGAGCAGTCATTTCTGGGTCAGATGAATAACCTTTATGATCACGTACCTCCTCTAAATATTGCTCAAAAAAGAAGACATTAATATCTAAAACGACATTACTAAACATTTGAATGAAGCGTCGGTAGGAATCATAAGCAAAACGTGAATTATCAGTTAAAATTGCCATTCCCTCTACCGTTTCATCATTCATTCCAAGATTCAAAATTGTGTCCATCATCCCTGGCATTGAAAATACGGACCCTGACCGAACCGAGACTAAAAGTGGATTTTCTGGATGACCAAATTGTTTACCTGTTTTATCTTCTAGAGCATGAAGAGCTTCTAAAACTTGAGCAGTCACTTCTGATGGAATTGTTTTATCTTCTTGGTAATAAGCATGACAAGCTTCTGTAGAAATCGTAAATCCGAAAGGAACAGGTAAACCAATCCGCGTCATTTCCGCTAAGTTTGCACCTTTTCCACCTAAAATATCCTTCATTCCACTATGACCTTCGTTAAACAAATAAACAAATTTACTCATATATTAGCTCCTCTCACTTTTTAGATAATCCATAATTTGGTTTGCCGTTTCTTCAATTGCTTTATTGGAAACATTGATCACTGGGCATCCTACTCGCTTCATAATTTTTTCAGCATAATCGAGTTCTTCTAAAATCCGTTCAAAGCTTGCATAATTTGCTTGAGAGGTTAAACCTAAAGCTTTTAAACGTTCTTTCCGAATATCATTTAATTTATCTGGCGAGATAATCAAACCAACACATTTACTTCTAGGAACTTCAAACAATTCATCTGGTGCAGGCACCTCTGGTACGAGAGGAACATTGGCTACTTTTAATCGTTTGTGTGCTAAATACATGGAAAGTGGTGTTTTTGAAGTACGCGATACACCGATTAATACGATGTCTGCACGGAGAATCCCACGCGGATCGCGACCATCATCGTATTTTACCGCAAATTCTATGGCTTCAATTTTTCGAAAATAATCATCATCCAGTTTGCGCATCATCCCTGGTTGATGATTGGGTTCCTTATTGAACTTTTGTATAAATGCTTCCATTAGTGGATTCATTAAATCAACAGCGATGAGATGTTCCTCTTTCGCGCGACGATCAAGGTACTCTTTTAAAGAAGGGACAACTATTGTATAAGCAATGACCGAATGGCTTTGTTTTGCTAGTAAAATAACATCTTCTATATCTTCTATATCCTCCACATATGAGCTACGACGAATATCTACATGGCCACCATTAAATTGAGTCGCTACTGCTTTAACAACTAATTCAGCTGTTTCCCCTACTGAATCTGATACGATATAAACTACTTCTTTTCGATTCAATTTGTTTTCACATCCTATCATTCAATCATTTCAAGAAAAGCTTTTGTAATCGTCGTCTTTGTAATCCGACCAATGACTTCATATGTATGTGAGCCGTTATCAATTTCTCTCACTACTGGTAAAGAATCAATTCGGTTTTGAATCAATTTTTTTGCTGCATTTAATAATGTATCCTCTTGGGTTATGGTAACGATATTAGGCATTCTTGTCATAATGACACTAACTGGTAAATCATCCAAGTTCTTATTGCCAATTGCTGCTCTTAATAAGTCTTTTCTAGAAATGACACCAGCTAAATGCCCGTGCTCATCAACAGCGTATAATGTCCCTACATCCTCTAAAAATATTTGAACAATTCCATCGTAAACCGATGCAGATTTTTGTATCACTATAGGATGTGCTTTGTAATCCTTAACTATATGATTAGTAAACTTTGATACTTGAAGATTCAATTCCGTTTCTTCATTTAAATAGTAACCGACACGGGGCCTTGCTTCTAAGTTTCCAGACATCGTTAGAATAGTTAAGTCTGGTCTTAATGTTGCTCTCGTTAATGAGAGTTTTTTAGCAATATCATTCCCTGTAATTGGACCTGCTGATTTAACGATTTCTAGAATTTCTTCCTGACGTTTTGTTAGTTTAATAGGAATCACCGCCTTTATCCTAAACACAATTATGTTATACTTCTCTTGATAATCTTTAATTGTGTTATACTTATTTTATATATAGTATATAACATTAATTTAAATTACGAAACAATGAGTTTCATATTTTATGTTAAAAAAGCAAAATATCGTTTTTCATTAGGTTTTCACCATTAAAAAAGACCCTTCCTAAGGCTTCTTACCTTGGAACGGTCTTTTTTTAGTTTATCCATTGTTTGCGGACCTGCTCGATGGCAACACGGAGAATCTCTTCTTCACTTGTTTCCCTATCTACAATCACATTCGTTTGATACTTTTTCCCTTGATATACAACATCAACCGTATACTGTAGCATATTTATAGTTCCCTTCATTGTTAATATAAAACAAGTATATTAGTTCAACTCAACATTTATTCCATCCAATAGTTGGGACACTCCTGTCATCATTTACTTTTGACAATTTGGACAATAAAAGGTTTTTCTTGATGCGATCATTTCTTTGATAATTTTAGTTCCACATCTAATGCAGTTTTCTCCTACACGATCATAAACTTTACATTTTTCATTATAACCACCAGTTAACGTATCCCCTTTGTAAAATGGGTTTTCCAAATAACCACCATAGCTTGTTGCTTCTTTAAGAACTTGTTGAGTCGACTGATATAATAGATTCATTTCTGAAGTATTTATCTCTTCTATAGATCGAGTAGGAAGAACTTTAGCTTGAAAACAAATCTCATCAGAATAACAATTCCCAATTCCAGAAATGAATTTTTGATCAACTAATTTTGTTTTTAATCGTCCTCTTTTATTTTCTGTCAAGGATCTAAAAACTTCGAACGTAAAGTTTCTCTCTAATGGCTCTGGTCCCAAATCAGCTAATTCTTTATTCACCTCTTCTTTTGATTCGTAAAAATGTAAATATCCAAGGCGTAATCCGATAAAGAATAAATGCTCGAGTCCAAATGTCAATTGTATTTGTATCGTCCGATTCGGCTTATCCGCTTCCTTTCCGAAAAACATCCAGCCTCCAAGCATAAGATGAAGTAACAATACATGGCCATTGTCAAGGAGAAAAAGCAGATGCTTTGCTCTTCTCTGAACAGAAATTACTTTGGAACCTTGAACATTTTGAATTAAGATTTCAGGTAACACATTTATTGATTTTTCACGATTAACTTGCACATTAGAAATAACTGACCCAGCAATTTTTTGCATCAGTAAATTTTTATAGTTTTCCATCTCTGGTAACTCAGGCATAAAATAACCTCCAACCCAAAATAAAAAGACACTTTATTTTAGTGTCTTCAAGAACGCCCAAAGTATTATTTTTTATCTTATTGTCGATTAATTTTATTGGATGATTCGTTTAAATATTGTGATTTTGACAATATGAATCAATTAAACCTTCGATAAAATCGAGTTCAGGAAATTCACCAGTAAAATTAAACTGAATTTCTTCTACGAAAGAACCATTATTGTAAACATGAATAGCTCCTTTTTGATTGATTACACTATATTCCGGTTCAAAAACATACCCATTTCGTTCAACTGCTCCCAAAAATGACAACTCCTATTTGTAATAATAAATTTAAAATACTACTATTAGCCTATACAATTTTTCCTTTTTTCACTCTACCTATCATCGTTTGTTCTTATGATTTCAGTAAGTTCCTGATAAATACTTACAATCTCATCTATTTTCATTCGAACGAGGCCACTTGATGACGGAGCAATAAAGTCAATTGTTCCTAATACAACTGGATTTTCCTGTACACCCCAAGGCACATTCTTTTTCCCGCTATATTCTTGATAAACACCTTTACCAACAAAACAAACCACTTTTGGCTTATACTTTTCAATTTTTTTCTTTAATTCTTCTTTTCCGTTTCTATATTCTTCTTTTGTGATCTCTTCGGCAGTCTTAGTTGGTCTAGCAACAATATTAGTAAGGCCATAACCTAACTGCAATAATTGATTGTCTTCAGTGGTTGCATATTTACGAGGGGTCAATCCAGCATTATGAAGAATAGTCCAAAATCGATTATTCGGATTCGCATAATGATGTCCTATTTCAGCAGAACGTAAGCTCGGATTAAATCCAACAAACAAAATATTTAAATTTTCTTTCATATGATCTGGAATCGTATTCAAGTTTCTACTTCCTTTTTTATATTTTAATAAATTTTCTCTGGATTGTTTGAAAATTGCGAGACTAGAAACTGCCCAATCATTTCGGACTCTAGCCTAGCTGCTACATATGGTGGTTGCACTCGGTTAGCTCCTTCAAGCGGAAGTCCTAGCCATAATATCCTTTGATCAATAAGAACAAACGGAAAAGAGAATATTTCCGTAAATAGATTGTCTATTTTTAAGCCAGCTATTTTTCCTTTAGAAATAATGGTGAGCTCGACACCTTTATTACGTGAATTCAATGCATTAAGCCAATCAATATTTAGCTGGCCCATTTTTGGAAAAGAAAGTACGATCGACTTTTTAGCTTGACGAATATCTTCCAGTACTTTATCAAGCTTTCTTGCATGAATCCAACTTAGAAAGGGATGCTGATGAAGAATCCATTTCCCGATATCTTTAGGATAAATAATTTGATCGTGCTCCAGTTGATGGTCAACTAATTTCCTTAAAGTTTTCCCTTTCCCAACTTTATTTTGAATATAATCTGTATCACTTACTTGAATAAATTTCCCTCTTGTTCTTGTAATCGCTACATTTATTAATCTTTCACTATCATGACCGATTAAAAGCATTCCAGGTCGTTCATAAGGATAGCTATCTACTGTATCAAAAATCATCACATCTCGTTCACTACCCTGAAAACGGTGAACTGTAGCAGCAATGATGTCAGCTTCGCCTAGTTCTTTTTGAAGAAAATCGGCAAGTAACATCTCCATAAGCTTCGCCTGAGCCCGATATGGTGTGATGAAACCAATTGATCTTGAACCAGCTAAAAAAGATTCATAAATGAGCTGAAAAGATATCAATAATTGCCAAAGGTTTATTCTAGAATTAGAGCTACGCTCGTTCATACAATGCTCCCCTGTATAACTTACAGATAGGAGGATTGCGGCTTTACCAGAAAAGGGAGTCCTAGCGACCATCTCTTCGCGTGATTTTCTTACTGAATGATGGTCATTTACTAACGAATGATAAATAAATTTATTTGTAAAAGCCGAAATGTCTGGATGCATTCTCCTTTGTTCACTGAGTAAAAGCAAATGTGGATGAAGTTCACCTTCATGAACAGACCTAGCCACACCTGATTGATGGAAAATATCTTCCTTTAACCACTCATTAATAAGTGGATGTCTTCCAGCAGCAATAGGTGGAAGTTGTTTAAAATCTCCACATACAATTAATCGTTTTCCTAAACTTGCTGAAAAGGCCATTTGCGGTGTGTACGCCATACTTGCTTCATCGACAATGACTAGATCGAATTCATCTTCAAATAATGTTGGATCACTAGCTACTTTTGCTAAAGTGGCACCGACAATCTTCGCCTCCTTAACAAATTGAATTTCCTTTTGACGAATTTTTTCTAATAAACTAGCTAGCTTACCTTCAAGCTCTAACAAGCTTTCTGAATCCCTTTTACTAAAGGACCAGGACAGGTCTTTATTAATTAAATGGCGCTTTTCTGTTAACTGTTCCTTTTCCTTCGCCAAATTAGGGTGGAATGCTTGTAGTAAATGAAAAGTAGTGATTGGTGCCATTTCTATTTGATTCATATGTGAACTGTAGCGGAGTACGTCACCTTCTTTGAATCTTCCTTTTTTCTGAAGAAAAGATGAGATCTCACCCATTAATACATCGACCGCTTGATTACTATGAGCTAATACGAGTATTCTTTTCCCATTATTATATTTATTCGCTGCAACCCGAGCCAACGTATATGTCTTTCCTGTTCCAGGTGGTCCCCAAACAAAGGTAACTGGATTAAATTGAGAACGAAGGATTAGTTCATGTACATTTGACTTTATATCATTTGTAGGATGCTTGGCGGGCTCAGAAGGGTTCATTAATCGTTTTATCCTTCCTCGCTTTTTCTTACTTTTCTTTATTTCTTCCAGCCTTTCAATCAGTTGCTCGAGAAGCTCCCAAGGATCATGTATAAGAAATACTTCTGATATTATTTCGCCGATATTTTTCTCCAATGAAACAATAACATTTTTATTTTCTGTAGAAAGATTTCTCCCATTTACATTCATCGAACCCCATTGTATTTTTATATTTGTTCCGTTCGGAATACGAATGCTTTGATTCGTTTCAAAATAATAATTAAATGAGTTGACATTTGAAATTTGTCTTCCATTTGAGAGAAGATACTTCGTACTACCATACTTCTTTAAAAATTGGATTTCGGCTTGAAGCGCCTTCTGCCATTCAATTATTAATTCGCTAATCTTTTTATTCATCACTATCTTCCTTTATATATAACCGTTTTCAGCTTTCTAAGGATATCATTTTTTAAGTTCAATTCATAATGAAAAAGGGGAATACATATTCGAACAACTTCCTGTATATAATAATATTGCCTCTTCTAGAACATTCGCTTGTTGCGGGACACTTAACCAGTTCGGACTAGAAGAGGCAAGGCGTCTGACATGTCAGGCGCTTTTGTTATTAGAAAAGCGCGGGGCGTCTTGCTCAGCCCCGACAAGAAAATGCTTCGCCAGCCGGAAAGTCGTTCTTTGACTTTTTGGCTGGCGAACATTTGACCTCGAGGTCGACAAAGGCGCAACGTCCTAAAGCATTGTCGACACTAGTACATCCTGTACGCCGGGGGTAGGACGCTTGCGCTGGACAATTTTCGAAGTCAGAATATACCTTCTTAATTTAATAAAAAAACGCCTATCGAATGTCGATAGACGTTAGAATTATGCAAAATATTTTTTAAACCGAAAGTATTACTAATTATTACAAACCATAAACCTCTGAATATTTCGTTTCTAGATAGTTTACTAGATACTTTGCATCCAACTCTTCTCCAGTTATTTTCACAATTAATTCATTTGGAGGAATCAGACTTCCATATTGGTGAACCTTAGCTTTTAGCCACTCATTCACTTCTGTAAAATTACCCTTTTCAATATTTTGATAAAAATTAGGCAATTCTTGTTGAATTGTGTTTAATATTTGAGCCGCATATAAATTTCCTAATGTATAGGAAGGGAAGTAGCCAAGTCCTCCGAAAGACCAATGTACGTCTTGTAGAACACCATCACTATCTGTAGTTGGAACGACTCCTAAATACTCTTCCATTTTATTGTTCCAAATTGTAGGTAAGTCTTTGGCTTTAAGTTCGCCAGCAATTAATCCTTTCTCAATTTCATAACGGATCATAATATGAAGATTATATGTTAATTCATCGGCTTCTACTCTAATAAATGAAGGTTTTACCGTATTAATCGCTCTATAAAATTCTTCTACTGAGAGATTCTCTAATTGTTCTGGGAAGTATTCCTGTAATGTAGGGTAGAAATAATTCCAAAATTCCTTACTTCTGCCAACCATATTTTCTAAAAATCTGGATTGTGATTCATGAATACCAAATGAAGTTCCGTTTCTAAGTACTGTCCCTTCATACGCTGGGTTAATATTTTGCTCATAGATCCCGTGACCAGCTTCATGAATGGTACCAAACAGCGCTGAACGAACATTATTTTCCAAATATCTTGTTGTAATACGTACGTCACCTGTGTTCATTGATTGAGCGAATGGATGAACTGTTTCGTCTAAACGCCCTGCCGCCATATCAAACCCTATGATCGGAAGGATGTATTGGTTAAATTCCTTTTGTTTATCAACTGAGAAAGATTGATTAAAAATCTCATCAGGTGTTTTATTTGGAGATTGTTGAATTCTCTTTAGTAATTCTACACTTACTGATCTTAATTCAGATAAGATTGGGTCTAATTTCTCCACAGTAAGGCCTGGTTCATATTCATCTAATAATGCATTATATGGATGCCCACTATAGCCGAAAATATCCGCAAATTTCCGTTTCATTTCAACAATTTTCTCTAGATATGGTAAGTAATGATTAAAATCATTATTTTCTCTTGCTTCTTCCCAAATATGATTTGCCTCAGAAGTTAAGGTCGCATACTCTTGATATAGCTCTGCAGGAATTGATTTTGATTTATCATAAAATTGTTTTCGCAAACGAATTCTTGCCTTCGTCTCTTCATCAAAGCTTGCCACTTGTGAAGATAATTCCTCTAATAGCTCTCCCATCTCACTAGAAACCATTAATTTGAAGATTTCCGTTTCTAATGCTGAATAAGCTTTTGAAAATAGCATTCTTCCTTTTTTAGGTGCCATTACTTTTTGGTCCCAGCCTACTAAAGCGGAAACCGTTGAAAGATGAGTTATTTTTTCATCTAATTCTTTAAATTGCTCTAAAGCGGTTTTTGTCATAATCATGTTCATTCCCCCAAAAGATTCAATTTCACTTTAACCGACTATTCAGTTTATTTAATTAAATCATATGTTTTTAAACATATCAATATCTTTATTATACATTTTAAACTAATCTGACAATTTTTCAAAATAAAAACCCCTATCTTGGGGATTCTTATTTTTATACTATTTATCCTTTTCCTTAAAAAGGTTTAAACCACTTTCCAGTAATTGTTGTCCGGATATGATACCTTCTCCGCCACCTTGTGCAAAGGAATCATTACCTCCACCTTTTCCATTGATGCTCGGCAACAAACTAGCTAACAAATCTTTCATACTTACTTTTAAAGCCTCACCTCGTGCAGCAACAACCTGCAGCTGAGATTCATTTTCCGAAATAAGTAAGACAATAACATCCTTTGCTTCAGTTACAATCATACGTGCAAGCATTTGCATCTCTTTCATGGAACGATCTTGAAATACTTTGGTTATTAAAGCTATACCATTATCCATTGTTGAATTTTCTTGAAGTTCCTTTGCTTCGTATTGAAGTATCATTTTTGACAATTCATCAGATCGTTTATCAACGCTTTTTACTTGATCCAGAAGACGGTTTAATGACTGAACCATCCCTTCCTCTGGAGAGTTTAACAGTTTTGAAAGCTCTAGAATAATATGTTGCTTCCTGTGAAGCTGATGCCATACTCTGTTTCCACAGACAAATTGAATGCGAGTCTTTTTACTTTGCCTTGACCAATCCAATATTTTAATCATCCCAACCTCACCAGTAGAATTAGGATGGGTTCCTCCACAGCCGTTATAATCAAATTCAGGGATGATCACCAACCGGATATTTTCCGAGACCGAAAGTTGTTTTCGAAGCGGGTAATCGGATACTTCCTCTAAAGAAACCCATTTTGTCTCGATCGGCCGACTTTCTAATATGATTTGATTAGCAAGTTTTTCAGCATCTAACGCTTCTTTTTCTGAAAAAGTTTCAGTGTCCAAATCAATCGTTAAAACTTCATTTCCTAAATGAAAACCAACGGTAGAATAGCCAAATAACTCCTCAAAAGCAGCTGAAAGTATATGCTGGCCAGCATGCTGCTGCATATGGTCAAATCTTCTCTCCCAATCAATTTGACCATTTAATTGTTCCATCGATTCTGGTAATGGCTGCTCAAGGTAATGACGAATTTCACCGTCTACTTCTTCAACATTTAACACTTTATGTTCATTGATTGTACCTTGATCAAAAGGTTGTCCTCCACCAGTTGGATAAAAGGCTGTTTTTTCTATAATAACATACCAATGACCATCTTCATCTTTAGACTGTTTTATAAGATTTGTCGAAAAAGTTTGAATGTATGAATCTTGATAATACAATTTATCAGTCATAATTAATGCCCCTTTAATTGAAGAACTTAATATTTTTTAGTTACACTCTTTTGTTTTTTCATTAACTCGTAAGATTTATCAATAATATCAGTTAATACATCCGCTTTATAAATTCTTCCAAGTTTTGTGTTATCTTGATAGTATTCGACAATTTCGTCTAGCTTTTGAGCTGTTTCCTTTGAAATCCTCACATTAAATTGGATCCTATTTAAGTCTGTCATACATTTCACACCTCTCTATCACTAGTATATCAAACTGCTAGCAAATTAATAGATAATTTCTATCATCATGCTATTTAAATTTAAAAGCCTCCTGATTCTAATATAAGAACAGAAGGCTTTCTGAATATGAGTTTTTATTTATATTCTAAAAATTCGACTCGATTTCCAAATGGATCACTCACAAAAAAACGAGATCTTCCATCAATGGGTGCATCATCTTTTGTTTTAACACCTTGTTCTTCGAGATGTGCTTTAAAGGTTTCTAAATGCCGGATAATAAAAGCTGGATGCGCTTTTTTAGCTGGTTGAAAATCCTCTTCCACGCCGATATGAAGCTGCTGGTTGCCTATTTTAAACCAGCAACCACCTCTTCCTTGAAGACTTTCGGGTTTAGGAATCTCATGCAATCCCATTTTATTACCCCAAAACTCCCTAGCTTCTGTTTCGCATCCATTAGGCGCAGCCAACTGAATATGGTCAATACCGATAAATTGAAAATTCATTACATATCCCCCTAAGTTCTTTTATCCGTTTTTATATTCTCTTTATTTAACTCTCAATCCTTTTATTATTAAAAGTTTCAATGATTTTTTATTAACAAACTTGATCTAATTCATCATATAATTTCTCACGGAGTTTTTCCATTTCTTCTATTTCCTTATGAAGCTTTTGGAGATCTTCTAGTTCTTTTAATGAATTCATTTTCTGATGTAAAGAGTGGATTGTAGATTCTAGCTCTTCTAATTGTTTTTCCAAGACTTCAATACTTTTTCCACTTTCATCTTTACCCTTTTTTGGTTTATAAGTGATTGAATCTGTTGTTTTAATCACTTGAATAGGTTTTTTCGCCTCATCCATTTTTTTAGTTGATAATTTATCTTTAGCCCAATTATAGTCTCCATTAAAAGAGTGTATCTTTCCATTTTCTAACCAATAAATTTTTGAAAATAGTTTATTAAGAAAATATCGGTCATGGGATACGGCTAAAATTGTTCCATTAAACCCTTCAAGTGCTTCTTCTAGAACTTCACAGGAATCAATATCTAGATGATTTGTTGGTTCATCTAAAACCAACAGATTTACATCCTGATGCATTAACTGAGCTAAGCGAAGACGCATTCGTTCTCCTCCACTTAATTGATTCACCTTTCGAAAAACCACTGGTCCATAAAATAAAAATTTCGCTAAAATATGTCTTGCTTCCCCTTCATTCACACTAACCTCAGACCTGAACACGTCAATTAATGATTCATCGCTTATTTGATTAAAAACATGCTGCGACAAATAACCAATCTTCACATTGCTTCCGACCCGGATTTCACCTGAATCTGCTGACAATTCATTTAACATCATTTTTACGAGAGTGGACTTTCCCGTCCCATTCTCCCCAACAATCGCAACACGCTCTTTATATTGCACCAACATATTTACTTCGTTAAATAACAATCGATTATCGAAACTTTTTGATACATCCTTTAGATAAATGACATCTTTTCCGCTACGGTCTTTCGCTTCGAAATCAATAGCCATTTTCTTGACATCTATTTTGGGACGCTCCTTTTTCTCCATTCTTTCAAGCGCGCGTTCCATATTCGTTGCCCGTTTGTGAAGTGCAGCACTTGGAGGATTTGAACGATTAGCCCAATCTCGTAAACGTTTAATTGCTTCCTTCATTTTTTTGATTTTCCTTTGTTGCTCCTGATATTCCTGAAATTCTCTTAATAATCGTTCTTCCTTTTCTTTTACATAACCTGAGAAATTGGTGTGATACACTTCGATTTCCCCGTCTTCCATGTCTACAATCTTTGTTGCCACTTGATCAAGAAAATAACGATCATGTGATATCATGACAACTGAACCTTCATAGTCTTTAAGGAAAGATTCCAACCACTCAACCGCATGTAAATCTAAATGATTGGTAGGTTCATCAAGGAGTAATAGTTCAGGTTTCTTCAAAATATTTAAAGCTAAACAAACCTTTGTTTTTTCTCCACCACTTAATAAGGAAAATGGCTTCTCCACTAAATCCATTATATGCAATCCATTTACTACTCGATCGATATTAGCGTCAATCTCGTATCCACCATTTTGAAGAAATTCATCTTGCAGTTTTCCATACAAGTTTATTAATGGCTGCATATTATCTGGATCCATTTCTATTCCCATTTGGTTTTCTAATTCTTTCAGTTTCGCTTCTGTCTCTAAAACCTCTTTAAATGCTGATTTTAACACTTCAAATACATTAAGTTGTTCAAATTGAGGGATTTGAGCAAGGTATCCTATTTTTAGACCCTTTTTCCAATGAATAACTCCCATATCAACAGCTTCTTCATTGGCAATTAACTTTAATAAAGTTGTTTTTCCTGATCCGTTTCTACCGACAATCCCCAAACGGCTACCTTCATGAATTTCAAAAGATAAATTTTGGAAAATTGTATTTCCACCATACGATTTTTCTATATCATTAATGCTACAAATAATCATTTTTCATTCTCCTTATAATGAACACAACTCCATAAAAAATAAGCCATGGAAACTTTCCCCAAGGCTTATCAAAAAAGAGTGCTAAATAGCACTCTCAAATACCAAAGTATTGTGGGAAAAGAGATGTGTTACCGTTCTATTTTTTGTATGAAGTTTCGAAAAAAGGGCATACTTCCCCCTTTGAGGGCTTCATCATGAAAAATCGCACGGCAAAAGTATAAAACATCTAACCATTGCGCGCGAAACAAAATAGAACGTACCATCTCTCCCCACCTCCGTTTCATTACAAGATAATTCCATTATAAATTTCTTGAAATATTTATGCAAGTGATAATAATGCAAAAAGTCTCGAACTACTTCTGTTGTTAATTTTTACTGATTACTTTTATATTCAATTATATTGGTTTTCGGTTCAAGTTCGCTGGCAAATTCTGCTAGAACTGCACGATCATTCATTGTTAAAAACTTTTGAATATCTGTTTTACTACTATTTTTTGGTATTTTATTTGTTTCAGTTATAAACGGATTACCCTTTTCATCTTTTTTCAAGAAAAATAGTGCAATAGCACTAACCACTATACTTAGTAAAGAAGCTAACAGCATTCCCATCCCATTACTTTGCTTTTTTCGCGAAAATATTGAAATCCAATTTTGCTTATTCATGAGAACACTCCTTTAAAAATAAAGTTTGGAAGGGAAAACCTTCTCTCTCATTAGGTTTACCTTTTACAGAAACCACATACTTGGCAAAATTATCGATTTCATTTTCCCTTGTTTATCTTTCGCATTCATGTTATATTATTAAAGCGATGAGCTGAATTGTGTAAGTCGAAGACACGTCGTAAGACAATGCACGATGTGGCGTGCAGTCTTCGCCTCAATACGCAAGCCCCCAATTTTTGGGGGCTTTTTTCATGAATAAAATAATTATTTAAAGGCTAATCTATTACTTAATCCCTTTTCATTCCCTATTGACCGGGAATCCAATTAGCTGGAACAGCTTCACCTGTTGTCTTCCCATACTGAATACCTTCTAATAGTCGTAGGATTTCATAAATATTTCTCCCTACCTCTGGTGGATTTACTAATTTTGCCGAAATCATTCCACTTGGATCAATAATAAATGTTGCTCTGAATGTAGCACCTGTATTTTCATTTAGTACCCGATATGATTTACTAATCAAATGTGTTCGGTCACTTACGAGCGGAAAAGGAAAATGGGTAAGAGGCTTTGACACTTCAGTAAAAACTTTGTGAGAATATACACTATCGGTACTAATTGCCAAAACCTCAGTATTTAATCTTTTAAAATCTTGATGAAGAGCAGCGACCGCTGCTAATTCAGTATGTCAAACGAAAGTAAAGTCACTTGGATAAAAAAATAATACGACCCACTTTTCACGAAAATCTTCTAAACGAATTTGCTCTATTTTTTTTTCAAGATTATTATATGACTGTGCGCTAAATAATGGCGCAGTATCATTTGGTTGCGCACAAAAAGGTTGTTTGTCATCTTTTATAAAGGAATGATCCATTATCCCACCTCCGATTCCTTTTGTTATTTAACGTATTCATAAACATTAAATTGGTTATAGAAAAATTAGGTGGAATCTCAATTAAATGGAATGGATTTAACGATTGAAAACGGCTCGCTTTTCTTTTTTATTTTTATAAACTGAAACAAAAATGGTTACTATCGGAAGTAGCCATAAAAAAATGGCATAAGGGATGTAATCGAAAATTGAAACTCCAACAATTGTGCTACACATGATTGTTAATATACTCCACGGAACAATACCTGGAAAAATCATCGTCGTATCCCCCATTACCCGAGCAAGCTCTGCATTACTATACTTAGAAGTCCAATGTGATAAAAAGGATCTCCCTGTTAAAATGATTGGTAAGGTTTGGTTTGCTGCGATAAGTGTAATGCCGAAAGAAGCTAACATTACCTTCGTTGTATCACTTACTAACGTTCGAGAGCTTTTAAGCCACTGATCTAAGATCGATTGAACTACCTTTAACTCTTCTAGTAACCCATTATATGCTCCGGCAAGACCAAGGAATAAAAGTAACAAATACATATTTGCTAAACCACCACCAAGCCCTTCAATCCCATACCACAGTGATAAAATTAGATTCTTTATTTCCACTCCATTAAGAATTGAAATGAGACTGGCAGAACTAATACTAACAATAAAGGAATGAAGGATTTTCAACCTAAAAAGAACCATAATGATTAAAATTGCTGGTGGGATCAATGTAAACAATGAAAAAGTAATTTTTCCGTTTGCTTCAATATAAGGACGATCATTAAGTAACTGATAATCAAAAAAACAATAAAAAATAACTCCGCTTATTACAGTAAGAAAAGTTGTGATCGCCATTGACCTGAATTGTTTTCTAACTGGTATTTCTAAAGTATGTGCTAGTAGCTGATGAGCACTAGAAAATGGAGATGTTCGGTCACCTACAAATGCACCAGAAATTAAGGCACCTGCGACCATTCCAGTTGGTAGATCTAAAGTGAGCGCAGAACCCATGATTGGAATACCTATCGCACTTAGCGTTCCAACCGAAGTACCTAAGATCATTGAAAAAAATAGCGCAATGATAAAAGTTAACGTGAAAAAATGTTCTGTCGTGATGAACTTTAAAGAGATAGAAACCATTTGATCAATCGTCCCTGATAGATACCATGAAGGCAATAAAAAGCCTACTAGAAACAATATCCAAATTACTCCACTTGTTCGTCTAACTCCATCTTTACAAATATTAAAAATCTGTTGGAGAGAGTATCCTCTCAATTGAGCAAGTACTATCAACACTAAAAACCCTGGTAAAAAGCCTATCACTAATGGTTTTTGAAAAGTAACGGCAAGTAAAACACCTGCTAAAGTGATTGTAAAAAGACCAATTATTTGTAAAATAGAAAACTTCAGAGTAGCCCCTCCCTCGGTGAAAATACTTATTTAGTGTACCATTTTTTTAGGTAAAAGCTTGTATCTATTAATCTAATTGTTTATTATATTCTGTAAAAACTTTTCTACTAGGGGGAAAAACAATGATTAGGAAATTATCTATGAACGATCATGAAAAAGTCATTGCATATTTAAGTGAAGAGCCATCCATTAATCTTTTTATTATCGGCGATATCGAAGCCTTTGGATATGATACAGACTTTCAAGAATTATGGGCTGAGTTCAATATAAATGGAGAAATAAAAGCCATTCTACTTCGTTTTTATAATTCGTTTATTCCTTACGCAAAAGGTGAATTTAATTTGGATGGACTTGTCCAAATTATTAAAAAACAAAGTGAGAGTATCACACTTTCAGGGAAAACTGAGGTTGTTGAGCAATTTGAAAATCAAGGACTACCTTTAGGAAAAAAACAGGCCACCTATTTTGCAGAATGCACAAATCTTACATTAACTGGAGGGAACCTGTTAGAAGTAAAACAAGCAATGTTGGAAGATATTGATCGAATCATGGAAATTAGAAATACAATAGAAGAGTTTACCCTTACTTCCGATTCGCGTAATATGCTACAAAAATCAATGGAATCAAATACTGCAAGAACATATTATACTGAAGAAAATGGTCTCATGACTGCTACTGTTTCCACGACTGCGGAAAATTCACTCTCAGCCATGATTGTTGGTGTTTGTACTCGAAAAGAGTATCGACGTCAGGGGCTTGCAACCGGAATAATGGAAAGACTTTTCCAAGAAGTGTTAAATGAAGGAAAAATTCTTTGTTTATTTTATGATAACCCAGAAGCTGGAAAGATATATAAAAGACTTGGATTTGTTGACATTGGAATGTGGACAATGTACAGATAAGAAGAAAAACTCCTGATTTAGATCCTGTAGCAAACCATTAATAATAGAAATACCCTCCAGGAAATCATCATTCCCCGAGGGTATTTCTATTCAAAAAGGAGATTATTTTGTAAAGAATAAAAAGTACCTTTAACCGAAGAATCTAGTCTTTTTTTTGAATGTTTAATCTGAACAAATGTCTCAGGAAAAGCGACTTGAACGATGGATACTTGTCCATCACCTTTCGTTTCTAGAAGATATTCAAGCGATTTTTTTCTTTCCTCATAAATGGAAATATCTAGAAGATACTGGTCAATGTGATTCTTAAATTCGTTTAAATTCTCTAATTGTTGTTCGTTCAACAGGTCGATATTCTTTTCAAGTATAACAATTTGAGATTTTAACTTTTCTATTAAAATAGCATGTTCTTCATACTTTTTCACAATTTCTTTAATTTCATTTAAAATCTTTCCTCTATTAATTCCTTCAACCTGTATAATCGTTTTTCTTTCAAAATGATTTCCAATCGTCCCTGCAATAACTCTCCCTTTTGCTTCAATCATTCCACCTATAATTTTACCCTTTGTAGGATGAGTAAAGATATTATTTGCTTTTAAGGTACTTCCAATTGAATAGATTCCGATATGAATACTTTCCCCTGCTTCAATCAAACATTCATTTGCATGCTTGACGAAAATATTTTTTCCGGCTTTTATCAAACTATCCCCCTTACCAAAAACGCCTCCTTTGATAAAAACATCGCCATGATAAGAGATAATTTTTTCCACACCACTGATTCCCATTTCACCTTGTATAGCTATATCCTTAGTAGCCACAACACTATATCCGTCTTGTACAATTCCTGTTATAGTAATGCTGCCATTAAAATCAATATTTCCTGTTGCAACACCAACATCCTCATTGATTAGTAAATGCTTTCCAACAGAAATTTTACATCCATTAATTTCTACCACACCATCGACAAGAGCCCGTAAAACTACTTTCCCATCTTCTTCGAGCTCTTCAACAGTTTTACGATCATAAAGAAGGTTTATATTTTTACCTTTCTTGGGAGGAATGATTTCACCTGTTATCGTTCTACCGGGAGTTCCGTCAGTTGGCAGTATTTTTTCACCAAGCCAATCACCTATTTTTACTTCATCGATAAAATTCATATCATAGAAATCCGCTTTCCCATCGGATTTTATCGTTGGTTTTCGATCAGCAAATTGATAATATTTTATCTTTGCATGATCACCATCAATTGGTTGAATTCCAGAAGCAACTAAAATATCTTTCTGAACATCTAATTGTTCATGGATCACTGTCGATAAAATTCCTTCTGAAATGCCACTCTGGTATAAAATATCAAGAATTTTTTTGATAAAGCTTTCCCGATTATTAATGAAATCTTCGATTGTACAATTTAATCGTATATTAGCTGACATTTTATCTGGAGAAATATTAAGATTGATAATTGGGCGTAACTCTCCTATTTGAACCCTTTTATTTTCCCCTAGTTCTAGTGCATCTTTTAAATTTGTAAACTTAGTAATTGTGATCCTTGGAAATAATCCTATAATTTTCTCAAAATCTTTTATTTTACAACCTGTTTTAGGAACAGTTAAGAAAACAGATTTATTCTCTTCTTCTATTAGAATATTCTCATCACTGTATATTTCCATATTCACCATTCCAAACAATGTAATATTTATCTTATTATACCTAAAAGGTTGTCATTGTTGGTAGAGTTATGCAAGAAAATTACGAATTATTCCATAATAATTGAACAAAAATTGAATAAAATCATTATTTATTTCCTAGGTAAGCGCATAATACGACAGAAAATGATTAAAAAAGGTAACCATCCATTTGGCTACCTTTCTCATCTATTTTTTACATCATTGAAATTGCCTTTAATGTTTGCTTTATATCATCAGTTGAGACATCATAATGTGTGACAAAACGGACTAGATTAGATCCGAACGTCCCAGAAAGAACACCCTTTTCTTTTAACTTATCGACAAACTCGGTTGAATTCAATTGGAAACCGCTAATGTCGACTACTACGATATTGGTGTCCACCTGATTAACCACTCTAAGACCTTTAATGTTCGCTAACCCTTCCGCTAATACTTTCGAATTAGCATGATCCTCTTCTAATCTCTCTCTCATCGAAGTTAAAGCAACAAGCCCAGGCGCGGCAATAATACCAGCCTGTCTCAAGCCTCCACCAAGCTTTTTTCTCCATTTTCTTGCGGCTTTAATAAATTCATTACTTCCTGCTAAAATAGAGCCCACAGGAGCACCCAGTCCTTTTGATAAACAAATCTGTACAGTATCACATAACTCTGTAAATCCAGTTACGTCCACTCGTGAGGAAACAGCAGCATTAAATAGACGTGCGCCATCCATATGTACAGGTATATGATTGTCCTTCGAGATACGATATATTTCTTTCATATTTTCTAGAGGCAGAACTGCACCTCCAGCACGATTATGGGAGTTTTCTAAACAAATTAATCCTGTTTCGGGAAAATGGACGTCAACCCCTCTTATCGCTTCTGCTATTAATGTCGGATCCATTGCCCCTCTTTCACCTTTGATTGTTCTCGTTTGAACACCAGCTAATGCAGATACTGCCCCCGATTCATAATAAAAGATGTGCGACTCCGCTTCTAAAATAATTTCATTTCCTGGTCGGCAATGGGTGAGAACGGCAATTTGATTTCCTTGAGTTCCGCTCGTTACAAAAAGGGCGGCTTCTTTTCCAAGTAATTCAGCTGCTGTTTCCTCCAATTTATTTACTGTTGGATCTTCCCCATAGACGTCATCGCCAACTTCCGCTAAATAAGCCGCTTTTCTCATTTCCTCTGTCGGTTTTGTTACTGTATCACTTCTTAGATCAATCATTATTAAAACTCCCCCCTTCATTAATTTGAATTTATCATGAAAAAACCCAAGATTCCACTTTCAAAATCTTGGGTTAATAAAGTTTATTGGAATAATCCTTTAAATGCAGGAGCAGATAATTCAACTTTTTCGAAAACACCAGTTACAGCATCAATATAAGATTGTTTAAGAGTATCTGCCTCTGTAAAATCTTCAGACTTAGCTTTTAGTAACTCAGCCTTCTTTGTATAATATTGTGTTAAATCTTGATTTGCCTTTTCTAAATCACTTGCATATTCTTTTAATGTATCTGGGATTTCAACTGCTGTAAGGTCAGTTGAGAAAGTATTTGCCACTTCTGTTGGATCAAGTTCTCCTCCAGCAATTCCATCTTCTGCACCACGAATGACCTTCGTTACAGCACCTTGATAAGTTAAAAGAGCAGATCGTAATTCTTTATTTTGATCTACTTTTTCTTTTTCAACAACCTCTGTTTTTTCTTCTTTACCTTTGTCTTCCGATTTACCACTATCACTTGAACAAGCAGTTAAGCCTAAAAGTAATAATGAAGATACCAATAATGTTCCTGTCTTTTTCATTTTGTTTCCTCCCCTTTATCTTCTCTTTAGAGAAAAAACCGACTGACTCCCTTTTATTTTTTTTACAGTCTTTCTAAACCTAAAGAGTGTGTCATTTTCCTGACAATTTATAATTTATCTATTATTGTAATTTTTTGCAAGTAAAAACTTTTAGAAATAGTTAGAAAATACTTGAAAATATTATATTTTTTAAACAATATGTTGCAAAAATCCAAATTTATTATCACCTATACCCCCTAATACTTCATACGATAGTAAAAAGGCAACACAAAGAAAGGGTGTAAATGATGTATAGAGATGAACGGAGTATTCGTTCAAAAGTCTTTACTCCTAAACAACCATTACCAAATCCAAACCAGCAAAGTTTTCGACTAAATTATCTTACAGAATTCTTATCACAACAGATTAATCAAAATGAAGCAATCAATGAATCGATCGATAAAGTACTTTCAACCGTCCATCAAACACAGCATACTCAGGAAGTAAAAATCGAACAAATATTAAAAGTGAATAAAGAACAAACAGAAATATCCACTCAATTTCTTGAAAAATTTGAAAACCAGGGAAAGACAACAGCTGATATTTCCAATTCCCTACAAGAATTACAAGATCAGAACAAACAATTAAGTGAAAATATTGGTAAAGAGCAATTAATCAATCAAGCGATATTGGATCAACTCAGTTTTCAAGATCAGCAACTTAAAAATACAAACTCCTTATTAACAAATTATGTGGATTTAGCAATGGAACTTACTACCCAATTACAATTGCAAGAAAAAATGGTACAGGAAATGGACCAAAAGCTACAACTTCATGATGTATACCATAACACGGTGATGGAGCGATTAGATAAGCAGGAAGCATTCAATGAAAAAATAATCCGTCAATTAGATTTCTTAAAGTCATTAGTTTTTGAAAGAGTAAATTTAGTTATCGAGAAGGTGGAAAACTCATATCAATCTACTACCGATTATCTAAATGGATTGGTCAGCAAAACGGGATTTATGAAACCTTTCCTTCTATCTAGTAGACCGAAAGAAAAAAGCGAAAAAAACAATAATGATTAATATGTACCTTTACCTCCTTTTTAGGAGGTATTTTTTATTTTTCTGTGTTTTACTTACTATTTTTTTACATTTTGATTGTGAAATTTTACAAATTTATGTCTTTCCTTCGGTGTTCACATTTCCTTCACCATTTTTGTGACGAACTTCACACTTTTAAAGAAGATAAATTTATATATTAGCAGTGTAAAGAAAATTAACAAATGAATGAATTTAGTATTATAAATGGAGGAAACCATCATGGCACGAATTAGTAATTGGAACCCCGAAGATGAAAAGTTTTGGAACTCTGAAGGTAAAAAGCATGCAAGAAGAAATCTCTGGATCTCTGTCCCGTCACTAATGCTTGCATTTATTGTCTGGCAAATTTGGTCAGTTGTAGCGATTCGATTAAATGATATTGGCTTTCAATTTACAGAGGAACAATTGTTTACTTTAGCAGCCATTCCTGGATTAGTTGGAGCAACTTTACGATTTGTCTATACATTTGGTGTAGGTAAATTTGGTGGGCGTAACTGGACAGTCTTTTCTACAGCGATTCTAGCTATTCCTGCAACTGGTATCGGGCTAGCTGTTCAAAATCCTGATACTCCATATTCAATTATGTTACTGCTTGCTGCACTTTGTGGTTTAGGTGGCGGAAACTTCTCATCTTCTGTTGCTAATATTAGCTTTTTCTTTCCGAAGAAGGAAAAAGGTACAGCTTTAGGGATTAATGGCGGTTTAGGTAATATGGGTGTATCTGTCGTCCAATTTGTAACCCCTTTAATTATTACTACTGGAACTTTTGCTTTTATTGGTGGAAAAGGTCAAGTTTTACCAGATGGTACACAAGTATGGTTGCAAAACGCTGCTTTCATTTGGGTTATACCTATTATTCTTTTATCTGTCATCGCACTATTTGGAATGGATAATCTACCAAACGCTACACAATCAGTTAAAGATCAATTTGTCATTGTTAAACGAAAACATACTTGGATCATGTCTGTACTTTATGTTGCAACTTTCGGATCATTTATCGGATATTCTGCCGCATTCCCGTTATTGTTAAAGTCACAGTTCCCTGAACATATTTCTCTAGCTTTTTTAGGAGCATTAGTTGCTGCTGCAGCAAGACCAGTTGGTGGATGGATTTCTGATAAAATCGGGGGCTCACGCGTTACGTTCTTTGTATTAATAGTAATGATTGCTGGAGCATCATCTGTTATATTCTTTATTAACCAGCACCAGTTCTCAGGTTTCTTACTTTCATTTTTAGTATTATTCCTAGCTGCTGGTATTGGTTCAGGATCTACATTCCAAATGATTCCAAATATCTTTATTGCAAAAGAAGCAGCACCCGTATTAGGTTTCACAGCTGCCTTTGCAGCATACGGATCATTCTTTATTCCAAAACTATTTGGATGGTCAGTTAAAACAACTGGTACCCCAGTTACAGCATTTTACTTCTTTATTGCGATTTATCTTGTTTCCATACTATTAAACTGGTTCTATTATCAAAGAAAGAATGCTGCAGTAAAGTGTTAATTCATTTATACTCCAAAAAGACCGGTCTTCCGGTCTTTTATTTTTTTAGCTAAAAAGTAGTAATTTATGATCATTTTTAATACTTATTGAATATTCTGTTTATTTTACTGTGCAATCTTCCCTTCTCTTCATATATTATTTATACAAGGAAAGAAGGGAGGGATACGTTATGCATCTTGTAGCGCTTTTCTTAGCTTGTATATTTTCTGGTTTTACTCTTACTAAATTACCAAATGTCTCATTTTTATCAGGTTTAGGTAATTTATTTGATATTATTGGCGTTTTAGCTATGATCATTTTTTCTCTTACTTTACTATATATGGGAGTCAAAGCTCTTTTTAAAGAGTTGAAATAAATAACGCTAAATGAAAACACACCCAATTTATCATTAGGTGTGTTTTCATTTAATCTAGAAATTGAAAGGATTCAAGAACAGCATTCGATTCTATTATTAACATATCAAGTGGATAAAATAATTCAGGAGCCTCAAAAGGATTTTCCTTGATAATTTTAGCAGCAAATATAGTGCCATCTTTCCTAGCTATTTCACCATATTCATTTTTTTCATTGCTACTGGATTGAATTTCCTCCCATTCCTGTGTAGAGAAAAACTTGATAGTTAAAAACTCCGTCGACTCAGCGCCTTCTTTTTGGAATATAAATTTCATTTCTTTATTTGATTCTGTTATTTCATATAAATTTTGCCATTTTTTTGGCAGATTAACTTCAAATCCATACTTTTGATTGTAATGTGGTGTAAACCCATATAGAAAAGGAGTATCTTCTATTAATCCACTATTTTTTTTCGTAAAACTAAAGCTTTCGATTACGGAAGGAATTTCTGTCATTAATTCCCCATAATTTTTAATGTCTTCTTCTAAAGATAATGCATTATCCAACGGTCGAAGGTGACGATAAACGTTCTCACCTAACACACCTATATCTTTTGAAGTATCCGGACCACCTTCATAGATGAATTTAAGGTGATCTTCCACTTTTTGAACCCCAATTGTAAATAGATCCTGTTGGTATCCATCTATTCCTGTATAAAAGAACCTAACCCCGTAATCTAATTTTTGGATACTTACTTTATTAAGCCAATTTTCAGGAAAAGACAATTTAAAGGAGTACGGTTTACTCTCATATTCATTTTTTGTTAAAAGGATTCCTTGTTCTTCTGATTCAACTGGTTTGTCAATTACTTTACCGTGTCCTGGCTCAAGCTTCGAAGGTTCATCCATATAATTAACGACTATTGAAACAATCAACGTCAACATACCACCATATGCAGCTGCTGTTAAAAATCCTCGAAATCGATGGTGATTTCGCTTTTTCGTAACTTTTTGGTTTCCATTCATGTCATTTTCTTTTATTTTTTGAAAAACAGCTTGGCGCATGGAAGCATCAAATTGAAAATCTTTAAAGGTGGTTTCTTTGATTTCAGATTTCATATTCTTTAATTGGTCTTCCATCATTCTAACCCCCCTTTCGTGATTTCTTTTTTCAACATTTCCTTCGCCCTTTTCAGACGCGATTTTAATGTATTGACGTTTTGATTTAATAATAGAGTCATGTCATTCAAACTCATTTCTTCAAAATAAAATAAATAGATGACTTCCCTATATTTTAAAGGTAATTTAAATATTAACTCCGCTAATTTAGCTTGCTCATCTTTTTTTATAACAAGCACTTCTGTGTCCTTTTCCCTTGATCCTACTGCTATATCGATGACATTACTTAGAATAGTACTACGATAGTTCCAACTTTTTAAATAGTCTTTGCAGCGATTAACAGTGATGCGGTAAAGCCATGTTTTAATAGACGATTGCCAATTAAATCCATCGAGATGGGTGTACGCACTCAAGAACACTTCTTGGGCTAAATCCTCTGCAATGGAACGATCTTTCACATAGGAATAGGCTAAATACAATACATCATTCCCATGCTCAACCATAATTTTTTCCAAAAATTCTTCCTTATCGATTTCTTGCGGTTTTATTATTGGAACGGTCATTTTCTCACCTTCACTCTTTTCATCTTTTATCATTACTACTTAGACGAAGCAAAAACGAAATTGGATGATATATTAATAAAAAAATCCAAAAAAAGTAGGACTTGTCATAATGAATGAGCAAGCCCTACTTGTTTAACTAATTAGCAATCGAAACCTTCACAGCACAAGCTTTAAATTCAGCAGTACCAGAAATGGGGTCAAATTCATTTAAAGTTAACACATTCGTTGGCACTTCTCTCCAGTGGAAACTCATAAAAACAAGACCTGGAACGACCTGTTCCGTCACCTTCGCTTTTACTCTTAACGATCCACGTCTAGACGTAACCTCAACTAAACTTCCATTTTCTATGCCTAAATTCAGGGCATCTTCAGGATGTATATCAATTGTTTCTTCTGTTTGTTTCACCTTTACACCAGGCGCATAGTACCTTGTTTGAAAATGAGTATTATAAGATTCATAACGTCTCCCCGTTGTCAAAACGAATGGGTACTCCTCATCTGGCATTTCAATCGGTTCGGTATAGGTTACCGGAACAAATTTAGATTTCCATCCAGATGGGTTATTTTCTTGGTGAAATTTCTCATGAAGAATAAGTGTTCCCGGATGATCTTCACTTGGACAAGGATAATGGATTGCATATTCCTTTTCCAAGCGAGCGTATGAGATTCCACCATACATTTCAGGTGCTAGTCTTCTTAATTCATTCCAAATTTCTTCACTATTTTCATAGCTTAATGGATATCCCATTCTAGTTGAAAGTTCACATAAGATTTCCCAATCCTCTTTCGTGTTGGGATGTGGTTCGACTGCTTTTCTAGCCCTTTGAATCCGTCGATCTGTATTTGTATAGGTTCCATCTACTTCGCCCCATGATTTTGCAGGTAAAACAACATCAGCAATTTCTGCTGTGTCTGTTAGAAAAATATCTTGAACGATTAACAACTCTAAATTTTCAAAGATCCTGCGGGTATGATTCATATTTACATCTGCAAGTAATGGATTTTCTCCGATACAATAAAGCGCTTTCACTTCACCCATTTCCATTTTCTCAAATGTTCGAGTTTGCGTGTCGCCTACTTTAGAAGGTATTTCAACTCCCCATTCGGCTTCAAATCGGCCTCGATAGTCATCATCCGTAATACTTTTCGCACCAGGCAGTTGATTTGGAAGACACCCCATATCACCCGCACCTTGAACATTATTTTGACCTCGAAGTGGCATGATACCAGTACCTTTTTTTCCAATATTTCCTGTTAATAAAGCTAAATTGGCAATATCAAAAACATTATTTACCCCACAATGATGTTCTGTTATTCCTAATGTATAAGCAATCATGGAATTACCTGAGGTGGCATATTCCCTTGCCGTTTCTATAATATCCTCTGGAGCTAACCCCGTAATCAACGAAGCAAAATCAGGAGTGTATTTTTCTACTTGCTTTTGTAGCGAATCAAAATCAACTGTGAATTGTTCGATAAAATTTTCGTTATATAATTTTTCTTTGATGATTACGTGAATCATGGCGTTAATAAGTGCGATATCTGATCCAACTTGAATTTGTAAATGGCGATGGGCCATTTTTGCCATATCAATTTTTCGGGGATCGATGACAATAACTTTTAATCCTGCTTTTGCCGCTTTTTTGATCCGATTCGCAATAATCGGGTGGGCTTCCGTTGTATTTGAACCCATCAATAGTAAAACTTTTGCCTCATAAAAATCATCCAATGTATTTGTAGGAAAGCCGCTTCCAAACATAGTTGCCAGACCGGCAACACTAGGAGCGTGTCACGTTCGATTACAACCATCAATATGATTATTTCCGATTACCGTTCTCATAAATTTCTGCGTAACATAGTTCGATTCATTCGTGCTCCTTGCACAAGCAAATAAAGAAATCGCGTCCGTTCCCCATTGAGTTTTAATATGAGTTAATTTTCCCACAATTAATTCATATGCTTCTTCCCAAGTCGCTTGTACGAGTTGTCCAGCTTTTCGAATAAGTGGATGAGTCAGTCTCTTTTCTGCATGAACATATTCGTAAGCAAATGCACCTTTCACACAAGTTTGTCCAGTATTTACTGGGGCATCTTTATCGCCACGGATTTTCGTTATTCGATTATTATTCACTTCAACGATAAGTCCACAACCTGTCCCGCAATACCCACAAACCGTTTTTACATGCTTTGTATTTTCCATTAGGTCCCCTCCCATAACAAAATGCGGAAGCGCCTTGATCAGCCCCGACAAGCAAATGCTTCGAAACCCGGAAAGTCGTTCTTTGACTTTTTGGGTTTCGAACATTTGACCTCGAGGGGCTAGGCGCTGGAGCTGGATTACGATAAACTTCTCCAGAGTTAACCACATCTTGTTTAATAAAAAATTACTTAGCCATAAAAAAAATACTTATACTTTCATATTAGTACAAATTGATAAAAGAATGTTAAACTTTTTAGAAAATTTTAAAAAGAAAAACGAGAAGCCTATTCTTCTCGTTTGATTTACGTACGTTATGCTATTTTTGCTGGTAATACTATATTAAAGGTCGTTCCTTTATTTAATTCACTTTCCACATAAACTTTTCCGTTATGACTTTCAATAATTTTAAAGCTTACCATGAGACCTAGTCCATTCCCGTTTTTCTTTGTTGTATAAAACGGTTCACCTAATTTTTTTAACTTTTCTTCTGAAATACCAATTCCAGTATCTCGGATGGAAATTTGTACATTATTCTTATTAATGGAAGTCCTTACTATTAAATCTCCACCATTAGGCATCGCTTCAATACCGTTTTTAATAAAGTTGAGGAAAACTTGTTTCAGGCGATTTTCATCACATTCGA
This sequence comes from Bacillus sp. CGMCC 1.16607, assembly GCF_042683745.1. Taxonomy (NCBI): domain Bacteria; kingdom Bacillati; phylum Bacillota; class Bacilli; order Caryophanales; family Bacillaceae; genus Bacillus; species Bacillus sp. CGMCC 1.16607. The sequence goes on from NZ_JBHUJX010000025.1 coordinate 97,546, forward strand.
CCTGAATGATTTCTTCCTGGCATTCTAATTGAAGACGTACATTCTTCTTTCTCGCTTCAAATTCCAGTAATGATACAACATTTTTAATAACAGGAATAATATTTTTCTCCTCTAGCTCAATGATTTTCGGTTTAGCTAACACCATAAATTCCTCAACAATATTATTTACCCGCTCAATTTCATCAAGAATTATATCCAAAAACTCTTTTCGCTGCGGGTCTGTTTCATCTAAAGTAAGAAATTCAGTATAGCCTTTCATTGAGGTTAAGGGATTTCTAATTTCATGAGCAACTCCAGCCGCTAATTGTCCGACAGCTGCTAATTTATCTTGTCGATGAATAATTTCTTCTGTTCGTTTACGCTCTGTAATATCATTTCGTATCGCTAAATATTGATATGGTTTTCCTTGATCATTTAAAAAAGGAACAATTGTTGTATCGACCCAATAGAGAGTACCATCCTTGGCTCGGTTACAAATTTCTCCCTTCCATACTTCCCCTTGGCCAATCTTCCGCCAAAAGTTTTTAAAAAATTCCTTGGAATGAACCCCAGAATTCAATATCCGATGGTCTTCACCGATTAATTCTTCTTCAGAGTATTTCGAGATTTCACAAAACTTATCATTTACATAAGTAATGATTCCTTTTGAATTCGTAATCGCCACAATTGAAGATTGATCTAAAGCGAATTTAAAATCTTTAATGTCTTTTAATGTTTGGGTTACTTTCTCCTCTGCTAACTTACGATCAGTAATATCACTTCTTATCGAAACATATTGATATGGTTTTCCTTTTCTATTTAGAAACGGAACAATTGTTGTATCAACCCAGTAGTAGGATCCATCTTTAGCTCGATTCCTAATCTCACCTTTCCAGATCTCTCCCTGACCGATTGTTTTCCAAAGATTTTTAAAAAAGGCTGGGGAATGAAATCCAGAATTAAGGATATTATGATTTTTCCCTAGTAGCTCATTTTCTTCAAATCCAGAGATTTCAACAAATTTATGATTAACGAATGTAATAATTCCTTTTTCATCTGTGATCGCCACAATTGAAGAAGCATCAAGAGCCGCTGTAATATCTTTTAGATTCAAATCACTCTTAGCCAACCTCTTACTGATTAAAGCACTCGTCCCAATTAATCCAGTAAGAATAACGACAGAAACAAGTAGAATTAAATACAAAATAAATAAGTCTGGGGAATTAGATGCCTCAAAATTCTTTTTCTCAATAATCGTGGAAGCTCTCATTAATAAAAAATGTCCTTCAACGATGGCACCAGTCATTATAAGTGCACTAATTGGTTTTAACCAAACTAGGCTGCTGTTCGAAAGACTTTTTGAAAAAAATAACATCCAAAGTGAAAAAAGGAAGGAAACAAAAATAAGTGCCAATGAAAGGGATAAAACAAGCCAATCATATTTAATCAACAAATCCATGGAATTCATACCAATTAAATGAACAGAAAATACAGAAATGGTCAAAAATATACTCCCCAAAATTAGTTGGGTATATCTAGCATTTGATCCAATTAGAAAAATAAAAGCAAAGCCGGTAATCGATATTCCAATAACGATCGATAAAATTGTAAGTAATACATCGAAATGAGCAGAACGGTCAATATCTATAGCAAGTAAGCCTATAAAATTCATAACCCAAATTCCAATACCAAATGTGAAGGTACCACCTAAAAATAAAAATCGCTTATTTTTTTTTGAATTTCCTATTAATGTAAATAAATCTAAAGCTGTGTAGGTGGACATCACTGTTAAAATAATTGAAATTAAAAGCATGACTGGATTAGAACTTAGGACTGTCATAGTCAAATCGGGAATCAGCCTCCCTATTTAAATTTAAGTGCCTATGATGATTGTAAAGGAAACTATATAACTAGGGAATAGTAAATTGTCTTATAATGTCCATATTTTTTTGATAATAACTCTTTAATGTTTATAGTGATTATGTTAATATGATATATTTTACCCAATTTTAATTATTTAATAAAAAAGTGAAAAAAGTCTACACAAATTGAAAAAAACCGCTTATACTGTACTATAACAAAACGAAAATAATAAATCTGTTTTATAAAAATGGAGGGGATTATTTTGTTGCAAAGTCCAGTTGAGTTTTTTAGAAATTTACCAAAAAAGGTTTGTGCTGAATGCGGGCAACACATTGCTGAACAAGCAGAATCCTATTTATTGGAATGTGATCGTTGCTTATCTAAAAAACAGGAATAATGTTAGGAAGGAATTTGATTTATTCATCTCACTGAAATAGTCAGTGAGATTTTTTGCATTTATAGATGAATGGATGAAAAACCTTCATTACTTGATTAAAGTGGATGAATAATCAAACTGATATCAGTAAATTATTAGTAGAAGGAGTGGTTAAAATGGTGAATGATAGACAGTATTTAACAAATAGCCCAGTCAAGCAACAAGTAACGATTCAAACGGGAGATACCTTTCCAAATGCAAAAAACATTCCAGGGAATTCGGTTGATCAGCACAAGGAATTAGAACTTGCCAACACCATCGTTGCTGGAGATGAAATTCAACAACAAAATGAGAATCTTTAATGAGAAAAGCGTAAGCGCCTTGATCAGCCCCGACAAGCAAATGCTTCGCCAGCCGGAAAGTCGTTCTTTGACTTTTGGCTGGCGAACATTTGACCTCGAGGGGCTAGGCGCTGGAGCTGGACAATACACAAAGTCTGAAAATGTTTTCTTATCTTTTAAAAAAGCTCTGACCCATTAAAATGGGTCAGATTTTTGGCAGCTCTCTCAGTTCGTGGGCCGTTTGATTTCCACAAATAGGACATAATAGATCATCGGTCGCATACTCTTTACGCATCCAACCTTTGCAGTTTTCATCAACACATGAATAAACATCTGTACTCATATAAACCATTTCTTCTTTATCTTCAAGTGACTTCTTACCAAAAAATATAATAATCGCCTCCTTTTACCATAGTATGAACGAAACTAGGCTTTTTTAACATAAAAATTCAAAATGGAGTGATTAGATGAACAGCAAAAAGAAAACCATAGTTGGAACGGATATTGAAGAAGTAAAAAGATTAAATGCCTCATCCGGATTATCATACAATGAAGTAAAAAGATTACTAGCGGAAAAACATCTAAAAAAATAAAACCCTTTAACACACTAACGCACCGGGGGTCAGTCCCCCAGTGCGTTAGTGTGTTAAAGTAACTATTAAGCTTTCTCATTGTCGCGTTGGATAGTAAGTCCATCGATATGTCTTTTATCCATTAGTTTCTTTTTCTTGCGATTATCTTTTGTGTCGAACACGATGTCGAAATCGTAATCAGCTGGATATAATTCTTCTTTCGAAATATATAGTTTTAGCCTTCTATGGTTAACCTCATGTTTTATTCCTTTTACCTGTACAATATAGTTTCCCTTGGAATCTGGTCCTGTATAGACGATCCCTATTTCATCCGAAGGACTTACCCGCACATTATCTCCCATCGAGTATACCTGAACATTCAATATCTCTTTTTGTTTTTTCGAACGATTTTGATGTCGATTAATAATGATTTGCTTATCCATTTCTAATTTAGACCGAGAATCCCATTCATTAAAATCAAAAGTCTTATGCTCTTTGTAAGTAATAAAATGTGCTTTTTCGATTATTTTAGGGTGTAAGCCGAGCTTAAGTGCAATCGCAAATGCTTGACTATCTCCACCGCGACCAATAATTAATCTGTACGTAGGTCTTAAAGTATTTAAATCAAATTCCATTGATCCATTTATAAACCCATCATGATGGTGAGCAAATTCCTTAATCTCACTATAATGAGTGGTAGCAAAGATCGTACAGCCCTTCAAATATAATTGTTCTAATATAGCTGTTGCTAAGCCCATCCCTTCCCCAGGGTCTGTGCCCGAACCTAATTCATCTAATAATACTAGTGTACGATCATTCGCTTCTTTTAAAATATCAACAATGTTAACTATCCTTGAACTGAATGTACTTAAATTTTGTTCAATACTCTGCCCATCACCAATATCCACAAGGATTTTATGAAAAATACTCATTTGCGAGCCTTCTGCTACTGGTACATGGAGACCGGATTGGAACATCAGTGTGAGCAATCCAACTGTTTTAATCGTAACTGTTTTACCACCTGTATTTGGTCCTGTTATGACCAGTGAGTGACAGCCATTTCCTAGTTCCACATTTAATGGAATCGCGTTTGAACCTAATAAAGGATGTTTTGCATTAATTAAATGGATATGATGTTCTTCATTCATTCCTACTGGTAAACCACTAATCAATCGGCTATATTTTGCTTTGGCAAATAAAAAATCATAATGAATCATGACTTCCATTGCTAAACGGATCTCTGCTTCGTGACTTTCCACTAACCCCGTTAAATAATATAGGATTTTTTCTACTTCTTGCTCCTCTTCCATGATGACCCAATTCAGTTGCTCCTGACCGAGTGCAATTTCCTCTGGTTCTAGAAAAATAGTCGAACCGGATGCTGACGTATCAATAACATTCCCTTTTATTTTATTTCGATATTCTTTTTTAATCGGGATAACAAATCGTCCTTCCCGCTGGCTTACCACTGCTTCTTGTAAATATGTCTTATATTTCGAAGATTTTAAAACTTGCATTACTTTTTCTTTCAATCGATCCTCAAGAATAGATTTTTGCTTCCTAACTTTTAATAATTCTTTGCTCGCATAATCATCAATAGCCCCATTTCGAATGCATCTGATGATTTCCGCCTCTAAATTAGGTAAATCCGATATAGATTGAACATAAGAGGCTACAGTAGGTGCAACATATTCTTTATCTTTCATGAACCTCCTCATCTTACTACAGGAATCTAAAAAATGTTGTAATTTCATTAATTGATCTGTTTTTAAGGCTACCCCCTTATTCAATCCTTTTAAAATTTGTTCCATTCCATCCAATCCATGAACCGGAACGCTGCTACTCATTTTTAAAATAGCGACAGCTTCCGAAAGTTCAGCTAGCCAGCCTTCAATTTGTCTTTTATTTACTGACGGCAATAAACCTAGAACTTGATTTTTCCCTTCATTTGTTAATGCATAGCTTGCAATCATTTCCTTAATTCGAGTAAATTCCAATACTTCAAAAGTTTGATTATTCAATGTTAATAGCTCCTTTTTCTGATATCAATAAAAAATGGAAAAACAAAAAGGCCTTAATGAACAAACGTCATTAAGGCCCCAAAAACAAACCCAGGTATCCCTGTGTTTAATTTATGAGTAACATAAAACATACCTAACTAATCAAATTAAAAAGCCATGCAAAATGAAGCATAGCTTGAATTGAAGAGATAGTTTTGTCTGCTATGACCATTGTTCTTAACAATCATTCCAAGGCAATGGATAAATAGACCTCCGGTTTCGGAAGACTTAGCCTAGAATGTCCGTATTTAATTAACGGTTAGTTAAGAACAACACCTAACATACAACATACTCCCTTTATTAAAAGAATTTACCAATATCTTACTCATTAATTTAAAAAATGTCAACAAAATTTATCCAATACTTTTTGACTTGCGCCTTCTCCTATGAAACTGTCACAAATCATTCATTGACCTCATCAGTTCTAAAACTATAAATTAATATTAATAAGCTGGATAGGGTGGTAATTATGGAGCTAGACCGATTTTCTCCCCAAAATAATAAAATTAGTGAAGTCCTAAAAATAGCTCAAAAGGAAATCACGATTAAAAAAGGGGCATATCTCTTCCGAGAAGGTCAATTCGCTGAGGAATTGTTTATTATAATATCTGGTAAAATTCAAATTTTTAAGCTGAATGCAGAAGGAAGAGCTCTAAGTCTACGACTATGTCAAAAAAATGATATCATCGGAGAATTAACCTTGTTCACGAAAAATCCTAAATATTTTTTTAATGCGTATACCATTGAGGATTGTAAAGTTGCAGCTATCAATATTGAATTATTAGAACAGTCACTGTTAAAAAATTCAAAATTAGCTACTGAATTTATGAAATGGATGAATGCGCATTATCGAAAAACAATTACTAGATTTCGTGATCTTGTTTTACATGGGAGAAAAGGGGCTTTGTACTCTACATTAATTCGCTTAAGCAATAGCTATGGTGAACACCACGAAAATGGAATTGTTATCACCGTTCCATTAACAAACGAAGATTTAGCAAGCTATACTGGATCAGCAAGAGAAAATGTTAGCCGAATGATATCTCAATTAAGAAAAATGAAAATAATCTCTATCAACAGGAAAACCATTACAATACATAATCTTGATTTTTTAAAAAGTGAAATTGCTTGTGAAAACTGTCCTGTTTCTTTCTGTAAAATCGAATGAACCCTAACTATCCCTTTTTATTTGTTCACAAATTATCCATTTCCTTTTCCTATAAATTTCATTATCTTAGTTAGTAAGGAGGTTTTAAACATGAAGAAAGTATATATTATTAGTTCCATATTAATATTATTTGGAATTACTGCCGGAATCTCAGTCTTTTTGATCAGAGATAACAATGCCCATATCCCAAAAGATGTTATTTTATTAAACCAAAATGGAGAGGAATACCGTTTTGGCGATGACCATAAAAATGTCAAGTTAGTCGAATTTATTTACACGAACTGTCCTGATATTTGCCCTACCACTACACAAAAAATGAATCAATTAAAAGCAGACTTAATCGATGAAGGTGTATTTGGAAAAAAAGTCGAATTTATTACTATTACCATTGATCCTTACCGTGATACACCCGATGTTCTGAAAAAATATATGAATACATTTGAAATAGAAAACGATGGCAGTTGGCTTTTTCTAACTGGGGATTCCAAAAATATTAAACAAGCACATGAAAACACTCGGAAAGTTTCAGATGCTTTGCAATTTCAATATCGTGATCCAGGCGACGGATATTTCGTTCATAGCTCCTTTACGTTCTTAGTGGATGAAGAAAATAAGTTTATAAAGAAATTTCCAATGGGTACAGAATTTAATAAAAAAGAAGTATTTGATGAAATCATGGAAAATATCGATTAAAAAACAGCGGTCATTCATAAACGATGACCGCTGTTTCCTATTTTGCCGAGCAATGTTGATTCGTAAGTAATGGTAAGTGGTAGTTTGATTTTGGTTTCGTCAAACTTACTTTTATTCCAGACTGTTTTAATCGATTGACCAAATCAAGTATTTTCTTTTTTGCCATGGCAAGCTTCCCCTTCTCTTTAAAACCAACTATTTTCATTATAACCGATTTAAAAGAAAAATTTGAGAAGATTTTTTAATTTTACAGAATATTTTTTGAATATTTACAATTTATCCCAACACAACGGGCAGTAAGACCCCCACCTCATGTTTCAGGATCGATAAAGAAGAGAAGTCGGGGATCAACTGCCTGTAAAGTTCCGACGACGGACAGGATGTCCTTGTCAGGCGAAGGCACAGGACGTGCCGTTCTGAGCGTGATTTGTTCAACTAACCATCAGTGGGGGATGAAGAGCCCCTCACTGATGGAAGTTTCACTTTATGGCTTTAATATTAACTTCTTCCCTACTTTCTCCTTTAAACTTGTTAGATGGTATTCACCTTTTGCCCAGTCATCCATTTGGTTATGATACCACTTACTTAATACATGGCCAGATTGACCCGGTCCTACAAGATGATAACCTGATGTTAGGTCAGATGTATCAATAACAAAACGCCATGATCCACCATGATTCACGATTCCGTCTTCACGGAAGGATGCAGCTTGGACTGTTACGGAACTACCGCCAACTGGGATATTTTTATCAAAGTTAAACAAATAGTTAAGTGGTTTTACAGAAGAAAGCGGATGTGTAAATTGAACTTGGTGGAATTCCCCCCACTTCCAATCTTCCATATTATCTCCGAATAAACTCTTAATTTCTTTCAATGTATCTTCAAAGGAAATTTGCACTATTTCCTTTAAACCACCTTTTTCAGTGATCCAAGGTCCTGGGTTTCCTTCATTTGCACGTCGCAATAATTCGTCTACTGCTTGTTTTTGTCCGCCAAATAAACCCATCATCTCGTCAGGAATATCTCCTTGGAATAAATTTGTCTTTATATTTTTCATCCATAAATGAAAAATAAGCGGCTCTGCCATGTCCTTATTGTCTTGATAGTTCCAATCCTTTAAATTGTTAACAATTAGTTTTTGTTGTTCCGTTAGATTCCCAGAAAGGTTACTTAATAACATTGGAACAAACTCTTGCGCTTGCAAATTTTTTTGATCCATTTGTAATGCTTGCATGTCTTTAAGCGTTAAGCTATCTTTTTCTTTTAGAAATTCTTGAATTCTCATTTGTCGATATGGTTGTGCCCAATTATGACTTATGTGGTAAGGATATTCATCACTAATCACTTTATTATTTGCAGTTGAGATAAAGCCTTGTTTCGGATTAACGATTCTCGGAAGCTCATTATATGGAATGTAGCCGATCCAATCGTATTCTCCTGTCCATCCAGGTACTGGTAATAAGCCATCCCCTTTTTTCCGGATTGGTATTTTTCCATTTGCTTTATAAGCGATCGTTCCATCATTGGATGCAAACACAAAGTTTTGTGTTGGTGTATGAAAATCTTCCAATGCCTTTTCAAATTCATCCCAATTTTTGGCTTTGTTCATTTCCAATACCGCTTCAAGTTCAGATGATGGTTCTAATGCGGTCCACTGAAGCGATAAAACGAACTCTTTACCTGTCTCACCAGCGAATTCTGAAATGATTGGACCATGACGTGTTTCAGTAACCTCATAATCAATCGTTTTCCCTTTCTTCACTTTAATCGGTTCTTTAATGACCTTCGCCTTTTCCCATTTGTCCATGTATAAAAATTCGTCCTGATGATCTGGATTTCTTTTTTCAATATATAAATCTTGTACATCTGGGCCAGTATTCGTTACACCCCAAGCGATTGATTCGTTATGACCAAGAATGATTCCCGGTATTCCTGCAAAAATGACGCCACTTACATTTACAGTTGGTGCTTCTAAATGCATTTGATACCAGATCGATGGTGTACCTAATGATAAATGGGGGTCATCTGCAAGAAGTGGTTTTCCTGACTTAGTTTTTTCACCTGCAACCACCCAGTTATTACTTCCATTAAATTCATGAGGAATAACTGCTTTAGCAAGAGACTTTTCTAGATCAATCTCATTCTTACCAATAATATAAGGTGCGTCTTTAGGATACGATGGAAATAAATCGTAAGCCTTTTCTTTCGGGAACTTTTGCAATAAATATTGCCTAAAGGCTTGATCTTCCCAATGCCCACCTAAATCAAACGCCATATATTTTCCAATTGTTAGCGAATCAACTGCATCCCATTCCTCCGGTTGATAACCTAGGATCGTAAATTCAATCGGTAATTTATTCGATTTCTTTGCTTGCTCCATATACAGATTTACGCCTTCAGCAAACCAGTTTAATGTATCTTTCCCTTGCTCCGAATATTGCGAAAAAGAAGCTTCTGCAGCCCTTCTCAATCCTAATGCTCGAAAATATTTATCCCTTTCGACTGTTGCTTCACCAATAACTTCACTTAATCTTCCTGAAGCTTGCCTTCTACTTAAATCCATTTGGAACATGCGGTCTTGTGCCTGGATAAAACCTTGGGCTAAATAAAGATCATGCTCGTTCTCCGCTTGGATATGCGGAACGCCCATGGAATCTCTTACTACCGATACAGGTTCTATTAAACTAGATAATTTTAGTTCACCACTTGTTTTTGGTAATGATCTTGCTAAAAAAATATTAGAACCTAAAACAATTAAATAAATAAATACCAGTAGTGAAACAACAGTCCAAATAACGATTTTTCTTTTTCTCATATTATTTGGTTTCACTTTTACTTCTATTGTTTGCAATACATTCACCCCTTTCCCAATATATTTCTCCTTTCATTTTCAATTTCCTTTTCACTTTTGTAATTTTCAAATAAATATTTCCGATAAATACTTAAAATCAAAGACAATTTAACAGATTCTAATTAGATAAATAGGAATTCCATCATAGATGTGCTATACTTTTAAGGATAATTTGTTATGGAGGAAAAGCAAAAATGATTACAGTACAAAACGTTAGTTTACGATATGGTGACCGCAAGCTTTTTGAAGATGTTAATATAAAATTCACACCAGGAAACTGCTACGGATTAATCGGTGCCAATGGTGCAGGTAAATCAACCTTTTTAAAAATACTTTCAGGTGAGATCGAAGCACAGACTGGAAATGTTTCATTAGGACCAAACGAACGTTTAGCAGTCCTAAAGCAAAATCACTTCGAATACGAAGATTTAGAGGTCCTAAAAGTTGTTATTATGGGACATGCGAGATTATATGAAGTGATGCAGGAAAAAGATGCGATTTATATGAAAGAGGATTTCACAGACGAAGACGGAATGAAGGCTGCGGAACTAGAAGGTGAGTTCGCCGAATTAAATGGTTGGGAAGCTGAATCTGAAGCAGCTATTTTGTTAAAAGGTTTAGGAATTACAGAAGACCTGCATACGAAATTAATGGCTGACTTAACAGGTGGAGAAAAAGTAAAAGTGTTGCTTGCTCAAGCGCTCTTTGGTAAACCAGATGTACTATTACTCGATGAGCCTACCAACCATTTAGATATTAAAGCAATTCAATGGTTAGAGGAATTTTTGATTAACTTCGAAAATACAGTCATCGTTGTTTCCCATGACCGTCACTTCTTAAATAAAGTATGTACACATATTGCAGACTTAGATTTCAGTAAGATTCAAATTTATGTTGGAAACTATGATTTCTGGTACGAGTCTAGCCAACTTGCGCAAAAAATGGCTCAAGATGCGAATAAGAAAAAGGAAGAAAAAATTAAAGAGCTTCAAGCATTCGTTGCCCGCTTTAGTGCCAATGCTTCTAAATCAAAGCAGGCAACATCTAGAAAGAAATTGTTAGATAAAATTTCTTTAGATGATATTAGACCATCTTCCCGCCGCTACCCTTATGTTGGCTTTTCGCTTGAAAGAGAAATCGGAAATGATTTATTGCGTGTTGATGGCTTAACGAAAACGATTGATGGCGTGAAAGTACTTGATAACATCAGTTTTATCATGAACAAAGATGACAAGATCGCTCTTGTCGGAAAAAATGAAATCGCCAAAACAACATTATTTAAAATCTTAATGGGTGAAATGGAAGCTGATAGTGGAACATTTAAATGGGGTATTACTACATCACAAGCGTATTTCCCTAAGGACAATTCAGAGTTTTTCGAAGGCTGTGACCTTAATTTAGTTGATTGGCTTCGTCAATTCTCACCTAAAGATGATAGTGAGAGCTTTTTACGTGGATTCTTAGGAAGAATGCTTTTCTCAGGTGAGGAAGTTTTGAAAAAAGCAAGCGTTCTTTCAGGAGGAGAGAAAGTTCGTTGCATGCTATCAAAAGCGATGTTAAGTGGTTCGAACGTTTTACTTCTAGATGAACCGACAAACCACCTTGATTTAGAATCTATTACTGCATTAAATAATGGCTTAATTAACTATAAAGGCTCAATGATCTTTGCTTCGCATGACCATCAATTTGTTCATACAATTGCGAATCGTATTATGGAACTAACACCAAGTGGATTAGTTGATAAAGTCATGACTTATGATGAGTATCTAGAAAACGCTGAATTACAAAAACAAGTTTCTGCGATGTATGCATAATTTTTTAGGAGCCGATCCGATCGGCTCCTTTTGTTTGCATTTTACAAATTTTTGTCCTGTTTCTTACGCGATGAAGATGCTTTCATACGACCAGTTTCTTGGTTTGTTGTGCCTTGTCCTTCTACTTGAGGAGAATTTAATCCAATGGTTGAAGGATCCTTTTTTCTCTTACCCATGCCGTCACCTCCATATCCATATCCTCTCATAAAGCTTTGGCATTTATTCGGTAAAAAAAAGAATAAACCCCATATTGAATGGAAATCTTAAACTTTGGAGGAGGTGTTTTTATAATGGCTAAAATTGGTGTAGAACAATCCCTTACAAACATTCAAGAGGCTTTACGTGAAAAAGGGCATGAGGTTGTAGCATTAAAAAATGAATCCGATGCAAAGGATTGCTCGTGCTGTGTAGTTACTGGATTAGACTCCAATATGATGGGAATGCACGATACGTTTACTTCTGGTTCAGTCATTGATGCAAACGGCTTAAGTGCCGATGAAGTATGCCAGCAGGTTGAAAGTAAATTACAGTAAGAATATTAAAGGGTCTGATACATTACTGTACAGACCCCTGCTTTTATTTCTTGTTCATAAAACCTGAGACAAAAGATAGAAAGGTGTGAACGCCCGCCTTTACCGTTGGCGCCGCCGCAAGGTCACGATTGGGATCAAGACAAACGATATCGACTGCCCTTATTTTCGAAGACATCCCTGCTGTAAATATGGCATCAAATAGCTCGTCAGTTCTCATTCCACCCGGTGTAGAGGCAGGTACCCCTGGAGCATAAGAAATGTCTAACACATCCATATCAATGGTTACATAAATAGAATCCACTTTTGATTCTAATTCTTCAACAGCCCTTTGAACCGTTTCAACCATCCCTTTCATTCTTGCTTGCTTTAATGTGATATAATTAACCCCTTGTTCTTTTGCATAGCTAATTAAAGAAGGTCCATTGAAAAAACCATGTAATCCGATATTATACACATCCCGGCCATCTATCACTCCATTTTCAATTAAATTTCGAATTGGAGTTCCGTTTGATGGACCTTGGTCTTTTAAATCCCGTAAATCCAAATGTGTATCAAACTGAAGAATCCCTATTTTTCTGTCTGGCTCAGCCATCTTTAATCCAGAAACAAGCATAGCCGTAATGGAATGGTCACCACCAATAGTAAAAGGTAGTGCATTAGGTTTAGCTTGACATAGTCCAGACATTGCATTTTTGATATTGGAATGACATCGACTAATATCTGTTACATGCATCTCAATGTCACCCAAATCAAGAACTTGTAAATCTCTTAGATCCTGATCAGTTTCAATATTGTAGGTGGTGAATCCTTTCCAAGACTTGCGAAAATGCTCAGGAAATTCAGAAGCCCCCGAAGCACTTATGGAGGATCTCGACAGTGGTGCACCTAGTAACAAAATATCCCAATCTTTTTGTAAAATTTCTTCCTCATCCTGTGGTTTTCTTTGTTCAATCCAATCCTTCACTTTTAAATCAACCGCTGTTTTACTTTGTGACCAATAAAACGAAGGAAACTCTACTGGAAGGTTTAACATCTTCTTCCTCCTTGGACAACTACCTTACCTTTTTTAATGACTGTATCAGTATGGTTCATACCAAAGTGATATTGAAGTTGCATGTAATTCGGTACATTGGCAATAAGCACATCTGCATTCTTACCAACTTCTAAACTACCAATTTCACTTGCCCGATTGATGGCATGTGCAGCATTGATCGTTGTAGCCGTTATCACTTCGGCAGGCGTTAAACCCATATGAAGACAAGCCAAATTCATAATCACTGGTGTAGATACAGTTGGCGACGAGCCTGGATTACAATCTGTTGAGATTGCAACTGGCAAGCCCATGTCAATCATTTTTCGCCCATTAGCTGCTTCTGTCATTAAGAAGAATGCAGTGCCCGGCAGTAACACTCCGATCACGCCTTTTTTTGCCATAGCCTTAATTCCTTTGTCAGACGCTTTTAATAAATGGTCTGCACTTATTGCCCCTACTTCTGCAGCTAATTCCGCACCTTCATATGGCTCAATTTCATCCGCATGAATTTTTGGAATCAAACCATATTGTTTGCCGGCTTCCAATATCTTTCGTGACTGTTCTGGAGTAAATACACCTCTTTCACAGAAAACATCATTGAAAACAGCTAGTTTTTCTGCGGCAACTTTTGGCAGCATTTCGTTTATTACAAGATCAACAAATGCATCTGGATTTTCCTTATATTCCTTTGGAACTGCGTGCGCTCCCATAAAGGTGCTAACTAAGTCAATCGGATGTTCATCATGTAATCGCTTTGCAACCTTTAATTGCTTATATTCGGTCTCCCAGTCCATTCCGTATCCACTTTTCGCCTCGACCGTTGTTACACCGTGTAGAAGGAATTTATCTAAGCGTTGGTTACTTTCAAAAAATAATTCGTCTTCTGAAGCAGCTCTCGTTTTAGAAGTGGTGGAGTGGATACCGCCACCTGCATTCATAATTTCCATGTAGGTAGCACCATTTAATCTCATATTAAATTCTTCTTCTCGACTACCTTTATAGACAACATGTGTATGTGGGTCCACTAGACCTGGGAGCACAATTTTTCCAGTTGCATCAATGTATTCCGCGAAATCTAGTTGGCTCTGATATTTTTGTCTTAATTCAGCACTCGATCCAACATCTACGATTTTCCCATTTTCTATCCAAATGGCACCTTTTTCGATGATCGAAAGCTCATTCATCCGATCATTGGTTGCAGGTTTCTCCGATTGACCTTTTAAGGTGATCAATTGTTCTGCGTTTTCAATGAAGATTGGTTTTGTCTGCACAATTAGCCCTCCTTATTTCATCATCGGAATGTGAACGCCTTTTTCTTTCGCTGTCTTAATGGCCAAATCATAGCCAGCATCCACGTGACGAACAATTCCCATACCAGGGTCAGAAGTTAACACTCGCTCTAATCTTTTCTCTGCCGCTTCCGTTCCATCAGCAACGATGACCATACCTGCGTGTAAGGAATAACCCATTCCTACACCACCACCATGGTGAACCGATACCCAGCTTGCTCCTCCAACTGCATTAATCATTGCATTTAATATCGGCCAATCGGATACTGCGTCACTGCCGTCCTTCATGCCTTCTGTTTCACGGTTCGGCGAAGCAACAGAACCAGAATCTAAATGGTCTCGACCGATAACGATTGGCGCTTTCAATTCTCCACTTGCCACCATATCATTAATAATCTTCCCAAAACGAGCACGCTCTCCATAACCTAACCAGCAAATACGAGAAGGTAGACCTTGGAATTGAATTTTTTCCTGAGCCATTTTGATCCACTTGCATAAATGCTCATTATCAGCGAATTCTCTTAAAATCACTTCATCCGTTTTATAAATATCTTCTGGGTCTCCCGATAAAGCTACCCAGCGGAATGGTCCTTTACCTTCACAGAAAAGTGGACGAATATACGCCGGAACGAAACCAGGGAAATCAAAAGCATTTTCTACCCCTTCATCCTTAGCTACTTGTCGGATGTTATTACCGTAATCAAATGTAATCGCTCCACGTTTTTGCATTTCAAGCATTGCCTCAACATGGATAGCCATACTTTTCTTTGATAACTTTACATATTCAGTTGGATCTGCCGTTCTTAATTCTGCTGCTTTTTCTAAACTATATCCTACAGGAACATAACCATTTAACGGATCATGAGCTGAGGTTTGATCTGTCAGTACATCTGGAATGAATCCTTTTTCAATCATTTGTGGTAAAATTTCTGCCGCATTTCCTAATAAACCAATGGATAAAGGTTTGCCAGCTGCCTTTGCTTCTTTTGCCATTAATATCGCTTCATCTAAGCTTTCAGTTTTCACATCTAAATATTTCGTATCTAAACGGCGTTGAATACTTGTTTCACTCACATCAATAGCGATACACACACCCTCATTCATTGTTACAGCAAGGGTCTGAGCTCCACCCATTCCCCCAAGACCTGCTGTTAATGTGATGGTTTGCTTCAAAGTTCCAGAGAAATGTTGGCGTGCTAACTCCGCGAAGGTTTCATAAGTACCTTGAACAATTCCTTGGCTTCCAATATAAATCCAACTGCCAGCAGTCATTTGCCCATACATCATTAAGCCTTTTTTATCTAACTCATGGAATGTTTCCCAATTAGCCCATGCAGGAACTAGATTTGAGTTTGCTAGTAATACTCTTGGAGCATCTGAATGCGTACGGAATACCGCAACTGGTTTCCCAGATTGAATTAAAAGTGTTTCATCACTTTCTAGATTTTTTAGAGTATCAACAATTGCATCATAGCAATCCCAGTTACGTGCTGCCTTACCGATCCCACCATACACTACTAAATCTGCTGGATTTTCTGCAACATCTTGATCAAGATTATTCATTAACATTCTTAATGCTGCTTCTTGAATCCAACCTTTCGTATGAAGCTCTGTACCTTTGTAGTTTTCAATAACCCGTTTTGTATCCGCTTTCATCTCTATCCCTCCAAATATGTTTATACGTATAGTCTACCGAAACTATTATCAGAAAAGTAGAATATTTTTACTGAATTTTTTATAATTTTATTAGGTTGATAGTACATAAACAAGATATTATCATAGTGTTTTTATATATATTTAAGGTTTTTGGAATAAACTCAGATTAATACTTTTACACTGTAAAGCACTGGGGGTCAGTCCCCCAGTGCTTTACAGTGTAAAAGAGGTCAATTGTTTTTATGTGTTTTGACCTCTGTATTGGTTCGGTGTTTGATTATTTTTTTGCTTAAATACTCGTGTGAAATATTGTTGATTAGAAAATCCGCATAGATTGGAAATTTCTTTTATTGATAAGTCTGTTTCACTTAAAAGTTTTCTAGCATTATTGATTCTCGCATCATTTAGTATTTCGCGAAAAGATTTTCCTTGTTTTTGGACAAATAAACTACTTAAATAAGCAGGATTACGGTTAAATATCTCTGCAATCCCTTCTAATGTTAATTGGGAGTTCCAAAAATGGGTATAAACATAATCAAGACAATTTTCGATTAAATCCTTTTTTTGATCGCTAACTATTTCTTTCAAATTAAAAATTTTCGAAGTAAACAAAATTAATTCTTGAACATTTCGATAAATAATCGTTGAATATAAAACCTGATTAAATAAATTTAAATAATCTTCTTCAAGCTCCAAAAAAACTGTTTTCTCTTTCATGTATCTTCGAATTTGCGCTAGAATGCTTGTCAACCGAATTCTAATTAACCCTGGATCTGGATACGGCACTCCCAAATGAAGAAATTCCATATACAACCACTCTTTGATTCCTGATAAATTCGACTGATTGAGGAAATCAATCCAAAGCTTTTGATCACTCGGAGTTAAAAATGGATCGATCACCTTCCATTTTATTTCCTCTTCATATTGTATTACCCGGTTGAAACCTGTAAAAAACGTTGCGTCGAGAAGTTTATTTATTTCTAGATAACGACCATGTATGGTTATATTTCTATCTGTCGGTAGAGAAATGACGATGGAAAGTGGTTGGGACTCATATAACTGCCAATCCCGTAATAATCGTTGGCATTCCTCATACCAGGGCAATTTCTCCTCCATTGCAATCCCAATAATACAATCGGATAAGGAGAAAAATTCAATTTCCTTTTGAAAGGAGTAATCTTTTAAAAAGGAAAACAATTTATTTATTTCCGAAGGTATTTCGACTTTAAAACCTAAAAAAACAAATTCTTTTGCAGTTGTTTCATCATCATTGAAAAGTTGAGTTAATTCGATTTTACTTTTCTGCTTTTTCATCACTGGACTAAAAAGCTGATTTGATTTTATTTCCCTTACTATAGTTTGAACACTTCGTTGCAGTTGCTCAGGGGATACTGGTTTTAACAATAATTGATCCACCCCTATGTCAATTGCCTTCATCGCAGTTTCAAATGTTGATTCCAAAGTTATCCCAATAACCCTTGGTCTTAATACCTTAATCCATTTCAAAATTTTTTCTTGATCACTTTGAGCTAATATCTCGATTTCAAGGATTAAAATATCTACTGGAAAACTTTCCATTTTATGAATCAACTCGGATAGATTATTAGCTTGTCCAATATTTAACGAGGCGTCATTTGATTTTAACAACCATTCCATCCCATTTGTTTCATAACGTTCTCGATTTGCAATAAGGATATGAATCATCGGATCCCCCCTTCTTCCATCATTATTAATCTGCCAAACCATTTTTGTAAAGAATCTTTAGAAAAACTTAGACAAGTTTCCCTACCCTTTAAGCATATAGTTTAAAAGACAAGCAGTTTAAGAATTACAGCAACATGTATGGCTAAAGAAGTTTCATTAAGAAAGCAAGTGAACGGAGGTGATAGAGTGGGATTTTTAGTTTTGAAAAAAAGAACTGTCTTTTTATTCCTTTTAATTGGGATTTCCATTATTTCAGCATCAATTTGGTTAATCATTAAATCACCTGATCTTCCAGCTTCAAACGTAAATACGGAAAAAGCGATTAGAGAAATCCATATGGTCACAGGGGAATTTAAAGCAACAACGAGCAAGGGAAAAGTAATTGAAGCTTACCGCTGGGATCCGGGAACCATTTTCCTTGAGAAAGACGAAAAAGTTCATCTTATTATTTACGGAGTAAATGGGAACGAACACCCTTTTAGAATCGAAGGAACAAATATTAATGGAATGATTAAAAAAGGTGAAGAAACGGTTGTCCCTTTAAGTTTTGATAAAGAAGGTACTTATCGTTTAATTTGCGATACACATTCCGATAAAGACCATAATGGTCCAATGATTGCCTATATCGTCGTCGACTAATTTTTACACAAGAGACAGGAGAGTTATTCCTGTCTCTTCTTTTTGCAATTATTAAAACAATTTAAATATAACAGAAGAGATAAATTGATTAAAAAAATAATGGTACAGTTTCAGGAAATTAATAGTTTTCATTCGTTATAATAAAGACTTTTTGTCTGAAATGTGAAATTTACTTTGACTTCACAAGTTGTTAACAATTCCAATCGTATATTGTGACTTTTATCACCTATAATCTGTAGTATAAGTTTTATGATAAAACCATCAAATCTGTTATATCTAAAATGAGGTGGAATGCATGAATATGTGGACAGGATTTGTTAAGGGTACTTGGACAAATGAAGTAAATGTAAGAGATTTTATTTTAAAAAATTTCCAACCATACGATGGTGACGATCGTTTTCTTACAAGTTCTACTACCGCTACAAATAAGCTATGGGAACAAGTAATGGAGCTAACAGCTCAAGAACGAGAAAAAGGCGGAGTTCTCGAGATGGATACCGAAACAGTATCTACCATCATCTCGCATGGAGCAGGATATTTAAATGAGGAGCTAGAAAAAATTGTAGGTGTTCAGACGGATAAACCTTTTAACCGTTCGCTTCAGCCTTTTGGTGGAATCCGAATGGCAAAGTCAGCATGTGAAGCTTATGGTTATCAATTAAATAAAGAAGTTGAAAAGATTTTTACAGATTATCACAAAACCCATAATCAAGGTGTTTTTGATGCTTATACAGATGAAATGATGCTTGCAAGGAAAGCTGGTATCATTACAGGTCTACCAGATGCATACGGACGTGGACGTATTATTGGGGATTACCGTCGAGTCGCCCTATATGGGGTTGATTTCTTAATTAACGAAAAGAAAAAGGACCTTGCCACAACAAGTAAAGTTATGACTGAAGAGAATATGCGTCTACGAGAAGAAATTTCGGAGCAAATTCGTGCACTTAATGAATTAAAACAATTAGCAAATATCTACGGATTTGATATTTCCGAGTCAGCTTGTAACGCAAAGGAAGCATTTCAATGGTTATACTTCGGCTATTTAGCTGCAATTAAAGAACAAAATGGAGCTGCAATGAGTCTAGGAAGAGTGTCTACATTCTTAGATATATACATTGAACGTGATTTACAGAACGGCACTTTAACAGAAGAAGCTGCCCAAGAGCTGGTTGATCATTTCATCATGAAGCTAAGGCTTGTGAAATTTGCCCGCACACCAGATTACAACGAGTTATTCAGCGGTGATCCAACTTGGGTGACAGAATCAATTGGCGGAATCGCATTAGACGGACGCCCACTCGTAACAAAGAATAGCTTCCGTTTTTTACACACTTTAAATAATCTCGGTCCAGCACCAGAACCAAACTTAACGGTTCTTTGGTCGCCACAGCTACCAGAAAACTTTAAAAAATATTGTGCGAAAATGTCTATTAAAACAAGTTCCATCCAATATGAAAATGATGATATTATGCGTCCAGAATATGGCGATGATTACGGTATTGCCTGCTGCGTTTCCGCGATGGAAATCGGTAAGCAGATGCAATTTTTCGGAGCACGTGCTAATTTAGCCAAAGCGCTACTATACTCGATCAATGGTGGAATGGATGAACAGATAAAGATTCAAGTGGGTCCAAATTATGCTCCAATCACTTCAGAAATATTAAACTATGATGAGGTAATGGAAAAATTCGATCAAATGATGGAATGGTTAGCTGATTTATATATAAATACTTTAAACGTCATCCATTATATGCATGATAAATATAGCTATGAACGGATTGAAATGGCCCTACATGATACTGAAGTGATGAGAACAATGGCAACTGGCATCGCTGGCCTTAGTGTAGTTGCCGATTCTTTAAGCGCAATAAAATATGGTGAAGTGAAAGTAATCAGAGATGAGAATGGTATCGTCATTGATTTTGAAACAAAAGGTGATTATCCGAAATACGGAAACAACGATGATCGTGTAGATGAAATAGCAGTCGAATTGGTTAAAAGCTTTGTGAAAAAACTTCGGAAACATCTGACGTACCGTAACTCTGTCCATACTTTATCTATTCTTACGATTACTTCAAACGTCGTTTACGGAAAGAAAACAGGGAATACTCCTGATGGACGCTTAGCTGGAGAACCATTTGCACCTGGTGCGAACCCTATGCACGGACGTGACACAAAAGGAACTTTAGCCTCACTGTCATCGGTTGCCAAGTTACCATATGATTACGCATTAGATGGAATATCAAACACATTTTCTATTGTACCAAAGGCGTTAGGAAAAGAAGAAGAAAGCCAAATTCGAAATCTCGTATCTATCTTAGATGGATATTCATTAAAGTCTGGTCATCATTTAAATGTAAACGTATTTAATCGTGAGACATTAATGGATGCGATGGAACATCCAGAATTGTATCCTCAATTAACGATACGTGTCTCTGGATACGCAGTAAACTTTATTAAACTAACACGTGAACAGCAATTAGATGTGATTAATCGAACATTCCATGAATCGTTATAAAAAAGACTAAATAAATGTCCACATCTTGTTAAACGAAAGGAGATTTTCATCATGAACGGAAACATTCATTCAATTGAGACACTAGGCACAGTAGATGGACCGGGAATCCGATATGTCGTTTTTACACAAGGGTGTCTCTTACGCTGTCAGTTTTGTCATAATGCAGACACATGGGAAATTGGGACTGGAAAGCAAATGTCTGTTTCCGATATCATGAACGATTTGATTTCTTATCTTCCGTTTATTCAAGCTTCAAACGGTGGTATTACAGTAAGTGGAGGTGAACCTCTCTTACAGATTCCTTTTTTAATTGAGCTTTTTAAAGAATGCAAAAAAAAAGGAATCCATACAACCATAGATTCATCAGGTGGATGTTATTCAAACGCAAAGCTCTTCCAAGAGCAATTATCGGAATTACTCCAATACACGGATTTAATATTACTAGATTTAAAACATATTAATCGAAAAAAACATATTCAACTTACTGGATTGCCCAATGATCATATTCTGGAATTTGCCCATCATCTTTCAGAACAACAAGTACCTATTTGGATTAGACATGTACTTGTTCCAAGTGTCACAGACGATATAACGGATTTGAATAAGATGGGAGATTTTATCAGTACTTTAAAAAATGTGCAGAAAATCGAAGTTCTCCCCTATCACAAGTTGGGAGTTTATAAATGGGAGGCACTTGGTCTAGAATACCCTTTGAAAGATGTTGAACCACCTACTGATGCACAAGTAGAAAACGCTCTGCATATCTTATCTAAGAAGTGTCAGTTTACTTCTTAATTTGTTTAACTCCCCCTATTTAGATGCTGCACATAAAATGTGTAGCTTTTTTTATTTGATTCCTTATACATATTCTATATAATGGAAATAGAGGTGATTTATATGGTTTATCAGACTTCTAAGACTAAATGGGGGATCTATCTAACTTTATTATTTTTAATCTTAATTGCCAATTACACTTTGTATCATCAACCAATTTTCTTACCTTTTGATAAAAATGTCGTTATTGCTTCTCTCATTGATTTTATTATTGTCATTCCGATCATGACATATTTTTTCATTATTCGTAAAAAATATTCGATAAAGGCAATCTGCATTCCCATACTTGGCGGTTATGCAGCGGCACACTATATTATTCCACAAGACTTACTGCAAACATATTCACAGATTACTTGGATTGTTATTGGAATCGAAGTTTGTATTATAGGACTTGAATTATTTATTCTCTATAAAGTCCTCACAAAACTGCCGACTCTTATTAATGATTTTAAGAAACGTACAACTGAAGGGATTTATTTTTTCGAAAATATAAGCATTACCTTAGAATCAGTTATGCCAAAATCTCAAATAAAAAAAATAATGTCAACAGAAATGTCTATTTATTTTTATTCATTATTTTCGTATCGGAAGAAGCCTTTTGCACCTGTTAATGTTGAAACCTTTACATATCATCAAAAAACAAGTGTTATTGCATTAAACATCATGTTAATACATGCCATTGTTATTGAAACGATTGGAATTCATTATTTCTTACATCAAGTAAATCCAATTCTTTCGTATATACTTTTATTTTTAAACGTGTATTCAGTTTTATTATTTTTGGCAGAGATTCAAGCGACACGTCTCTCCCCTATTCAAATAAATTCAGATTATCTTATCGTCCAGATTGGACTAATGAAAAGAATTAAAGTTCCTTTCCAAGCGATTTCTCAATTTAACTATTACAACGGTCCTGAGAAATTAAGTAAAAAGGAGCTTGAACATACTTTTGATGCACGTGTAAATGATTTCATTCAAGAGAAACCGATGTTTGAAATTGCATTAAATAATCAAATAACAGCTAGCCTTCTATATGGCTTTACAAAAAAAGTAGATCGTCTTCTGATTTCCGTTGACGAAGCAGATCGTTTTTATCAAACCCTAAATCGCAAGCTTCAAAAAATAGAAGATTAACTCTTTAACACATTAAAGCACTAGGGGACAGTCCCCCGGTGCTTTAATGTGTTAAAGTAAAAGGTAAAAATCTTCTATTGTATAATTTCTTGATCGCGATTACACTATATACATTCGTGTAATAATGAGGTGAGACTTATTTTAGAACTTTTTGGTGAATTAACTGAACTCAATGCCATCTATGCCATCTATACAGGGATAATTCTAAGTCTTATCTTAAAATATATTTGGACAATCAATTTTGAAAGCTGGGAAGATACTTCCTTTGCAAATCAATCTTACGAATATAAAAAAAACGATCATCAAATCATTTTAAAAAAGTTCCGAACTAAATCCCATTTATTATTCATATGGATCATTCAAATCGTCCGTCGAAAAGACGCAACATCTTCTGACGAAACGAACCACTCTATTTTCTTCTATTAAAATTATTTTATTTTAGGAGGAAATGGAAACATATGAAAAAATATTACGTAGTAATGATGACAATTCTTATCTTCACCCTTACAGGTTGCTCAGCACAAAGTGGAAACGATCCATCATTTTTTCAACACTTTTTAGTCGGGCCATTTAAATCAGCGATACATTTTACCGCAAACCTTTTTGGTGGAAGCTTTGGGATCGCAATCATTTTACTAACTTTAGCTGTTCGTTTTGCCCTTCTACCATTGATGCTAAAACAGTATAAAAATCAGGCGGAAATGAAGGGAAAAATGGATCGTTTAAAACCAGAAATGGATGACATCCAAAAACGATTAAAAGCTGAAAAAGACAAATTAAAACAACAAGAAATCCAAAGGGAAATGTTTGGATTATATAAAAAACACAATGTCAATCCCATGTCAATTGGGTGCTTGCCGTTATTATTACAGATGCCAATTCTTATGGGCTTCTACTATGCTATTCGCGGTTCTGAAGAAATTGCCTCTCATTCCTTTTTATGGTTTAGTCTTGGGCAACCAGATATCGTGATTACTCTAATTGCAGGAGTCGCTTATTATTTTCAGTTCAAAGTGTCTCAAGCAAATATGCCGATTCAACAGCAACAACAGATGAAATTTATGGGACTTCTCTCACCTATTATGATCGTTGTTTTCTCCTTTAAAGCACCAGCTGCTCTTCCATTATATTGGACAGTCGGTGGAGTTTTCTTAATTATTCAAACGATAATAGGTAGAAAAATGTATCCATCAGTGAAACAAGAGGAGTTACCTGAAAAACAACAATCATAGAAAAAATGCCAGGGCATAGCCTTGGCATTTTCACATTAATTTTTTAATCGTAAAATTATCTTCTAACAACACCCAATTTTGCGGATAAGGATAGCCTAATACCCAATAACTAACTCCTCTTAAATTATAGTCTTTTATCGTATCAAATTTTGCTTGAGCACTTCTAGCATCCTCAAACCATACAATATGGTTTCTACCTTGTTCATCTTTATAATTAAAGAATGGTGATGCCGCAACAGGATCATATTGAATTATTGCTCCGTATTTTACCGCACGTGCAACTGCTTCCTGGGGACTATATGTTTCTGCTTCCTTTCCTTGAACATGTGGAATGACCCAGTCTCTAGCATATAACTGAAAGCCCATTAAAATTTTATTTCTCGGAATGACGGTTACTGCATAATCTAAAACCTGCTTAATTTTATTCAAAGGAGAAACGGCTTGTGGAGCTCCGAATCTATAACCCCATTCATAAGTCATTAACACAACAAAATCAGCGATTCTACCGTGAGCGGCATAATCATGCGCTTCATATAATAATCCTTTTTGTTCAGCAGATTCCTTTGGTGCTAATGATGTCGAAACAAAATAGCCATCTTTGTGTAAAACATCAACCGCACGTTGTAAAAATTGATTATATAATTCACGGTCCTGTGGAAGAACATTCTCAAAGTCAATATTCAATCCTTTATATCCCTTGTCTTTCATTATTTTTAAAATATTTTCTAATAATTTTGATCTATGTTCCTCACTTGCCAAAACTGAATGTGCAATATTATGCCCTGTGGAAGAGGAGGTGAAATTCGTAATTGACATCATTGGAACTGCATGTTTTGATAACCCAGTTTGAATTGCTTGTGTATCATCCTTCATATAAAGCACCAAAGATCCGTCTTCTTGAATGACATATGCAAAGGGAGCAAGGTAGGTTAAATGTTCTGCTACCTCTCCAACCATCTGAACGGCGGCTTCGCCTGAATGATACGTAAAAGCATTGGATTCAATTATTGGCTTTCTTTTCGGTATCGTCAAAACCATACCTATATATAATGAATTGGGATTTTGAATTCGATTGGCTTTTATTATTTCTTGGATGGTCGTTTGATAGCGTTGAGCGATTTGCCAAAGCGTTTCACCTGATTGAACGGTATGTTGAGTTGGAGGAATCCGTAATGTTGCTCCTGGATAAATGACTGCTGGATTCGAGATTTGATTTGCTCTCATTATCGCATCAACGGTTGTTCCATATCTCCCGGCAATCATCCATAAAGCCTCACCGGATTTCACGGTATGAATTAAATCGTTTATTGGTACAATTAATGCTTGACCGACAACTAACTGATTTGGCTTTTCTAAGCCATTAACCGTTACCATTTGTGCAATGCTTACTTGATACCGATTAGCAATTTGCCATAAAGCTTCTCCTCTTTGTACAACATGTATAATCATGGCATCCTCCAATATTAAAGTTCTCTAAGTAAAATATGATGAAAGAACCCATTTTGTGAAATGATCAAGTATTTACAAGATTGTCCATAAAAAAAGAAAAGCCTGTAGCAGGCTCTTCTTATTTACCAAGCATCAATCCAACAAATGCTAATAATATTCCAACAATATAACTTAATAATAAATAGGCAATCGCTGAGATTTGACGCTTTTCAATATATAATTTAAATGATTCTAAATTTAATGTTGAAAAAGTGGTAAATGCTCCGCAAAATCCACTAGCTAAAAAAGCCAACGTCGTTTTCGAATATCCTTCTCCAATGAAATACCCTAATAAAAATGAACCAATCATATTAACTAAAAAAGTGCCATATGGCAGTCGATGATTTAATTTTTTTGTAATATAGAATCTTGAAATTGATCCTAGAAATCCACCCAGTAAAACGTAACAAATCGTCATTGACTTACCGCCTTACGAATACCTAGAAAATATCCAAAAGCCGTAATCAGCATTCCAACGAATATACTTAAGAATAAATAAACAAACAATATTCCAAAATGTGATTCTTCAAATAATTGAACTGACTCTACACTTAAAGTTGAAAAAGTAGTAAAAGAACCGATTACACCCGTTGAAAAAGCCGTTTTCAACTCTTTACTAATCGTATGTAGCGGCATCATTCGAGCAGCAAACCACCCCAGTATAAAAGATCCAAGTAAATTAACGATAAGTGTCCCAAGAGGGAATTGATTCCAGTGCGGTAGTGAGATATGCGACACAAAAAATCTTAAAAAACTTCCGATCGCACCTCCTAATCCTACATACACATAAATCATTTTTACCACCTCGAATTTTCACAGAATCACTTTTGCAATTTTATCAAAAGTTGAGCTTTAACTTCTGGCCATTCTTCTTTTAAAATACTATAAAACACAGTATCCCTTATGTAACCATCATCTATGATACGATCCTTGCGGAATACACCTTCTTTTACTCCACCAATCCGCTCAATCGCTTTTTGCGATCTAATATTACGCAAGTCTGTCTTCAACTGAACCCGATTCAAATCCCATGTTTCAAAAGCATGTTGGAGTAATAAAAATTTGCATTCTGTATTTACTCTGGTCCGCCATACACTCGGATGATACCAAGTCCAACCTATTTCAACACTTTTATGTGTTGGCGAAATATCCAAAAATCTTGTACTCCCAATCATACGATTTGTGTCTTGCTCTTGGATGACAAACGGATAAGATATTCCTTGTTCTCTATCAGCAATGGCGCTTTCCACCACTTTACGAGCGGTTCCCAAACTCCTAATCTTCCCTGCCGTAAATGCCCAAATTTCTTCAGGCTTCGCTGCTTCCCATAAATCAGAA
The DNA here is from genome assembly GCF_042683745.1 of Bacillus sp. CGMCC 1.16607. Classification (NCBI taxonomy): domain Bacteria; kingdom Bacillati; phylum Bacillota; class Bacilli; order Caryophanales; family Bacillaceae; genus Bacillus; species Bacillus sp. CGMCC 1.16607. The sequence continues at coordinate 124,664 of NZ_JBHUJX010000025.1, forward strand.
ACGTGAGATTCTTCCATTGGTATTAATTTAACAGTATTCCCAATAAGCTCAAAAATTTCGCTCCACATTTTCATCTCTATCGCTCTCCCATAAAATAAAACTAATTTTACCATATTTATTATTTAACTATCTTATTAATTTTCTAAAAACTAGAGAAAGCCGACTTAAATAGTCAGCTTTCTATCGATATGGTTGGGTTGCAAACCGTTGTTTTAGACATCATTCACTATAGGCCGATAGCTATGACGCTTTCACTTAAAATGTTCACGGACAAATTCAGGTAAATTATTTTTAGAAAAACTTTGGATCATTGGTCTATGTTTATCATCTTTAAAATAAATGCCAACTAAATAATCACCTTCATTATACCATTTGGATTTTTTTAAGCATTCTTCGATTTTATTATGATCTGTAATGACAAGTGTGTTCTGCTTCATCTCAAGTTCATCCAGTAATTCTTCTGTAGAAGGCATCTTATTTACATCATATTGATTATTCTCATTTACATCGACAATAATTTTAGAAATGTCACTAGCAGTCATCCGTGCTTGCTGTTGCAGTCCATTTTCTTTTAACCATTTATCTACTTTTTCATATGATTTTTTCCAATCCAAATGGAGTTGCTTCTTAGGTGAAATAAATAATTCCATTGCTGCCCATGATTCTTGTGGATTTAGGATTGAAGCTGCACCTTCATTTAACATTTCTTCTTGTAATATGCTCGCAAGTTCGAATATTTTTGTTTGATCCGTTATAACTACAGAATTATGAATATATTCATTCGGATGGAAGCTAATTCTTTTTATTTCATTTACATCCTTCACGTGTAAAAGCGGATTGTTATTATACTTATATTCATCAGTGACAACGATTTCTTTCATATAGTCATTATACATATCCACTGGAATACGATAATCACGAACAAGCATTTTACCATTTTTCATTTCATATCCAATCACGACGGACCTTGTTTGATAAATAGGCGCTTCTTCTAATTGCTCTTTCTTACTAATAATTTCTTTGTGTAATTCATGCACTTTTACTAAATTATTATGATTCTTAAGGAAAAAGGTTTGATTTGTATCATAATCATAAATGATTCGATTGTCTTTGTTTTTTAGAAAATAGACTGTATCCCCAAAGTAAACTCTATCGACATTAGCTAAATCGGGCACTTTTTGTTCGAACTTTGCACCAGTAAGTTGGAATAAAACCCCAAGTACAGCAACAAAAGTGAGGAAAAATACATATCCCTTCCACTTTCTGAACACTCTCCATGATTTTGCTAATACCATTTCAGCTATCAAGTAACCAATTAGAGAAGCAACTACCATACCAAATAAGGCCCATCCTAGTTCGTTTTTGGATCCTCCAAAATAAAACCCACCAAGAAGTAAACTACAAAATGCCACTCCATATTTAAAAATGGGCTGTAAGTTGCGAAAGGCAATTGGTTGTTGGGCTGATTCAATTTTTCGATATTTATATATGACTAGTGCAAAGATAGCCAATAATATCGTTATTCCACCATAAGCCCATGCTTCTTTGCCTGTAAATGGCAGTCTTGAAAGTTCAACTGCTCTTACAAAAGGAACAAGTCTTTCAATATTTGCATTCAAATAATATTCAGAAGAATAGCCAAAAAAGAAATATTTAAGATTAAAGACTGATAATGAAAATATCCCAAAAGGCAGAATGAATAGGATATAAGTAATTACAGCATGTACGGCTGATATTCCCGTAACCATGGCTACAAATACACTTATAAAAAAAACAAAAAGATTAAAAAGAATGGTAATTCCTATCCAATTCAAGATCTCACCAACTGTTATAGTTGGGAAAACATGGATTACATCATAAAACATAATTAATATTATCCCAGTAATCAGAACCGGAATGATCAAAATAAACATTCCATATAATACATTTTGGATAAAAAACTCTTCACGTTTTACAGGTAAACTGTGGAAGAAATCAGCTGATCCTTTCATATGCAAATAACGGAATAACACCATCGCTAAGATGACAGGGACAATAAACATGAGAAATGCTTGTATAGGATCCATAATGTAAAATAAATTTTCTTCATAATAATTACGGAATTGGCTTTGCTCAGCGTCATACGACAAAATAAACTGCAGCGGTAAAATAAAGAGTAGAATTAGAAAATAAATGACTCCAATCCAGCTAAGACTCCTTATATTTTGTTGCATTAGTCCTTTATTAAACGACAATGTTTTCAATGGCATACCCCATATCCCCCATTTCGTAAATGAATATTTCTTCTAATGTTAGTGGCAATAAATCAAAGATTACTGGTTTCTGATTACGAACATAGGTATCTATTTGATTTCGATCCCCTTTTACAATCCAAATTGATACACTTCCTCTGCTTTCCCGGTGTAATATTTGAAAATCTTTTAGGAAGGAAGCATGTACTGGATTTGAGAAGGCCACTTGAATTTTATGAATGTCTGATTTCAACTCATCTAACTCTTTTTCAATAACTAATTTGCCATTATGGAGAATGCCAATATGGTCACAAAGATCTTCTACTTCTCTCAAATTATGGGAAGATATTAATATCGTCATCTCTCGTTCTGCCACATCTTGAATAAGTAAATTTTTTATTTTTTGACGCATTACAGCATCGAGTCCATCTAAAGGTTCATCAAGAATCATAATATCCGGCATTGCACAAAAAGCTAACCAAAATGCTACTTGACGCTGCATCCCCTTAGAAAGGCGATGAATTTTTTTATCGATGTTGATTGGAAATGAAGCTTTCAATAATTCAAAACGATCTTGATTCCAATTAGAGTAAGTCGATTGATAAAAATGTGCCATTTGACGAATGGTTGATTGCGAGAAGAAGTAAAGTGAATCGGGTAAATAAATGATTCGATTTTTTAATGAAATATTTTCAAAAACTTGCTCCCCGTCAATATTGACTTCTCCACTATCTTCTTTATATATCCCTGCAATAATTTTTAATAACGTTGTTTTTCCAGCACCATTTGTTCCAAGTAAACCATAGATAGACCCTTTTTTTACTTGAAAATTAATATTTTTCAGAGCATCAATATCTTCAAATTTTTTATGTAAAGCACTTACTTTAATCATGGTTTTCACCACCTTTAATACTTTCCACAGCTTGGTCAAGTAAGGAAACAATATCTTCCTTTTTAATTCCTAAAAATAATGCCTCCGATATGAGCTTTGCTAAAGCTTCCTTCATTTTCTCCACCTTTTCATTTGTCATTTTTAATGTTGGTGCGACAAAACTGCCCTTACCTGGAACCGAATAAATATACCCTTGTAACTCAAGCTCTCGATATGCCTTCTGGATTGTATTGGGATTAATCGTTAAATCTTTCGATAAAGTCCTTACAGAAGGTAATTGTTCATCTACCTTAAACACTTCATGTATAATAAGTTCCTTCAATTTTTCAACAAGCTGTTCATAAATGGGAATCCGACTTCTCACATCTAAATCAAACACCGAATAACCTCCCCTCAAAATAACTGTTATACGTGTATTAACTGTATTATATATCTTAGTACAGTTTAATTATATTCGTTTCTTTTGAAAATACAACCTTTTAAGCAAAAAAAATCAGTACGCAAGTGTTTGCATACTGACTTAGTCAATTTTAGTTAAACTTCATTATCCTTCTTGGAAGTACTCCTTATAAAAGCCTCCTACCTTACCAGAGTTATCGATTATAAAGTAGAATTCCTCTGTTTCGTTTTTCACTTCATATTCTTTACCAACTGTTAAAGCATGGTTAACAATATATTTCTTTGCATCCGTATGGACGCATTTTACCTTTTTAACCGTTTCTTTGTTTTGCCATATTTGATGTAACATGGATGACACTCCTTCTCTTTCTTCTTTATCCTAGTATAATGAATGCTATTACCTATGCGCAATATTATTTTTCGAATGCCATTCACTTAAATAAATGACACCAAGCTCAGGTTTCGATTCTCCGTCCAACACAGTGATAAATTCTAATGAGTTTCCATCTGGGTCTGGAAAATAAACAGAAGCAGCTGGCATCCATGAGTGAACAACAGGTTCAGTAGGTGCTAAGCCAAATGACTCACTCGCTTCAATTCCCTTTTCTTTCAACCAATCAATCGCATTAATTATTTCTTCATATGTAACTCCAAACGCAATGTGATTACGCATTATTGGTTCTTTCTTTTCCCATATCCCTAACATTTGGCCAATTTTCTTATCCTTATTAAATTGGAAAAAGGCTACTCTTCTTTCTTCTAATTTGTACACAAGAGTTAAGCCTAAATTTTCATAAAATTGAATCGCCTTTTCTAAATTATTCGTACCTAAATGTGCCTCAAACAAGTTCACATTCATCATTTTTTCATTCCTTTCTTTATCTTTATTCTAATGATAAATCTTATCGAAACTGAAAAAATCATTAGCACGGTTGAACTTGTTCTCGGTCTTTAGAATGAGGTTATTCCCAATCGCTTAAATCAAAAGGCGTATTCAAATCTTTTAATTGTTTAACTAGTTTTTTATAGTAACCAGCACTTACTCGATTCTTACTACCTCTTAATATTTCCACTGCATAATGTTCTGGTGGAGCGATTTCTTCTTTTTTATCATACACATGGAAGGTCAGCGCATCCTGGTAGACCCTTCCATCCACAAGAACATCTACAAATGTTGCTCTATACCAACCTGTGTGATAGCCTTCTCGATGAAACAAATATTCGACGGCATCATATGGTGTCTCATAAAGAATTCCTTCCGTAAGACCACCATCTTCGATAATATCAGCACGACCACCATCAGCTGAAGTAAATAAATACTTCATTGAATAATTTTCCAATGTAGCTGCCCCAACCACTTTCTCGAAATATTGATCCACTTTCGCCTTTTGAAAACGGTCCATATCCATACAAGAACCATAGGCATAATAATAAACCGTTTCAGGTTTTTGCACTGTTAATTGATAGACTTTCCAATCTCCGTTAGGGATTCGAATTTCATTTTCTGCTTCCGAAAGGTAAACAAAGGCCTCAAAATCTCCAATATCCGTTCTTATCATTTGAACGACTCGATCATAAAGATTATTCGTTCTACCAACCTGATAATCTTCCAATTCGTCAAGTTTCTCTAATTGATCCCCGTTTATTTCATACAATTCACCATAAACCTTTTGATCTTCTGAAGGCCTCATCATTGGATACCCTCTACCTGTATCAAATAATTCACCATTGGTCCAAGCTTGTTCAGAAATACGGATTGCACCTTTTAGTAAAAAATGATTTCTTTCATGTTTCCGAAGTGTACCATATACAAATACGAATTGTTTAACCATGCTCACTACTCCTCTTTTTCTCTAGAATAACATTTTTCCAGAAAAAAAGAGACAGAATAATCTGCCTCTTAATAACAATTACACTGATTATTTTGTTTTAATATTGGTACATAACAGATGAAAGGTCTATTATTTATCATCTTCGTTTCAGCGACTAATTTCATTAATTCGCGTTCTCTTTGTTTTTGTAATTCTTCTATCACATAGAAATGATCATACATTCGAATCGCTCCTTTAAAATGTTTTCTTATTTGTACTCTAATCATATGAAAAATACAAAATGAAAACATTGGCAAAGAGGATGATTGTAACTCCTACCTTTGGTGTTAAAATTTTCCTACTTAAGACTGAGGTTTCATTGAATGAAGTAATTCCAAAGCATCTTCCCGTAAACGGAACTTTTGTATTTTACCTGATGCTGTCATTGGAAACTGACTTGTAAAATGAAAATATCGTGGAATTTTATGTTTAGATATCTTTCCTTGACAGTATTCTCTTATTTCTTCACTTGTGGCATGTTGTCCCTCTTTTAAAATTATCCATGCCATCACTTCTTCACCATAAACTTCATCAGGAACGCCAACAACTTGAACATCTAATACTTTTGGATGCTGATATAGGAATTCTTCGATTTCTCTTGGGTATATATTTTCACCTCCACGAATGATCATATCCTTTAGACGGCCTGTGATTTTACAATATCCGTTTTCATCCATAACGGCTAAATCACCCGTATGTAACCAGCCGTCTTCATCAATTGCTTCCAATGTAGCTTCTGGATTCTTGTAATACCCTTTCATGACATGATAACCCCGTGTACATAATTCACCTTGAACCCCTCTAGCTACTTCATGAGTAGTACCTGGCTGAACAATTTTCACTTCGACATTTGGTAGAGCGCGTCCGACCGTTTCAACTCTTATCTCAATTGGATCATCTGTCCGTGTTTGAGTAATGACGGGGGATGCTTCCGTTTGTCCATAGGCGATTGTTATTTCTCTTGCACCCATTTTTTCAATCACCGCCTTCATTACTTCAATCGGACAATTTGATCCAGCCATAATGCCAGTACGTAAAGAGGATAGATCATAGGAGTCGAATTCTGGATCATTTAATTCAGCGATGAACATGGTTGGTACCCCGTGTAATCCTGTACATCTTTCATCTTGAACGACTTGTAATACTTTCTTTGAATTGAATTCTTGAACTGGAACCATTGTTGCACCAACTGAAACACATGCCATAGTTCCTAGAACACAGCCAAAACAATGAAAAAATGGCACAGGAATACAAAGTCGATCTTCAACTGTTAATTTCATACAATTGGCAATATTAAAGCCATTGTTAATAATATTAGAATGGGTCAACATAACCCCTTTCGGGAAACCTGTAGTCCCTGAAGTATATTGCATATTAATACAATCGTGTGGATCGAGTAAAGCCATTCTTTGATCCAATTTTTCATCAAGGTATTTCTCACCCACTCTGACGATATCATCCCAATTGAACGTACCTGGATAAGAATGATTGCCTAAAACTATGACATTTTTTAAAAATGGCAGTTTTGAACTTTTCAGTTTGCCAGGTGTTGAATTTTTTAATTCTGGCACAATCTGATACAGCATGTCTATGTATGAAGTATCTTTAAATTGGTCCATTAAAATAATCGTATTTGAATCTGATTGCTTTAATAAATATTCTAATTCTGACTTTCGATAATTTGTATTAACCGTTACTAAAACTCCACCCATTTTACCAGTAGCAAATTGGCAGGCTAGCCATTCTGGTGTGTTAGATGCCCAGATAGCAATATTTTCACCTTTCTCAATTCCAAGATTCATTAGGCCTTTGGCTATTTTTCGGCAGTAATGATCAAATTCAAGATATGTCATTCGTAAATTTCGATCGGCATAAACAACAGCTTCATGATTCGGATGAAGCTTCGCCTTTTCTTCGAGTAATTTTCCAATGGTCGTATGAAGTAAATTTGGCAATTGTGTTTCCTCCCAACGATTTGATTCATTATTTTATATTTATTAATCGTAACACGTATATGTCAGAATATTCAATATTCGATAATTATAATTGTCCTTGAAAAATCTTTTAGGTATATACAAATTAGGGGTTCTCAAACATGGATAAAAGGATTACAATAGAAAAAACTGAATATTCAATCCTATCCGAGGAGGTTTGCAAGTGAAAATTTTAAGTAACGAGCAATTGGTGTTTTCGTATCGAGATGCATTAAAGTCGGGTAAGGAAAAAGAATGGATAATAGTTTTAAAAGATGAGATTCGAAGAAGAGGATTAAAGCCGATTAAAAAGCGAAAGTAAATGTAATAAACCGCTGTTTTCAACAGCGGTTTTTCTATTTAAAATATTTTTATCGAATTTTCAATATGTAATAAATATTTTTCAATTTCTTCTACTGCTTTGTCGATAGATTCAAATTTCAAGTTAATAAATTCACCTTTATAATCCGATCGTTTATAATCGTATCTCGGATCATAATAATCCTCTAATAATTTCTGAATAAGAGTGAACCAATCTTCAGCAAATAAGCATTGTTGAATATCCTTTTGACTATTTACATGGAGTCTTTTGGTGATTTTTTCAATACCCTTCTGAACTTGTTCTTTAAACCACGGAAATTTATAAAATGGTTCAACATATTCATTCATAATATGATTGACCCTATTAGGAATCGATGTTTCTAAAAGTAAATGAAAACCACTTTCTTTCTTATTCAAAAGTACTTGAGGCTGGACCACTCGACCAATCCGCTTACTTTCAGCTTCCATTAGAAAAAAAGGAGCCTTTTTAAACTTAGATATTTCTAAAAATAGCAAGGCATCAAAATTCTTTTGGTTATTCCCTTTCCCTAATCCGATCGAACCAAATATGGATCCACGATGTCCTGCGATGGCTTCTAAATCTAATACGGGATAACCTTTGGCTTTTAATTGATGGAGAATTTCTGTTTTACCTACCCCTGTTTTCCCATGAATGACAATAGCTTTCTCTGGAAAATACTCTTGTACCTTATCTAAAATATATTGACGGTAATTTTTATATCCTCCTGCTAATTTGATAGAAGGGATACCTGAAAATTCCAAAAAAGTACAAACCGCCTTACTTCTCATTCCCCCACGCCAACAGTGAATGACAGGAACTTGATCATTTTCACCTAACTTCTTTATAGACTCCATCAAGTATGGAATTTTAGGAGAAACGATTTGCATAGCTCTCCACTTAGCTGCTTCCTCCCCATTGTGTTTATAAATTGTTCCTATTTCTGCTCTTTCTTCGTTAGAAAACAATGGTAAATTAATTGCCCCAGGAATCGAACCTTCATGAAATTCTATAGGTGAACGAACATCCACGGCAATTGCACGATCTTCTTTTAAAAATTGTTCTACAGTCATTTCAATAAACATTTTTTCGCCTCACCAATTCCATAATGAACTATCATTATTTTAATCAAAGATTACATGAAAATAAATGTAAGTATTTTCGATGTTTTTTTGTTATCTTTAAAGTAGGATTATTTTCAGGTGGTGACATTAAATTGCAATACATGGTTTTTCCATTAAGTGAAGATTCAATCATCATACAGTTTGGGACAAAAAATCAAAATTTAAAAGCACAAATTCACGATGTTCAGAAAGCGATGAATAAGATTCAGTCTAAACCATTTCTAGGGTTTCGTGAACTTGTACCAGCCTATAATACATTAACTATTTATTATGACCCATATGTAATGAATGACTATTCTCCCTACGAAATAGTCAAAAAACAAATTGAACAAATTTTACATACACATGATCAAATTTCATACGTCAAAAAACGATATTTTGAACTTCCAGTGTGCTATGAAGCTAAATTCGCACCAGATTTAGAAGAGTTAGCCATCAGTAAAGGACTCACTTCTGAAGAAATGATACAAATGCATACAACGATGATTTATGATGTTGTTTTTATTGGATTTTCACCTGGTTTTCCTTTTTTAACTGGCCTTGATGAGAAACTCCATTTTCCTAGAAAAACAAGTCCACGGTTACAAGTGGAACAAGGGTCCGTTGGGATTGCTGGAAATCAGACAGGAATATATCCAATTACATCCCCTGGAGGTTGGCAGATTATTGGACGGACGCCTGTCAGATTATTTAATGTTCAGCATCATCCCCCTACCCTTATAAAAGCAGGTGATCAAATCAAATTTTACCCAATTTCACAAAAGGAATTTACGCAATGGGAGGATACGCTGTGGGAGTAATCATTGAAAAGCCAGGACTATTGACTACTGTTCAAGACCTAGGAAGAAGTGGCTATCAACGAGATGGTATTATGGTTTCTGGGGCAATGGATACCCTTTCCATGAGACTCGCGAATATTCTTGTTGGCAATGATGATGGAGAAGCTGTTTTAGAGGTGACTTTGATTGGTCCTACCCTTGTTTTCACCATCGATACTTTTATCGCCATTACCGGAGCTCATATATCCCCAATGATTAACCAAATACCGATCCAAATGCATCGACCGATTTTTGTTAAAAGTGGTGATAAATTAACATTCGGCACGATTCAATCTGGCTGCCGAAGTTATGTCGCTTTTAAAGGTGGAATTCATGTTCCTAAGCTGCTTGGTAGTAGAAGTACTCATCTTACCGCAAAGTTTGGTGGGTTAAATGGCGGTCCTTTAACGAGGAATGCCATTCTTACCATAAAGTCTTTTGATTACCGAAATGTACCGATACATAAATGGCGATTGTCTTCCTACTATCAACAAATAGTATTTAATCAGGATCCCATTCGCTTTATTAAAGGTCGCCAATACCATTTATTTAAAGAAGAAAGCAAAAGAAATTTTACGACATCAACCTATATTTTATCAAAGGATGCTAATCGTATTGGATATCGTTTTAATGGACCTGAGCTACTTTTAACTAATCAACAAGAAATGTTAACAGAAGGTGTCACTTTTGGTTCAGTTCAAGTACCAGCAAACGGTAAACCAATCATCTTAATGGCAGACAGACAACCGACTGGGGGATATCCTAAAATCGCTCAAATTATAGCTTGTGATCTCCCCCGACTGGCTCAGCTTAAGCCTGGTGATTCTGTTTCATTTTCAGAAATTTCCATGAAGCAAGCTCAAGCGCTTGCATACGAGCGTGAGAAAGAGCTGAAAGCATTACGAAAAATCATTTTGAATATATGGAAGGAGTGCATAAATAAGTGTTAAAGGTTGATTTGAATTGTGATTTAGGTGAAAGTTTTGGTGTTTTCCAAGTAGGTCATGATAGTGAAATGATGAAATATATTTCCTCTGCAAATATTGCATGTGGTTTTCATTCTGGAGATCCCTATATCATGCAAAAAACAGTGGATTTAGCTTTTCAAAACGGTGTCAAGATTGGTGCTCATCCCGGATTCCCCGATTTAATGGGCTTTGGTAGAAGGAATATGAATCTTACTCCTGATGAAGTGTTTGCCATTGTTCTTTATCAGATTGGTGCCCTACATTCTTTTGTCATTGCCAAAGGTGCCAAACTCAACCATGTAAAGCCTCATGGTGCACTTTATAATATGTGTGCAGTCAATCCGCTTCTTGCTGATGCTGTTGCAAAAGCCGTCCATCATTTTGATTCTACGCTTATACTTTATGGACTAGCTAACAGCGAATTAGTTTCTGCCGGTAAGAAATATGGATTAACCGTTTTACAAGAAGTTTTTGCGGATCGCACATATCAACCAGATGGAACATTAACACCACGGACAGAAAGCAATGCATTAATTAAAGACGAAAAGCAAGCGATCCTTCAAACCATACAAATGGTGAAAGAGAAGCATGTTACGTCTGTTACAGGAGAAATTGTCCCTATTCAGGCTGACACAATCTGCTTACACGGCGATGGAGAACACGCCGTTGCTTTTGCAAAAAAAATTCAGACTACTTTCTTAAAGGAAGACATCGAAATTGGCTAAAATAAGCGTGCAAAATAAATTGCACGCTTATTTTGAAAAAGAGTTCTTTTTAACTGTTTTGTTTCAAAAATAATGCTGTAAGCTTATTTCTCCAAACTTCAGCTAGTTCATCAACTTTAAGTATTTTTTCAATGGCCATTTTATTTGCACGATCATGAAAATATGTTTGATTGGCAAAGAGGACAGATACTTGATGTTCATTTCGATCGACAAGCTTAAATAAATCATCATTTTTGATTGTTCCCTCTTTTAATACACGGAAAAAATAACCTGTAAATCCAGTTGCTACAACTCGATTTAATAATCCGTCAATTTGGTTGAACTTTGAAATCGTTGAACACGGTATTCTGCCTTGAGAAACTTGAATGACTGCATCCCCTATTTCATATGTATCACCAATAAAAACTTCATCTTCTTTCATTCCTAAGATAGAAATATTTTCACCAAAACCAGGTGAATTTATTTTATGTCCAAATTCTCTTTCCCATTGCGAATAATGTTCCAACGGGTATAAACAAACAGCTCGATCTGGACCACCATGAAAATCAGTGTTGGCAACCGTATCACCTACAAATCCATTATAAGTTAGTAACGCTTCACGAACTACTTCTTTTCCAATCGCTGAGTCCTCCATTCTATTTTTCCATTCATACGTTTTAATTCCACCAATTGAAAGCTTATTTATAGTCATAAATACATTCCCCCACAAAATCATTCATTTTTCATTATAACATGCTGGAAAAATTACCAGCTAGTCTGAAAGGTTTTTTACACGTTTATTGCAGATAATACGAACAGTGTTACATAATTGCAGGAGGCGGTTAAAAACGATATGGAACACATTGAAAAATTAAATATAACGGGAAGAGATAAGTCTTCTTCAAGCGGGGAAATTGGAAAACAGAAATGGGCTATTGTTTCTATTTCATCCATTCCACTTATCATGACTTTAGGAAACTCGATGCTTATTCCCGTTCTGACAACGATGGAAAAGAAACTCAATATCTCTCCTTTTCAAGCTAGCATGATTATTACGGTTTATTCCATCGTCGCTATTTTACTAATCCCTGTTGCTGGCTATATATCTGACCATCTTGGGAGGAAGAAGGTCATTATCCCAAGTTTAATCTTTGCAGCAATTGGTGGACTGATTTCTGGATTCGCCTCATGGAAATTAAATGATGGATATTGGCTTATATTAGTTGGTAGAGCTTTACAAGGAGTAGGTGCAGCAGGTGCATCTCCGATTGTTTTACCACTCATTGGTGATATGTTTAAAGATGACGAAGACGTAAGTAGTACATTGGGACTTATTGAAACATCTAATACGCTTGGTAAAGTGTTAAGCCCAATATTAGGAGCCTTCTTGGCTGGTTTTTTTTGGTTTCTCCCATTTTTTGCTTTTCCTATCTTTTGTACAATATCAATTATTTTAATGATATTTTTAGTAAATTCACCAAAAAATGATCAAAAGAAGATCCCTTTTAAAGAATTTTTTTCAAATGTGAAAAACACTTTTACCGAAAAAGGACGTTGGCTATATGCCATCTTTTTTGTAGGCGCTGTTTTAATGTTCGTCCTATTTGGGATTCTTTTTTATTTATCGGATACGTTTGAAAAAGTATATAATATAAAGGATGTCAAAAAAGGATTATTTTTAGCGATTCCCTTAGGGGCGCTCTGTTTATCATCTTATATAACAGGAAAAATCATCAAAAAGAATAAATTATTAATGAAATGGATCGTATTAGTTGGAATCGTTCTGTTAGCTGGTTCAAGTGCTTTATTAATCTTTTCCAAGGATCTTTGGTATCTAATTTCAATGTTTGTTATTAGTGGAATTGGTATCGGTGCTGGTTTACCATGTTTAGATGCTTTAATTACCGCTGGTATTGAAAAAGAGGAACGCGGGACGATTACTTCTATCTACAGTTCAATGCGATTTATTGGTGTCGCTGCGGGACCACCAATCATTGCTATTTTAATGAAGCATAACGAAAAAGCCTTATTTTTTGTTTTGTGTGGTATAAGTATTTTGGGGGCAATCATTACTCTATTTGCAATAAAGCCAAGCGCACAAAAATCGCATTGATCTTCAATGCGATTTTTTCCATTTATTAGCTTTCTTTTAATCTTGGCTTTGTTGGGTCACAGTCAGGCTGAGGTAATTCTGTCGCTTCAGATAATTTTGTTAAATAATAACATTCTTCTCTTGCCATATGATCAGCCATAAGCGGTGCAAATGTTCCTAACATCTCTTTCGTCAAACCCATTTCCTCGATTTCATGAAGAAATCCTTTAAATAGTTTCATCTCTAAATAAACATCAGAATTAAATTTCTTCAATGCAGGGAACGAAGCTAAATTTGTTCGTAAATATCCTGTTAATTCTACCGCTTTTAAGTAAAAATCCTCAAAGGTTTTTGTAAACTCATGTGTTGTTTTCTTTAATACCTTCTCAACATTATCTAAATTATCATTGATGGCACCTGCATGACCAGCAGCATCAACAAGCCAGATTAAGTGATGGTGGAGTTCATGAATCATAGGTGGAACTTTCCCTGCTTTTAAATAGTTTAATATTCTTTGATACTCTTCAAGTTCATTGATCATATGATTAATGAATGTCGGTGGTAGATGTATTTTTATTTTACCAATAAGTGATCGTTCCAGTAGGTTTAATTTGAACTCTTTAAGTAGAAGTACTTCTCTTTCAGCCAATTGACTTAGTTCAATCGGATTTATATTTTTTACATTTTGCAAAAGTTCATCAAACACATTGATAAAATAGGTTGCCTTTTCAATTGAATCTTCTTCATTTGCTGCTAATGAATCATGAATAAATCTTGCATGATCTCCTAAGATTTGAAGCCAAAATCCATTTTCGAATAGAGCTGTACCCTCATACTGATTTGCCAAAACTACTCCCCCTTATCCCTGATAATGAAAGAACCAATTATATGTATTCGCGATAGGTGCAGTTTATGAATAAAAAAGAAAGGCTCTTTTCGTCTAGATTGTTGCTTTTTTGACCATATTCCTAAAGGGTACTAAAATACTGATTTGGGAGGGGTTAAAGAATGCTAGAAGATGTTTATGCTTACTTTACGGATTTTACCTAAGCAAGACCAAATTAAGCTATTTAATCGTCTAAAGGAAGAGTTCTTCTCTAACGAAGTAAATGAGATGGAAGATACATATATCACCATCAGGGAAACTCGTTTCAGTGAAGGTCTTGGTTGTGTTCATTGCGGAAGTGTGAAGGTTAAACGCAATGGTAAATATCGTGGAAGACAGCGTTACTTCTGCCGCGATTGTTGCAAGTCATTTAATGACTTAACCAATACCCCAATTTCAGGTTCACGTTATCTTGGAAAATGGTCTAAATACTTCCGTATGATGATTGAGGGTTACACCCTGCCCAAAATTGCTGAGGAGCTTGAAATCCACATATCTACTTGTTTCTATTGGAGACATAAGATTTTGTTCGCACTACGTTCGTTAGGATTTCAAGGGTTAAAGGGAATTGTTGAAAGTGACGAGACTTTTTTCAAGGAGTCTTTTAAAGGGAGAAAAGTTGAAAGTAGAGAACCTAAAAAACGTGGTGGGAAAGACCCAAAAAGAGGCATAAGTGGTCTTAAGATTGCGGTTGTGGTAGCACAAGACCGCAATGGTCAAGTAGTTGTTCAGAAGGCTGGTCGTGGGCGTGTTAGAGCAGATGAAATAGATGCTGTGATTGTGGAATATATAGACCCCTCTGCTTTGTTATGCACAGTTACAGCTACGAACTATAAAAAGTTTGCTCTGGTTAAGGGACTAAAACACGAAACAATTAACGTTAGCAAAGAGGGATATGTCAAAATGGGAATATATCATGTTCAGCATGTTAATAACTTTCATAAACGACTTGGTGAGTGGATGGATAGGTTTAATGGAGTAGCCACTAAGTACCTCGACAACTATCTCTATTGGTTCAAATTCTTACAACAGAATAAGAAGTTACCAACAAACGAAAGAGTGAAGGGTATGCTTTTAGGTGCCTGCCAAAAAGTGAATTACATCACAGTTAGTTATTTGCGAGAGGTATAAACAAAAAGCCTTATCAATGATATGACTTTTTGTAGTCCGTATTCGCCAATCAATTCTTAGTATTTGAATAATTCCGTCATATCATCTGGAACAACAATTACATCTTCTATTTCAATTTCGTTGTTTTCATTAGGGTTTGGAATGCTTAACTTTACCAAAAGCATTTCTCCATTATCAAAAGTTACTAATTGGTACCTTGTGTAACCAGCACGAGTAGTTGTAATTTTTTTAAGTTCCTTAAAATCACTTTCGGAAATACTGCCTTTCCTTCCGTCAACAAACAATGAGTCAAAACTAGCATAATCATCATTTTCTATTGCTGATTTCATTAACCGAGCGGTATTTTCGGGATTATCAGGTTTCACAGTTTCATTACTACAACCAGTAATTACCCCCATCAATATTAAAGAAAGTAAGAAAAGTTTAATATAGACCCTCATATATTCCCCTCCTATATGTCTATTGACTTTACTTGAACAAACTTAATAAATATTATACTACTAAATGTAATAATTTTCCTTTATTATTGTTCAACTTAACAAAAGCCACAAACTTTACGAAAAGAGCCAAAAGAAAAGACACTACCAGGTAATTAGTGCCTTGAAATAAACTTAATAAATAGGAAATCTCTCGAAATTGTTGGAATATAATGGAACTCTTAATATGGATAGCCGCTATAAGGATAATATGGTGTCGAATATGGATAAGGTGCTGGGTAAGGATAAGTTGTAGGGTATGGATAAGGATATCCACCATATCCAACTCCAGGTGATGCTAATGCTCCTAAAGTTAACCCACCTAATAATCCTCCTACAAATGGAGCACCAAAACCGCCGTATCCATGTCCATGATGTCCATATCCTCCACCGTGATGTCCCCCATAGTGTCCTCCTCCATGAGATCCTCCATGTCCGCCTCCGTGATGCCCCCCATGATAACCACTAGAAAAATTTCTACTATTGTACATATTTAGCATCTCCCTTTCTATAAACCCTTCCCTTATGTACAATATGCGGGATAGAAGTCCAAAGAATGGGCGGAAAAAGTTATTTGAGTCAATACCACAAAGATTTTCATAAGAAATCATTGTTATAATGAACTTGAGGTGCTTTTAAAATGAAAAAAAACATATTTCTATCCTCCCTAATATCATTGGGAGCATTTCTACTTTTATCTCCTATATTAATAAAATTAGTCAATTACCTTCATCCAATTGTTTTAATCGTTGTATTATTTTGTATATTTATTTGTGTGCTTTTTATATTGCTTTTTATAAAGAAAAAATCAATTCATCTTTCTTATTCATTATTAGTGAAACTTTTAAGTGTATATTCCATTGCATTAATGATCTTACTTTTTTTTCGTCCAAACGGATCCAATTATCATTCAGTGAACCTAATCCCATTCTCCACGATAGAGTTATTCCTTTTTGGAGAAATTAATTGGTTAGTCTCATTTTATAATCTGGCTGCAAATATAGGGCTATTCATTCCCTATGGAACATTTCTAATGATTAGACAAAGACAATTCGGTGCCTCACCATTTGAGATTATTTTTCTACCGTTGATCTCCATTACAATGATTGAATTGATGCAATTTACTACCCATCGTGGAAGCTTGGATGTAGATGACCTCATTTTGAATATGCTGGGAATTTACATAGGAAACTTGATTTATCCTGTATTCAAAAGATTTGTGTACATTAAAATTTAAGATAATTTATCAATAATAATAAACTAGTGTTATTTCTCTTCGATGTCGTTAATAAAATCATCACTAAATTTATTTAGCATTGAAGCCGTATCGATAAGATGATTATTAAATATTTGTCTAGCAATATGAAGCAAATCTACAATCATACGATCTCTAAGTGAATATGTGACACGATTTGCTTCTTTTGTTCCATACACGATATTTTTATTCCTTAGAATACTTAATTGTTGGGATACAGCTGACCCCTCTGATCCAATCAAAGTTTGTAGCTCATTGACATTTTTATCTCCCTCAGCCAACAATTCAAGTATCCTTATTCTCAGTGGATGTGCAAGGGCTTTAAAGAAATCTGCTTTAAATTGTTGAAGTTCTAAATTCATCGTTCTCTCCAATCTTTATTTAGGATCTAACCTTTATAAAATTTACATAATCCTTTAATTCTATTTTTTTATCACTAGACAGATGGCCACATTCTTGAAAAGCAAAATGCCTACAGCCTAAACATTTGTTTTGTTCAATATTTAAGATAGCTATTTGAATGGCATCCCCTGTATGTTCAAAGATAAAATGGTTGCCTATTTCATTTAATAAACCTGTTTTTTTCAGAACTTCTTTTGGTTGCTTTTGAATTCCAGAAATCATAATCATTCCACCATTTTTTCTAAAATGATGGACGATCTTTCGTAAATTTGCCTCAGCTGTCGTATCCATATAAGGAACCTTACCCATACGTAAAATTAATACTTTTGGCTGGTGATGAATGGCACTTGAGATAGAACTTTCAAAATATTGAGCTGCACCGAAGAAAAGTGCCCCTTCAATCGTATAAATACTAATTTGCGGACAATCATGGCCGTCTTTTACAACATTCGATCTTACCTTCATATTTTTTTCTGATGGGTCTGGTAATACTTTTTCAACAGTTAGAATTTCACTCATTCTCTTTACAAAAAGGGAAGCTGCTAAAATTAGCCCCACCTCAACTGCAATCGTCAAGTTCGTAAAGACGGTTAAAAGAAACGTAATTGAAAGAATAAAAGAATCACTAGTTTTTGTCTTAAGAACATGAATAAATTCCTTTCTTTCACTCATATTCCAAGAGACAATCATGAGTATCGGCGCCATGCTAGCTAATGGAATCTTTGAAGCATATGGGGCAAATAGCAATAATATGATTAATACGATTAACCCATGAATGACCCCTGATATTGGTGATACTGCCCCACTTTTAATATTGGTTGCGGTTCTCGCTATTGCACCCGTAGCAGGAATCCCGCCAAAAAGAGGTGTAACCATATTCGCAATTCCTTGTCCAATTAACTCTTTATTACTATTATGCTTATTACCAGTCATCCCGTCAGCTACAACGGCTGAGAGCAAGGATTCAATTCCACCAAGAATGGCAATAACAAAGGCAGGACGTAGCAATTGCTGGATTTTCTCTA
This sequence comes from Bacillus sp. CGMCC 1.16607, assembly GCF_042683745.1. Lineage (NCBI taxonomy): Bacteria > Bacillati > Bacillota > Bacilli > Caryophanales > Bacillaceae > Bacillus > Bacillus sp. CGMCC 1.16607. The sequence goes on from NZ_JBHUJX010000025.1 coordinate 143,251, forward strand.
TAGTAATTTCAGGTAAATGGAAGCTAGGAAGTTCACTCCGAATATTACCATAAGTTGAACCGATCGTGGCAACCTTCTCTGGAAACAAGTAAGTCGCTATTATACTAGTAATGATGAGACCGATTAACGGACCGGGTACTTTAGGAAAATATTTAGGAGTAAGAATGATTAATACGAAACAAATAATTGAAATCATTAAACTGTATAAATTTATAGAATCCAAATGAAAAATTATTTCTTTCATATTTGATATAAAATCTTCGTGTTTTTTGATCCCAACTAAGCCTAAGAAATTAGCAATTTGTCCGGTGAAAATTATTATCGCAATTCCCGCAGTAAATCCAAGCGTTACTGGACGTGGAATAAATTTGATTAATGAACCCAGTTTAAAAAGACCCATTAATAATAAAATCACTCCTGCCATAAGCCCAGCCACTAATAAATTTTCATACCCATATGTCATTACAATTCCAAGTAAAATCGGGACAAATGCACCTGTTGGACCCCCAATTTGAAATTTCGAGCCACCAAGAAGTGAGATCAAAATACCTGCAATAATTGTTGTATATATACCATACTCTGGCTTAACCCCTGAAGCAATTGCAAATGCCATACCAAGCGGAATGGCAATAATACCAACAATTAAACCAGAAAATAGGTCCTTTTTGAAATGTTGGAAAGAATAATTGCTTAAACGCTTTAAATTGACTCCCTTCATTTTCTAATCCTTCTTTCGAATAGTTGTATATTTGAATTTTTGAATATACAAATTATAGAACGTAATGATTCTTTCGTCTATCGTTTATTTTATAATTAAAGTTCATTTGAAATAATCAATCAGATTATGTATGATGGAGTGTAGACAAAAATCATTTTAAGAACTTGTCATTGAAAGGAAATGATTATGAATTTAACTTTACATTCCGTTGAAAAATTAAATGATCCTTTTGGAATATTAACAGGTGATCGGTATGAGATTTTCTTTAATCTTGAAATACCAGAAGATGATGAACTTTTCCATGAAAATGGATTATTAATAAAAGTTTTGTATATTGTTGATGAAACAGGATCTCGAGTTTCCCATTATCACATTTACGAAAAAGAGACGAATAAGTTTATTGATATTGGTCTTGAAGATGATGAGGAAGCATTAGTGAAAGAAATGTGCGATAAACAATTAGAGGCATAACATATGGGACAACTTTTGTCCTTTGTTATGCCTTTTATTTTTTTAAAACCGATTTCCCTCTATTTGAAACCTTTCTAAATATTCTTCGTATGTATTATAGACCTTTATAAAGGGGGGCAGATTAAGTGGGTTTTGATCCAATGTTTAGTTTCTTTCAAACGATTTTTCCATTCTTTTTTATTTTTGTCTTTGGCATGATTCTTTTTCAATTATTTAGAGGAGTTAAGCAATGGAATTATAATAATCATCAACCTGTATTAACGGTAAATTCAAAAGTGGTTTCTAAAAGAACACATGTAAGTAGGCATTCCCATAACAATAATAATCATATTCACCATCATTCGAGTACTAGTTATTATTTAACCTTTGAATTTGAAAGTGGGGATCGTTTAGAGTTTATGGTCAAAGATCACGACTATGGTCAAATCGTAGAAGGCGATTATGGACATTTAACATTTCAAGGAACACGTTACTTATCATTTGAAAGACAGAAACATATGAGTAACACACTAAAGAACCTTTAAAGTAATCATAGCTATTTAACCTTCTTAATTTATTCTTTTTTACCAATTAAGTTTGGAAATTAAAAAGGCTCATCATAATGGATGAGCCTTTTTATTCTATCGATTCTCTATATAGTAAGCTATTAATTCATCGATCGTTTCATTTAAATTCGAAAAACGGGATCCCATTCCCACTGCTTTATCTGTATTAATTTCAAGTGAACCTGGCATTGCATACGGGGATGCATTTTCTTTCGTTAATTCCTCTTCAACTAGTGCCTTTTTATTGGTAACAGTTTCGATTTTATTTAGAATTTCCGCTAAAGAAATACTTCCTTTTGAACCTGGATTAATTGGTCCTGTATAAGAAGAGGCTCCGATTTCATACAAAAACTGTGCTGCCTCATTTGCCAAAATAAAACTAAATCTCTCGTGCACATTCGGAATTCCAATTGATTCACCATTTAGCACTTTATCTACATGAAATTTTAATCTCTCGGTGTAGTCATCCTTACTAATGACGATTGGAAACCTCACTGCCACGACATCTAAATCTTTTTGTGCAAAAAGTACTGCTTCTGCTGCACGTTTAGCTTCTTGATATCCGTAAAAACCAGGGTACTGACTTCTAGACTTATATTCAAAATTGAATTCATATGGATTGAAATCTTCCTCGATTCGATTCAGCCCAAAATCATATACAGCCATTGTAGAGGTGAAAATATAACGTTTTACCTTCCCATTTAATGCTTGAACGGTATCCAACGCCTCTTGTGGTGAATAACAGGATTGATCATATACAACGTCCCAGCTTTGATCTTGGAAGGATTGCTCTAAGGAAGCTTTATTCTCACGATCAATCATTAACCGCTTTACCTTATGACCAAATTCATCTGATTCCTTTCCTCTTGTTGCAATGGTAACCTCTGCCCCTTTTTCTAACAAGAGTTGGACCAGCTTCTTACCAAAAAACTTCGTTCCACCTAAAACAAGTACTTGCTTCATATTATTAAACTCCCCTTTTTCTTTCTTCTCTCTAAAATTCGCCAAATTCAAACAATATTCCTGTAAAATGAAAAAAATTTACCGAATAATCTCGGTAAATTTTTTTAACCCTTATTTCCCCAAAATAATTTGCATAAAATCTTCTTTAAATTTATCTAAATCAATTGTCATTCCAATCCAGTCTTTTTGACCTTCTGTTACAACATCTGGTTTCGGCCGGAAATCAGCAATCGTTTTTCCTCTAGATTTGCCAAATAATTCTACACGTACCCGTTTCGGTACATATTGAACAGCACCTGGATTGGTTAACGCAAATAATGGAACGACATCATGGAGGGGTGCCCCTTTAATTCCAGGGACAAGATTCTGATAAGCTTTATAATAATAATCGTAAGCGGGTTTGAGTAATTCTTTAAAGGGGGATTTTGTATGTTGAGCTAGGAAATCAATATCCTCTGGCATTAATAAAGCTTTATTTGTTATATTTAGTGGATGTAAAAATATGTTATGAGCCTTTTCAAAGACCAAATCTGCCGCTATTGGATCTGCATAAATATTCGCTTCTGCTTCAGCCGTAACATTCCCAGGAACTAAAAATGCTCCTCCCATGATATAAAAGGCTAATACATCCTTTAAAGCATCTTTTCCATAAATGATAAAAGGTAAGGCTAAATCTGTTTGTCTCCCTACTGCAACAATAATTAAATGATTCTTATATTTATTGACGATTTCAATGATTTTATTAATGTCAAATACATCTAATCCTTCGAAATTAGGTGGTGGTTGAATGGGACCTAACCCTTTTTCCCCATGAATTTCTGGGTAATACGTAGATGTTTCTCCTGAAAGAGGGCCTGCCACTCCAGCTATGATAGGAATATCCTCTCTACCTGCTAGCTTTAACAAATAAGCAGTATTACCAATGGATTGCTCTTTTGTAATATTTCCGTAACCACTTACCACACCTACAACATTTAATTTAGGATTTAATAAAGCATACATGAGGGCAAAAGAATCATCTATACCTGAATCTACAAACATGAGGATATTATACTTCATTTCTCAAACTCCCTCCATTTCTTGCAACTCCTTAACAAAAGAATACCATATGAATGATTTTCACAATATGAATATCATTCAACGATTTTTGCGCTTTTACACATGTTAAAAACCGACTCCTATTCGGAAATCGGTTTTTATCATTATGCCTGTTTTCGTACCTTTTGGGTAGCAGATTTCTTTTTCGCTTTAGCCGCAGGAGCTTTTGGTTTTGTTCGATCAATTGATGCCTGCAGTGCAGCCATTAGGTCTGTCACATTAGAAACTGCTGACGTTTTTTCTGTTGGAGTAACTGTATCCTTCTCCGTTCGTTTTGATTCGATTAATTCTAATAAGGCAGTACGGTATTCATCTGTATACTTTGTTGGCTCAAATACTGAAGTTAATTGATCAATGAGTAAGATTGCAGTGTCTAGTTCTTTTTTTGTCACCTTGTCTTCATTCGGTACATTGGGAACATCCCCTGCAGACCTTACTTCATCTGGATAATGTATCGTTTCCATTACAAGTGTGTTTTCATATACCCTAATGACAGCCATTTGCTCTTTCGAACGAATATTTATTTTTGCCAAACCTACCTTTTGAGACTCTTCCAATGCCTTTCGTAATAAGGAGTAAGCTTTTCCTCCTCCTTCGCTTGGTGACATGTAATAGCTTTTATGAAAATAAATAGGGTCAATTTCGGCAATTTTTACAAAATCAATAATTTCTACTGCCTTCTCTTCATTCTCCTTACGAATTTTTTCTAAATCTTCTTCATCTAGAACGACAAATTTACCCTTTGTATATTCATATGCCTTTACAATATCTTCTGGTTTGACTTCAATTTCACATGAAGAACAAACCTTTTCGTATTTAATTGGTGAATGACATTCTTTGTGCAATGTCCGCAATTTAACATCTTTATCCTCTGTTGCAGCATGAAGTTTAACAGGAATATTAACTAATCCAAAACTAATACTACCTTTCCACATCGTATGCATATTGATCCCATCCTTTTGTTATTAATATTCACAATATAACGTTCATCATTCTTATAAATAATTGGAAGATGAGTAATTCAGATGTCGAAAAGGCAAAATACAAGTATTCTCTTTAGAAAGGGAAGAGCTAATGAAACCAATGCTGCCAAATTTACAATTCGCCCCTCCAGAAGGTAAAGATTGGGTATATGAGACCAAATACGATGGGTTCCGCTGTATTTGCACAATTAGTCAAAAAGACATTTTACTAAATAGTAGAAATGAAAAAACATTACTACCACAATTTCCAGAAATCAAACAGTATATTTCTTCCATTCAAAATAAAATGGACCCCTATTTACCTTTAGTTTTAGATGGAGAAATCGTTCTATTTGATAATGTATATAAGGCTGATTTTGGCGGACTTCAAATTAGGGGTAGATTACGTTCAGTAAATAAAATCAATGAAGAAGTGGCAAAAAGACCTGCAGCCCTTTTAGTTTTTGACTTGTTATCGCTAAAAGGGAAAGAGCTCTTCAGTAAGACATACAAAGAACGTAAAAAATTATTACATAAATTATTTACCGAACTAGAATTGCCCTTAAATCCTAACATGGAATGTAATCAAAATTTACAAATGATCCCCTGCCATAATGATTTAGAAAAATTGTGGGATCAAATAACCCTTTATGATGGTGAAGGAATCATTGCCAAACGTGAGGATAGTATTTGGGAAGAGGGAAAACGGAGTTCTTTATGGATCAAGCATAAGAATTGGAAAATGGTATCTTGCTTTGTCACAGCTTATGATAAAGAGAATGGCTATTTTCATGTAGCTGTTTATCATGAGACTTCTATTTTCCCGATAGGATTAGTTTTGTTTGGTTTTAAACCTGAGGAAAAGCAAGCATTAGCCCAAACTGTTAAACAAAATAAACATGATGAAGATGCCAAGTTTATTTATGCACCACCTGGAATTTGTTTAGAAATAAAATATTTAGAATGGTATGAGAATCAATTACGTGAACCACATTTCCACCAATTTCGCTTTGATTTGACACCAGATCAATGCACATATGAACAATTTTATTTTCAACAAAAAAACTTGCCGAAAGCATTAACCATTACACATCCCGAAAAACCACTTTGGGAAAAACCTAAGATTAATAAGATGGAATATCTCTTTTATTTAAGGGAAATATCCTCTTATATGCTGCCTTTTTTGAAAGATCATCTTCTAACGGTTATTCGATATCCGCATGGATTATTTGGGGAGCCATTTTATCAAAAAAATTGTCCCGATTATGCTCCACCCTTTATCGAAACATATTTGCATGAGGAAATTAATTATATTCTATGTAATGATTTAAAAACGCTCATTTGGTTAGGAAATCAGTTGGCAATTGAATTCCATATTCCTTTTCAAACCATTCGAAGTAAAGAACCTTGTGAAATTGTCTTTGATTTAGATCCTCCCTCAAAAAATGAATTTCCTTTAGCAATTAAAGCCGCTAAGTATATTAAAGAAATCATTGATGAGCTAAAATTAATCGGATTTATAAAAACATCTGGTAGTAAAGGATTGCAGATTCATATCCCATTACCCGAAAATACGTTTAGCTATGATGACACACGATTATTTACAACTTTTATCGCGGAGTATCTTGTTACAAAGGAACCAGAATTATTTACAATTGAACGAATGAAAAAAAATCGCGGCAATCGACTGTATATCGACTATATTCAGCATGCGGAAGGAAAAACAATTATTGCTCCTTATTCAGCTAGAGGAAGAGAACAAGCAACAGTAGCAACCCCATTATTTTGGGAGGAAGTCGATGAACAACTACAAATCGAACAATTTACAATCCAAAACGTAGTAAGAAGAGTCAAAAATCAAGGTTGTCCATTTAGAGAGTATTTTAAGCTGAAAAAACAACAGCCCTTTAAACCTGTTTTACAATTTTTAAAACAAAATATATAGATACAAATCAAGACTAAAAAGGTCAACTATTGTTGACCTTTCAGACTGTAGACAAACTCGAAGAATTTCGAGATTGCCTACAGTCTTATTACTATTAAAATTAGTTTATACTAAATAACCGTTGATTTCCGCTACGGGCGAACGCTTTCCGCGGGGTGTGAGCTTTTAGCCTCCTCAGTCGCTTTGCTCCTTGCGGGGTCTCAAGACTCACACTATTTCCCGCAGGAGTCGTCGCCCTCCTCTCCATCAACTAAGTAATCAGAAATAATTAAGAGGTGTCCTACCATGATGACGAAAAATCAATCCACAGAACGTGAACAATTAGAAATGTTGACTATCGATCATTTAGTTTCTAAAGATCACCTAGTACGTAACTTGAGTCTGTCATTTATTTTTCATTCATTTATCCCTTGGTTGAAAATCTTTACTCAGAGATCGGTCGTCCAAGTATCGATCCAGTCGTTTTGTTTAAGATGGTATTCATACAATACATATTTGGCATCCGTTCCATGCGGTAGACCATTAAAGAAATTGATACAACATGGCATATCGCTGGTTTTTAGGATATGGCTTCTTCAAAGAAGTCCCTCACTTCTCTACTTTCGGTAAAAATTATGAACGTCGCTATCATGAAAACGATGTATTTGAAAACATCTTCTATCATATTCTAAAAGTGATTATGGATAGAGGATTGTTGTCTGCTGATCATGTATTCGTGGACTCCACACATGTAAAAGCTAGTGCTAATAAACGTAAGTATGTTAAGAAAGTAGTTCGTAAGGAAGCTCGTGCTTATGAAGAGAAACTCCAGTTGGAACTTAATCTTGATCGTGAGGAACACGGTAAAAAGCCATTTCCTCCAGAGAAATTTGAAAAAGACGAATGGAAAGAAATGAAGGAAAGTACGACAGATCCTGAGAGTGGGTACTATGTAAAAGATGAACGAACCAAACAGTTTGCTTATTCGTTTCATACGGCCACCGATGAAAAGGGATTCGTATTAGGTACGATCGTTACTCCAGGAAGTGTACATGATAGTCAAGTGTTACAGCCACTTGTTGAAAAAGTGATAGAAAAAGTACAGAAGCCACAAGCTGTGGCAGCTGATGCAGCCTATAAAACACCGGCAATCACGAACTTTCTGTTAGAGAATGAAATGCTCCCTGCTCTTCCTTATACACGTCCAAAAACAAAAGATGGATTCTTCAAAAAGAATGATTATGTTTACGATGAGTATTATGATTGTTATCTCTGCCCGCAAGGGCAGGAATTAAAATACACGACAACAACGAAGGAAGGTTATCGGCAATATAAATCGAAACCAACGATTTGTGCCAACTGTCCGTTTATTTCACAGTGTACGGAAAGTAAAAATAATCAAAAGCTCATACAACGTCATATTTGGGAGTTTTATGTGGAAGTGGCAGAACATTTACGCCACACGGACGAGATAAAACAAATATATGCTAAACGCAAAGAAACAATTGAACGCGTCTTTGCAGATGCAAAGGAAAAGCATTGTATGCGATGGACAACCCTACGAGGGCTAAAAAAATTGTCTATGCAGGCGATGCTTACTTTCGCTGCCATGAATTTAAAGAAATTAGCGACTTGGACATGGCAAGTTGCTTGATATGGACTCAAAAGTCATATTTATCAGGTTTTCGAGTCAAATATTAGCAGCATACTAAGTTAATTGGAGCGAAAGGCGCTTGACTCCTGGGGGATTAGCGTTTCAGGCGAGACCCCGCAGGAAGCGATAGTGACGAGGAGGCTCAGCGAGCGCCCCCCGGAAAGCAAGCACCTGGAGCGGAAATCAACGATTTCACCTTCAAATCCTATCAAAAATGACAAAAGACATCGAGAGTACGTACTCAATGCCTTTTGTCGACAATCTGAAAGGTCAACTATTGTTGACCTTTATTAAAGCCGTTTAAAAAATCTCTAGCAAATTGCTGTAATTGTTTATAATTTTCATTTTCTCCTGCAAATTCATTTTTATCTGTAATATGAATTGTTTTCATACCATCAATCTGAACATTTGCTTTAAAAACGTAAGTCGCATTTCCAATCAAATCAATTTGGAAAGACTGTCCATTTTTATGTACGACACAATTAACCATACCACCATCATTATAAACATGAATTTTTTCTTCTACATGATTAAAATCCAATAAACAAGTGACTAAACTTGAAGCAGACATCGCAGTCCCACATGCATTCGTAAAGCCGACTCCTCTTTCGAATGTACGAACATAAATATGACCCTTTTCTAACGATTTTACGAAACTAACATTAACTCCATCGGGAAATAAATCATTCGGGCCATTTACATATTCACTCATTTCTTTTTGGAAATCATATTGTTCATCTAGATCATCTACTATTGAAATGAGATGAGGATTTGGAACAGCGACAGCTGTAAATGTTAATTCATTCGATAGAGCTTCAATTTTATCATTGATAAGCGTTTCTTTCGAAATATTCAAAGGTAAGTCTTCAAGTTGAAATGAAACTGGTGAGATTTCTACTTGATAGGTAGGAACATTAGGAAAAATATCTTCCTGCTTTTTGACAAAAAGATTCGCTTTCATTGTTTCAATAATTGCCTTATCCACTTCTAAATGTTCACAAACATAGCGGGCAACACAACGTAAACCATTCCCACACATGGAGGCTTCCGAACCGTCAGAGTTAAATACTCTCATTCTTGCATCAGCACTCTTGCTACTCATCGTAAACAGGATTCCGTCTGCCCCAATACCATTTTCACGATCACACAGAAAGATGGCAAGGTCTCTTCTCACTTCTTCTGAAAATGAATATTGATTTGTCATTTCATCTATTAAAAGAAAATCATTACTTGATCCATGTACCTTCAATATTTCAATCTGCAATGCGATTACCCTCCAAAACAAAAATTGTATCTCTAGATTGACATAATTTATTATATTAATCAATAAACAAATGGTTTCGAACAGGTTAACTTGAATAAATAATTTCAAATCAAAAACCTGCCTATTTTGTTAGACAGGTTTTTGTTGTGCATCTGAACTTAAAACGTCTTTTGACCATGACATTGCTTCTGTGTACATTTGAAACACATCAGACTCATTTAAGTGTAAACTTTGGCAAAGGGTTGAAACCTCTAACCAGTTTGCTTTTTCAACAGCAATTGATAAATCTAAAACGATTTTCAATAAATTATTTTGTCCTTTTAATGCACCACATATTTGATCATCTAATGGGAGATCCTTCAAAATTTTGTCCATTGGTATTTTTAATAAAGTATCCATAAGCGAGAACATTCCAGTAATAAAAAACTCTGAAGTAGTAGAAGACTTTTTTATTTCTGTTGCTATTCTTTCAGACAATTTTGCTCTTGTTAAACATAGTCCAACAATTTCCTTTGAAATAGCCTTTTTAGTGCCAGCCGCATCCCTGACAGCTAATACATAGATCCATTTTTGAATTTCAATCAATCCTAATAATACAATCGCTTGTCTAATTGAATTAATTTTTTGTCGTGGTCTAAATGCAGGTGAATTGATTAATTTGAGCAGCTTATAGGAAAGAGATAGGTCATTTTCAATTAACTGTGTAATCGTTTCAATACTAGGCTCTGAAGCTGTAAGTGATTGGATTACTTTAAAATAGGAATGAAAATAGGTCGGAATATCATGTGTTGAAATGATAACCGGTTTGGCAAAAAAATAACCTTGGTAATAATCGTAGCCTTTTAGTTTAGCTTCTTCAAAAACTTGATAGGTCTCGACTTTTTCTGCTAATAATTTCAATTTTAACATTTTGGCAACGCTTTCAATATTTTTTCTCATCTCTACAGTCGTATTTAAGAAATCGACTTTAATAATGTCTACTAAAGATAATAGTTGAAATGATAATTCATTATGACCATTAAATACATAATCGTCTAATGCTATTTTATAACCTAGGCTTTTCAATTCCTTACAAATTTCAATCATTTCTATAGTTGGCTCTACTGTTTCTAATATTTCGACAATTATTTCTCGTGGACGAAAATAGGTTGGAAGTTTTAGAAACAATAATTTCTCAGTAAAATTAATGAAACATGGTTTCCCATTCGATAATTCATCAATTCCGATATTTAAAAAACTATTTATAATGACTTCGGCTGTTGCTTCTTCTCCGTTTATCTCTGGAAATTGATTATTTTGATTATTCCGATACAATAGTTCATAGGCAAACACCTCTTCACGGTCAGTAAATATCGGTTGTCTGGCAACAAACACTTCCAATTTCTAACCCACCCCTATAACCACTGAAAGGCTGAAAGTATTTTCCTCCCAGAGGCAATTTCTTAGTTTATATATTAAAATAAGTTTTGTGCAATATTTGCCGAAAAATGTCATCTACATTAAATTTCATTCAAAATTTCGACGATATTCTAAATAATAAATAAAAACATGTTAAAAATATCTTTTCACTATTGCAGAAAAACAGAGAAGTTTCTCATTTTCTGGAAGATTCGAACTTAACGTTAACATTGGCGTATTAGGATTTAGAAAAAGTTTTTGGCTTTCCAAAGGCATCCAACCTTTTTGAATACGAAAAATACTTCTACCATTTTCATTTATAATCCTGTCATCCGTAAAGATCATTTTCTTTTTTAATACTCCTATTATTATGCCAGATAATCCTAGTAATTCGCCATTTTCGGAAGAAAAACTACCAATATATCCATTCTCAGATTGATATACGTCAATGACCCCATCCTTAATAAAATATGAAGCTAGTACCTTTTCACTTTCATCTACTAAAATGATTTCTGATGGGAAAAATTGATTGCTAAACGGTTTCATTTTTTTCTTCATAAATTTTGCTAATACTACACCCGATGCATGAAATAACAATAACTCCTTTGCCTCTTGATCTTTGTATAGGAAAAATCGGAGATCAGAAATAAAATCATTTTTTTTGAATGTCATTTTCTCTAATCTTTTCCCCACTTTCAAATATCTTTTATAGCTTAACAGAAAACTTTGAAACAAATAGATGCTATAAATAAGAAATGGTATGATGAGTAAAATAATCGATTTATTTAAGGAAGTTAAAATGAAAACTATCAAAATGATTGCTGGAATGAGCACGATTATACTGGAATTAATGAATAAATGAGCTTGTTTCAAGTACGTTTTTTGAATATCCATATACTTCTCCTTTTATTATAGATATATTATTCTATTAATTTTTCAGGAGATTCATGATTAAAAACATAGAAAAAAGAGCAACACTTGATTGCTCTTTGATATATCCATTATACGGCTAGTTCATTTTTCCGGAAAATAATGACACTCGAAATAAGCAAGATAATGATTAATAGAAAAGTTAAAATTAAGGAAGGCACTGTATTTTCAGGTAAACCACTGATTACTAAAGATTGACCCGAATAATTCATTAATTGAGCAGGACTCCACGATAACCATTTTGATAAGGTACTGCTTAAAGTTTTCAAAATGATGATGGTTGCTAACGTTAGAAACGCCACTAAACCAGGTAACTTTAAGATTGAATTATAAAAAATAGAAAGCGAAATCACTAATGACAGCCAGCTTCCATAAATGAAAAAGGCAACAATAAAATCGGAAAATGGAACAAACTCAAATAATACCCCAATATAATACCAAGCTGCAATAGACCCAACAAAATAGGAAACCCACATAATAAAAAGGGTAGAAAGCCATTTTGATGTAACAAAGGAAAAATAGGATACCGGTTTCACCAAAATCATCGCGGCTACTCCGCTCTTACGCTCTCCTGCAATCACTCCCATTGAAGCAAGAACTAAAATAAGTGTGCCTAATAAATCAAACTGAGCAAAACTCATCGTAAGTACTTCCGGTGCTGACGGAGTTGGAAGCTCAATTACAGCGCCCTCCGGCAAATCACCGACTGAATTGAGTATTTGTGGTAAAAAATGCTGTGTTAACGGATCCATCACACCTAATAAGATAAAGGTAATAGGCATCCAAATCCATTTAAAATTTCGCCAAGACTCAAGTATTTCTTTTTGAAATAAGACGCTAAACTGGCTCATTTTTGCACGACCTCCATAAACAAATCCTCCAAGGTAAGTCTACTAATCTCAAACTTTGTTAGTGGCCAATCATGAACGGATGCGAGATGAAAAATAACTTTTTTTGCTTCCTCTAGATTCGTGACCAACAAACTTACCCGATTTCCATCTGTATTCATTGATATAAATATACTATTTTCATTTAATTGACTAATATATTTTTCAGGTAATTCTTTAAACTCAAGATCAATCATCGATTTCTGATGTCTATTCTTTAAATCATCCAGTGTCCCTGATTCGACGATGAGCCCATTATGTAAAAATAATATTTCATCACATACTTCTTCAGCATCATTTAATATATGAGTGGAAAATAATATGGTCATTTGTTTCTTTAACTTTTCAAGAAGTTCAAGAACTTCTCTTCTTCCAAATGGGTCTAATGCGGAAACTGGCTCATCCAGCATCAGTAATTGGGGTTGGTGAATTATTGCTTGAGCGATTCCTAATCTTTGGCGCATACCCCCTGAGTATTTTCCCACTTTTCGGTTTTTAGCATCAATGATACCCACTAATTCTAATAGTTCTAGGGATCTTGTTTTAGCTTCTTTATTGGAAAGCCCCCCCAATTTCCCTACATATTCCAAGAACTCTAAGCCCGTCATCCAATCGTAAAATACAGGGTACTGAGATAAGTATCCAATATACTTCCGAATGTCATCATTAATTGGTTTGTTTTGGAAATTAATTGTACCAGTGCTTGGCTTCATCAATCCAGAAAGCATTCTTAGTGTGGTTGTTTTCCCAGCCCCATTGGGACCTAAGAGGGCAATACATTTGCCCTCCTCAAGATTGAAATCCAAGCCTTTAATAATCTCTAATCCTTGAAAGCTTTTTTTCAATCCATTCACTTGTACAATGGACATTAGTTATTTCTCCTTCCAATTACAAAATACAAAATCGGACCTAAAATATTTATAAATAAAATGATCAATACCCACATCCATTTTGGCCCATTTGTTTTCTCAATCCGAACTAAATCAATAATTGAAACTAATAATAAAATAAATTGTATAGCGAAAATCGGAGCGAAAATCGCCCAAGGTATGTTTTCGATGATTTCCATAATTCATTCCTCCATTTTTCAAATTACAAATATGTGACGTTTATCCTATCCAAATCGTTCAAATTTTTTTCAAAAAAAAAATCTCCTCATCAAAAAGGAGATCCATGAACATTATTTTATGATGCGAAAAATGAGTGGTATGCGGTATTCCTGTCCTTCATAGGCTTTAATTGCACCGATAATGGTAAAAACAAATCCTGCAATTCCAACTACCCAAATCGTTATAAAACCAATTAAGACAATCATTAATACCACGCTAATAATCGAATAAACCGTATAAGAAATGATAAAGTTCAAATATTCTTTACCGTGATAATTAACTAATGCTGATTCATCTTTCTTTAATAACCAAATCACTAAAGGTCCAATAATCGTCGTAAAAAAACTACTTACATAAATAGCTGCTGCTAATAGACGCTCATCATTATTAGGCATATGTCTCCTCCTCTCAGTAAAAAATTTTTCCTACTATACCAATATTACGCTAAATAAAATGAAAAGTTTCATTTATTTCATTATTTTGTGTTATCAAATTAGATGAACCTGACAAAATTGGTCTTGTTTCTCGGTTATTGAATACATATTTAATTAGACAAGTAGTCGAGTTTATTTTCGAGGGTGATGCAATCATGATGTCAAAACTTGAAGCATTTATATTAGGTATTATACAGGGGCTTACAGAATTTATCCCCATTTCAAGTACAGGTCATTTATTTTTAGGACGGACTTTATTTGGATTAAAAGAAGCTGGACTATTTCTCGATACGATGCTTCATATTGGAACCTTAATTGCTGTCCTAGTCATATATAAAGATGAATTGCTTACTATCATAAAAAAACCTTTCGGAAAGCTTAGTTTACTATTAATCTTAGGAACTGTACCAGCAGTCATCGTTGGGTTATTATTTAGTCATTTATTCGAGGCTATTTCTAAATCAGGAATTACCTTGGGCTGGGAGTTTCTCTTTACAGGATTTATTTTATGGATGGCTGAGAGTGTAAAAAAGGGAAGAAAGAAAATGGAAGATTTACGTTATTTCGATGCTTTATTCATCGGTAGTTTTCAAGCATTGGCTATTTTTCCAGCTGTATCAAGATCTGGATTAACAATTGCAGCAGGTTTATTTCGAAAGCTGGACAGAGAAACAGCTGCTTATTTTTCTTTTTTATTATCCATCCCAGCCATTGCAGGTGGTATCGTCATTGAATTTGGTGATATTTTGAGTGGTAAAGTGGAAGCTGTGACGTTTAGTAGCTTATTAATCGCTACCATCTCATCTGCTTTATTCGGATATTTTGCTGTAGTCTGGATGCTTCAATTCCTTAAACAAAAATCATTAAAAATATTTGCCTATTATGTTTGGGCTCTTGGATTTTCCATATTAGCTCTGCAGTTTCTTAAAATCATTTAATTCTTTTCCATTTTAACGCACCTAAATAAGTGCGTCAGATTGTCGGCAAAAGGCATCGAGAGGACTCCCTCTCGGTGTCTTTTGTCCTTTCTGGATGGAATTATGGCTAAAATACGTTGATTTCCGCTCCAGGTGCTTGCTTTCCGGGGGGGGCGTGCGCCGAGCCTCCTCCTCGCTGATCGCTCGTGCGGGGTCTCGCCTGTCACGCTACTCCCCCAGGAGTCAAGCACCTTCCGCTCCAATCAACTAATTTGACTCCCACTCAAGCAGGTTGCAAGTCCAATTTGCTATTTTCTTCAAATTCATGGCAGTAAAAGTAAGCATCGCCTGCATAGACAATTTTTTAAGACCTCATAAGGTTGTCCATCGCATACCATATTTCTCTTTCGCATCAGCAAAGATACGTTCAATCATCTCCTTGCGTTTTGCGTATATTTGTTTAATTTCATCATTATGACGTAGATGTTCGGCCTCTTCTAAGTAAACTTCCCAAATATGACGTTGTATAAGCTTTTGGAGGTATTTACTTTCCGTACACTGAGATAGAAACGGACATCCTTCACAAAACCTCTTAAATATTTTCGGTTATCTAGTTGATTGGAGCGAAGGGCGACGACTCCTGCGGGAAATAGTGTGAGCCTTGAGACCCCGCAAGGAGCAAAGCGACTGAGGAGGCTAAAAGCTCACACCCCGCGGAAAGCGTTCGCCCGTAGCGGAAATCAACGGTTTTTGAGTATGAACTTATTTTAATAGAAAAAAACTGTAGACAAACTCGAAATTCTTCGAGTTTGTCTACAGTCTGAACGCACCTAAATAGGTGCGTTTTTCCTTTTTTACTAATAAATATTTTCAGAAAATATTAGCTTCTCTTAAACCCAATTGATAAAATAAGTAAATATATAAAAAACATTAACTATTATCAAGAAAGGTAAGATTATGACTAAAATTCTTTTGAAAAATGCTAAAATTTACCCAATTACTTCTAAAATGATTGAAAACGGAGACGTGCTTATTCAGGACGGAAAAATAGCTGCTATTGGTGAAGGGTTGACACCTGATGAGGATACTCAAGTGATTGAATGTAGAAATGAATATTTAATACCTGGATTTATTGATGTCCATACACACTTAGGGTTGTATGACGAAGGAACCGGTTGGGCTGGGAATGATGCAAATGAGACGACTGAAGCACTCAGTCCTCATGTACGTGCCATCGATGGAGTCTACCCCCTTGACCCAGCTTTTGGTGATGCATTACAATTCGGAATTACAACTGCACATATTATGCCAGGAAGTGCCAATATAATTGGCGGGACCACATCTGTTATTAAAACAGCTGGTCGAAATATTAAAAATATGATTATTCAAGAAACGGCAGGACTAAAAATTGCCTTAGGCGAAAATCCGAAACGGATTCATAGTCATGGAAATAATGAATCACTGACAAGAATGGGGATTATGGGACTACTTCGCGAAGCATTCTACGGAGCTATCCATACGGATAATCCGGATAATATAAGAATCGCACCTATTGTGAAAGCATTAAAAAGGGAAATTCCAGTAAGAATCCATGCCCATCGTGCAGATGATATTATTACAGCCGTACGTTTTGCGGAAGAATTTAATTTAGATTTTAGAATCGAACATTGTACAGAAGGTCATTTAGTCGCAGATGAATTATCCGGAATGGGGCTAAAAGTTTCTGTCGGTCCAACTTTAACGAGAAGATCAAAAGTTGAACTGAAAAATAAAACTTGGCGCACGTATCAAGAATTAACTAGACATGGGATTGAGGTTTCGATTACAACTGATCATCCTTATACACCCATTCAGTATTTAAATGTTTGTGCTGCCATTGCTGTTAGAGAAGGACTTTCTGAAGTAAAAGCGCTTGAAGGATTAACGATATTACCTGCTAGAAATCTTCGAATTGAGGATAGACTTGGAAGTATAGAAATCGGGAAAGATGCAGATTTAGTTCTCTGGTCTCACCACCCTTTTCATTTTCTCGCTAAAACAAAATGGACGATGATGGGTGGAGAAATCGTATACCAATCGGTGTAAAAAATTTGTAATAATTTGACGCAAAAAATATATAGAATAACTATTTCTTTTTACATTTTTTTTTAGTATTATACGTAAAGTGAGTAATATTTATCGAATGAATTGTTTTCATAAAATAACATTACAATCAAATGATCTAGGGAAGGCAAATGGTGCGCCACCAGGTATACTGGTTCTAGTGGGTTCGATTCCCACCCCGAAATTTTTTAGCAATACAAAAAATTTCGAGGGTGGGCCTGTCTCTTTGGCATGGGATAAGTCTGGACTACCCTTAATTGGAGGGGAACAACATGCTCAAGAAACGTGATTTATTTGAATGCCACGAACTATTCGACTTAATGTCGCATCCAGAAGTCTTCCCTTTTGTACGTCAAAAGGCAAATTCATATGATGAATTTCTTTTTTTGTCGAAACAAACAATTGAAGCTGAAGAACGTGGTGAATTAATTTCGCGAACAATTCTTGATGAATGGGGCACTCCAATTGGGACAATTAATTTGTTTGACATTGCTGATAATGCCGGCTTCCTAGGCACTTGGCTCGGAAAACCGTACCACGGAAAAGGCTATAATCAGCTAGCAAAGGATGCTTTCTTTCAAGAGCTTTTTTATGAACTAGGTATTGAAACGATTTACATGCGTATTCGTAAAATCAATATCCGTTCCCTGAAAGCGGCTGAAAAACTACCATACGTTATGAAAGCAAATGATTCACGTCAATCAATTTATGACCAATTGAATGTCGATGGCGAAATTTACGATCTATACGAAATTTCAAAGGATTTATATACATTATATGTGCTTAGAAACGGCTTACCACAAACTGATTCCGCACAATTATTAGAAGCATAATAGAAAATTTTCAAATTGGAAAGCGACCTGATTTTACATTCAGGTCGCTATTTTTTATCAATCGATTAAACCTTGTTCAAGTGAATCCTCTAATTCGATGACGCCCATTTGTAGCATGAGATCTTCCACTTCTTCATTTGTTAATGTTTCAAATCGTCCATCGTGATAGAAGACTTGCGTTTGATTTGGATTGATTCGATTTAATCTAAAATGCATAGAAATCGCCCCTTCACCTTTTTATTTCTATTTTCCACATAAATGATCTATTTCATTCTTCTTTATCAAATTGTTCATAAAATTGAAATAACCAATGCGCAAGAGCCTTGATTAGCCTCGATAAGCAAATGGCACTGGAGCTGGAAGTGGACAAAACAAGTTAAGAATCGATTCCCATCCGAGTAATTTACATTTTTCTATAAACAAAAAAACCATGAAAATATTCAAGGTTTTCTTGTTTACATAATATTATTATCGTTAAATTATTTTTTTATGAATTGTTGCTCATAAATTTTCCTGATGATATATGTTTTATATAGCTCTATTTTTCGATGTTCGACAGGATGTTTACTTACACCAAGTTTTTTTAATTCCTTTACATACCATCCTTTTGATCCAAAATAAGCCATAGTTCATCCTCCTTAAGTGCTTGTCCATACACTTTATGCGGAGAATGAACAAAAGATACCGCATGTTTTCCTATTTTCTATTTAATATCTATGGTATAATTCATTTCATTATTTATTTGAAACGATGAGGAAAAGATTATGAATCAAACAAACAGTATGAAAGAAAAAATTATACAACTCTTACACATATTATTTCCATTATTAATTACTCAGCTTACGATGTATTCGATGAATTTCTTTGATACAACGATGTCTGGGCATTTTAGTCGCCAAGATCTTGCTGGTGTCGCGATTGGTTCCTCATTATGGGTTCCAGTTTTTACAGGTTTAAGTGGGATTTTATTAGCCGTTACACCAATAGTTGCTCAACTTGTTGGTGCAAAAAAACAACAGGATGCCGCTTATTCTTTTCTACAAGGAATTTATTTATCCATAATAATGGCCATTATTGTTTTTATTCTAGGATCCTTTGTATTAGAACCAATTTTAAATAAAATGAGCTTAGAAGCAAAAGTAGAAAAAGTCGCTCATGGCTACTTAGTCGCATTATCTGTGGGAATCATTCCACTATTTATTTACAATGTTGCTAGATCATTTATAGATGCACTTGGGAAAACTCGGGTTTCGATGGTCATAACCTTAATTTCTTTACCAGTAAATATTCTATTTAATTACTTGCTTATTTTCGGTAAATTTGGATTTCCAAAGCTCGGAGGCGTAGGTGCAGGTTATGCATCTGCGATTACTTACTGGCTGATTACCATCATTGCTCTTATTATCATAGGAAAACAGAAACCTTTTTCTGATTTCCGTATTTTTCATCAATTTCACCCGATTTCCCTAAAGAAATGGTCTGAAATATTAAAAATTGGTGTTCCGATTGGATTTGCCATTTTTTTTGAAACAAGTATTTTTGCGGCAGTGACTCTTTTAATGAGTACCTTTGATACGGTCACCATTGCTTCCCATCAAAGTGCGTTAAATTTCGCCTCCTTTTTATATATGTTTCCTCTTAGCATTTCGATGGCTTTAACAATAGTTGTTGGATTTGAAGTCGGAGCGAAACGAATGAAGGATGCTAAAATTTATAGTTGGCTCGGTGTTTCAATTGCCATTGTCATCTCCATTTTATCTGGATTAGTACTATTACTTCTTCGCACAGAAATTGCAGGGTTATATACTGTAGATCCTGAAGTGTTACAATTAACTACTCAATTTTTATTATTTGCTTTATTTTTTCAGCTTTCCGATGCCATTGCAGCACCTATTCAGGGAGCGCTTAGAGGATATAAGGATGTCAATATTACTTTTATTATGTCACTCATCTCCTATTGGATTATTGGACTACCTGTTGGGTACTACCTTGCAAATTATACCGATATGGGAGCATTTGGCTATTGGGTAGGACTCATTGCTGGGCTTGCAGTCGGTGCCGTTTGCTTATCTACGAGACTAATTCAAATACAAAAGACTAAATTTATCGCTGTTTCTAATGAAAAAAACTGACCTTTTTTTAAGGCCAGTTTTTTTCATTTCCCATCATCAACCTGTTAAGATCTCTTCATCTGGATATTTAAATTTTGTTTTGTGTGGTTTAGCCATTAAATACGCTAATGTTAATGGACCAATTTTTCCAACGAACATGGTTATGATGATGACAAGTTTGCCAAAAAAGCTTAAGGATGCGGTTATCCCCAACGATAATCCTACTGTTCCAAAAGCTGATACTACCTCAAAAAGCAAGGTCAAAAATGGCAACGTTTCAATAATATTTAAAATAAATAACGAGACAACGACCGTTACTACACTTGTCATCGCAATCGCTAACACACGGGCAATATAATTGGAAGGAATATTCTTTCGAAAAAGCCTAATATCTTCCCTTCCTCGAATGAAAGAAATCGTTGAAAGACAGATAACCAAAAAGGTAGTTAATTTAATCCCACCACCGGTTGAGGCACTTCCAGCACCAATAAACATTAATATAATAATTAGAAATATCGTTGATTCATTTAAATTAGCCAAGTCTATTGTATTGAAACCAGCCGTTCTCGGTGAAACGGCTTGAAAATAAGAAGTCCAAAGCTTATCAAATAGAGGTAAATTTCCAATTGTTTTTGGATTCGTATACTCTAAAATAAAAACAAAAAACATGGCGATTACATTAATTCCTAATGTCCCCAAAATCATCATCTTACTATGTAAACTTAATTTAGAGAATGTCCCCTTGTCTTTTAAATCTACAAGAACAGTAAATCCGATTCCGCCAAGAATAAATAAGAAACTAATTACAATATTAATGATTGGATCACCTGCGTAACGAATCAAATTATCTGGCCATAATGCGAACCCTGCATTGTTAAAAGCAGAAATGGAATGAAATAAACTATAAAACAAACCTTTTTTTAGACCTAATTCTGGAACCCATCTCAATGCTAGAAATAACATTGCAATTAACTCGATTGAAAGAGAGAAGATAAATAGATTTCTTACTAATTTGATAACTCCACCAATATTCACTTGATTTAATGCTTGTTGAAGAATAAGTCTTTGCTTTATTCCAATTTTTTTACCTAACATAATAAAGATTAAGACAGCAAACGACATGATTCCCAATCCACCTAATTGAACTAATACCATAATGACCACTTGCCCAAATAAGGTAAAAGTAGTGCCGGGATCTACAGTTGCTAAGCCTGTTACTGTCATAGCTGATACTGATATAAATAACGCATCAATCCAACTTATATCCTTTGTGGTAGAAACAGGGAATTTCAGAAAAATAGTTCCAATTATAATAAAAAAGAGAAATACAAGCGTTAAAAGCTGAGATGGAGTTAATTTAATCGTTTTATTATACATACGTATACCTCTTCTTTTTGGAATTCAAAATCCGTATCATGTTCTAATATTAAGAATTCTAGTTTTTTTTTGCAATTCATTTCGATAAAATTTTCCGTTGAAATTTAATGAACAGGCAAGATTTTTATTGCATAGGATAATATTGCATAGATGGCTCACTTGAAAGGATGAATCAGATGTTCCCTTGGAATTTTTCCCCTTTTAATAAAAAAATGAATAATCAAATGGGCCAAATTGATCAAAATGAAATAGAAAAATTTGTGCAAAACATGATGGGTCAAATGATGCCGAACAACCTTCAAAATATGATGAAATCTCAAGACTGGATGAAAACAATGAATCCACAACAAAATGAAGGAGAAGTTCGAAAAACATCGGATCAAATACTTCCCTACTCAGTTTTTGAAACACATAATCATGTCTATATTCGGATTCCAATTAAACAGGAATCATGGTTAAAACAAATGAAACTCTATCATACATCAAACCAATTAATCGTTGAGCATGTACCGGATGAAAATGAAAAAATAAATATCACACTGCCTACACTCGTGCGAAAAAAAGGTACAACTGCATCATATAAAGATGGCATTCTTGAAATTAAAATCCCGAAAGCAATTGATATGCAATATACAGAAATTGAGATAAATGACTCATTATAGTGATATATAATACATGAAAAAGCAGCCTGAGGCTGCTTTTTCATCTTTCCATTAACTCATTATGTAGTTGAATTAATTTGAGTTTTGATTCATCAGAAATAGGAGAGTCTAACAATCTTCTTGTAGCTAAATAATATTTTTCAAATTTGCTTCGTCTTATTCTTGGATGTGAATTTTCGTCGTTTAATTCACGATTTATTGCTTCTAAAAGAATCGTTTTACTATCTTTCTCATCTGACAATAAGAGACGATTATTCCATATTTTTCGATATTCAATAAGTAATTGATCATATTGCTGACTCAAAATTAACCCTCTTTTCAATTCATACATAAATTCAAGATACTTTACTAAAAATAAAGGAAAATCATACAAAGTGAGGGAATATTTTATGACTGCACCCTATTGTTGTCCAAATTGTAAAACAAATCGAAGCCGATTTAATCTGATTATACAAGAAGCACATTCGGTTAAAATCGACCCCCGAACTGGCGATGTTATCCAAGAGTATACGAGTGAAAACTTAGAACCATTTCATATCCCATACCGAGGTCCATCCTACAAAGTTCAATGTGGTTCTTGTGGGCTAATTGAGGATGAATTGACATTTGTAAAGTTTGGAGAACGCAATGTTTAGACAAGCGAAAACACCTCTTTAACCTGAGGTGTTTTACTTTTGCAAAAAAGGATTTCCTTTCAAAAATTGAAAGCTATCGACTTTCCATGCTCCAATTGGTGTGAAGCGAACTAAGTGAACTTCCCCTTTGAAGGATCTACTTCCTATACCGTTAATTGACCAATCGACTTCAATTGGGACTGAAAGATATAATTCAGTCGTTAAATCTTCAGGCGGAAGCATGTAAACACGACTTATTCGAACGTTTTCTACCTTTGAAATGATTGGTTTCCATTTCATTTTTTGCAGAGAAGTGAGATTCAAAATAACCTTATCCTGTTGTTTAAATCCAGCAATATAGGAATTGACAAGCTCGTATGGATCGGCTGAAGCTAGATGATCATCCAATTTCCCTGCTGCCTTAAGCACCATAAGCTTATGGGATAGGTCCATTTCATTCGTTCGATGTGTAGTACTTCCAAAGAAATGGATACAAAAATGTCCTGGGAAGTTATTTTTTAATGCACCACCACCATGAGGCATTCCATGCATTGAAGCCGCTATCCATTTGTCATTATGTATAACAATGATTGACCTGCGTTTCCAACTCCATTTGCCACTGTATATTTTTTTCATAACCTGCGTGTCTTTGCTAGTAAGTGGCTGCACGTCTGCATGGTTACTTCCAGCACGTCTTTGGACCTTAAAGCTTAACCCTGTTTCGGTATCCATGACAGTGAATTTACTATACTTTGGTAAGAATTGATTAGCCTCTTCCCATGGCATGATTTCAATTGACAAGCCAATATCCTCATTAGTGCTTGCTAGCTGACCCACAGTCAAGAAAGAGAAAACAAAATAAATAATAGAAAAAAGTTTCATTTTTTGATCACTCAACTTTTGTCCTTAATTTTTTTTATTTTTCTCCTATCTTAGTCAAAACATTCAACATTCCAACTCATTAAGTTTATTTTCAATTTCAGTCCAATTC
This sequence comes from Bacillus sp. CGMCC 1.16607, assembly GCF_042683745.1. Classification (NCBI taxonomy): domain Bacteria; kingdom Bacillati; phylum Bacillota; class Bacilli; order Caryophanales; family Bacillaceae; genus Bacillus; species Bacillus sp. CGMCC 1.16607. The sequence goes on from NZ_JBHUJX010000025.1 coordinate 167,216, forward strand.
ATTTTTTCTCCAATAAAAACTAAATTTAACGGGTAATTCATATCCTCTTTCATATAAATCGGCATGCCATAAGAATATTGAAATAAATATGGATAATCCCCTTCGCTAAATTTAATATACCCCTTCATTCGGTAAATCGTATCTGGCAGGGACCGCAAAAACAATTCAAATTGATCTAAATCTACAGCCTTTTTAAAAGAGTACACAAATGTACTGAATTGCAAATCCGATTTCACATTTGCTTTTTTGGTATCTTTTTTAGTAAACATGGTGAGCATCCGTAATTGATCACTTGACACATTAGCATAGGAAGTTAAAATACAATTCGCGTTTTGATTTATTCCTTGAACTTCAAATGTTAGTTTAGCTTGCTCAGCATCCGATAAGGTATCTGTTTTGTTTATAATGATAAGATCAGCGTGCTTTACTTGCTCTAGTAATAATTGTTGCAATTGTGGAGATAAGGAGTGGCGGGTAAGCCATCTAGCACCATCCATCATAGTAATAATTCCTTTTACTTGCAATTGATTGGCAAAGTAAGGAGATAGGATGGCATCTAATACCTCAACAGGATGTGCAGCACCCGTGGTTTCAATATAGATGACATCAGGTTTTTCATTATATAGTAGTGATTGTATTTGAGCCTCTAATTTATCTTGAATAGAACAACAAATACACCCACCTAATAGTTCTTTTAAGGCAACGTCTTCTTCTACAATATTAGAATCAATGGAAACACTCCCCAACTCATTCATCATTACGGCTACTTTTCGATTATTCTTCTTTTCATCCTCTAACAATCTTTTCAGTAATGTCGATTTTCCACTTCCTAAAAATCCTGATAATATATATATTTCCGATTTCGTCATTTATTGGACTCCCTTTAACTAATCTTTCGCTAAAATTGTATAGGAATCCACTTACTTAATCAATCTTAACTGAAAAAATAATTTAGGTGAGCGAGGCATCCCATTAATAATTGAGAACCTTTTATTCTAAAAACTATACCATTCAGAAGGAAGGGTATCAGAAACTTTTTGTTCCCCTTTATTTGGTATATCTAATGTTTGCACATCCTTTATAGGATTCTTCATTACTTTTACACCAAGTGTGATTAGATCTGTAAACGATAAATCAGTGAATAGATACTTATCCGAATCTGATATTAATGTAAATATAGACATAACGATCTCAGGCTTTGTAAATTGAGAGTAAAAGGCTTGTATCACGATTTGATGTAGTTCATCCTTATAATTCGGATTTTGTTTTAATATTTTCATCGTTTTAATAAATTCATCTGAATCCACAAAATACATATCTGAGCTATCATTTATATGTAAATCCTTTTTCATATTTGCTGTTAATTGTAAAGGCATTCCTTTTGGGAAAATTTTTGAATACATAACAGAGAATCCTTGCTTTTCTACTGCAACAATATTATTTATAGAAATACCTAAACAACGTTCTAAATTATTTTTCAAATAATCGTTTTTAGTTAATCTATTTGTTCCTGAAATTTTTTCATCGAAGCATTGTGCGATATTTTCTTCCGTTAATGAAGCAACTTCAATTGTTTGTGCCTTACTATCCATAATAGAAACAACTGCTTTTTTTACTTTTTCATTTTCTAATGTAACAAAAAGCATATGATGTTCCCCATTATCAACCGGTATTCCTTCAAAAATAGCTGTACCATTTACTTCATCCACTAAAGGCGGATGATCCTTTTGACTAACATCCTTTTGAGGGGCGTTTAAATTACTCGCAATAAAACCTCCCACTAAAAGAACAAGAACTAACTTTTTCATTTCATCACTCCAAAAATGATCTATTATTCATTTTGGAAAAAAGTGATAGCTAATATACATTGATAATAAAAAGAACTGTCCGAAAAAAGACAGTTCTTTTTGTATTATTTTAATTGTTGCTTTAATACTTCAACAGCCTTCTGAAGCTGTGGATCATTTTTCACCAATGTATCACGGACATTTTCAATCAATTTAATTGTTGAGTCACCTTTTAGAATCCCATTAGCTTCCAAATTATTATCTTTTTGAAACTTTATTACTGCAACCTTCATTTGTTCATCAAAAAAGCTATCCATTTTACCAGGATTATATCCTATCGCTTTTAGCATTTGCTCAGCTGAATTCACATCTGAAGACGATATGGATAAAGTTAACTCTTTTTCAGGATCAATAAATGGTAAATTGGCATATTCAGGTAAGGAAACATTATAATCTGGTTCGATTCCTTTTTGATGAATCCAATTTCCGTTCGGCGTTAACCATTTAGCTGTTGTATATTTCATATTCGATCCGTCTGGCAAGTCTTGTGCGTTTTGAACGGTACCTTTACCGAATGACTTTTCCCCAACAAGTGGTACATTGGCCGATTCTTTTACTGCCGCAGCAAGTATTTCGGATGCACTCGCACTACCTTTATCAATGATTACAACTAATGGAAAATCAAGCTTATCACCTTTATGAAGGGATTTATATTCTTCCACATTTCCATTTCGATCTTCTACTTTAAATAATACTTTTCCTTCTGGTACAAACAAGCTAGAAATTTGAACAGCCTGCTTTAGTAATCCACCTGGATTCTGCCTCAGATCTAAGACTAGCCCTTTCATTCCTTGTTTTTGAAGGTCGTTCAAAGTTTCAACTAGCTCTTTTGATGTATTTTCCGAAAAACTAGTTATCGCGACTTTAGCTACTCGATCATCAACCATTTCACCATAAACAGTTTGCAAAGGAATCGTATCACGAATAAGTGGAACTTTCATTGGCTCTTCATTTCCTGGGCGTTGAATGGTAAGTTCAACCTTTGTACCTTTTTTTCCACGAATAAGTAAAACAGCTTCGGTTGAACTCATTCCTTGAATACTTTTCCCATCCACAGATAAGATAATGTCATTTGGCTTTAAGCCTGCTTTTTCAGCAGGTGACCCTTTAATTGGTGAGACAATTGAAATATGTCCTTCTTTTTCTTGAATTTCAGCTCCGATACCTTCAAAAGAGGAAGAAATACTATTATGAAAGCCTTCTGCTTCCTCGACATTCATATAATCTGAATAAGGATCATCCAGTGCTTCTAACATACCATTAATGGCTCCATTGACAATTTTGTCTTCATCCAATTGTTTATAATAATTTTCTTTTAACAAATCATAAGCAGAAAATAACTTGTTAAATTCGTCTCTTTCTATCGTTCCTACATCAACTGCTTTCTCCTCACCAAAAGCTAAAACAAATGTTGTAATACCAGCACTCAAAAAGATAATAAAAAAGATTAGCATAATAAAATAAAATCTTTTCATTTTCACGAAACCTGCGCTACTGACTGGCACATCATGTTCATGATGCTCTTGCTTATCTTGAGATTCCTGTTTCTCTAATTTCTCATCTTCCAAATATCCCACCACTTTCAACAAACAAAACTAAAAGACAAAATGTCCTTACATTTTAGGATAACATTTTTCACCCTAAAATAAAAAAGAAAAATGAAAAAGAAAAAAACACCATTTACTTTAACACATTAAAGCACCGGGGGACTGACCCCCAGTGCTTTAACGCGTTAAATTATTATATTTTTTTGACGTTGTTAAAGTATTCTTCAAGGGTCCATTGATTTTCGTATATATCTTCGGATGCTTCCGTGCCTACATATCGAAAATGCCATGGTTCATATTGATAGCCGGTGATAGATTCTTTTCCTTTAGGATATCTTAATATAAAACCAAATCGGTGGGCATTTTCTGCAAGCCACTTCCCTTCCGGTGTATTTCCAAAGTTTTCAGTAAGAAGCATTTCTTCTCTTTTACTAGATATATCCATTGATAGTCCCGTTTGATGTTCACTTTGACCTGGGTAAGCAACTGCTTCCATTGCCTTTTCTTTCCCTACCTTTTTTACTTCCGCTTTAAATAACATGTCTTGATAGGCATATGAACGGTATCCAGAGACCGCAAAAAGTTCGATCCCATTATTCTTTGCGTCAGCAAACATAGCTTCTAATGCCACTGCTGCTTTCTTTCTAAGCATACTCTTTTCAAGCTTTTGGTCACCAAATGAGAAAGTGACTGCTGGACGCATTAAATCATTTGGTAAAAAAGTGTTTGGGAGTCCAAATTGTTTATTGACTAATGCCATCGTATTTTCAGGGTTTTGAATAATATTCAAACCATTCACTTCTTTAATTTGATTAAAAAAGATTCCCTCTAATGTGATTTCATTTTCCATTTCTTCTTCAACAGAAGTTACTGGCTCTTTATTCGAATTCGTTTCTGTAGGGTCACTTGCTTGTTTCGAATTAGAATCTTCTTCCTTTAGTTCAGCAGAATGATGTTCATCCTCTTTTACATATTTCCCTTCCTTCTCTGCGCTAAAAAAAGGAATTTTATCAATATATGAATCCAACCTAGTACAACCTGATGAAAGGAGTAAAATAGTTGTAGTACTAAATAACATTAATTTCTTCATGTCTTCCACCTGTCTCTTTAAAAAAATAAGAAAGTATAACATTTTCGGACTTCGAAAATTGTCCAGCGCAAGCGTCCTAGCCCCGACGTACAGGATGTACTAGTGTCGACAATGCGACCGGACGCCCGAGCTCTTGTCGACCTCGAGGTCAAATGTTCGCCAGCCAAAAAGTCAAAGAACGACTTTCCGGCTAGCGAAGCATTTGCTTGTCGGGGCTGTCTAAGGCGCCCCGCGCTTTTCTTAATCATTCTACCCATAATTGCAATATAACTATTTTAACACTATTCGTCAAAGAGTCTATGGTCTTAATTATTATTTTAGAAAAGAAAAAAGTAAGCTTTTTGTAAGCTTACCTTTTCATTTTTATTATTTAGTTGCTGCTTCAAGAGCTACTTCAATCATATCATTGAAAGTTAATTGACGTTCTTCTGATGTTGTTTCTTCTCCAGTAAGAATATGGTCACTTACCGTTAAAACAGAAAGTGCTTGACGACCAAATTTGGCTGCCATTGTATATAATGCAGTTGTCTCCATTTCTAAAGCAAGAATTCCGTGTTGAGCCCATTTCTCTAAATCAGCACTATCATTGTAGAATAAATCTGCCGTAAATACATTACCTACTTTTAAATTTAAACCTTTTTGTAAACCAATATCATAAGCATTTTTTAATAATTCAAAGTTAGCAGTTGGAGCGAAATCAATACCACCAAATGTTAATCTGTTTATTTGTGAATCAGTGGACGAACTCATAGCTAAAATGACATCTCTTACTTTTACATCCTTTTGAATTGCTCCACAAGTACCAACACGGATTAACTTTTGTACATTGTAACTTTGCATTAATTCAGTAATATAGATTGAAATGGATGGAATTCCCATACCTGTACCTTGAACAGAAATGCGTTTTCCTTTATATGTACCTGTAAAACCAAACATATTCCTTACTTCGTTATAGCATTGTGCATCCTCTAGAAACGTTTCAGCAATATATTTTGCACGGAGTGGGTCTCCTGGTAATAATACCGTGTCTGCGATTTCATTTTCTTTTGCTCCTATATGAATACTCATTTAAAATCCTCCATTCAAATTAATAGTTGTCAGACTTCCTACAAATCCAATATAACATAATCATTCACATCAAAAAACTACTTAAGCATTTTTTTATCTTTAAAGGAAATGCTAATTTTAGATTATCCAAAGGAGGGATACTACATGCCTAATCAAAAAATGAGTAAAAAACTTCAACAAGCAGTCCAGCATGCAAATGAGACGAACCCAACATCGCGCTCTAACGGTCAACCCCCTACAAATAGAGATAAAATGAAAAACCCTAAGTAAGGAGGAATCTTGATGGGTAAGAAACATCGAAATCGTGTGAATCAACCGAAAAAGAACAATCATATCCCTGCAGAAGCGATAGTTGCTGAACATGAAGCTCATGCAAAAGAAAATAGCGCTACAGGACGGAAAAGATAAAGTAAACTCGCCGATTGGCAAGCCTTTAGGCGAAGACAGAGGGGTAGTTGCAGTTATGCGTTCAGATTTTATGGATATAAATTCTGATTAGCTAAACGATATAAATCCCAAAGTGATATATCACTTTGGGATTTATTTATCTTACCAGAATCCGACTAATTTTCGTCCATCCACCTGTTTGTAATTGATAATAGTGCTTTCCTTGCCAACCATCATCAATTAGAATGATGTCTCCTGTTCGTATATAAGTCCCTTCATAATCTGGTGGCATCAGATCTGCTACATTAAATAATCGAAAAGCATGATCAAGACAATCTCGATGGTTATTACCACTTAAAGTTGTCCGATACACAGCTTTATAACCTTTTTGCTGCAAAAATTGCGGTGACTGAAAGATCGTTACATCATAAGAATGATTGATTAATTTAAGCTTAATCTTTAACAATTTATACCACCCCTATTTGTAATTATTTAATTACTTAAGTTAGAGGTAGAGCTTGTCGATTCCTTTAGCATATTTCTTCTATTTTTGTCGGATGTAAAAATTTTTCCGACAGATTTTTCAATAAAAAGGATGCCCTTGCTATAAGAGCATCCATCCCGTTTAGGAGTATTTTTCAATGACACTTTGAAGTTTTGAACGTAAATTTGGTATATCACTTGTCGAAACAGTCATTTTCACATTTGTTTCATCCATCTCTAGTGCTTCTGATAAAAATCCACCTAGCCCTCTCGCTCGACGGTCAACTTGCATGTAAATATCCATTTGATCATTCGAATGAGCAAAAAATACAAGTTCAAGCTCATCTAATTTACCACGGAATGGTCCTGAAGTTGGCACAAATTCAAATTCTTGAACGAACGGAAGTCGTTTTCTTAAACGATGAGATGCTTGTTGACAATCTGCTTCACGCATACGAAAACCTAAATCCTCTACCGCTTGAAATACAGAAGACATTAATCGATTCGGTAAGACTTTAATATAATCCTTATCCGAAGGATCCACTGCATTTTTAATATCAAGACCTGTTGAAACCCAAATTTTTGTTCTACCTAATGAAATTGGAGTGTCTGATGGTAATTGAAAGGCAAAAGGAATCTCTTTTCTTTCATTCGGTTGAATGGTAAAAGATTCTGCCAATGGGAACCGATCGATTTGTGCTGAAACTGTGTATTTCTTATCATCTGATTCCTTCACATATGTGGTATGTAATGCTAAATAAATTCCATCAACCTTTTGTTCAATATTACCTCCTTGAATTTCAACAACACCTTTTACTTGATCGCCAGCTGTCAATGTATCAGATTCAAGTTTTGTATTTACCTTTGCAGAACCAATACCAACACTTGCAAATACTTTATTGAAAAATGACATCAATATCCCCCGCTTTTTTTCATAATAACTTCTACTCATATGTACGACTTTAAACTGAAAAAGTTTCATTATTTTTTCAAAAAAAATAGCGAGCTCCAATCACTCGCTTTTGTAAACACATGTAGCCTTAGAATTATTCATTCAAATATATTCTTCTTTATTAATTATTCCTTGACGTCTTCATCAATAATGCATTTTTCTAATAAATATTCAAAGGTGATATCCGCGATTTCTTCAAGCTCTTCCTCGGTTGGAACATAACCACGTCTGACAAGCTCGTGAAAGAAAAATTCCGCAATTTCCTCCGTATCAATAAATACTTCCATTTCTTTCATCGCATCTCCCCCCTTTCTAGTGAATGTATGCCATTATTACCATTTTGATGACAGTTACTTACCAATTAGAAAAGCTTTGTTCAATCTGTAAAGTAAAAAGAATAATTCATTTGGACAAGCATATATATGATAAAAATGATTGGCAGGAGGAATTTGCATGAAATATTGGATGGAAAAGTTTAAAGAAGATGTTAATAATCAAGATGGGGCCATTTTAACTTATTTTACTATATTTACTTCTTACCTTTTTAAAGGAACAATTCTTCTAGCTATTCCTATTTTCTTATATTTCCTAATTAAGGCTTTTTAAACGGTGCTTTTATCGTCATTATTAGTCAGCTTCTTTAATTTACGCAAGATCATTTTTTTTATCTTATCATATTCTGGGTCACGAAACATTGCAGATAATAGTTCATAATCGTTATAAACATCTAACAAATTGTCGATGATTCTTTTTTGTTCTTCTTCACTTTTAACATGGGGACTGGGTTTCTTCTTTGGTTCGGGAAGCTTCAATGTATTTTTATTTATATTCGCCATGTATAAATACCCTAATTTTTGGATAAAGACTTCTGCTTGATCAGCTTCAGCCACTAAAGATATTTCATCCTCATTTGCCTCAAGCCACTCTCCGTCGGAAATTCTTGAAAGCTCATAAATAACGTCTTCCCACGCATCTTCCTTATACCGCCAAATCTCCGTTCGAAATCCTACGATTTTAAACAAATCTGTCCCATAGTCCTTCACTTGGACTAAATCTCCAAAATAAAATTGATATTCAATGTCAATTTGTTCTTTTTCGATAACTTTATCTTCATATTCAGATAGTAATTGGAGCCTTTCCTCCACAAACAATCCTACATCCTTATTTATTTCATAAATGTAAGTCCCATCGATCGATTTAATATCTGTAATTTTTCCTACCGTTCCATAAGCCTTAATCACGACTGTATCACCGATTGCAAATTTTGGTTTTTTCTTTTTTCCCATTTTGTCTACCCTCCCAATGATTCGTCGTGAAGTGAGTATATTATTATATGCTTTGAAATTGAACATGATAATGAAAAGCTTTTCGTTCTAATCCAAAAAATACCTCATCCATTTGGAAGAGGCATTCGCATTATTTTTTATCTTCTATTAAGTAAAGACTCCACGCTTCATCAAAAATGGACATATTCTCTAAATAATGACCATTTAATTCAAGATACGAGCTAATTTCATCGTAATCTGTAGAACTTTTCGGAAATCCATGATCTAAAAAAGCATCATTTGCAAAACGACTAATATCATCCTGTGGCTCGGGATGGCGATACTTCATCAAGTAATGATAAAAAGAACGATTCATAATTTAAACGCCTTTCCGTATTTTTCCCATAACTATAAACGATTAGATCAATGATTGTCTATATACAAAATAAAGCCAAAAATGACCATTCGATAAAAGAATGGCCATTTCAACCTCCACTACTTCGTAGATCAAAGTAATTTCGTTTTAATAATCTGGGAATTTTCATTAAGTCTATATTGGAAATTTTAGCGCAAATTTGCTTCGTATCGATTAAAAGCAATTGGTCTTCAATTTCTTTTGTAATCTGTTCACTTTGGTAGTTCATCTCACAGTCTTTACATTTAACTAAAGGGAGTTTTCTCAATTTGGATCGCCCGGGAACCGTCAGGAAGCTCCCAATATACTGAATCAACCTCCTCTAACACTTCTTCCGGCAATATCCCCCCTATCCTGCCTTAGTGGCACTTCATTAGGATCTTGTTTCGATTGTTGTGCTTGAAACTTTTTTTCCTTCAATTCGTCACGTTTTTCACGCTTATCTTTAATGACGAATGGGATGGGTTATGCTCCTAATCGTGACGTCGATTTAAGCTTGTTAAGTTTTCAGGAATGAGATTAAATTGTTTATCATTCATTAAATTAGCGATTCCAATATTAGATCGCTTACTTTCCATATCCGAATAAACTTCCTTAAAATAATCTTCCGCTCTCCATTTGCACATTTCTATTCCCCAAACTATCTCGTATTATGAAAAGTTTAAAATTTCAAAAAGTAATAATCCTTAAGAGTTTTAATCTTAAACCTATTGTATGCTCAATAAAGCATTATAATTGAAGCGATAAAATCATTTGTTCACCATTATTCCCTATTTTTCTCTTACTTGTATCCGCAAAACCTACCTTTTCATAAAGTTTTTGAGCAGGAACGTTTCTGCAATTTACAGCTAGTACTACTTCATTCTTATCGGGAAATTCTTGGACAATGAAGTTTCTTAACTGTTTTAAGCCATCCTTGGCATAGCCCCTCCCTTGATTAGAATGATTAATAGAGAATGCAATTAATAATAATGCGTTTGGATTTGCCGTGTAATTAAAGACTAATTCACCTGTACAAAGAACGAAAAAGCCTACAGGTTCAGAGTCATTTAAAATCACTATAGGATTTCTGTTATTATCATTTTTTGCTGTATGAAGCATTTCTAACGGCAATCCTGTAAATTGTGCCTGTTCCTCAGGTAAATAAAAATGCATTAATGTAGAATCGTATTTTGAATCATATTTGCATAACATTATTTGGGCGATCATCTTATGTACTCTACCTTTCTATTGTTACTATTTCTAATCCTTTGAGCAGGACCTTTGATTTGCATTTTCATGGTTGTTACTCCAATCTAGTTGTTTTTTTTAACTAGTCAATTTGTTTTCCAAACTTGGTATTGTCATAATACAAAATTGAAAATTAAAATGGATGGAAAATCGAAATTATTTTTTAAAAATCAAAAATAATTTTTTTGAGCAAAGGTTTTCTCGAAATTCCCACAAAAGCGAAAGCTAATTTGCTATAATGTCGCTTTTTGCTTTTTATTTGAGATTTGCTTTAATCATCAAAAGGATTTCCATGTACCTTGTTTATCAACTTTGTATCGTCATTTTATAAAATTCGTCTTTAAAATGGACGGAAAATCGAACTTTTTTCATTCGCCTTTATGATTAATTTTTACCAATCTAACTTTTCAAAAATATTCAACAAAGACCAATAATAATTTGCTATAATTGTTGTTTTTTCGCTTCATGTAGGATTGACATTCCTCTCTTAATATAAGATTCTTGTAAAAAAAGGAATTATTGTAAAAGGAAAGGAAGGAATCAATTGTCCAGGGTTAATTGGTCTATATTATTTGATTTTTTAAATACTAAAAAAGGTGTTTCGCAAATTACTCTTACATTTGAAGAACTTGAAAAGATATTAAGAAATAAGCTTCCGGAATCTGCCTTAGTTTATGATGCTTATTGGAGGAATGATAAAACGCATTCTCAGGCAAGGGCATGGATGAAGGCGGGTTGGAAGACCATCAAACCTAATCCACAAGAGAAAAAAATCACCCAACTATTAAGACCATCCTGAGTAATCCGCATTATACAGGTGATTTAGTTCAGGGAAGAGAGACTACAAGAAGTGTCACCTCCCAGTCCAGGCACAGTATTCCTGAAGAAAACCAAATTGTTGTAAGAAATACACACCCGGCAATCATTCCAAGAGAAACCTTTGATACCGTACAAGAGCTAATGAGAAGTCGCAAGAAAAATTATACGAAGGTAAAAAAGCATCTTTTTACAAATGTCCTATTTTGCTCTGATTGTGGAGCGGGTATGTGGTATAGGCAAAATCGAACCGGCTACATTTGCGGGAGTTACGCTCGTCATGGAAAAATTGCTTGCACTCAAAGAACAATAAAAGAAAAAGATTTAAAAGAAACAATCCTTTCTGATATTAAAAAAATGGCTCAAGTTATTAACGATAAGGAATACCTAAATACCCTTGCCTTAGATGCTCAAAAGAAACAAAAGCAAGTTACTCAAATTTTAAACAACATTGAAAATGAGATTAAAGCTTCTAAAGCCAAAAAGAAACGTTACCTTGAGATGCTTGCAGAAAAACAAATCACTCATGAAGAATACCGTGAAGTTGCTGATGAACATCAAGGTCGAATTAATGAATTAAATATTAAAAGGAGTGGGCTTGAAGCCTCACTCCGACATGATGAATTTCTTGGAAGAATTGAAAACCTCCGGAACACAATAAACCGTTTCTTGCCTCTTAATGAAGTAACCGAGGAGATACTCCATCACTTTGTTGAACGTATTGATGTAGACAGAAACGGCACGCCGACAATTATTTATCGGTTTACAATTTTACCTGGTTAATTTTCCCTCAAAACTATCTGTGACACGCACTCAATATGTGTTGAGTAGGTAAACAAAATAAGCTCCCTAAAGTAACTATGAAAACATATTAAGAACTAAAATCAAAATAATTTCTCTTCAACAATCTAGGCAGCTCCATTAGTTCCTTAAAACTTATCGAACTACCAATCTTTTTTGTATCAATCAAAAACAATTGATCCTCAATTTCTTTTGTTACATCGTCAATTTGATACACCATGTCACATTCCTTACAAATTACAGCAGGCGTTGCTATAATTTCAATCGCTCTTGAGCCATCCGGCAACTCCCAATAAACCGTTCCTTCTCCATTGATCGCTTTACCTTCACACCATTCGCAATATCTGTCCATACTCACACCCCTATTCACTTACTTTCAAGCCTTCCTTTGGGACTTCCTGGCTAACAACTGCTTTATTCTGTTGTGCCTGAAACTTCTTCTCCTTCAACTCATCACGTTTCTCACGTTTATCCTTCAACGTGGAATGTGATTGATCCTCTTGATACTTCTGTCTACGATTTAAGCGGTTCAAGTTTTCTGGGATAAGGTTGAATTTACTGTCATTCATGACTGCGGCTATCCCTACATTTGACTTATATTTTTCATGATCATTGTAGATTCCATTGAAATAGTCATCCGCACGGCCTGGCACGTAATTCTCAGGTTCCGGATACGATGTGATGACTCCTTCAAAGTTTCGCAAAACTACTTTATTAGCACTCTGCGAAATTAGATAATTCGGCTGCAACGCAATCTTTCCTCCCCCACCCGTAGCGTCAACCACAAAAGTAGGGTCTGAGTTTTTTATTGTAAGTATAAAAAATAATAAAAAACAGCAAATCAAGTCATTAACAAGATTTTACTCAACGAGAATCTCCGTGTCTTAACGAATCATAATTGAGGATAATTCATTTCTTTTCGGGTTAGGATTAGTGAATTGACTAGAATTATTTTCATAGATAACAGTCCAAAATGAATAAGGGCTCTAAAAAAATATCATTTACTAATGATCTATAAAGCCAAGGTAATCTGTCTACAATGCTTAATAAAAATACGGTCACACAAATAGCGAGGTATATCTTGATCCTGATTTCTTATATGCTGTCTTTTTGTCCTAGAACCCCTCCACTTAAAATAACTTGCAGGCTTCACACTAGAGATTTCTAACAATCATCTTGTAGGGTAAGTTCCCCTTAGTTCTTCTATTATTTCATACTTTAATCGTTGTAGGATATCCTCTCCTCCTTTATCAGATTTGGGTACTGCTTTTTTAAAATAGTCTACCTGCTCTTTCAAATAATCTCTTTCTTCTTCTGCCGAATTAAACTTTTTACGTGCTCTACTTTTTAGCGGATTATTTTCACCAACAGATCGTGTATCAAACGGTTCTCCAGATTTCCACTTTCTAACCCATACTTTAGTTGAGTACAATTTTTAACCCCAAGTTCCTCACCTAAAACTGTATATCTTTTATTACTATTGGTATATTTCATAACTGCTTAAATTCATCTGTATAACTTTGAAACTCCTGCCCTTTTTTAACCATGAAAAATCCCCTCCAAGTAAAAGTGGATCATCCACAAAAAATTTTGTGGTTTTTTTACACTGTCTACTTAAAGGGGATAATATCATAATGTCGGTCTTTTAATTCTTTTATGTTGTTTATGAAATTCGATTAACGAGTTGGCTCAGTGCTTCGTTAAGAGAAGTTATTGGACGACCGAGAACTTTCTCGAAATCATTGCTATTTACTTCTAGTGAACCATTCCGAATGCTTTCTTGAATTCCTACTACAATCGGGATCACAAAATCAGGTAAACCTAAGCCTCTCATTATTTCAGCATATTGTTCGTCACTAACATGTTGTACAGGTATATCTTTACCCAATACATTCCCAAGAGCAGATGCCAATTCTTCTTGAGTTAAAAGTGGACCAGAAAGTTCATACACTGTATTTTCGTGATCGTTTCCAACAAGGACTGTTGCAGCAGCATCTGCGTAATCTTGTTGTAGTGCCCAACCTACTTTACCTTCTCCAGCAGATGTTACCCATGGAGCGCCTGCAAGAGCACCTTGTATGCTTCCAATTTCGTTTTCCAAATACCAATTGTTACGTAAGAAGGAATATGGGATACCCGTTTTAATGATAGCTGATTCTGTCGCAACATGAGGTGGAGCCATTAAATTTTTGCTTTCTGTTGCATTGGCTAAGCTTGTGTAAGCAATAAATTTTACCCCTGCACGTTCAGCTGCTTGGACAGCATTAGCATGTTGTTGGATTCTTGTGTCATTGTCACCATCAGCAGAAATAATTAATAATCGGTCAATCCCTTTAAAAGCATTATCTAATGATTCTGGTCGGTCAAAATCGCCTTGCCGAACTTCCACTCCACGTTTACGAAGTCCTTGTGCTTTCTCTGGATTTCGGACACTCACCACCAGATTACTTGCAGGTACAGATTTCAATAACGATTCTACAACCTTTGAACCTAATTTACCCGTTGCTCCAGTAACTAAAATTTTCATTAATATTCCCTCCGTTTAAGTTCTATCTGTAACAATATTGACTACATGTATTTATTTTAGTTACATGTAACTGTTTTGTCAACAGGTGAAATAATATCTATTATTTTGTTCATATTTTGGTATAATAAAACTTGTAATCAAAACAATTACACGATGAAGATAAACAATAATATAAGTATTAGTTAATAGAGGTGGTGACTGAACATATCTATCAGCAGTCGATTTGCAGTAGGAATTCATATATTGGCTCTAATTGAATTAAATAATGAAGGAGTTACTTCTTCTGAATTTTTAGCTAAGAGTGTTAATACGAACCCAGCCGTTATAAGAAAACTAATGGGGATGTTAAAAAAAGCTGGTTTGATAGAAGTAAATCCAGGAATTGCAGGTGCTAAACTGGCAAAGGAATTATCTAGTATCACTTTGTTCGACGTATATAAGGCAGTGAATGTTGTACAAGAGAAAGAGTTGTTTAGCATACACGAAAGTTCACATCCTGATTGTCTTGTAGGAAGGAACATACAAAATACAATTGAACCATTATTCACAGCTGCCCAATTGGCAATGGAGAAGGTTTTAAGAAATGTTACTTTAGAAGATGTTGTGAGAGACATTGCTACTAAAGGAAATATCTGTTAGAAAAGACATTCCAAAGGAATGTCTTTTCTCTTTCTTACAACTACTCTGCTCTATAGTTCATTAAGTCCACAAAAATAGAGTTAATCCTGCTTTAACTCAACGCACTCATTTGTTTAAGTGAAAAAGTTCATAATTAGGAACAATTTTATATCAAAATAAAGCCTTGTTTATTCATTGTTTACTTATCTAATTTTCGAATGTCCTAAGTATAACCTTCCGTGTCAGAGATAACCTATCTAATGGAGGTGCAATACATGGGTCGAAATTTTGAAAAAAACCTTATAAAATTGCTATATTTCTTTGGTATTAGTTCCTTTATTTACTTAATTAAAAAACCACTTGCTAAGGACTGGCTCCTTGTTTTCTTTATAAAAAGTTATTATGCCTCATTGGTCGATAAACTGGTTGTAAATAAAGGTTATGTTAAATATCCCACCCGATTTCCAAAACAAGTTAAAACAAGTGTGGTGTTTGATTACATACTTTTCCCAATTTCTTGTGTATTTTATAATCAACTGACTAAGGATTCTCGTATCCTTCAGTGCCTTTTAAAAGTTCTGTATTTCAGTATACCGATGACTATTACTGAGCTATGGCTAGAAAAAAATACACAGCTTATTAAATATAAAAAGGGGTGGAATTGGAAAACAACTTTTTATTCGCTTTCTTTTTCCTTTTTATTGGTCAGATTTTCAATGTCTGTTATAAGAAGTCTCTTCAATAATAAATATGATTTTTCTTAAGATGGAGGTTCTTAATTAACAAAAGAGTAAAAAGGATAAGGCATTTCGTCTTCCTGTCGTATTAAAGTTCAACCAGATATTTCTGGTTGAACATTTTCTTAGTTACAAGAAAAAAAACCGTCAACAATGATCCTCAGCTATCACAATAAATGAATTTCCACACTTCATGAATATTCCAACCATTTAAGATAATTTACCAACAAAAAAAAACATTTAAGAATGTCCACTCCTATTTTTGGAACAATACAATTGATTGTATTAATGAATAAGGAGGTTAATTAGAAATGGATAATCAAAAATTAGCAGATCATGAATCATTAGATTTACATGAAGTTATCAATTTTAAAACCCTTTGCTTAGCGAAATCAAAACTAATGCAAGGATTGGTATTTGATCATGATTTGAGAGCATTAATGCAAAAAGATGTTGAACAATCCATGCAAGCGCTTTTAGAATTACAGGCAGTTTATCAACGCGCACCTTTTGAAGCTCCAGTTCCTCAAAACCGCCCAACACCAATAGTAGATTGAAAAGGAGGCAAATTCATTGAACCAAGATTATTTAGACCCTATAAACGCGCTACACGTACCAGAGCTAGCAGATACCACATTTGCGATGGATTTACTTCTTCGTGCCAAAGAAGGTGTGCGCAATATTGCGGTTGCATTAACGGAGTCTGCATCACCTGATGTTAGAACCATATTAAGAAATCAGTTAATGCAAGGTATTGCCATGCACCAAGAAATCACAGAATTAATGATTAATAAAAAATGGTTCCATCCATACGAATTAAGTGAACAGTATAAACTAGATCAACTCTCTGCCAACAATACATTGATGATTGGCAAAATGAATCTATTCCCTGTTGAGACCAATAGAAAAGGTATGTTTGACCGGACACCGGACGAACACTAACACTGGAGGCTGTAACCAATGAAGGCAGTAACGTATCAGGGTATTAAAAATGTTGTAGTCAAAGAAGTTCCAGATCCAAAGATTGAAAAACCAGATGACATGATTATTAAAGTAACAAGTACAGCTATATGTGGGTCTGATTTACATTTGATTCATGGCATGATTCCTAACCTGCAAGAAAACTATGTTATCGGTCATGAACCGATGGGAATTGTTGAAGAGGTTGGACCCAATGTAACGAAAGTAAAAAAAGGGGATCGTGTTATTATTCCTTTTAACATTGCCTGTGGGGAATGTATTTATTGTAGAAATCATTTGGAAAGCCAATGTGATAATTCTAATGATAATGGTGATATGGGTGCCTATTTTGGATATTCTGGTACGACGGGTGGTTATCCAGGCGGGCAAGCTGAATATTTAAGAGTGCCATTTGCCAACTTTACTCATTTCAAAATTCCAGAGACTTGTGAAGAGCCAGATGAAAAGTTAGCAGTTATTGCCGATGCGATGACTACTGGTTTTTGGAGTGTGGACAATGCAGGTGTAAAGGATGGAGATATAGTTATTGTTCTTGGCTGTGGTCCGGTTGGTCTTTTTGCTCAAAAATTCTGTTGGTTAAAAGGGGCAAAGCGAGTCATTGCCGTTGATTATGTCAATTATCGCCTGCAGCACGCCAAGCGCACCAACAAAGTAGAAATTGTTAACTTTGAGGACCATGAGAATGTAGGAAATTACCTGAAGGAAATCACCAAAGGCGGCGCTGATGTTGTCATTGATGCAGTTGGTATGGACGGTAAAATGACTGATATGGAGTTCCTTGCAAGCGGAATGAAGCTTCATGGCGGAGCATTAAGTGCGTTTATCATGGCTTCACAAGCAGTGCGTAAAGGCGGGACAATTCAAGTTACTGGCGTTTACGGAGGCAGATATAATGGTTTCCCTCTTGGGGATATTATGCAGAGAAATGTCAATATCCGCTCCGGACAAGCTCCTGTGATTCACTATATGCCATACATGTTTGAATTAGTAACAACTGGCAAGATTGACCCGGGCGATGTCGTAAGTCATGTCATTCCTCTAAGTGAAGCAAAACATGGCTATGAAATTTTTGACACCAAAATGGATAATTGTATCAAAGTTGTCTTGAAACCATAAAGAAAGGAGTTGTCTGAAATGAACTATGCCTTACACGAAGTCCTTGAGGTTCAAGAAATGGCAGCATTCAAGACTCTTTGTTTGAGCAAGTCCAAAACAATGAGAGCCTTGGTAACCGATCAAAAGCTGCTAGACATTATGCAAGAAGATGTCGAAACATCCACTAGACAATTGCAGGAATTTTCTTCTATCCTATCCAAAGCACAGCAATAAAATTAGGAGATGAATAAAAAAATGAATTCATTCGTAGAAAATTTAACTGGTTTAAATGCACTTACTGACCAAGTAATTGCAATGGATCTTTTAAATTCAGCCAAAAGCGGGGTTAGAAATTATGCCTTTGCAGTTACAGAAGCAGGAACACCTGAAATTAAAGAAATTCTCATACGCCATTTAGAGGACTCAATTAATTTGCATGAGCAAGTCTCAAGCTATATGATAGAACAGGGCTGGTATCATCCTCGGAATAAAAATGAACAGATCAACTTGAATTTACAAAATATTGAAACAGCCTTAAATTTACCACTACTATGAACCGCTATTGAGACAATATTACATCACCAAAATGTTCCACCTTTAAGTCAGAACATTTTTGAGCTGTTCTCGGCCAGTATACCTAGCAGTTTTTTGATAAAAGAACAGATTTTATCAAGGTAACCCGTTGCCCAGTTTTTAGACTTCTTGTTTAAGGCTGGGACGGGACACTTGAATCACCCCTCACTCAGTTATTGGTGATTGGCAGGAAATGTGGAGGGTAATCCGTAAAGTGACAGGCATTGAACCTTCCGATTCGACATTTCTTCTTTTACGTTATCTAATGGAATCAACAAGCTTCCTCATGGAGTTTATCTGAGAGGATAGTTCAATAAACCATTCCTCATCTCCTGTAGAAAGCGCCAAATCAATCAGAAAACGAATTTGCTCTTTGTTTGATACTTTCGATTCCGGCAATTTCTTCACATCTTTGCTCTGCATTAGAATAGTTTTCCCAACAGTCATCTCATTATCAGATGTAACGACCGTTACTTTCAGAGCCCCACCCTGGATAGCAAGAGATTCTATATAACCTATTAGCAGCTCCCCATCGATTGACTTTCCCTTTACCCAATCCCCTGCTTTTAAAATTGAATCTTTATTTGCAATCATTTTTTATTCACCTCTCTAATTTTTGGCTAAACTGCAAAATAACTGTAATTTATTTTATTACATTTATAATAAAGAGAAGGCTTGGCCTCCGTTTGCTGGTTATTCCGCGTGATTGATATGGTCGACAACGTCTTTAATGGTATAGGGCTTTAAATATTCTCCGAGATGTTCTTCTGCACCCAAGAAAATGTTAAAGAGTACCTTTTTCATATTTGCGCCTACAATACAATTTTCATTTGAATCAGGACATTTAGGCTGCAATGCGCCTTCAGATGTGATTCTATATATATCCCATAGATTTACTCCACTTAAATCCAGCACAAAAATAAATCCGCCGCCAGTTCCTTCTTTGGATTTTATGAATCCATGTTTTTTTAACAAACTAAGGACTTTGCGAATCCGTACTGGATGCACCCCAGCACTTTCCGATATAGCATCGCTTGTAGACATCCGATCCGGCTGCAGAGCAAGATAAGTTAAACTATGAATGGCTAGAGTAAAATCACTATTCATCAGCAGCCTCCTAAGCCGTTAAGCAATTTCTTTCAATAATAGCAAGAATTACTGTAATAATAAACATTACAGATTTCATTGTCAAGCAAAGCACTTCAATATTCTCTGTTAATTTGCTACATTAAACGCTTGCGTATAGGTGAATTTACGGAGCTTACGCGGAAGAAAACTTGTAATTTCTTCTGCATTAAATCCAACCTGTAATCTTTTTTCATCCTGGATAATTGGCCTCTTCAGCATCTTGGGATTATCCATAATCAATTTATATAATTCTTTCAGCGGAAGCGATTCAATATTTACGTTTAATTCCTGATATGCATTTGAAATAGTTGAGATAATCTCTTCTGTGCCATTTTCTGTCATGCGAAGAATGGATTTAATCTCGTCGAGTGTAATGGATTCTGATAAGATGTTTCTTTCAATATAATCAATTTGATGTTCCTCAAGCCAAGCTTTTGCTTTGCGGCAGGAGGAACAACTTGATGTTACATAAAGCGTCACCATATTTTCCACTCCCTTGATTACAATTTTTTTATGCTTTGCCGAACAGTCCTGCATGTAGTTTATGTGATTAAACCGTTTAGTTTGGCAAAACTGAAATGTAAAATTAAAAATTACAGTTTTACCAAAAAACGATTAGTACTTTGCAAAAATAACAATACCAATTATATTATGCAAATAACTATACTGTAACTATAATATTTACAGTTAATAAAGTCAACAGCAAATTTAATTAAGACTAGGATAAAAGCTTCATCTATGTTGAACCGAAAAGGCTAGAAACAGCTGAATGCATTTGCGGGAATACCCTGCTTCATCGGCTTTACGAAGCAGGGTAAGTGGGTTCTAAATCATGGATTCCCTACTTCATAGCCGGTAGTGATGATGGTAGAGTACCGGAAGCCTAAGCCTTAATAAGGGACATTTCACAGAAACTTTTCCGCTAAAAAAGTATACGTTTTAACTTTTGAGCTCTATACATAAACAATTTTGATGATCATAAATTCATGATTGCTTAATCGAAACACTGTCCCTAGATTTTTTCAAATATGAAGACCCCATACCTTTTTCTTTGCTCTGTTTTTATGTAAAAGCTTCTTTCATCCTATCTTCCTAAAATTATAGATACTTTTCGAACAAGTTACAGTTTGGCCGTTACAAATTTAAATGAATGTAACGAAGCAAGTATATACTTTCCTTCGGTAAGGGAACCCTAGTCATACATTTCTCTGATTGGGGACGGGCTAAATGAAAATTCTATCCATGATTCAGCCCTGGGCTAGTTTGTTTGTCCTTGGCGAGTCCAAATATGAAACGAGGACATGGAGAACCAACTATCGAGGTCCATTAGCGATTCATACAAGCAAAAAACCGGACAAGGCCGCCTGTGGCTACCCGAGGGTTCAGGAGCTGCTCCAAAAACACGGATATTCAGGAGAAGACCTCCCGACAGGTGTGATCATTGGCGTTTGTGAACTGAAAAATTGCATAAGAGTGGTTGAAAACAATGAAACTTTGGCGGTACTGGAAGATGGGCGCATTGTTTCGGGAATTGAATTTTTATTAGGTGATTATCGGGTAGGCGGTTACGCCTGGGAAGTGGAAGGGATGCGGACGTTAAATGAGTTTATTCCTGCAAAAGGGCAGCTTGGGCTGTGGGAATATCCCGGATTAATTCATTAAAAACTCGTCTTAGTTAAGTCAGCAGGACTTCCTAAAACGGCGAATGTGTTACCTAAAATGTAATCCCGTAGTTGCTAGGAGAGCAGCCACCACCCTGGAGTAGTCGTATTCTTGTTAACACAAAGAAGTATCGGGAAAGGTCTTTTTTTTGTTATTTGTTATTCCCCATCGGCCTAGTCAGCGTATTTACTTACTTCAGAATCCTAGGCCGGGAGCCTCATGGGACCTGCAATTTATCCATTATAAGGATAGAAGTAGCTGAATAACATCTAAATGGCCTACTTCTCTGAAGGAAATAGACCATTATTTTTAAAAGGCCGGAGCAGGTAATTCGCCAATTTTCATTCGAAGTAAACTATATGGTTTTTCTCGTAAATCTCTTCCATAATGAAATCTGGCCAGCCGATGTAATTGGTTTACAATGACATATAAGTATCCATCAGGGCCAATTGAAAAAGTATCCGGCCATAGTATTCTTGGATCATGTGCAATGGTTTCCATTACACCATTCGGCAATATCTTTCGAATACTGTTATTTTCGTAGTCCCCAGCATAAACAGTTCCCTTTACATCGGTGATCATTCCATCGGACGCACCTTTTTCTCCCCAATACTCCACATGATAAGTTAAATCCAAATCCGGTATTGTTCTGTCTCTCAGGGCTTCTGTTGAGATCGAGAACAAATGACGACTGGTTAGTGGAGCAAAATATAATATCTTTCCATCGGGAGAAATCGCAAGACTATCAGAAGCCAGTCTAAATGGAGAAGTTGAACCATCTTTGTTTCGATTCATTAATATTCGACCTTCTACTTTCGGTAAAAAATAGGGATCGGGTGAAGTTGAATTTGCACCATTTAACCGTCTAAACGCGTTTCCATTTGATAAATCTACGACAATAATAGCTCCCGGTCCTCTTGAAGAAGAATCCGTTATATAGGCATAACCTTCTTTTCCAACACGAAAATCAAAACGTACATCATTCAGATAAGTTGTAGTCAGAACAACATCTTCCGTAAAGGTATATACTCTTCTAATTGTATTGGTTTTTAAATCAACTGCGACTAATTTTGCCCCGCCATTAATAGGTTCAGAAAAATTAGGTGCGGCAGTATCTAATATCCAAAGCGTTCCCCTTCCATCAGCCACTACACTTTGAACACTGATGAAAGTCGTTGTGATATTCTCGAGGTTAACCAAATTAGTTTGTAAATTAGGAAAAGGCTGCAATTTATCCCCAACAATTTCCGCCACCGTAAATTTAACATCGTCTCCCCATTTCGGAAAGCAAATGAAAATACGACCGGTTTCTGAAACAGTAACACCTGTAGGCATAGCCCCATAAAATGCATAAACTAGTTCTAAATTACCGAAATATTTTTCACTAGGTAACATAGGTTTCATAATATCCTCCTCAAACATTGTAAACGGATATCTCCTATATATGATTTATATTTTTTCTAGTGCATGTTTCTTAATAAGTTTTTGAAGAGATAATTGAAATGATTGTTTTCGAAATTTAATAATTCTGTCAGAACCCCAAATATATATAGTATGTTTTTCCACCGTATTAAACGCAAGCAAGGATACGAAAAATGTCAGTTTACTATCTTTTTAGTCGCATAATATACAGTAGGTATTTATATTTTTTAACATTTACAAACATAGGTTTTTTTGAGAAATTGATTCATGTATGTTATGGAACCTTGCGAATTATCACACAAAGCGAAGTTGTATAGATATTAATATTAATACATTTTTCTAAAAATGTTTTTGTGTGGTAACAACGCAGTTAGTGAATAAAAAAATGTTAAGATTATGTAAAGAGAGGCAAAATAAGGAAAATGAGGTAATGAAGTTCAATATTTTAAAGTGAAAGTAGGAGATGGTGAGATGTCAGAAGATGATTTATTTTCAAATAAGGGATCTAATGTTTATGAAATATATTTAAAAATACTCGATTTATTGAAAGAAATTGGACCTTTTGAAATTGAGTTTAAAAAGGCTTCTATACATCTTTTAAATAAATCTTCCTTTGGAGGAGTTCATCCAAAAAAGAAATGGTTAGATTTTATTTTAGTAACAAACCATCAAATTGAACACGAGAAGATAACTAAGATTGAACAAGTTTCCAAAAACCGATTTCACAATAATTTTAGATTTCATAGTGAAGACGAACTTAATCAAGAATTTTTATTTCTCTTAAAAGAATCATATCAATTAATGAGTTAGTTAGAGAAAGGATATTTATTACAAATGAACATCATTTTCTTAGGAATTATATCAGGTATAATATTTGAATTATTATCTGTACGCATTAGTTGAACAAGAAAAGCGACTGTTCTTATTGAACAATCGCCCCGCTATAAGAAGAAGAGAATCTAGCCCTGCCTCCTAAAAATAAATATCATCTTTTATAATACGGAACACTTTTCTAAAAGTGATTGGAATCTGTAAATTATTATTTTTTTACTCCAACCCATTATAGCTTAAAAAGTACAGTTTCTTCTCGAGCTAACTGTCCGTTTATTGAATTGACCGATGGCAGTAATATATTGAAGTTTTAGATCAACTTTTCAGGAAATATATAAGCAAAAAGAATTTATACTGCATCCCTGTACTTTAATTATTAGGTAATTTGTCTCTCATCCTGTACAAATCATAATTTTATTCATGTCAGGATCACTAATTGTAAAATAGGAAAAATCATCAAAACTTACGATCCCCGACTCCATTTTATATCCTAAACTTTTAACGTAAGTAAACGCTTCATCAATATCAAAAGTGTGAAAGTTGAATATTGGATACTCACTATTATTTGACCTTTTTATTACACCTTCAGGCCCTGCATCTAAGGTTAAACCTGTTTGATTATTTATTTTTATATTGAATACAGGTCGGACAATATTAGAGTAGTCGTACTCCTGGCCAAGTAGCTTTGAATACCATTCCACTGATCTTTTTAGATTACTGACATGAACAAAAATAGTATTAATTTGGTTTTTAACTGGGCTGTTCATAATAAATATCACTCCTTATATAAATGGAAACACATTACGGTCTCATCTATATAACGAAGTCGGCAATAAAAACCTTACATACATTTTTTAAAAAATGTGATAAAAATATTTGGCATTCATATCTACATTTAGCTCTTTTGCTGCCAACGTCATTAAATCCCAGGAAAAACAATAAAATTTCCAATAAGACACTTTTCCTTCAAAGAGTTCAAAGTAATGAATGTTGTTGAGGTAAAGTTTGTTATCTTGCTTCTCCTCTAACTCAACAATTACTGGGCGACCCCAAAGTTCTACGTACTCGGAAACAATAATATGTTGGTTTTGAACTATTTCTGCCCAATCTCTTAAAGAGTTTTTCTCTGTTTCATTTTTACCCATCTCGAGCCCAGAATGAGTGATGTCTGTTATTACATTTTCATTTAATACTGAAGCAATTAGTTCCGGGTTCTTCTCTCTAAAACCTTTTAGAAGCAAATCAATTGTTGTATTAGCAGCAAGATTTTTTAAAGCTCTTTTTTCCTTTCTGAATAATTCCAATTTCAAATTATGACGCATTTTACTTCGCGCCCTGCTTAGGTTTGTGTAAACTGCCCCCTCGG
This sequence comes from Bacillus sp. CGMCC 1.16607, assembly GCF_042683745.1. Lineage (NCBI taxonomy): Bacteria > Bacillati > Bacillota > Bacilli > Caryophanales > Bacillaceae > Bacillus > Bacillus sp. CGMCC 1.16607. Next base: position 192,057 of record NZ_JBHUJX010000025.1, read on the forward strand.
AAGTGGTCAAAATTTCCGCAACCTCGCTTCCTTTAAATTGAAGAACATCAGACAAAATAAGAGCAACATATTGGGTAGGTGGTAAATTTCTTACCAAAAAATCCAGATGTTCCAATAATAGAAACTCATTGGTTGTTGCTTTATCGTCCAAAATATAGTCTTCTAACGGTACATTTAGATATTTATGTTTTCTTAATTGATCAATCCATAAATTAGTGGCTATTTTAAATAGATACGCTCTTGTATTTATAGGCTGAAATATCTTGGCTAATACGGAAAGTGATTTCAATAAGGTGTCTTGGACTAAATCCTCCGCATCCCAGGGAGATCTTGTTAATTTAAAACAATAATTCCACAATTCACTTCGATATGGCTCAATCATTTGTTTGAATTCCCGCTCAATATTTCTTAAATCATCGCTTAGGATGTTAAGGTTATCTTTTGACATAAAATATATCTCCAAACCTAATTGTACTTTTTTAGCTGAATTCACTTATTCCACAAAAAGACTCCTTTATCCTGCTTCTTATCAAGTACCTTTTGTCCAACAAACAGCTTCAGAAAAATAAACTCTACCCCTTTTATATGAAAGATGATACTAATCATTTAATTTCTTAAAAATATTTTTCCTAGCACGTATAATTCTACGATATAAAATCGTTTATTTAGTATATTGATATTAGGAGGAATTTTAATGAAAGTAATTGATAACATTTCTTTGGATATGGTGAATGAAACGAGAAAAGTAAGAGATCAATTTTTCAAAACCATTTCTGATTATTCAACAGATTTATGGAATTATTGTAAATATATCACTGGATCCCCTTGGGATGGTGAAGACCTCTATCAAGAAACGATGATAAAATCTTTTGGCTTTCTTCCACAAAGATGGAGTGAAATAACTGACAAAAAATATTACCTGTTTAAAGTTGCAACAAATACCTGGATTGACCAGTGCAGAAAGCTAAAACGAGAAACGGGAATTTTAGAGGAACCATGTGAAATGATCGAAGATTTCTCGAGTCCTCTTTTATTGGAAGAAATTCTAACATCATTAGATTCTCATTTGACACCAAAGCAACTTGCAGCTTTTCTTTTATTGGATATTTTCAAATTTAATGCTAAGGAAGCAGCCGGAATTTTACAAAGCACTCCAGGAGGAGTTTATTCTGCAGTACAACGTGCGAGGAGAAAAATAGATTCCATTGATTTTACTCAATCAAACTCTGAGATTTCTAACCATAAAACCAAAAGAACCATTCAATTATATTTAGAAGCATTTAATAATGGTGATTTGGATGGTATGTTAAAACTATTCAGTGATCATGCACAGAATGAAGCCTATTTTGGGTTCCAAGAGTTTTCTAAGGATGAGATGATAAAAGGATCTCTAAGGTACGGCCTACCTGGACATACCGCACGAGAAATTATTCTATGGAATAAACCCGTGATTATTGTGTTTGCTAATGGGGAACAGGGACCTGAAATCCATGATATACAACTACAGGAGATTGAAAACGGAAAAATAGTAAGTCATAAAAGTTATTTCTTTAGAAGAGAGTTTATTCTGGCTGCTGCAAAAGCGCTTGGAATAAAAGCGCAGTTGGAAAAACCACCGGTGGATTGGACCTAAGCTTTAGGGGATAACATTTGTTATCCTTTTTTTGTTTCTTACATATTAAAACTAATACCTTTGTTTCTACTTGTTGCAGAAATGATATACAGTATATAGTTTATTCAAAGTCCATTTAAAAAGAGCTGCCGTACATCACCTAACTTAAGCATAAGCCTACGTTACTTGATATAGATATAGCTTGAGCAAGCTCTTATTATGGGAACAAATAAAACTATAATTAGAACGGATACAATATTAACCTTGCATATTATCGGCTTACTGTGATTATCCCTTATGGATGATTAGCCTTTGTTAGTGCAATTAAAATATATAATGCAGTTTATTTTAATTGCATTTGCTTCATACTTTTAATGATCACCATGTATAGATTTTCATTGTTCATATGAAAAATAACCATTTCTCCTAATGTTCTCATACCTTAAAAAAGATTCTTTAAGTGGTTCATGAAGGTGTCCCTTAAATGCTTGTTCAATTAGAATAGCTTGATTTTCTAGTGGCTTAATTAGTTTATCCATTGAAGGCTGTTGTTCTGTCCAATTTTTTGGTTTACTCCCACTTGGAATCATCAAGTGATAAGATATAGGCATTTGTCTATTCACATTAATAGCAGGAAACATTGTATTATCCCAACAACCTACTAAGATATGGCCAGCATTCCATCAGATACTGTTATTATGGCCATGAGGAATTTGGTCAACGACTTCCTTTCAGCCGTGTGGCATATTCGTTGGCATACCTTCTTAAGTAAAGTGGCTTTAGCCTTCGTTCTACCGAATCCACCTAGCTTCACACCTCATAATTCAGTTCATTATAGCGCATGCAGGTTTAGTTGCATAAGAATCTCTGATTTGATAAACAATTTTGTCGAAATGTGCAATAATTCTTATCTATATTTAATTACTAATAAACTAAATATTTTAGGTTATTCTAACTGTATAATTGGCAAACATTAGGGAGGAAAATAATTGGATCGTTTACGTGAATTTGACAAGATTCTATACGGTAGAAAAGAAAATACCGATTCTTTAATTAATTATTGGACAGACTATTCTAACCCTTCTACATGGCAGTTTTGGGTTTTAATTGCTATTCTCTTAGTCCCATTGGTTATTCTTTATATCAAAATTGACCGAAGTAAAGTATTTCTAATTGGTTTTTATGGATATAGCGTTCATGTTTTTTTTACATTTATCGATATATACGGTATAAATAGAGGGTATTGGCATTACCCTTATCAGGTTATCCCTGCACTGCCAAGCATCTCATTGGACACCTCCATGGTCCCTGTGTCTTTCATGCTCATTTACCAATGGACATTAAATAATCATAAAAATTATTACCTATACGCTATAATAACTGCTGCTATATTTGCATTTATTTTAAAGCCTATATTAGTAAGTACTGGTCTTTTTAGAATGTACGGTGAAATTAATTATTTTCACTTGTTTTTTGGTTACCTATTTGTACTTTTGATAGCAAAAGTTATAACCTGGTTATTTCATAAATTACATAAACCTAAATTCTCAACTCAGAATAGAGAGTAGTAAAGTACTCATAAAATATGGGTGCTTTTTCTATTTTTTTCACTTCATATACTTAATACGTAATTTTAGTCGATTATCAGTACAATTTAAGCGAAGGGCCATAACCTATATTTCTGTTCATCCTATTAACACTTATCAGTCCGATTATGTCTTTCCAATAATCCGAACTCAAGGAAGGTAGTTTGAAGTATATACAGTCGCTATCAACATACTTTTCTTTATCATTTTTCAAAAGCTTCTAAACGAATTCATTTCCGTAACAAGTTTCAAACATTCAGTCAAATTCTTGCTTCTCATTTTACGTCTACTGCGTTATAAATTTACTTGTTCTTCTTGTACTAACTTGCCCCTTTAGTTGCTTAAGAAAAAAATAAGACAGTGAATATTTATTTACTTTTATGCAAGTGATTACCATAATTATATTAGTTTTAATAAACTCTTTTCATACTAATGTAAGTTATAAATTAAAAAATGGCACCAGTTTCTAAGTGCCATTTTTTGTGGGAGAAACACACTAAGAAGAAAAATCAAAATAATTTCTCTTCAACAGTCTAGGTAGTTCCAATAGCTCCTTAAAACTTATCGAACTACTAATCTTTTTTGTATCAACCAAAAACAATTGATCCTCAATTTCTTTTGTTACATCGTCAGTTTGATACACCATGTCACATTCTTTACAAATGACCGTAGGCGTTGCCGTAATTTCAATCGCTCTTGAACCATCCGGCAACTCCCAAAAAACGGTTCCTTCTCCTTTGTTCGCTTTCCCTCCGCACCATTCGCAGTATATATCCATGTTCACACTCCTATTCACTAGCTTTTGAGCCCTCCTTTTGGGCTCCCTGGCTATCCACTGATTTATTTTGTTGTGCTTGGAATTTCTTTTCCTTCAGCTCATCGCGCTTCCCACGTTTATCCTTCAAAGAGGAATGTGATTGATCCTCTTGATACTTCTTTCTACGATTTAAGCGGTTTAGGTCTTCAGGAACCAGGTTGAATTTACTATCGTTCATAACAGCAGCAATTCCTACATTTGATTGATACTTATCATAATCATTGTAGATTCCTTTGAAATAGTCCTCCGCCCGGCCGGGCATATAATTCTCCGGTTCCGGATACGATGTGATGACTCCTTCAAAGTTTCGTAAAACTACTTTATTAGCACTCTGAGAAATGAGATAATTCGGCTGCAACGCAATCTTTCCTCCCCCACCAGGAGCGTCGACCACGAAGGTTGGGACTGCATACCCACTCGTATGCCCTCTTAGTCCTTCAATGATTTCAAGGCCCTTCGACACAGGTGCACGGAAATGTCCAATTCCCTCTGAAAGGTCACATTGATAGATATAATATGGTCTCACTCGGATTTTGACTAAATCATGCATAAGCCTTTTCATGATTGGCACACTGTCGTTAATTCCAGCAAGAATGACTGACTGATTTCCTACTGGTACCCCAGCATTCGCTAACATTTCGCATGCTTTCTTTGATTCTTCGGTAATCTCTATCGAAGTATTGAAATGGGTATTTAACCAAACGGGATGATATTTTTTCAAGATATTGCATAGATTTTCGGTAATTCGTTGCGGAAAGACTACTGGAGCTCTTGTACCAATTCGAATAATCTCGACATGATCAATAGCACGGAGATTTTTTAAAATATATTCCAGTATATTGTCATTGATTAACAATCCATCTCCACCCGAAATAAGAACATCTCGAACATCTGGAGTGTTTCGAATATATTCAATCGCTGCATCTAATTGCTTTTTTGGTACACCCATTCCAATCTGACCCGAAAATCTTCTTCGCGTACAATAACGGCAATACATCGAACATTGATTGGTGACTAGAAATAATACTCGGTCTGGATATCGGTGTGTTAAACCAGGTACTGGTGAATCTTCATCTTCGTGCAATGGATCCTCAAGGTCATACTTTGTTTTATATATTTCCTTTGAAATCGGAACCGATTGCATACGAATAGGACATCGCGGATCATTTTCATTCATTAATGATGCGTAGTATGGAGTGATGTTTAAAGGAATGGTTTTCGTTGAAATCCGGACGCCTTCCTCTTCTTCTGGAGTTAATTGGATAACTTTTTTTAAATCATCTATAGTCCGAATCGTGTTCGTTAACTGCCATAGCCAGTCATTCCATTGCTCATCCGTAACATCCTTCCAAAGCTCGATATCCTTCCAATGTCTAGTAGGTTTATATAATGTTTGCTTCATATGTCATTCCTCCTAAATCCTTTTCTTAATACATTGCAAGAATCATGCCAAAATTCAGAATGCTAATGTATGAGCGATTTAAGTGATTTATTGAAAAAGTAAAATAAAAACTGCCAATTATTCGGCAGTTGGAGGTGTATCAGATTTTTGAAGCTTATATTGTAATGTTTGTCTAGGGATTTCAAGTAATTTAGCAGCTTGGTTGATATTACCAGCGCTAATGGCTAATGCCTCAGATATTAAAGTCGATTCGAGCTGTTGAACATTTTTTCGAAGTGACAAACTTTCATATTTCTGTCCCGACTTTCGCTTCTGATTGATATTTTGTTTAAAAAAAGATGGTAAGTCATTTGATGTAAGCTGTTGTCCTTCACAAATATTCATCATATATTCAATACAATGCTTTAATTCGCGAACATTTCCAGGCCATTGATGCTGTAAAAATAACAGCTCGACTTCACGTGTGATTCCATTAATTTTTTTACCTAATTGAAGATTAAATTGTTGAATAAAATGAACAGTTAATATGAGAATATCGTCTTTCCGATTTCGCAACGGTACTAATTCAAACATTAAAACATTCAGGCGATAAAATAAATCCGATCTTAAATTTTGATTCGCCAGCGCCGCTCTTGGGTGTTCATTCATTGCCGCTACAATGCGAACGTCAACAGAGAAGCTTTTTGAACCACCTACTCTACGAACCATTCCATCCTCTAATACTCTTAATAGTTTCGCCTGGAGCTCAATGGGCATCGTATGCAATTCATCTAAGAATAGTGTTCCTTCATGTGCTAATTCAAATAAGCCCGGTCGGTCCAATGCTCCAGTATAACTTCCTTTAGCTGTTCCAAACAACAGACTTTCAAGCAACGCTTCCGGAATTGCCGCACAGTTTTGAGCAATAAAAGGGCCATTTGTTCTTCTAGAAGCGTGATGAATTCCTTGGACAAGCAATTCCTTCCCCGTTCCACTTTCTCCATATACGAGAATAGGTGAATCAGATTGTGCTAGCTTGTAAGCTTTTTCCTTCATTTCGATAAAATTTTCATCTCTAGTAATTAAATCCTCTAAAGTGAATTTTGTGTTTTTAGATTTCAGCTGTACTTTCTTATTTGGGGTTAGCCCGTTTTGAAGCTCGAGAAGGCGTTCAGAGAGCAATTTCATTCTTGAATAGTCTTTGGCAATTTCCACTGCACCTATAAATTCCTCTTTAACGAAAATAGGCAAGGTTGTATTAATCGTCTCAATATTGACACTATGCTTATTCAAATACGTTTGCGGTTGGTTATAAATTGGCTTTTTCGTTAATAAAACCTTATAAAGAGTGCTTGTCTCCTTATTTAAGGAGGGAAAAACCTCTAATAACGGTTTGCCTAACACTTCATCGATGTGCATCCCATCATGCCGCGCCGCCACCTCATTATAGAAAATCGTTATTCCTTCAGTATTGATGACGTGAATTCCTTCATCAATACTTTTAAGGATTGACGCTAAAACTTCATTAGTCATTTCTGATATATGAACCATCTAATCACCTACCCATATTATGTATATGAGCAAGGTGCCGAATTCTTGTCATTTTACTGCCGAAAATTCGGCTCATTTGCTAAATTTTTCACCCAAACATTCATATTTTCTAGTTTATCAAAAATAAAAACATTATTTTTTAATCGGCCACGATAAACATAGCCTAATTGATGAAGAACGGCATTCATTCCGAACGAAAGAGATCTTGCAATTGAATAAGAACAATAGATTCCTTGATCATAAAGCTCGTTCTCCAGCTTTTTCAATAATATTTTCATCAATCCATGTTTGCGATGTTCATTCAAAGTGGCACAATCTGTTAATTCAGCATTTCGATACGTTCGATTCACTTCGGCAGAGGCAGCCGAAACAATTTGATCATTCCAATAAAATGAATAATAAATTGTCCCTTCCTTTAGCGTCTTTTTAATATACTCTGGATCATGTAATGGGGTAGGATATATTTGGAAAACCGTTTGATATAGTTCGGATAGTTTAATAACATCTGATTCCTCTACCTTTTTCAAATGAAATTCAATAGGGGGATTTAACGTTTCCGAAGAAATCTTCAAGCCTTGAATACTCTGAATCGTTTGATCTTCTGTTAGCCAGTGATCATTTTTCAATCGATCAACTTCATAATATTTTGTGAAAAAATAGGCATCTGAACCAAGATAATAATGATCAATAAGAGCTTCGCAAGTAAAGCCATGTTGAATAAATTCACTGAACTGCTCCTTACGAACTTTGAAAATAAGCTTTTCACGTTTTTTTTGTTTCACCCATTCCTCAGCAAAATCAATGATTAATGTCGTATTGCCAAAATAATCATCAATTCTCGTTCGTTTATTAAACGGATCATCATAAACTTGGAGCCAAAATCCTTTTTCACTTATTTCAAATTGAGTAGCAGTATCGTTCATTTTAAATACTCTCCTTTAAAAAAGAGGGCGACCATGAATTTGGTCTTGCCCTCAAACTTTTTTACAATTTAAAACTAACTAGCTTTAATTCAGTCATTTCTTCAATGGCATACTTTATTCCTTCACGACCCATTCCGCTCATTTTTACTCCACCATAAGGCATATGGTCCACGCGGAACGTCGGAATATCATTAATCATAACTCCACCTACATGCAATTTCTTTATCGCTTGGAAAGCATGTGAGAGATTTGAAGTATATACACCAGCCTGAAGACCGAATTCTGAATCATTAACATAGTCAATCGCATCTGAAAAATCTTCGAAAGCGTTGATATGAACGACAGGGGCAAAAACCTCCTGACAAGACACTTTTTCCGTTGATGCAACATTTAATAAAATTGTTGGCTTTAGGATTCTTGCACCAGCATGACCACCATAAGCTACTTTTGCCCCATTTGCTTTCGCCTCATCAATCCAAGATTTTGCTCTTTTTACATCTGCTTGTGAGATCATGGCTGATAAATCCGTTTGCTCATCTAATGGATCACCAATTTTAAGCTTTTCCGTTTCATGAACAAATGCTTCAACAAACTCATGGTAGATCGATTGATGAACATAAATTCTTTGAATGGAAATGCATACTTGACCTTGAAAACTAAATGCCCCCATAACAACTCTTGGCATTATCGCTTCGAACTTCGTATCCTTATCTATGATCAAAGCTGAATTCGAACCAAGTTCGAGTGTCACTCTTTTAAGACCTGCGTTTTCTTTAATATATTTTCCAACCTCGGGACTTCCAGTAAAAGTAATCATTTTCACTCTATCGTCCCTCATTAATTGATCCCCAACGGCTCGACCACTTCCAGTTACGACATTTAAAACACCTTTTGGTAAACCTGCTACGTGTAGCAATTCAGCGATCTTATAAGCTGACAACGGTGTTTGACTAGCAGGCTTAAGTACAACTGTATTTCCAGCTGCAAGGGCAGGACCCACCTTATGTGCTACTAAATTCATCGGAAAGTTAAATGGTGTAATCGCTGCGATAACACCGATCGGTTCTCTTACCGTATAAGTAACTCGATTCTCGCCACCAGGAGCCGCATCTAACGGGATTGTCTCACCATGAATTCTTCGTGCTTCATGGGCAGCAAACTGATATGTCATAATCGTTCGATCAACTTCCGCTCTTGCCGTCTTAATCGGTTTCGCTGCTTCCTTAGCGATGATTCGGGCACATTGTTCCCTTTGCTCTTTTAAGAGGACGACCAATTTTTCTAAAATTTCTGCCCTTCGATAAGCAGGTGTTTCTTTCCATTCAGTGAATGCGTAATCAGCCGCAGAAACTGCTGATTGGATCTGGTCCGCTTCGGCCGTTGCAACCTCTGCCAGCTTTTCACCGGAATAGGGACTTTTCAACTCGTAATAAGTGGGTGTTTCAATTGATTCTCCATTAATCCAGAGATATTGCTTCAATTTGGATCCTCCTTTTTATCATTTTTCTGGTTTACTTGTGCTAAGAGCTGTTTGCTTGCTCGCATGAGCGATTTACTTGCGTCTAACCCCTGTTTACTTGCGCATAAAAGCGATTTACTTGCGTCTAACCCCTGTTTACTTGCACTAAAAGCGATTACTTGCGTCTAACTCCTGTTTACTTGCACATAAAAGCGATTTTCTTGCGTCTAACCCCTGTTTACTTGCGCATAAAAGCGATTTACTTGCGTTTAACCCCTGTTTACTTGCACATAAAAGCGATTTACTTGCGTTTAACCCCAGTTTACTTGCACATAAAAGCGATTTACTTGCGTCTAACCCCTGCATACTTCAGCATAAAAGCGATTTACTTGCGTTAAACCCCTGTTTACTTGCGCATAAAAGCGATTTACTTGCGTTTAACCCCTGTTTACTTGCACATAAAAGCGATTTACTTGCGTTAAACCCCTGTTTACTTGCGCATAAAAGCGATTTACTTGCGTTAAACCCCTGTTTACTTGCTCATAAAAGCGATTTACTTGCGTTAAACCCCTGTTTACTTGCACATAAAAGCGATTTACTTGCGTTAAACCCCTCTTTACTTGCACATAAAAGCGATTTACTAGCGCTTACCCTTACTTAAGCCCTATTACGGAATAATTCAACAGTAGCCTCAATTTTATCAATCGTTCAGATCCATTTAATTACTCTTGCATCATTCTAATTCCCTATACCTATTGACAGCATTTAATAATGATTTTCTCTAACACATCTAACCCCTCATTCAACTGTTCATCCATAATCACTAATGGGGTTAGTAATCGAATGATATTACCATATAATCCTGCACTCATAATAATTAAACCCTTCTGATGGGCGTTTTGAATGATTTCTTGTACTAGCTCCTTGTTCGGTTCTCTCGTCTTAGAATCCTTTACAAATTCGATTGCACACATCGCTCCTAGGGAACGTACATCACCAATTTGTTCGAAGCGTGACTGCAATCCCTCAAAACGTTCTCGAAAGATCTCCCCAATTTGACTAGCTCTTTCCAACAATCTTTCATCTTCAATCGTTCGTATTACTTCCAGTGCAGCAACACATCCTAATGGACTTCCCCCGTAAGTACCACCAATTTCCCCAACATTCGCAGAATCCATTATTTCCGCTCGACCAGTCACTGCACTAATTGGCAGCCCTGCCCCAATGGATTTAGACATCGTTATAAGGTCAGGAACCACATCAAAATGCTCCATTGCAAACATTTTTCCCGTACGGCCAAAGCCAGTCTGAACCTCATCTGCAATAAATAAGATTCCATGTTTTTCACACAGACTCTTTACACCTTGTACGAAGCGTTTTGATGGAATGACAAAGCCACCTTCTCCTTGGACTGGCTCCATAATCACTGCTGCCACTTCTTCTGGTGGAACCTCACTTAGGAAAAAGGTTTCAAATCGTTTTAGTAGCTGATCATCTAAATTTTCAACATCTAAACCATCTGCTCGGAAATAATATGGATAAGGCCATTTATACGTATCGGGGACAAATGGACCGAACTCAAATTTGTATGGTTTTACCTTACTAGTTAGAGACATTGCCATATAAGTTCGTCCGTGAAATCCTCGCTCAAAAGAAATTACCGCTTTTCGACCTGTATATTTCCTTGCAATTTTTACCGCATTCTCCACTGCTTCGGCACCACTATTCAAAAAGAACGTTTTTTTCGAATGACCCCCAGGCGTTATTTCATTCAATCTCTCAGCTAATTCAATATATGGCTCATACATCATTACATGAAAGCAAGGGTGTAAATAGGAGTCAATCTGTTTATGAAGTGCCTCAACCACTCTTGGCGGGCAATGCCCCGTATTTAAGGAACCAATCGCACCGGCAAAATCCAGAAACGTATTCCCATCCACATCAGTTAACAGTGCCCCTTCCCCTTTTACAGCAAAAGTCTTTATCGTATTAAAAGGCCCCACTGGTACATTTGCTTCTTTTCTTTTTAAAAGTTCTTTTGCCTTCGGTCCCGGAATTTCTGTTTTTAAATGAATATTTGCCATTCGAGAATCCCCTCTTCTCCTAATCTACAATCTCACACCAATCGATAATGGCGTAAGCGATTATCTCTGCTGATAAAAATAAATCTTCTAATACAATATATTCATTCGATTGGTGAGCGACCTCTGTCACACCAGGTCCAAACACCACTACTGGTGTGTCACCAATATTAGATAATAACCCACCATCTGTTCCCCATGGAGATGCCTCAATCATTGGTTGTTGTTTCTTCACTTCTATAAAACTACGAGTCAAGCATTCCATTAAAGGGTGATCATTTTCCAAGCTGCCCGGCAACCATCGACCACCAAACCATTCAACAGTTGGTAAGTATTCCTTAAACCATGGATCATTCTTACATAAAGCTTGTAGACATTGCATCATTTCTTCTTTGGCTCGCTCCATCGTTTCATCTGGAGCTACCCCCATCCTACCTTCAATAATGGCAAGGTCAGGAACGGAAGAAGGCCATTCACCGCTATGAATTTTTCCGACATTGATCGGAATCGGTATCGGAATCCCTTCATAAAGCGGGTCGGAAATTCTAGCGTTTCGCTCTTTCTCCAAACGTTGTAGACTTTGGATTACGAGCACAGACTTTTCAATCGCACTAACCCCTTCATATCTAGTACCTCCATGTGCTCCCTTACCCTTGACCGTAATTCGAAACCACATCGATCCTTGTTGCTTAGGGAATAGCTTCATATTCGTAGGTTCTGGGATAATCGCTCCATCTGCCTTATATCCCCTTAAAACAGCTGCAAGTGTACCCGCACCTCCGCTTTCTTCTTCAATCACACTTTGAAAAATAACATCGCCTTTTAAACGAATATTGTTTGCTATTAAAGACTCTAATGCAAAAAGCAATGCCACATTTCCGCCTTTCATATCTGTTGTGCCTCTTCCAAAAATTTTTCCATCTTGAATGAGTCCACTAAATGGGTCAGCCTTCCATGTTTTTCGATCACCAGCTGGAACAACATCAATATGACCGTTTAATATAAGTGATTTTCCACCGCCCGAACCTTTTAATACAGCCACAACATTTGGATTCCCTTTAAAATCCTTACGATCTGAACAAAAGGCGGGATGTTTAAATAAAGAGGCTTGCCCAATTTCCCATATATCAAGCTCTAATCCTAGCTGACGACATTTTTCAATGACAATTGCTTGTGTACTGCTTTCTTTTCCCCTTGTACTATCCTCTTGAACGAGTATTTGTAAAAGCCTCGTACCGCGTTCGCGATTTTGATTTAACCAATCCTTTACCAAAGCCTTTGGATTCACACGCAACTCTCCCCTTAGCTTCAACTAGTACTTTATTTTTCGAATAGACTCAGAAATGTGAAATTCACATGCAGTATATTTTTTTATTTCCTCAACAGTGTATGGTAAAAACACTTCGCTTAGCACTAACCCATCGGTTCTTACTTCAAATACGCCCATTTCAGTAATAATCATATGTACACATTTGGCAGAAGTTAACGGGAGTGTACACTCAGAAACAATTTTTGAAACACCATTTTTATCTTTTTGATTCATTAATACAATCACTTTCTTCGCTTTTTGGGCAAGCTCCATCGCCCCACCCATTCCAGGAATCTTTTTCCCCGGTACAATCCAATTAGCTAAATCACCATATTGGCTGACTTGTAATGCTCCTAATATCGTCAAATCAATACGCCCTCGGCGAATCATGCCAAAAGCAATCGCACTGTCACAATAAGATGCACCAGCTCTTATTGTGACAGGGAAGCCACCTGCATTACATAAATTTTCATCCTCTTCTCCTATGGATGGACTTTGCCCCATTCCGACAATTCCGTTTTCAGCATGAAACATCACATTCATTTGATTAGGGAGATGATTGGGAACGAGCGAAGGAATCCCAATACCAAGATTCACGACCATTCCATTTCGAATTTCCTCTGCTGCTCGCTTTGCCATTTGATTTCTACTATCTATTCCCATGCCCATTTCCAATTCACTCCTTTCGACGGAATGACATAGTCAACAAATACACCTGGTGTCATTATTTCATCGGGATTTAAAGATCCTAAAGGTACGATTTCTTCCACCTCGGCAATCGTAATATTACCAGCCATTGCAACAAGTGGATTCGTATTTCGGGCACTTTTGTCATATATTAAATTGCCATATGGGTCAGCCTTTTTTGCAAAAATAATCGACACATCAGCGGTTAAGGCTGTTTCAATTAGATAATCCTTTCCATTTAAGGTAAAACGAGGTTTATTAGAAGAAACCATTTCATTATCCATTCCAATATCCGATAAAATAGCACCTAGACCGACACCACCTGCTCGGATTCTTTCTGCTAATATCCCTTGTGGTGAAAATTCCACTTCCATTTTCCCCTCATTCATTAATTTCCCAGCTACTGGATTTGAACCGATATGTGATGCAATCACTTTTTTTGCTCGTGCTAGGCTGACAATTTTCCCAATTCCAATATGAGGAAAACCGGTATCATTACCGATTAATATTAAATCCTTTATCCCTTTATCAATAATGCCATCAATTAAAGATGGCGGAGAACCTACACCTCCGAATCCACCAAACATGATCGTCATTTCATCACGAAAGAAAGGAAGAACATTATTTAAAGTCGTTAATTTACCAAACAAATTTTCCATTACCATACCTCACCTTGTAGGATTGAGATAAAATCGTGTATCGTTTTTTTCAATAATCGGGCGATTTCCTCCATCTCTCGTTTTGTAATCGTTAATGGTGGAGCGATGATGATGGCATCCCCATGGATTCCATCAATTCCAGCACCCGCAGGATAAATTAGGAGCCCATTTTTCTGAGCTAGATCAACCATCTTCGAAGTGACAAGCATTTTTCGTGGAAAAGGGGTCTTTGTCTCTCGGTTTTGGACGAATTCGATTCCAAGCAACAAACCTTTTCCACGAATATCACCGATGATTTCAAATTCGTTTTTCAGTCGTTCTAGCTGATTACGTAAATAACAGCCTTTAGATTCTACATCGTTCATCACATTATTTTTCTCTAAATATTCTAAGACCGCCAGCGATACAGCACAGGATTGAGGGTTCGCACTTAATGTATGTCCACTCATTACGATTTTGGATCCATTCACAATTGGGTCCATTACATGATCACTAACTAAGGTAGCAGCAATTGGCGCATAGCCAGCTCCCATCCCCTTTCCAAGCGCAACAATATCGGGAATAATACCCCAATGTTCCATAGCGAGTGGTTTACCAGTCCTTCCAAATCCAGTCATCACTTCGTCCGCGATAAATAATATGTCATTTCTTTCACAAATCTCTTTTATCTTTTTAAAATAATCTTGAGGTGGAGTGATTGCCCCTCCAGCAGCACCTATGACTGGTTCAGCAATAAAAGCAGCAATTTGCCCAGCCCCAATTCTATGAATCGCTGTTTCTAGTTCCTCTGCACATAAATATCCACATGATGGTGCTTCCAAATGATAAGGACAACGGTAACAATATGGTGGATGAATAACAGGAAAATCTTGAAGGAGAGGAACGAATCGTGCTCTTCTTCCTGCATGACCGGATAATGAGAGTGCACCTAATGTAATACCATGATAACTAACCCAGCGGGAGAGAACTTTATTTTTCGTCTTTATCCCTTTTTCTTGCCAATATTGAATAGCGATCTTCATCGCTGTTTCCGTTGCCTCTGAACCGCTATTGACGAAAAAGCTCCAGTTTAAATCACCTGTTGCCATGTCAGCGATTTTTTTTGCTAGCTTCTCTGCGACTTCACTCGTAAACTGAGAACGATACACAAAGGAAACTCTCTTTGCCTGTTCAAGCATCGCTTCAATAATTTCTTCCACCCCATGGCCAATATTGGCAGTAACCGCACCTGATGAAGCATCTAAATATTTTTTCCCTTCAAGGTCATATAAGTAGACCCCTTTGCCATAATCAATCATTGGATATTTTGCTTCGAGACTTGGTTTTATCAGATAAGATTCTTCCACGGATTACACCCCTCACCAAAATGGACAATATATTAGATTGTATGTGATGATTGCTAAATCTTTCTTAATAGAAATAAAAAAACCAACCGATGAGGTTGGCTGTTCACTATTATTTTTGATCGATGATGATTTCTATTTTACTAGAAGAAGCATGGATCTTCGCTTTCCCACCTACCGGTATTGTCACCATAGGCTGAGTGTGCCCGAAGTTTACATTTGCTATAATTGGCAAACCTTTTAATTCGTTTTTACTCGAAATGATTTTTCTTAATGCTTCGTCTGTCATATGGGATTCTTTTTGAAATCTCCCTATGAGCACTCCTTTTATCTCATTCGCATCTGGTAAGTGGAGAATTGACTGCAGATCGCGATCAAATGTACTTGGATGTGATTCATAATCATCCTCTATTAGTAGGATTGAATTTTTTAATGATGGCATAAATTCTGTTCCTTGAAGAAGATTCATTGTGCATAGGTTTCCACCCATTAAAGTACCTTCTGCCTCTCCTTCTTGAAGTACTAAATATTCCTTCTGTTCATGAAATTTACGGTCTTCTTGATCTAAATACCAAGCATCATCGCTCCACGTTTCTGACGGAATCACTTCAAATGGTGCATCATTCGTTAGAGCTGTAAGGAAGTAATCCAATGTGTATTCGAATCCATGCTTCATCCCAAAGCTTGAAAAATGAGGTCCTGAATAAGTGATTAACCCTGTTTTTTGATAAATAGAAAGACTTAATGCAGTGATATCACTATAACCACAAAAAACTTTTGGGTTATTTTTAATAAGATCGAAATCGATGTACTTTAGTAATTGATTCGAATTGAAGCCTCCAATGACCGTGAGAATCCCCTTTACATTCGTATCTCGGAAAGCATCATGTAAATCTTCCACTCTTTCTTCAATCGACGAACTAAAAAACTCATCATGTGTGTAGACATGCTTACCAAAACTTACTTTGAAACCCAAAGCTTCGAGTCGATTAACAGAGATCTTAACTTGATCATCCTTAAGAAGTGCCATACTTCGTGAAGGGGCGATGATTCTTATTTCATCACCAGGTTGTAATCGGTTAGATAACATCATAATAACCTCTTTTCTGATTTAAATATTACTATTCTATCAGATTGCTTGTTTAAATAAAATATATGGAAGAAACTCGGTATAAAAAAACTGAACCAACACAAGTTGGCTCAGTTTCTAATTAACTATTTACGACTGCCTCTTTTTTAAGAGTACTATTTTTACTTACGATATCTCGAGCAATCCATACTCCACATGCGCCAGCTTGGGCTAGACCTCTTGTAATTCCTGCACCATCTCCACCAACATATAAACCATCAATTTGTGATTCAAAGCGATCATTTAAAATTGGTCGGGCAGAATAGAATTTGGCTTCGACTCCATAAAATAATGTATGCTCTGAAGCTAGACCAGGAGTAACATGATTTAATGCCTCCGTCATTTCGATTAAACTCTTCATTGTATTATATGGAAGAGCTAAACCTAAATCACCAGGAACGGCTTCCTTTAAGGTTGGTTCAATAAAGCCTTCTTTGATTCGACCAACCGTTGACCTTCTTCCTTTTAGGATATCGCCATATTTTTGAACGATTAAACCACCATTGGATAAGCTATTTGCTAATCTTGAAACCTCATGGGCATATTCATTTGGACGGTCAAACGGGTCAGAGAATGTGTGAGAAACAAGTAAAGCAAAGTTCGTATTCGGGCTTCCTAGTTTAGGATCTTTGTAGGCATGTCCGTTTGCCAGCATAATTCCCGAATGATTTTCAACAACGACATGTCCAGAAGGATTACTGCAGAATGTTCGCACACGCGTCCCTACAGAAGTATTATAGACAAATTTCCCTTCATATAAATGTTCGTTAATTTCCTCCATCACCACATTAGAGGTTTCTACACGGACCCCAATATCTACTTGATTGTTTTTCAGGCGTAAACGACGAGATCTAAACAGATCACTTAACCATTTCGAACCGTCACGTCCAGGTGTAATGACCACTTTTTCAGCAAAGATTTTTTCCGCATTTTTCAATAAAATTCCTTTTACTTGAAACCCTTCAGAAGTTTTCTCTGTAATGATGTCCTCGACTTCTGTTTTGAAAACCATATCAACTTTATCTTTTAAATATTCAAAGATACTTTGCAAAATTTGTAAATTTTGTTCTGTCCCTAAATGTCTTACTTGGGCGCGCAAAAGCTTTAATCCTACAGCATATCCACGTCGTTCAATATCCTTCACTTGATCTGTTAATGGGTCCGTAATACTTTCAGTAGCCCCATGTTGTAAATTAATATCATCCACATATTTTATTAAATCAATCACTTGTGAGTTTGATAAATAATCCGTCATCCACCCACCAAATTCACTCGTTATATTAAATTTCCCATCAGAATAGGCTCCAGCTCCACCAAATCCATTAGTAATGGAACATGCTGGTAAGCAGCCTGCAAAGTCTTTCTTTCCTGCCGCTGGAGGACATTTTTCAATTTTCTTTTGAAGAATTGGGCAGTTTCGTTTATAAATATCATGCCCTTTATCAATTAATAACACCTTTGCTTGAGGCATTTTTAGAGTTAATTCATAGCAAGTAAATATTCCCGCTGGACCTGCCCCTACTACAATGACATCATAATTTGTTTTCATCTGAAAATATCCCCCTTATTGCCGATTTCCTTTTTCCCTCGCTTAATATATCAAATAAATTAGTAAGGGTCAAGAAAAACACGAACATTAAATTTACATAATAAAAAAACGTTCGAGTATTTATCATTTAATTAATAATTCAGATTAACTTATTTCCTAATTTTCTTTTAGTGACAGGATTTTTAAGATAGAATAAATGAGTAAATGAATTTTAAAGTAGGTGAACGAAATGAAAGTGCTACTTAAGAATTTTATAAATGGAGTTTTAACGATCGTACCTATATTACTCGTGATCTATGTCATTTATAAAATCTTCATGTTTTTAGATGGTATTCTTGGAAATGTATTAAAGCCCTATTTGAAAGAGTCTTATATTCCAGGAATTGGCCTTTTACTCACGATCATTCTGATTACGGTACTTGGATTTCTTTCGACGAAATTCATTACAGGAACCATTTTCAAAATCATTGATCGTCTGTTGGAAAGAATACCATTCGTTAAAACCATCTATTCTGTTATTAAAGATACCGTGAATTCCTTTCTTGGCGAAAAAAAGTCATTTTCAAAAGTTGTGCTTATCTCCCATCCTGGTTCTGATATGAAGAGCGTCGGTTTTTTAACATCTGAGGATTTACAGCATTTCTATGAGCCACTCGCACATTGTGTGGCAGTCTATATCCCACAAACCTTTCAAGTTGCGGGATTCACTGTACTAGTACCAAAAGAAAGTGTCGAAATCATTGATGTCAAACCAGAAGAGGCAATGAAATTTATCTTATCGGGGGGAATGACCTCAAAATAAAAAACCGCATTTTTGCGGTTTTTTTGTCTAGTTACAGCGCCTTGATTAGCCCCTCAAGGGGCTAATCAAGGCGCTGTAACTTTTCTTATTTTATTGGAACAAATAATTGAACAGAAATGTCATCCTGCTTTAAATCAAATTTATTCACTTTTATTTTGAAATCACTTTTCAATTTTAATTTTTGCATCGAAATATAAACTAATTTATCATGTGGTTGAATAATTACCCCTTTTGGTAAATGGTAGCGATCACGAATGAAATTCAAGATATAAGACACAGGCAATTGCATTTGTCCAACTGTCATTGATTTCTGCTGTAAAATTAAATCGCCATTTTCCATTGCCTTCGGTTCAAAAGTCATTTTCAACTGAATTTCCTCGGTAAAAATAGGAATGGTTCCGTATAGTTCCACTTCATCCCCTAGTACAACTTCGTAATTGACAGGACCTCCAGAGGCCTCCTTTTCAATATAATGATTTATTACCTCATTTAGATTTTCCTTTTTAGTATGTATGAGAAAGGGGACATAACCTTGAAAATTATTACCCGACCTTTCGAAATTTTCATCTTTTATTGGGACAAGGAGATTAATCGCAACTAGCAAAACAACTACAATATTAAAAATTAGTAATATAAAAAATGACTTCTTCCATATATTCGTTTTCATTTCAGTTCTCCTCTTTACTTGCCAAATACCGCTTCAATGCTAGGTCATCTATTGCTTTATCGGATAATGATTTATATAAACGATTGGCAATATACGAATAGCCTTTATCATTAGGATGAAAGTAATCTTTGTAAAGCAAATTTTCTGTTGAATTTTTAAAAATTTCATCAATCTTTACAAAATACGTTTGATCATATGAAGAAATAACTTTTTCACCTATTATATTCCATTCAAATAATATTTCATCCATTTCCTTTACATCTGCAAACCAAGTATGAAATGGATTATATAATCCAATTAAGACAATTGAAACATTCTCATGCATATCACGAATGGAATTCATAATTTGAATAAGATTTTTTTCATATTGGATTTTCGCTGACTGAAAATCCTTTTTTTCCAAGTGGGATATATTTTCTTTTACTACTTTCATAATATCATTGCCACCAATAGTCAAAATTACCATATCAGATGACTTTATGGCTTTTTGCAGCTCTATTGATTTAAGTCTTTTCAATAAATCTCCTGTTTTATTCCCTTTCACACCATAATTCATAAAGTTTACTTTGTTTATTCCCTTTTCACCTTCAAGCTCCGCTTTTAAATATGGAATATACCCTCCACGTTTTCTACTATCTCCAACACCTTGTGTTAAAGAATCTCCTGCTGAAACGATGGTTAAATTCGATGGAATGAAATCAAGAGGAACGGTTGCTTTATTTAAAGGATAATTCATTTTTATGGAATGAATTTTTCCACTAATTAAATTCGTTTGACTACAAGAGGATAAGATGAAAATAGTAAACACAAAGAAGATGAAAGCCCTTTTCATTTGCCTCACCTCACTTAATTTGTAAAGATATTATAACACTAATGAGCTCAATCAAACCTTATTATCTAAATATCAAAGAAAAAAACCTTACTATTTATTGTAAGGTTTTGATATCTTTTATAATATCCTCATATGGAATATCATTAAGTCCAGTATAATACTTTAAAACTTTTCCTTCTGGTCCAACTAAATAAAAATAAGTATAGTGTGCAACTTGATCACCAGTTTCAGGCTTTACTACCAATGATTTAAAACTATCTTTGGCAAAATTCTCAATTTCCTTTTGTGTATAGCCGGTGAGGAAGTTCCAAGTTTTATAATTAACATCATAATTGTCAGCGTATTTTTTTAATATTTCAGGAGTATCGACTGTAGGGTCAACGCTAAATGAGACAAATTGAATATTTTTTATTCCTTCTTTTTTCGTCTTATCTTGAAGTTTTTTCATATTATTTGTCATTGGCGGGCATACGTCAGCACAATTTGTAAAAATAAAATCCGCCACCCAAACTTTTCCCTTTAAGTCTTTTAAACCAAAAGAGTCGCCATTCTGATTTGTATATTCAAACTCACCAACAGGCCAATTTACCGCATCTTTGATTTCTCCTTTTCCGCATGCCGTCATTATAATTGTCAAGACGGCAATTAGCAAAGCAAACCATTTCTTTTTCAACTACAAACACCTAACTTTCATTATATTCCAATATTTAAGAGGAATTGTCCATAATCCTTTGATATTTCTATATTATCTTAACAAAATTAATCCGATAATGAAAGAAAAGGTGTCTAATGTTCAAAAATTATTCACTATTTATATAGGGGTAAATAAATTCTAAAAGTTGTCCCCTTTCCTTCTTTACTTTCTACTTCAATTCTCCCTTTCATTCGTTCAATGATTTGATAACAAACCATTAAGCCTATTCCTGTACCCTTCTCTTTTAGAGAGTAAAAGGCTGTTCCTAATCTTGAAATTTCTGCCTCAGACATACCTACCCCTGTATCACTTATTTTAAAAACACCAAACCCTGATTCTTCTGATACAGTGATACTTAATTGGCCACCGTCTTTCATTGCTTCAATTCCATTTTTTAATATATTAATTAAAACTTGCTTTAGTTCACTTTCATTACCTTTCACATTGACAGCCATTTCAAAATAAGTATTAAGCCCGATATTTTTTGAAAGCATCGCATACGAATTCATTAAATCCATTACTTTAAGTGCCATATCGTTCGCATTAATTTTCGTAGATTCTTGTGTTAAATCAGGCTTTGCAAGAGATAAATAATCATTAATAATGATTTCTGCCCGATTCATCTCATCAATCATTAATTGAATATAGCTGTGCTCTTCTTCAGACATATTGTTTTTCCCTAGGAAAATTTGTAGAAATCCTTTTACAACTGTCATAGGATTACGAATTTCATGGGCAACTGATGCAGCAAGTTGACCAATCGCATTCATTTTTTCAGCACGTTGCAATTCCTTCTGAAGTTTTGTTTTCTCAATGATTTGCTCCATTTCATCAATCGCATCTTCAAAACCGATTACATTACCCTTATTTTTTTGCGTAGACCCTAGTTCCTTCGATGTCACTGATAATTGCTCGAATAAAGCAGCTAACTGGTCTGTCATTTGATTAAAGTTTTCACTCAATCTACCTAAATCTGATTCTTCTTTAATTTGCAATTTCACATCAAAATTACCAGTACTCACTTGATTGATTCCTGTTATGATCTCATCAATAGGTTCAGTCACGATTCTTAATCCCCACCGCAAAGCAAAAAATACAAAAATCGTTATAAACAGTACGGACCCAAATAAAAAGTAAGCACTTCTCTTCGTATCCTTAACTAGTACAGATGCATCGACGTCGACACCTAATACCGCTATTACTTTATCGTTTTTATCAAAAATAGGCGCAAAAGCTGTAATCCATGTACCATATTTATCCCGATGCAATTCACTATATTGAACCGACTTTTCACTGATTGTACGCCTAAAAACATCAAGATATGCATTAGTAGCTTTATAGTATGTAAAATTATCTAACCCTATTTTCTCTCCGGATTGAGAAACAGAAAGAAAATAAAGTTTCTTTTCTTGATAAACGTTTGCATCAAAAATATATCCGTCAATATAATCGGAATGTCGCTCATTAATCATAGTAAGGATATAGTTTAAACTCTGTACAGCAGGGTGATTAGGATCCCTGACTTCTAATGCTATTTCAACATCTTCTTGTGTAATGGTTGCACTCCACAATGAAGCAACCCCTACTACTTTTTCTGTAATTTGTTCTTTCAACTGTTTGGATTGATAATGAAAACTAATTCCAGCAGATAAAAGTACAACTAAAAAAGTAATAAAAAATGAAAACATAAAAATCCTTTTGTATAATGGTAGGTTTTTAAATAAACCTTTCACTTTCATATGTAATTTCCTCTCCACAGCTTTCAGTAAATAGGAAATTCGACACAGTCCATCATTTATCCTTTTTTCATATAAAAAATTAGACATAAAATTAGCCTAAATGCAACGATTTAATTCGCATTTAGGCTTATCTTGTTAATCGAAATAATACATTAAAGCAATGGCACCTTTGCCAGTATGAGTACTTATAACAGGAGTTGTATAATCGATTTCGATTTTTTTAAATCCCGTTAAATCCTCAATTTCCTTCTTAAGTTTGGCGGCAAGTTCTTGGGCTTCAGCGTGAGCTAGACCAACTCTTTTCACGGTTGTTCCTTTTACATCCTCGGAAAATTGTTTAATCAGATGTTTAACAACTTGAGAATGGCTCCTTACCTTTGATACAGGTGTATACTCCCCACCTTCTAAGGAAGCTATCGGCTTAATATTCAATAATGAACCAATAAAGGCTTTTCCTTTGCCAATTCTCCCACCTTTTACAAGATTTTCAAGTGTATCGACCATAATATATAGTCTTGATTGCTTCTGCACATGTTCAAGATGCTTAACGATCTCGGATACCGATTTCCCTTGTGCTACTTGTTCAGCAGCCTCTAATACTTGAAACGATAATGCTTTTGAAATGTATCTTGAATCAACAACAGTTACTTTTCCTTCTGTCATTTGCGCTGCACTTTCTGCAGATCGCACCGTTCCACTCATTCCACCTGTCATATGAATGGAAAGGATTTCATACCCTTCTTTTGAAAGGCGATCATATAATTCTAAGAAGACTCCTGTTGATGGCTGCGAAGTTTTTGGCAATTCATTAGCTTGTCCCATTTTCTCAAGAAACTCAATTGGGGTAATATCAACTCTATCTGTAAAAGATTGTCCATCTATTGTAATCATTAAAGGAACGACTTCAATATTATATTCTTTTATTTGTTCTTCCGTTAAATCAGCAGTTGAGTCTGTTACAATTTTAATTTTAGCCATATGTCCACTTCCTTAAATACATCATGAATGTATTATACATTTTTTCCGAATATAAGAGAAATGTTTCCGACAATAATACACAAAAACGCCTTAAAATAAAAAGACAAATTAGTTTGTCCGTTGATTTCCGTTCCAGACAATCAACTCAGATTAAGAAAGTTAAATTTCACTTATTAGTAACGAATTTCACAAAAATATCCACAATAAAAAGAGAACCGAATGAACGATTCTCAAGTAAAATTAGGCATTATTCTTTAATTCAACAGATTTAAATAATTCTTCATAATCTGGCCATTTCAAAGCTCGCTTTAAGTATTCTCTAAATGAATAGCATCTCTTTCCTTTTGAATTCTTATAAAGCGAGGTAATAAAAGTTTGCAAACGGACTTGGATCATAAAATAAAACCGACTATCTTCCTCCAATACAGGAATCTCCATGACTTTAACCTTCTGTCCAACAACATTTTTGAACTCTAGGCTTTTGTACAACAAAATATCAATCCTCTTTTTCACCCGTTTGATTATATTATACTCTATTATTAACTCGAAATGTGTCTAATTATGCGTGGATCTAAAAAATATTTGTGAAAAAGTGGATTCGTCGAAAAGTTAAATTAAAGCGGAAAAAGCTAGCCCATTTTATTGACTAACTCCGAGTACAGCTTTTTAATATTGTCATTATAAGGTGGCTCTTGTGCTTTAACATTTGTGATATCTTTTTGACAAACTGGACAAATCCAAGTCCCTGTCTTACAGCTGCTAAAAGATGGCTGATTACAGCAAGTGCATGTTTTTTTGTACATTTCGACACCCTCTCTCTTCTATTATAATAATTGTATTTCGAGTAAATAAAATTATGTCAAATTCGTAATGAGAGCAATCCAATACAGATGTTTGAAACATACGAATGTATATATCATCGAGGAAAAAACTAATAAACTGTGAATAACACGCGATTTGGGAGCCTTGATCAAATAAATAAACATAATTAACAAGATGGAGAGTCCCAGCTTGACGCTGATAAATAGAATGGGATCAAAATCAAATAAGAAACTCATCAACGGGTTTGCTTCTTCAATATTTCCTAGTTTAAGCCCGATATAAGTGACCAATCCATCAACAATATTAATGAAAGCTAAATAAATAAACATAAATGTCAATACATTCACACCCTTATTCAACTTAGTAAGGTCAACTTTTTCAAAATTTAAACTAGGTTTTATTATCATTGTTGAAGGATGCTTTATTTTAATAGATATATTATGTTCGTGCAATCTGTTCAGAAAGCTTATTCTTTTGAATTTTTCTCCCTACAAGGATCGCGATAGTTATAAAATAGACAGCATAAATGATTACCGATAGCCATTTTTGATTTCCAATTAAGCTACCAGCCAGTGTAAAAGTGAAAATTGCTGGCATTTTCCCAAGTAGAGAGGCACTGAAAAATACATGCCATTGAATTTTGCTTAGTCCTGATAATATATTGACAAGAGGAGATGGAATCACTGGAATTAATCTTGCTAGTAAGATACTAATGAAAGCATTCTTTTCAAAAATTCCTTCATACTGTTGAATTTTCGGGTATTTTTTCAAATAATTTTGTGACCAGTCTTGAAAGCCATATCTAGAAAGGAAAAACATTGTTATAGTACCTAAACCAATACCAATCAATGATATTCCCGTCCCAAGAAAAACTCCGAAAACTGAACCTATCATTCCAGCTAGAACAACATAGGGTATGATGGGAAAGAATACTAGTATGGCAACAAAGAGAATGCTGGTTGGGATGGCAAAATAGGATTCCGATTGGACCGTATCTAGCAAGAAACTTTTTTGGGAAAATCCTAAATAAATAGTTATTACCGAGAGAATTATAGGAAATATTCGTTTCATTTTTATACCTCAAATTAAGGAAATTTAAACTAATGGATCGGATAACTCAAAGATTATTTCTTATCTATATTTAACTTCCTTCTCTTCTGATAAATCATTGCCGCAAACCCTGAAATGATAAAAAATAATCCAGCAATGATGAAGTTAAAGTAGTTCGTAGCTGTTGATGGTAAAACTTGCCCTTCTGTAGGTGGAGATATTAATTCTTGTTCATCAATTGGTCGTTCTGGTTTGACTTCATCTGTATTGTTTTCATCAGGAGTTCCAGAATTGTCTGGTTGTGTTGGATTTGCAGGATCGGTTGATTGATTAGGATCTGTGGGTTGAGTTGGGTTACTGGGATTGGTTGACTCACCAGGATCTTTAGGATTTTCTGGGTCTGTTGGCTTTCCTGGGTCAGTCGGTTTCTCTGGGTCTGTTGAATTTTCTGGATCAGTTGGATTTTCTGGATCAGTCGGTTTCTCTGGATCTGTTGGATTTTCTGGATCGGTCGGTTTCTCTGGATCTGTTGGATTTTCTGGATCGGTTGGTTTTTCCGGGTCTATTGGACCACCGTTATTTTGTTCCTCAGCAGTAAAGCTAAATTCTACCTCAAACCCCAACCCTTGAAATTCATTACCTAATTCTGCTGGAAAGTCTATTCGAAAGAGTAAATCTTCTTGATTTGATTTTCTTAAGTATCGAGGATCAAACCCATTAAAATCTTTTAATTTTCCATTGTATAAACTCTTAGTAGAATCGTTGATTTGCAACAAAAATTCATTATACAGATCCTTTGATCCACTCTTAAATTTCGCTTTCGAATAGTAAGTAAAATCCATTCCCCCCCTATTTTGAATCGTTAACTTACGTTTCGCCCAATCACCAGGTTTTAAATTTTCAACACTAAATAAAACTTTATCTGGGAAGGTTACAATATCGATTTGCTTACCTTCAGCAGAGACTTTTCCACCTATTGTTATCATTAATAGTAAGAAGAGAACTAAAGTTTTTATTAATGAAATATATACTTTCACTATAAAGTCCTCCTAATTTTTTAGGCAGGGAAAAGCGCCCTGCCATCCGTTTGTTAATTGAGTTAAATAGTTTTATCTATCTCCTTATTCGTAGTTTTACCTTCAAGTTGAGCAATAGTTTTCCAAATTGATAACGCAGAGTAAGCAACCAATAAAAGACCAGGCAAAACTAGAAGCAATAGATTTCCATTTTTAGATTTTGTAAAATCAATAAAATATCCTAAATAAGGTACAGTAAATCCTGTATATTTTGCCACTACGTTTTCTGCCATTACAGGGTTCATATCTTCGGATTTATTATTATCTCCTTTAGTCCGATAAAGGACCTGGTCCCCATTTTTATTTACTTCGATAATTCTATGGGTAATTAACTTATCTTCCTCGGCTTTAAAGGTAATTACATCATTTTTTTGGAAATTTTTATTTTCACTACTTAGTTTTACCGCAATGATGGATCCAGTCTTTATTCCTGGTTCCATCGATCCAGACAATACGGTTTTTAATTGATATCCAAAAAACTGTGGTTCACCACCGGCTATTTTTGCTGTTATTACAAGAAAAAGCATAAAAACAAAAATTAAAATCAATAGACTTGTGATTGTATTAGCTATCCATTTTTTCACTTTCTTCATTTGCATTTTAGATACCTTCCTCTTATGGATTGTGTTTAATACAAAAATTATTTTTTTGCTATAAAAGATTTTTTACTCCAATATGTTTTTATTGCATTCAACATAAATAAAAAAAAGATTTTTTATTTATGTTGAAAAAAATAAAATATTATTACTAAAAGAAAGGTGGGTAAGACCCACCCTTCCTGTTACCTTATTATCTATTTGTTCCAGCAGTTTGTTTAGCATCAAATTTCCATTCCAATTTTAAAGAATCTCCCTGGAATACATTTTGATCTTGATTATTATCTACAAACTCAAATTGTACATATAGGTCATCAGATGTTCCTGCTTTAATTCCACTTGCCTCGTCTCCCCATCCAAACCAAGCATCAATTTTATTTTGTACAGCATCTGGAGTTTGGCCCTTTAAATCGGCTAATGTAGTGCGCACAATTATATTTTCTTCTGGTTGGATTACTCCGTTCTTATCTTCATTCTTCAAGAAATTAACTCGAATATGTTTACCAAAATCATCAGCAGCAGTATTATTTCCCTTTGCATCAACTACTGTATAATTTGTAGATAATAGTACTTTTGAAATGTCTAATGACCCTTTATTCTCTAGCTTAAAAGTACGGCTCATTCTATCCCCTGGTTTAATTTTGTCAACATTAATAATTACTCCTGGATTAACTGTCAAATCCAATGTACCTGCTGCAAACGTATTGTTTGATGTTTCAACATCATTGAAGTATGCATATGTACCTCCACCAATTAAAGATAAACCTAGTGCTGCAGATGCTACTCCAAGACCTAATTTCTTTTTTAAACTCATTTTTTGTTTCCTCCTCTTATTTGTTTTATAAATTGGTTATGACTTCTTAAAGAGCTCTCTTGCACTCTTACGTTCAAGTTGTTCTCTTTAACGAACTCACAACTTGAGTATAAAGCACTATCTGATATTTGAAAATCTCCAAATTCGGTCGTTTCTTCCATATAAAGAACACTTTTCGTTCGTTCCCTAGCTATATCTCCCTATTTCTCACTTTTTTGTATTTTATTTTGAACACAACGTTCTTTATAATGTACAAATAAGGAATAATGCTTATTAAAGGAGACATTTATGGTAGGTACACGAATTAAGAACTTAAGAATCGAGAATGGTTATTCGATCTCTGAGCTCGCGAAACGAGCAGGTGTATCAAAATCTTACTTAAGTCAAATCGAAAGGGGGTTACAGATTAACCCTTCATTACAGCTTTTATCAAAGGTAGCTGACCCTTTAAATACTTCTATTGAGTATTTATTAGGTAATGAAGAAAACATTCCTTATAAAGAACAATTAGATAGTGAGTGGACCAATCTTGTTAAAGAGGCAATTAATGATGGTATGAGTAAGCAAGAGTTTAAGGAGTTGAGTAATTTCATTCGTTTCAAAAATCAACAAAATAGTTTGAGTAAATAAAAACTACAAAGGAGAAACTAAATGGTCTTTAGGCATATGATAAACAAAAAAATTCAATACAAAAGTAAATGCCTATGAAAATAATCATACTTACATTACTATTACTTGGAGCGATATTCCTCGGATTAGGAACCTTCCAAATTTCCAAAACGGAAATTTTGCAAAATAGGAGCTTAACTGAGGCAAAGGAAAAAATAAAATATCCTAACAATCCTGCTTTGTCTACAGACAAAAACAATGAACCCCTCATCGGTGAAGTTATTGGGATATTAAAGATTCCCGCTATTAGAGGAGAACTCCCCATCATTGAAGGCACCGATGAAGATGATTTAGAAAAAGGGGTTGGACATTTTAAAGGATCGGCTTTTCCAAATGAAAAGGGGCAAATTGTCCTATCTGGCCATCGTGATACCGTATTTCGGAGAGTAGGAGAATTGAAAATCGGAGATCTTTTATCCATTTCACTTGCAAGTGGATCTTATTGGTATCAAATCGAAAGTACGAAAATCGTTGATGCAAATGATCGAAGTATTATTACCTTACAAAAGAAAAAGGAAGTTTTAACGTTGACGACATGCTATCCGTTCACTTTTATTGGAAATGCACCAGATCGATATATAATTACCGCAAAACCAATAAAAGAAGTAAAATAAAACCCCACTCTTCACAACGAAAAGTGGGGTTTTTTCTATTATTCAACTGTCCCTTCAAAACTTTCTTCCCATTCCTTTTCTTTTCTAAGTTTCTTACGATACACAATTTTTGATAAGTTGATACTGATTTCGTAAAGAACTAGAAGTGGAATGGTTACTAAAAAGTCAGACATTGGGTCTGGCGGTGTAATGATGACCGCAATAATAATTAGAGCGAAGTAAGCGTATTTGCGAATTTTTGATAACACAAATGGATTAATAACACCTAAAGATGTTAAAAACATAACAACGACAGGTAATTCAAATAATACACCGAACGGTAATGTCATATTCATCACAAAGCGGAAATATTTATCGGCTGTAAAGTTTGCAACAAGCATATCGCCACTTAGTTCAACTAAGAATTTTAAAACCATCGGGAATATGATAAAATAACCGAATGCTAACCCTACAATAAATAATATAAATAAGGCAGGTATATAAGAGAGTGATATTTTTCGTTCACTCGGTTTAAGTGCTGGTTTCACAAATAACCAAATTTGTAATGCTAATACTGGAATCGTCCCAGCAATGGCGATTAAGCCAGCTAACATAAAATAAATCCAAAGGATATCACTTGGACCTAGTGCAATTAATTTCACATCTAAATCTTTAACGAACCAGGCATAAATCTCTTCCACATAGATAAATCCAACGATAAAAAAGGCTATAAACGCAACGATGGATATAATTAACCGCTTACGCAATTCATCTAAATGATCCACTAAGTTTAATTCTTTGTCATCCATACTTTTTCCCCTACCAGCTCAATTACATAATGATAAAAAAAAGGTGCAAGATATAAATCTCTTACACCTTATTTTGAAGCTTCTTTTTTTACATCTTCGATTTCTTCCATTACATCACTTGTTAATTCACGTGTAGATTTTTTGAATTCACGAAGTGTTTGACCGAATGCTCTTCCAATCTCAGGAAGCTTTTTAGGTCCGAAAATAATTAATGCTAAAACTAAAATTAAAATTAATCCAGGTACTCCAATATTTGATAACATGGATTACAACTCCTTCTTATTTGAGTGTTTAATCTAATACGATTATATTACTAACATCTTCACAGTGGTTAATTTAAAGCAAAAGTTCATAAGATATTCACAAATCACCTTTTATTAATCATGTGATATTTTTTAGTTTTTGTTACCGAATCTATTCTAACATATTTATTCTGCTCTTTGTCTAACTTGTCTTCACTTTTTCAAAAAGAAATCGATTTATTTTCTTTCTTTATTGTTATTTCCATCATTTATATAAATCATAAGCATTCAGTCAGATAAATATTATTTGAATTTTTAAAAATCTAATCATTAACCTATTTATTTATTGATCCAATCCGTCATATACTATAATCAAATATATGAGACGGGGTGAAAGAATGGAATTTTCGTTATGTAGTTTTGATAGTGCATTACCTGTGGAAGTAACTATTGACGAAGATAATGGACGTTACATGATTCGAAAAAGTGATCGAAGCGGTGAATTTTTTAATAGCCCTTTTGAGTTGATTTCTTGGGTAAAAACGCATTTCCACGAAGAGGATTTTTGCGATCCTAGGGAATTCAGGGGGATGCTTTCAAAACTTCTTGAGTATGAAAATTCCTATTAATGAGTGGCCTTAATACAAAACCGTCTGGTTACCCAGACGGTTTTTATGATACCTTTTTTCCCTGATCGAATTGATTGATTATTATCGACCTTACTTCTAAAGATAGTTCTTTAATATCCATTTGCGATTTCAAATGTGAGTAAACCGGATTTCCGATAATTAATTGAATGTTAGCCGGCTTAATTAAACGGTTATTTTTTTCAAAAATATCTGAGGTACCGACGATTGTAATAGGTACAATTGGTACTTGAGCATCAACCGCCAAATGAAAGCCACCATTTTTAAATTCACGAATCGGGCCTCCCTTACTTCTCGTTCCTTCTGGGAAAATAACGAGGGAATGTCCCTTTTTAAGCTGCTTTACACCTTCTTTAATGGATTCAATAGCTTGTCTTCGGTTTTTCCGATTAATGAACACACAATTCATAACTTCCATCCAACTTGCTACAATCGGAATTTTTCTTACCTCTACTTTAGAGATAAATCCGAAAGGTTTGTCAATAAACCCAAGTAATACCGGAATATCAAAATCTCCCTCGTGATTGCTTATGATCAAAACGGGACCTTCCGGTATTCGATCATTCCCTTTTACGGTCACTGTAGAACCTGTTAATTTGATAAATATTTTTGCGAATTGCTTCGGGATTCGATTAATAATTTGATCTCTCTTCGCAACATCCTTTTTAGGATCAAGTTTTTTCATCATCCTAAGAAACGGTAAACTATATATTAAATAGCCTACCATAAAAACAAAACAAATGATTAGTCGAAACACTATGTTGCCCCTTTCAATCTATTAAGCATGAATTCTAGTTGGTTATTTGTTGAAAAAACAGCTGTTCATTCAGCTGTTTTTTCGCCTACGATAAATTAGAAACTCATAATCATAAGGATTTTTCTCATCGCGGATTCCCTTTTCACTAGAAACTAATTCAAAATGATCCATCGAAATTTCTGGAAAAAAGGTGTCTCCCGCAAATTGTTCATAAATCATCGTTAAATAGAGATTGTCGACTGACGGTAGTAATTCTCGAAAAATTTCCTCACCACCGATGACAAATACTTCATCTTCTTTTTTACGGCAGTAGGTTAAAAATTCTTCCACTGAATAAACAACTGTGCAGCCCTCACAAACAAAATTTCGATTTCTAGTTATGATGATATTTTCTCGACCAGGAAGTGCCCTTCCAATTGACTCAAAGGTTTTTCTTCCCATTGCAATTGGATGTCCCATCGTTACTTTTTTAAAAAATTTCAAATCCTCAGGTAAATGCCATGGTAAGCGGTTATCTTTACCGATTACTCGATTTTCATCCATTGCCCATATAAATGAGATCATACACTAACCACTCCTTTTATATGTGGATGTGGATCGTAATTTTCTAACGAAAAGTCTTCGTATTTGAAATCAAAAATATTGGTTACTTCAGGTGCAATGATCAATTTTGGTAAGGCCCGAGGCTCTCTTTCCATTTGTAAATGAACTTGCTCCATGTGGTTTTGATAAATATGAACATCTCCAAAAGTATGAACAAATTCTCCAGGCTCTAAATCACAAACATGGGCAACCATATATGTAAGTAGTGCATAGGAAGCTATATTGAATGGGATTCCTAGAAATACATCTGCTGAACGTTGGTATAATTGACATGACAATTTACCTTCGGCAACATAAAATTGAAATAAACAATGACAAGGTGGTAAGGCCATTTTATCGATTTCGCCTACGTTCCATGCGTTCACAATTAATCTTCTTGAATCGGGGTTATTCTTTACTTGTTCAATTAGTTCACTAATTTGATCAATGGTGTTTCCATCCGCCCCTGTCCACGAGCGCCACTGATGTCCGTAAACGGGACCAAGATTTCCCTCTTCATCTGCCCATTCATTCCAAATACGCACACCATTTTCTTGCAAATACTTAACGTTCGTATCTCCTTTTAAAAACCAAAGCAGTTCATGGATAATCGATCTCAAATGAAGTTTCTTGGTAGTTAAAAGAGGGAAACCTTCCCCCAGGTTAAAACGCATTTGATAGCCAAACGTACTAATTGTTCCCGTACCCGTCCGGTCTTCTTTTATTGTTCCATTAGCTAATACGTATTTACACAAGTCCAAATATTGTTTCAATCAGGTCACAACCTTTGCAATTTACTTGTCGGGGCTAACATGCCGCTTCCGCAGTTTTCTCTTAGTGCTCATTTTACAATTTTCCACAAAAAAAAAATAGCTTTTAGCTAATTTTTTTCTAACATTCATATATTTACTTTTTTTTATCCATTTATCGCACTATCTAATAAATCATTCGCTTGAATTTCGCTAATATGTTTAATTAGTCCTAATTCACTTATGAAAATTTTCTTAGCATTTTCAAGCATTTGCTTTTCGCTCGAATTAAGAGATTTTTCTTTGTTTATTTGAATTAAATCACGAATGACTTCAGCACCTTCTTGAATTTTACCTGTTCTCATTTTATCCATATTCACTTGGTAGCGTTGCTTCCAAGTAAGTGACCGATCACTAGAGTCTTGCTTAAATATGAGTAAGACTTCTTTTAAGGTAGGTATATCGCTAACAAGACGGATGTGTGATTTTAGAATTTTATCCATTGGAATCATCACTTGCATATTATTACTTGGCATTTTAATGACATAATATTGATGAATTTTCCCTTGAATTTCCTTTTCTTCAATTCCTACTATTTTTCCTGCCCCATGCATTGGATAAACAATGTTATCTCCTATTTGAAACAACGAATCCACCTCCATATTGGTCAACCAATTTAAGAGTATCACACTAATAATTCATTGTCAAATTTTTAATAATATCACGATATTTTAATCGTGTCAATGATTTTTATCTCGGCATTTTCGAAAAATTTACAATATTAAATATAAACCATTCTTAATGATTAATTAATGGATTTGGAAACCGTTTTTCATTTATTTTATTAATAAATAAATATGTTTTTGGTGCATGTTCAAAAAGAGTTTTTTTTGTGGAATCATTTAAATAATACATGGCAAAACATTCGGCGAAATATTCTTCAGGGAACAACAAGAAATAAGAACGACCAGGAAATAAATCAGCTCTCTCTTCTTCCCAAGCATCTAAAAATAAGCGATTATATTTCACTTCATGCAAAATAAATTTGTCAATGGAATGGGCAAGTTCATGTAATTCTAAGTTAACAGATCCATGTCCTTTACCCTTTTCACTTGAACCGATTTTCACTAAAACCAAACTTCCTCCACCAATGCCGGGTACGTCATCCCATGTGATCTTCGTTTGATATCCCCTTGGTATCAAACCTGACAAATGACTAGCTGTCGGATTTTTCGTTAATTTACCTTCAAAAAGCTTTACTTTAATATCCTTATCAACGATTTGGTCAAGTAAAGTATCTGGAAGGAGCGAGAGTCGACTTATTATGTTAGCTGCTTCCTTTTGGTTAAAAGGGGCTTCAGGAAGAATAACAATGGAGTCAAGCTGCTTTTTCGGTTCCTTTGTAAGTGACTTTCGAAGAACGGTATCTTCGTTAAATTCCGATAACATAATCCCTTCTACAGAGGCTTGAGAAATTTTATAAAAAGAAAATGAAAGGACAAGAATACTAAATGCTATTGCCCATTTTTTCACCATACTCCACTCCCTGTATGTCTAAATCTAAGTTGAAAAATTATTATTCTATTAAAATTATAACATAGCAATAAATGAAGATGGAGCTTCTCATATGTGGAAAATAGCGGTAAGATCAAGTAAATAATTCAAAAAAAATAACCCGATTGAAGTCGAGTTACATGTTATGACATCCATTTTGGTGGCATATTTTTATTCCAATAAATTGAACCAATTGTATGATGATTTTGAAATCCATCTATGTATGTGTGATAGTGGAAATTAAACCAATAGCCCTCTTGGGGTGGATTGTCCCTTCTTACATGAAAACGAATGATGTCTTCGCCCGTTAATTGATTTTGGATATGAAAAATTCGTTCAGAAATTCCCCCAGTAGGAAATTCCGAGATATTTAAATATTGTAGTTTGCCTTCTGGGAATTGAAGCGTCACATCTTCAATAACTTTTTCAATTTCTGGTAATATAATTTCTTTAAACTCGTCTTCTATAATAGGTTTAATTTTATTTCCAAACTTCTGATAAGCATAGTTTTCTGCTTGTACAAGCATTTCATCAATAAATTGCTCTCTTGAGAGAGCTTCTGTAATAGCCTCAATGTTTTGATCGTCACCTTTAGGTGGCTCCGATTCAATAATGTCGCGTTTTTGTGCAGGATCCTGACCTAGCTCTTCTAACCAAGCAGCTTGGGTAGGTGTAACCATTCCAAATGTTAATATCGTTATCATGACAACAAAGGTTTTTCGTAACCACTTCGGCATGCTTGATCACTCCCTACTACCATTCTTTTAAACTATTATACAACTTTTTATTATAAAAATGGACAAATAACCCTTCGATTTCTAAAAATTTTCACAAAATTATTTCTCAATAATTCCGAAATGAAATTTTGCTGTTTTTCTTTGGATTACTTGAAAGCCAAACTGGCTAAAACGTTTACTTTGATAATGGTCTTTCAGAACGACTCGTTCTTTTGCTACTCTGAGTGCTTCCTCTAATAATAAGCTTTGAAACTCTTCATATACAGCGATATTTGTTAATGCTCGAATCCCATCCGATTCTAAAATACTCTCTTCAAACATCGGGTCAAAATAAACGCAATCCACACTTTCATTTGCTAAAGTTTTTAAGTAATCATACGAATGTATATGAATTACTTTTATTCTACTCATAGCTGCATTAATATCCGATATTTCTGACTCCCACTGATTAAGACCCCTTTGAACAATGTAACTTAGATATTTTTCTGCTTCCGTACCGATGACTTTTCCTTCAGGTCCAACCTGAAAACTGGCAACGATACTATCTGAAGCAAGTCCAAGCGTACAATCAACGAAACTCATACCTCTCCTTAATTGACATGCATCAATAAAAGGGTCGTGTTCACCCCGAATAAGTCTTTTTATTCTAAACATCGCTGAATTAGGATGGAAGAAGAACGGTTCAGATTCACCATTTGCAAATAATTCAAGTCTTTCCTTACCCACAACGATACATGAGTCATTCATGTGATGCTGCATTTGAGCAACGGAACGTTTATTTCTTTCAACATAAGGGATTTGGAGTTCCACAGCAATTGCTTTTGCTTGACCTTTCATCTCCTCATTCGTTCGACCAGCCGTTGTAATAAACATCAAATATCACCTTTATAGGAAAAGCGCAAGCGCCTTGATCAGCCCCGACAAGCAAATGCTTCGAAGCCCGGAAAGTCGTTCTTTGACTTTTTGGGTTTCGAACATTTGACCTCGAGGTCGACAAGAACGCGACGTCCTGTCGCATTGTCGACACTCGTACATCCTGTACGTCGGGGCTAGGACGCTTGCGCTAGACAATTTTCGAAATCTAAAAAAGTTATACTATCTTATTAGTCAAAAATAAGGATGCCAATGGCACCCTTATCCTAATTTCGTTTCAAATGCTGTTAATAGGTTTTCCATGATTGCTTCCATCGGATAGCTCTCTATATCATGTCGAGGGATAAAGTGAACAACTTCTTTTCCTTTTAACAAGGCCATGGATGGTGAAGATGGTTCTAGTCCACCAAAGTATTCACGCATTTTTGCTGTTGCCTCTTTATCTTGACCGGCAAAAACAGTCACGAGATGATCAGGCTTTTTATCGCTTCTTAGCACAGCTTGAGTGGCAGCAGGGCGCGCTAATCCAGCAGCACAACCACAGACAGAATTAACGACAACTAAAGTCGTTCCTTCTACATTATTCATGTATTCTTCTACATCTTCGGCGGAAAGTAATTCTTTGAATCCCGCTTGAGTTAATTCTTGGCGCATTGGTATAACCATTTGTCTCATATAATCTTCATATGCCATTGACATTTTAGATAACCACCTTTAGTTAAGCATTTTGTAGTGCTAGCATACTATAATTATGCAGAAAAATGCAATGAATGCGAATTACTCAACCTATTAGTCATTTTTCCTCGCTTCGGTCATTTGCTTCCAAACAGAACCTTTTGCTTCTTCTCCACCTTCTATTCGTTCGATGGCCATCTTAACCTGAAGGCTAACTTCGAATTCTGGATCCAGTTCTGCTTCCTTCAATGCATGAAGGGCAGTTTCATCGCCCACTTCATACAAATACATCGCTGCACGCCATCGAACTAACTTACTTGGATCTTTTAAGGATTCACACATTTCAGGAATCGCTTCTTCAAATCCTAAATCGGATAAACAATCCCCAGCTGTTCTTCTTACCGCAACTGCCGAATCCTTTAATGCCTTATATAGTAATGGTAATACTTTTTTATCTTCTATCATACCTACATACACAGTTGCAAGCCTTCGAATTGACATTTTTTCGTCATTTAATGCCTTTTCTAACACTAGTAAATCTTCAACAGTCGGATCATCCATTTGCTCTAATGTTTGGAAACGGATTCGCCAATCAGGATTATTCAAATCTTCTACTGACACATTTTTCTTTGAACGAACCCTTTTATCAGTAATCGTTCCATTTTCCTTTTTCGCATCTGACACAAGATTTTTCACTCTTTCTTCTGGATAAGCCGCCAATAACTCTTCTAATAATTCTTGTCCAACCTGATCCATTTCACCGTAGCGGATTCCAAAATCTTGCCACTTTCTAAGTAAAATATAATTGTCACCAGGCAATTGTGCTTCAAATGCTGCAGTCTTATACATTTCAGGAAGCCCAAAACGTTTTTCATTATCATCATCGTTCAATTTAATTTGAAGAGGAATGCCCTTGAACATTTGAACTAAAGCCTTTACCTCCCCATAATGCTGAACAGGGGACCCACTTAAATCGCTATTAGAATACTCTTCTCCAAATGCAGTTCTAACTTTAGGTAAAATTTCTTTCCAATCATATTTCGCATTTCGCTCTACGGCTAGAAAATCAGCCACATGATAAACACCTTTTACTCCGTCCACTTTAAGAATCGTTTTAATGACTTCAGGTGCACCTTCATGCTGATCCTTTTTATAATTATGGCTTTTACCAAATGGTAATTCCTGATCCAAGATGATTTTCATTGTATTTGGACTTGGCGTAGGTTCGATTGAAAGTATTTTCATCAGATCACCTCATAATATTTTTTATCAATCACTCATTTTCTGCTAGTTCCGAAAGATAAGACCATCTTTCGATTAAAAATTCGAGTTCTTGATTCAAAAGATCATTTTTATCGGTTAAAGATTGTGCTTTTTCAAAATCACTGCCAACCTTTCCTAGTTCATTGGCGATAATTTCTAATTGTTCTTCAGTTGAAGCGATTTTATCATCAATTTCTTCCCATTCTTTTTTCTCTTTATAAGTCATACGTTTTTTCTTTTCTTTAACCGGTTGTTGTGGCTTTGGAATTTCGGCTTTCGGCTTTTCATTTTTCTTTGCCATTTGATTTTCTAAGTAATCAGAATAGCTACCGTAGAAAGTTGAAATTTGTCCATCTCCTTCGAAAACCAGTAATTGATCAACTACTTTATCTAAGAAATAACGATCGTGGGAAACGGTAATGACGACTCCCGGAAAATCATCTAAATAATCTTCCAATACCGTTAAGGTTTGAGTATCTAAATCGTTCGTAGGTTCATCCAGTAATAATACATTCGGCTCTTCCATTAATTTCTTTAATAAATATAGACGACGCTTTTCGCCTCCAGAAAGCTTTCGAATCGGTGTTCCATGTGAATTCATTGGGAAGAGAAAACGTTCAAGCATTTGGGCAGCTGAAATGACTTTCCCATCAGATGTATGGACAATTTGCGCTGTTTCTTTCAAATATTCAATCATCCGCATATTTTCGTCCATATCATCATTTTCTTGTGTATAATAAGCAATTTTAACAGTCTGCCCTGTAATTAGGTCGCCTTCATCTTGCGAAAACCTACCTGCTAATAAATTTAATAAGGTGGATTTTCCAGCCCCATTTCGTCCAATAATACCGATTCGGTCACCAGGCTTTATTAAATAGTTGAAATCGGAAATCACCTGCTTATTTCCAAATCTTTTTGAGACATTTTTCAGTTCATACACCTGTTTACCTAGGCGACTTCCACTTAATGAAATATCAAGTTTTTCGGATGACTTTTGCTCTGAAACTTTAGTATCTAATGTTTCAAATCTTTGAATACGGGCCTTCTGTTTTGTAGTACGAGCCTTTGCACCTCGTCTCATCCATTCCAACTCATTGCGATAAAGATTACGCATTTTTTCAAACGAAGCGGCTTCATTTTCCTCACGAATTGCCTTAGATTCTAAAAAGGACGCATAGTTCCCTTTATAGCTATAAATGTTACCTCCGTCTAATTCGAAAATACGGTTAGTCACACGATCAAGAAAGTAACGATCATGTGTCACAAGCAAAATCGAACCATTATATCGACTTAAATAATCTTCAAGCCATTTCACTGAGTCAAAATCTAAATGATTCGTTGGCTCATCTAAAATTAATAAATCAGGTGAATCGATCAACACTTGCGCAAGAGCAACACGTTTTTTCTGACCGCCGGACATTCTTTCAATTTTCTGCTGGTAGTCTTCTATTCCTAGCCTATTCAAAATCGCCTTCGCATTGGCACTAGCATCCCAAGCATTTAACGAATCCATGTCTTTTTGTAAGGCAAATAATTTTTGTTGTAACTGCTCATTGTTTGCATCATTATTTAAGTCGGCAAGCGCCTGTTCATACTGACGTAATACCTTAAAAATAGGTGACTCCCCTTTAAATACTTGTTCAAGGACGGTTAATTCACCGTTTAATTCTGGTTGTTGTGAAAGATAGGAAATCGAATAATCTTTAGCAGCTACAATTTCACCCGAATCAGGAAAATCAATACCCGCCACAATTTTTAATAATGAAGACTTTCCAGTTCCATTGATACCGATTAAACCAACTCTTTCCTTTTCACTAATGGTGAAATCGATTTGATTGAATAATTGCTTCTCACCATACGATTTCGTCACATTTTCAATAGAAATCATTTTCAAGCTTGACCATTCCATTCTTGATAAAATTGAGATAAAAATTCTTCCATATAAGCATGTCTTTTTTCTGCGATGCTTTTAGCCGATTCAGTATTTAATCGATCCTTTAATAATAAAAGCTTTTCATAAAAATGATGAATACTCGATGATTTTCCATTTCGATACTCTTCTATACTCATATTTTCTCGTACTTCAAAATCGGGATGATAAAGAGGTTGTCCTTTTTTACCACCATAAGCAAAGGTTCTGGCTATGCCTATAGCACCAATGGCATCAAGTCGATCCGCATCTTGGACAATTTTTGCCTCCCAAGAAGTTAATTCTTTCTTTTCACCACCACTAAATGAAATTGAGTCGATGATTTCTTTTACTCTTGTGGTGATTTCATTCGGTAATTGTAGCCCTTCTAATAAAGACTGTAAAATTTGTTGTCCTTCTTCCTTACTTTCATTTAATTTCTCATCGGAAATGTCATGTAATAATGCAGCCATTTCTATGATAAATCTATCCCCTTTTTGTTCTTGTTCATATATGTGAAGTGCATTATTTCTAACCCGGTCAACATGAAACCAATCATGCCCTGTAGAATCGTTGCCCATTTTCTTCTTCACGTACTCTTCAGCTTGATTTATTATAAAAGAATAATTCAATGCTTTCCCTCACCTTCAGATCAACCCTATTTTAACATAAGAGGCATTAAAAGTTTTACACTTACGATTGGATCCATAGAAAAAAGTGCTTACTAGAAGCACTTTTTTCAAGAGTTATACCAGCTAATCCCCAATGTGTTTTCACCCGCATGTACACCTATTGTTGCACATAATGGATACACTCCGAAATCTATTTCAGGAAATTGCTCAGAAAGTTCGTTTTTCCATTGTAGAGCAGCTTCAGGCTGCAATCCATAAAGAATGTAAGCTTCCTTTATAGTATTTTTTTCATGAGAAGACTTTAATAAATTCACAATTTTTTCTCTTGCTTTTTTCTCGCTACGAACTTTTTCCTTTGCTTCTAAAACACCGTTTTCTATAGAAATAATCGGTTTGACATTTAACATACTTCCCAATATAAATTGAAGCCCATTCATTCTACCGCTACGGTGCAATTGCTCCAAACTTCCTATTAATACGTATGTTTCATTTGTATCTGTAATCTCTTCCATTTTTTTGATAACGCTTTCAATATTGTCCTCCTGTCGAGCAGCATTCATTCCATACTTAATTAAGTAGGTTTGCATATAGGCAATTATTTTTGAATCAATCGTTATAACGGGGATATTCACTAATTGTGCCGCTTGCTCACTAGATGAAACCGTTCCACTAAGTTTAGAGGATAACAATACCGCGATTACCATATCATAATTTTCGGCTAATTTTTCATACAGTATTTTAAATGCCCCAACAGAAGGCTGAGATGTTTTAGGCGGACTTTTCAAAGTTTTTAGCCGAGAATAGAGCTCTTGTGGAGTTAGGTCGATACCATCATTATATTCTTTATCATCTAAAATAATCGTCAACGGGATCGAATACATATCTGGATGATTTTTGAGCTCGTCATCTAAATATGTTGTACTATCCGTTACCCAGGCAATTTTTTTCTTCACAAGGAAAGCCCCCTTCATTTCTATACAATTAAAGCTAATTCTATCTGTTTATTATTATATTGTAAATAATATTTTGAATAATTCAACTTCGGAAAAATTGACATAAAAGGCAGGTGACAGAAAATATCTGTTACCTGCCTTTTAATGTTATTGAGATAAAGTTTCCATCCATATCAAGGTTTGAACCATGTGGTCAACGATATCTACTAAATCGTCTATCTGGTCTTCTTCAATAAGGCGATTAAAATCAATTATTATTCTATTTTGTATTAATAGATTCTCTTTTAATGGATCGACTTGAATAGACTGTGTAATTTTTCTATTCGTCCCCCAAATTAACCCTAGTTCATTTTGAATTTTATAATAAAAATCAGCTTCGTTCGGGTGGGTTAAAAAGAATTGAAGTTGTACGACACAGCCTTGTCTAGGTTTTATTTTAATTGGTAAAAGCTCAGCTGATAAATTTTCTAAACCAGCCTTTAAGCAAAAGTCACCATAAGATTCCCGTGGAGAGTTTTTCAAAC
Source organism: Bacillus sp. CGMCC 1.16607 (assembly GCF_042683745.1). Classification (NCBI taxonomy): domain Bacteria; kingdom Bacillati; phylum Bacillota; class Bacilli; order Caryophanales; family Bacillaceae; genus Bacillus; species Bacillus sp. CGMCC 1.16607. Next base: position 234,381 of record NZ_JBHUJX010000025.1, read on the forward strand.
AAAACTTAATCGAATATTCCCTCGATAATTTTGCTAAATTTATCACATCATTACGATCGACTATGTTTAATTCCCCATCAATATCCTTATCGTAAAGATATCCTTCAATGACGACCTTCATATTGTCAAATGCCGTTGGATCAAACATACCTTCACTTCCCTATGATTCATTTACACCATAAATCGTTAAAATAAACCTACCGCATTACCTTTTTCATCGACACCCATATTAAGTGCTGCTGGTTTTTTCGGAAGACCAGGCATTGTCATTACTTCTCCAGTTAGTGCTACGATAAAACCAGCACCGATTGAAGGCTTGAACTCTCTAATGGTTATTGTAAAATCTGTTGGTCTTCCTAATTTAGATGGATCATCTGATAAGGAATATTGTGTTTTTGCCATACACACTGGTAAGTGTGACCAACCATAGCTTTCAAAATCTTGAAGTTGTTTCTTCGCTTTCGGTGAAAATTCTACATCCTTTCCACCGTATACCTTCTGCACGATTGCCTTTACTTTTTCTGCTATCGTGTCTGAAAGATCATATAAAGGTTGGAAATGATTTTCTTGGTTTTCAATCGCTTCTAATACTTTCTTAGCGAGTTCGATACCACCTTCTCCACCTTTTTCCCAAACTTCTGTTAAAGCAACAGAAATATTCTGTTCTTCACACCATTTTAGTAATGTTTTCACTTCTAGATCTGAATCTGTTACAAAACGGTTAATGGCAACTACTGCTGGTAAACCAAAACTTTGGATTGTTTCGATATGTTTTTTCAGGTTAGAAAATCCTGCCGTTAACGCTTGTACATTTTCATTAACGAGTTCTGTTTTTAACATCCCTCCGTGCATTTTTAGAGCACGTATGGTCGCTACAATGACAACTGCTTCAGGTTTAAATCCGGCAATACGTGATTTTATATGTAAAAACTTCTCCGCCCCTAAGTCAGCCCCAAAGCCTGCCTCTGTCACAACATAATCGGCTAACTTGGAAGCTGTTACAGTCGCAATGGCACTATTACAGCCGTGAGCGATATTCGCAAATGGTCCACCATGGATTAGTGCAGGTGTTCCTTCGATCGTTTGAACAAGATTTGGTTTGATTGCATCCTTTAATAGGAGAGTCAAGGCTCCCTCTACTCCTAAATCTCCAACCGTTACAGGTTGTTTTTGATAATTATAGGCAACAACCATTTTAGCTAATTTATTTTTTAAATCCTGAAGATCTGTTGACAAACAAAGTACTGCCATAATTTCTGACGCTACCGTAATATCAAAGCCATCCTCACGAGGAATCCCTTGCAATGGACCGCCCAATCCGATAATCACTTTTCTAAGAGCACGGTCATTTAAGTCTACTGCACGTTTCCAAACAATGCGTCGCTGATCAATTTGCAGTTCATTTCCTTGTTGTAGATGATTGTCAATAAAAGCAGCTAATGCATTGTTTGCTGTCGTAATGGCATGTAGGTCACCTGTAAAATGAAGATTGATATCTTCCATTGGAAGAACTTGGGCAAATCCACCGCCAGTGGCGCCGCCTTTAATTCCCATTGTTGGACCTAAAGATGGTTCACGCATCGCTATCATTGCTTTTTTACCAATACGGTTAAAAGCATCACCAAGACCAACCGTGACTGTTGATTTTCCTTCCCCTGCAGGAGTTGGATTTATCGCTGTCACAAGAATGATTTTACCGGCTTCTTTTGTTTGAACTTTCTTCAATGCTTCAGTAGAAAGTTTCGCTTTATATTTACCATAAAGCTCTAAATCGTCTTCTGCTAAGCCAATGTTGGAAGCGATTTCATAAATAGGTTTCATCGTAGCTTCCTGAGCGATTTCAATATCCGACTTATATTTCGTCTTCATCTCCATTTTATCCCCTACCATTCTTCATTTTCTTACAACCTTTTTCTATTGTATCACCTTTCTTTATTCGTTTGGGAGTGTATTTCTGATTTTTCCTACTGTTCACTAAACGTTGCGAATTAGAAATTCAGTGACTATAATAAAATAAATTTTAAAAATGATTAAAGGGGGTTCACCATTTGCCTATTAATATTCCAAAAAAATTACCTGCAGGGGAAGTACTGAGGCTTGAGAATATTTTTATCATGGATGAGGATCGTGCAACTACGCAGGATATACGCCCATTGAACATATTAATATTAAATTTAATGCCTGAAAAAGAAAAAACGGAAGTGCAGCTATTGAGATTACTAGGAAATACACCACTTCAAGTGAATATTACTCTATTAAAAACAAAATCTTATCATTCAAAAAATACAAGTCAGTCACATTTAGAGCAATTTTATTCAACCTTTGAAGAAGTGAGATCAAAGCGTTTTGATGGTCTTATTATTACCGGTGCACCAATCGAACACCTTCCATTCGAAAATGTAGACTATTGGCAGGAATTATCAGAGGTAATGGAATGGTCTAAAGAAAATGTAACATCCTCTTTACACATATGCTGGGGTGCACAAGCTGCACTTTATTATCACTTTGGAATTGATAAACATGAGCTAGGAAAGAAATGTTCAGGCGTATTTGAACATTTGGTAAGTGATTGGTCAGAACCCATTTTGCGTGGTTTTGACGATGTTTTTCCAGCCCCAGTATCGCGCTATACAGACGTATCAATGGAAAAGATTAGACAGGCATCTGACCTTAAACTACTTTCCTATTCTGAAGAAGCAGGACCATTGTTAATTTCTTCAACCGACGGAAAAATGTTAATGATAACTGGTCACTTAGAATATGAAAATGAAACATTAGCACAGGAATACGAGAGGGATATAGCGAAAAACCTGGATATTGACGTTCCTAAAAACTATTTCCCTAACAATGACCCTACCGAAAAGCCTATAAACCGCTGGCGTTCTCACGGCCACCTCTTGTTTTCAAACTGGTTGAATTATTATGTGTATCAGGAAACACCTTTTGAATGGAAATAAACATTACTCCAAAATGGCTGCACCATAAATGTGACAGCCATTTTGAAGTAATTTCCCGACAATGATTAACCCCTCTATCCTAATTCTTTCTCTTTAACATAAATACCCACATAAAGGATAACGCCTGCTTTAATTCTGGTGACAGATGATGTAATGGAAGTTGATCTGCACCGCGCTTATAGACAGGCATTTCGTCAACCTTTTCCCAACCGTTTTCATTTGCCAACTGTTCAAATTCCCATGGCATCATCGTATTGCAGATGACTTCCTCACCGTACAATCTACGAAAACTATTCGTTCTCGGCATCGCCGTTGGGCCTAAAATGCCGATACAAGCAAAACCATTTGGTTTAACAATTCGTTCGATCTCCTTAACTACTTCCAATGGGCTTTCGGTCCATTCGAGTGAATTAATGGCCATTACTGAATCAAAAGAACCCTTTTCTATCTTAACTTTAGAAATATCACCTTTTACAAATTGTAAATTTTGGTGTTGACGTTGTGTAAGAGCTTTTTCAATCATTTCTTCTGATAAATCGATTCCAAGAGTGTGATAGCCAGATTGAGCTAGTTTGAAAGAACCATACCCATCTCCGCAGCCTAAATCACAAACACTGGTACCTTCTTTGATATGCTTTTGAAAGAATGGAACAATATCCTTTCTGCTCCCTGCTTCCCACATTTCTTTACTGTTTTTATTCCAAAAATTTGCTCGCTCATTCCATTGCTTTTCTGCCTCACTAACCCAATTAAAACTTGCCATAAACTTACTCCTCCAAATAAATTAAAAATTGATTCTAACTTCTATTTAAAAAGGATCTGACAAAATGTCGGATCCTTTATCCCTCTTCACTATTTTTTTGAATTTGTCGTAAACTTTCTACTCGGGATGAATCTTCTTCAAAGAATTGAATCAAATCTCCAATTCGATCAATGGCGTCCCAACTTAAATGATGCTCTATGCCTTCCACATCATTATAAATATTTTCTTGCTTAACCCCAATTATTTGCATAAATTGTTCCAATAAATCATGGCGAAACACTAATCTCTTGCCAATTTTCTTTCCTTTTGGGGTCAAAATCAACCCTCGATATTTTTCATAAACTAAGTATTCATCTTTATCTAACTTCTGAACCATCTTTGTCACAGAGGAGGGGTGTACTGAAAGGGACTCGGCAATATCAGATACTCGGGCATACCCTTTTTCTTCAATCAAAATATAAATTTGTTCAATATAATCTTCCATACTTGGCGTTGGCATAAATGTTACCCTCCCAGTCAACTCAATCATCCTAAATTTTACTATAGAAGAATAAGATGGACAAGGGAATTAAACTTGTTTAGCTCAAGTTAAAGGTATATTCTCTACATTTTGACTGAAAACGAACTGAATTTTTTGCTGCCCTTCGTCCCATTTCAGCATAGCATTAAATGTTTTCTCTTTCCCTTTGAAACCTTCAATCACGCCCGTTAATCCATTTGATAGTATGGATTTAACATGTTGTTGTGTAATCGATTTGCCGAGTATTTTTTTAGATATCGTAAAAGAACAATGATTGTTTTTATAATTAGTACAACCGTAGAAACTACCTTTATCAACGACAGATCCGTCACACTTTTTACATTTTCCAAGCTTAGTTGCCGTTTTTCCACCTTTAAACTTCCTCGGTTCAAATTCCTCTTGAACATCTGATGCAAACGACCATGAATGTGTTTCCTGCTGAGTATTTTCTATTAAATGGTTAACCATTTTTTTCGTTAATTCCATAAATTGCTTTGGTGAAGCAGATCCTTCTGAAATATCTCGAAGTCTTTGTTCCCATTTTGCTGTCATTTCTGGTGAGGCAAGAATTTGATTTCCAACTGCAGTTATAAGAATTTTTGCTTTTGCCGTAGCATATACGAGATTTTTTTGAACTGTTATATAATTTCGATCTTTTAACATGGTTATAATTCCAGCACGAGTTGCTTCTGTTCCTAAACCTTCTGTCTTTAATAATACCTTTTCAAGTTCTTTATCCTCTAAATGTTTACCAGCTGTTTTCATCACATTAATAAGTTGACCTTCCGTATATCGTTTCGGTGGCTGTGTCTTGCTTTCCTTTACTTTCACTTTAGTGACTTTTCCCGTTTCACCTTTCTCAACTAGTGGAAGTTCTGGCTCCTTGTCATGATCTTTCGATGTTATTATCTTTTTCCAGCCCTCTTGTAGCTGTACTTTCCCTTTCGAAATGAAAATAGCACGGCCATCAACGAATGTAGTAATGGTTGTATATTCTGTAATCGATTTTTCGTAATGGGCAGCTATTAAACTTCGAACAAGTAGATCATAAATTTGTTTTTCTTCAGGAAGAAGTTTACTAAAATTTGGGACTTGTTCCGTTGGAATGATGGCATAGTGATCTGTCACCTTTTTCTCATTCACATAGCGACTATTCCCTTGAATCGATGAGATAGGCAATGGGAAATATGACTCATAATCTTCTAATTGACTAAATTTTTGAAGAATGGCAGGGAATGTTTTAGCTTCCTCAGTCGTAACAAATCTTGAATCTGAACGTGGATAGGAAACATTTCCTTTTTGATAAAGCTTTTGAAGGATATCTAATGTTTTTTTCGGCGAGAGCTTAAATCTTTTATTGGCCTCTGTTTGAAGGGCTGAAAGATTATATAGGAAAGGTGGCAAATATTCTTTTTTCTCTGCTTGAACATCGTCCACGACTGCTGCTTTTTTTTCACAGAAAGCAGCGATTTTTTCCGCCATTTCCTGCGATTGGATTCTTGAATTTCCATCCTTCTCCCATTTTCCAACATATTTTCTTTTATCGATTGCAAATGTAGCCTCTACTTCCCAAAATGGTTCTGAAACGAATTGCTCAATCTCCCATTCTTTCTTAACGATTAGCGCCAAAGTTGGCGTTTGCACTCGTCCCACGCTAAATACGTCAGAAAACCCCTTCTGTTGAAGTAATAAGCTATAAAGTCTTGAGGCATTCATTCCTACAAGCCAATCAGCACAAGCTCTTGTGTAAGCTTCAAAATATAAATTTCTCGTTTCCTGTTCTGTTAATAAATTTTTGAACCCCTCTTTTATAGAATTCGCTGTTAAGGAAGAAATCCATAGCCGTTTCATCGGTTTATGGGCGTTCGTCAACCTAAGAATATTTCGTACTATTAATTCTCCTTCCCTCCCAGCATCTCCTGCGTGAATAATTTCCGTAACAGCTGGGTGATGAACGAGCCTATTAATGACATCAAATTGTTTTTGTTTATTTTTTACGACCTCATATTTATATTGTTCGGGAGAAATCGGTAACGTTTGTAAAGACCATTTTTTAAGTGAAGGATCGTATTTCTCTGGTGCGGATAGTTCACAAAGATGACCAACAGCCCAAGTGACAAAAGCTCCTTGTGGGAAAATTTCATTCGGTAATACTTCAATATACCCTGTATTCTTTTTGGTTTTAAATACTGAGGCCAATGTTGAACCTTGATCCGGTTTTTCCGCAATAATTAACCGCAAATAAATCGCCTACATTTCTTTTTATACATATACATTGAAACTTCCATCAGTGGGGGTTTTTTTCATCCCCACTGATGGTTAGTTGAACCAATCGGACCTTTACGGGCAGTTGATCCCCCACCTATCTCCTATTGTATAATTAGAATCTTAAGGTAGGGATCTTACTGCCCTTTATGTTGTGATAAACCTATTTTAGGCTTATCTTTACTTTTCGTAAAGAAGGAAAAAACTCCTTATTAAGCTGTAAACAAGGAGTTTATGTGACAAATCACTATTAAACAAGGTTAAAATATCTTACAAAAAATGCAACTGTAAATGTCACTAAAAAGGCAATAGCTGTCGGTATTAAAAAAGCTAAAAAGGTCCATTTTGGGCTTTTCGTTTCCTTATATATATTTACGAGCGTCGTTCCGCAAGGAAAATGTAGAAGAGAAAACAACATCATATTTAGTGCTGTTAGCCATGTCCAGTCATGTTTTAGAAAGATTTGCTTTATATCGGCAATTCCTTCTACATCGATCAGTGCCCCAGTGGATAAATAACCCATTAATAAAACTGGAAGTACAATCTCATTTGCAGGTAGTCCTACTAGAAAAGCCATTAAAATGTACCCATCTAAACCAATTGCTTTTCCTAAAGGATCTAGAAAATGGACGACATGTAAGAGAATACTAGAATCACCAATAGTAATATTGGCTAAAACCCAAGTTAAAACGGCAGCCGGTGCAGCAACTTTAATCGCACGGTACAGGACAGAAGAGGATTTCGTTATTGACTCCCTAATAACCGTGTCAAAAATCTTTGGTTTACGGTATGGTGGAAGTTCTAAAGTATAATGAGTTGGTACACCTTTAAGTAATGTTTTAGAAAGAGCCCATGATACAACAAAGGTCATCATAATTCCAACTATGACAATACCTACTATTACACTTGTTGTCACAAGTGATTTCAATCCCCCTGTAAATCCTGAAGCCATGAATAAAGAGGCTAAAACAATTAAGGTTCCCCACCGACCATTACATGGAACAAAATTATTTGTTAAAATAGCTAACATTCTTTCCCGTGGAGATTCAATAATTCGAGTGGACAAGACTGCTGCTGCATTGCACCCGAATCCCATCGCCATTGTGAGTGATTGTTTCCCGTGAGCACCAACCGATTTAAATAAACGATCTAGATTAAATGCAACTCGAGGTAAATATCCGTAATTCTCAAGTAAAGCAAATGTTGGAAAAAAAATGGCCATTGGTGGCAGCATCACACTAATTACCCAAGTCGTTCCACGATATAACCCTAGAACTAGCATACCATGTAGCCAATCAGGTGCATTGAAGTATTGAAATAATGCGGTTAAATATCCCTCCAACCAAACAAAGAAATCAGCAAGCATACTAGACGGAACATTCGCACCTGCAATTGTGATATAAAAGACGATTCCTAACATAGCGATCATAATTGGAAATCCAATTAAGGGTGATGTTAAAATAGAGTCTAATTTATTTGTCAGATGATCTTGACTTGTATTCGAATATCTAACTCCTGACTTCATTAATTTTTGGCTCTCTTTAAATAAATTTTCAACAATCCGATCCCTAATATTAGCTGTACTCATTTCATTTGCTTCTTTTAAAAGGGTACGAAATTCTACTTGTTGTTGGTTTATTTTGATTTCCATTGCTAATGAACCTCCAAACCAAAGTATTTTTCTTCAATAGCCTGAATGAGACTTTGATCTCCATCCAACATTCTAATGGCAAGCCATCTTGTTGGTAAATGTTTGCCAAAAATACTAGTTAGCTTCTCCTCTAAATAGGAAATATTTTCTTCCGTTACTGGATCATAGATCATTTGAGTTGGGTTACATTCGATTACACCTTCAATGATACGATCTAAAGTATCAAGTAACATAGGGATACCCGTTCTATTCCTCGCCGACACTTTTACAACTGGTACACCTAATTTTCTCATAAAAAGCTGTTCGTTTATTCTCATTCCCATTTTTTCAGCTTCATCAATAAGATTCAAACATATGATTACATTTTTAGAAATCTCAAGTACTTGTAAAGCAAGATTTAGATTTCTTTCAAGTGCTGTTGCATCAAGAACAACAATCGTCACATCGGGTTTCTCAAATAATACATAGTTTCGGGCAACCTCCTCATCAATTGAATTGGAGAAGAGTGAGTAACTGCCAGGCAAATCAATCATTCTATAAGTTTTATTTTTAAATTCAAATGTCCCCTCTTTCAGCTCTACGGTCTTTCCAGCCCAGTTTCCCGTATGTTGTCTAAGTCCTGTTAATGTATTAAATAATGTACTCTTACCAGTGTTTGGATTCCCCATTAACGCTACACGATAGGATTTATTCATGACTCTATCAACTCTCCCTCAATTCTTTGACTTTCTTCCTTTCGAAGAGCAATCATCGTTTGACTTACTTTAAATGCAATTGGATCACCTAGCGGACTTTTACGCATAACTTCTACGATTGCGCCAGGAACAAATCCTAAATCAAGAAGCCTTCGTCTCATAACTCCTTCAATCATCAGATTTGTAATTTTTATGATTTCACCTTTTTTCCCGTCAGATAATCTTATTTTTTTAGTCACACCCATTTATATTTCCTCCGTCTCAATAAGTTTCCTTAGACCAACTTTTCTTTATAATATGAATCTATTCATAAATTGTCAATTATATTTATTCAAAATAAAAAAAGCGCAAGCGCCTTGATCAGCCCCGACAAGCAAATGCTTCGCCAGCCGGAAAGTCGTTCTTTGACTTTTTGGCTGGCGAACATTTGACCTCGAGGGGCTAGGCGCTGGAGCTGGACGTAGACTATACAAATTATGAAGTTTTCCACATCCGAGTATTTTATAGTTAAACAATAAAAAAACTGCCCTGAAAAGAGCAGTTTTTCACTTTAATAATAAGATTTTGTATTGTCATTCTCTTGTTTATACCAGTTTTCATTAGGAACCATATTGGAAATCGTAATAATAAGGGAGGGAATTCGTTCAACATTAAAGACAAGTAATCCCATTTTCTCTGTAAATATACAGAATGCGCTCCCATGAGGAAATCTTGAAAGATCATTTCCTAATTGGATAAGGAGACTAACAATCACCTGTCTTTCCTTTTGTTCTAGAATAATATGTGGAGAAAATCTCAATATCCAATTTTCCCCATTAATCGAAAATCGATACATATTCTCACCCTTTTATTTTGGATAATTATTAATATGTTTAAGAACCAATGTTATGTATAGGAAAAGGAATTAAATACTTGTCCAAATATTAAAACTTTTCAAAATAAACTTACAAATAGTCTATTTTGAAGGAAAAATTGTTGACTGAATATGGCTATTGTTGTATATTTAAAGCATCATTTTAACTATTTTTCATTAATATGGTTAAAGTGATAATATTTAACTTAAGCACCAATAGGTGTCTTGAAAGGCTTAGGAGGAAAGAGTAATGCAAAACGGTAAAGTAAAATGGTTTAACAATGAAAAAGGTTTCGGTTTCATCGAAGTTGAAGGTGGAGACGATGTTTTCGTACATTTCACTGCTATCACTGGCGAAGGTTTCAAATCACTAGAAGAAGGTCAAGAAGTTTCTTTCGAAATCGTTGAAGGAAATCGTGGACCACAAGCTGCTAACGTAGTAAAACGTTAATTTCTACTATTAAAAAGTTCAGGGCTGGCATTTTGCCAGCCTTTTTATTTGATCAATTTTTCCCCATATTCCTTAATTTTCTGTCCAACAGTACATTGAGTAATACAAAAACGATGGGCATATCTGCGCCCTTTATCATCCTTTAAATGCTTATGAAGAAAACAATCTTGGCAATAATGGTTCTGGATGGTATCCAAACTTGCCAAAATTTCTTGTTTATTCAAACCTTTCACTCCTTTCCTTAAATAATCTGCATTTTACTATTAATCATTTTCCCTTCTAAACCTTGAGTAGCAAGCTTATCTGCTTCTTTATTATCTTTTCGAAGGATTGATGTATATCTAGATTCAATTCCCATACTTTTCAATTTCGCTTCGATCCGATCAAGCCATCGATTGAACTCCTCTTCATAACATGGCCATTCACCTTCTAATTGTTTTAATACTACCTGTGAATCACCTTTAAATTCACACACCATATTATGAACTCCAAGTTCTTCAAGTAAGTGAACAGCAAAATAAAAGGCAGCATATTCCGCTTCATTATTAGAATGAATATCAGAAAATTTTTCATTTGCTCGAATACGATATTTTTTTTTGCCTTCTTTATAATAAATAACGGCTCCTACTCCAGCCAGTTTTGTTGCTTCATTATAGCCTCCATCAAAATATACCGTAATGTCATGTGGTTCTTCCTCCACCTCAACAGTTAGTTTTTTCATATCTTTTAAAGTCCAAGAAGTCCCTATTTCGTCGTAGAAAAAAAGATCAGTGGCCTTCCCAGATTTCTCAATTTCCTCCCCTAATTCAATCACTTCTTCGCTGGCTATCCATTCAGAATAAAAAATGACAGGTGATTTTCCTTTTCGCTTATAACTCCACTCTATTTTGTATTTCATCCGTTTCAACCTTTCTTAATGTTAATAAATTGATTATTTTAAGAATAAAATTACGTTATATTCTTCTCATTTATGTTAAACTTACCTTTATTCTATGTATTTTATGGAGGAATTAGCAGTGATTGAAGTTTATATTGATGGCGCAACCGCTGGCAATCCTGGCCCAAGCGGTGCAGGGATATTTATTAAAGCAAACGGAAACGTTGAGCGATTTTCCATTCCATTAGGAACGATGTCCAATCATGAGGCAGAATTCCATACATTTATTAAGGCACTTGAAATTTGTCTTAAAAAAGAATACAAAAGTGTATCGTTCCGAACCGATTCAGAGCTTGTTAATCGAGCAGTTGAAAAGGAATTCGCCAAAAATAAACTATTTGCCCCGCTCCTAGAAAAAGCTCTGATTCTTAGCCGTCAATTTGATCTTTTTTTTATGAAATGGATTCCAAGTAGCGAAAATAAAGTGGCGGATGAGTTAGCCCGATTAGCGATTAGAAAAAACGATAAAAAGGATTTGTAACAATGAAAAAATCAACTTTTGCCGATCTAAGTTTACTATTTATTGCTTTTATTTGGGGGACTACATTTGTACTAGTACAAAATGCGATTTCAACAATGGAGCCATTTGCTTTTAACGGCTTTCGCTTTTTTATTGCTTTTGTCATTCTTGGTACATGTTTATTTCTATTTCAAAAAAATCCATTACAATACGTTAACAAAAAATTAATTGTATCTGGAGTACTCCTTGGATTTTGGTTATTTTTAGGTTATGCTACTCAAACACTTGGATTAGTGTACACCACCTCTTCAAAAGCTGGGTTTATTACTGGTCTTAGCGTTGTTCTTGTTCCGCTTTTTTCATTTTTACTATTAAAACAAAGACCAAGCTTCCCAGCAGTAATCGGTGTAAGTGTAGCAACAATCGGACTTTTCCTTTTAACGATGACTGATGTAGCATCATTAAATATAGGCGATTTCTTTGTTTTCATTTGCGCACTGGGGTTTGCGATGCATATCATTTTCACTGGGAAATTTAGTGGACAATTTCCAACATTATTATTAACAACCATTCAAATCTTAACTGTCTCTATTTTATCGATTATTAGTTCAATTATTTTTGAAGACTTTCAATCTATGTTTCATAAAACGGTCATCTTTTCACCAGCAGTCATAGCTGCTTTATTGATTACTTCAGTATTTGCAACGGCTATTGCCTTTTTTGCACAAACTCGTTTTCAAAAAAATACGACTCCTACAAGAGTTGCATTAATTTTCGCTATGGAACCAGTATTTGCTGCACTTACCGCTTACTTTTGGGCAAATGAAAGACTTTCGATTAGTGCTGTATTTGGATGTTTGTTTATTTTTTTAGGAATGGTATTTGCTGAGCTGCCTGCAGACCGTTTCCTATTATATCGAAATAAAACGGTCAAAAAAATGAACTAGGGACTGAAAATGATCAGTCCCTTTTTATATGAGCTCTATCTCCCTAATATAACGGATTGCTTCCTCTCTAGTTTGTACCTTTTGTACAGTAAGGGTCTCCAATAGTGAGATATAAAAGCTACCGTCGAATTCTTTTTGCGTCTTTAGTGTGAATTCAATTGCCGTTATGATGACATCATCAGGTGCATTCGTAAAATGTTTACCGAAGTAGATAAATCCGATGGCATCTTCTTGCAAGTGAAAACCTTTTGCCTGTAGATTTGCTAAAAAATCCTCTAGTTGATTGATAATCTTCCCCATTTATTCCCACACTTTCACTTCATCCCACACTTAACGGGCAGTAATCCCTTCACCTCAAGTTTAAAATAATTCGAAGAAGATAGTCGGGGGATAACTGCCCGTAAAGGTCCGATTGGTTCATCTAACAATCAGTGGAAATAAAAAACCCCACTGATTGTCAGATTCACCTTATCCAGTCCCTAAATTTTACCTTAAATTTCGACGTTTTTCTATCATTTTTTGTTATTGCATAGCCAATGGCACCTGTTATGATTCCAAAAATCGCTCCACCAATCACTTCTTCAGGCTCATGACCTAACATTTCTTTTAATTTGTCAGGGGATTTTTCAACAAATTTTACTGGCTGATCTTTATTTATTTTATCAATTAATTCATCTAGGTCATTTACTTTTAAGGTTAATCTCCCTGCCTGCCTTCTTACCCCTTGTGCATCATACATTACGATGAGCCCGTAAACAAGCGATAAAGCAAAATCAATTGTCGGCATCCCACGTGAGAGAGCTACATAAGTAGTTAATGACGATACACCAGCTGAATGGGAGCTAGGCATACCACCTGTTTGATAAATCACTTCTGGTCTCCATTCTTTTGTTCTCATATAATGAATGGGAATTTTTGCAGCTTGAGCTAGTCCAATACTCGCTAATGCAATATAGACACCTTTATTCAAATCATTCACCTCTTCTTTTATTTTGAAGATAAGCGACTTCAATTATTCTAATCGGACAAACTAAAAACGAAGCAAGATTCTTTTAAAAGGTGGTGAGAAAATGGGACAAAATAAGCATCGTCAAACCAATCGTGGGACGAAAGCTCCTGGTGTAAATCCACAAGGTTACGGTCAGGATGCAGAATTTGCAGAAGAACCTAAAAGTAAATTAGAAAATGCTGCTAAGAAAAAGAATACAAAATAAAAGAAATGAGGATTACTCCTTTAAGAGTAATCCTCATTTCTTTTATGCTAATTCTTTTTCAGTAGCTAAAAAGCGATGAATTCCTTTTAGTTCCATTTCCTCCAGCATCTTCATTACCTTACCTCTCTGATAAAGTAGTTCGGAGTCTTGAATGGAGCAGGAAACAGGTACATCACATTTAATTTCCGCTAACTTTCGGCTTAAATGAAGCATATCTAAATCGTTTTCAATTTTTTCGCGATGTGATTTAGATAATCCATGTAGGTTTTCTAGGATCCCATCAATGCTTTCATACTGCTGTAACAGTTTTAAAGCCGTTTTTTCACCGATTCCTTTAACCCCTGGATAATTATCACTAGGATCACCCATTAATCCTTTTAAGTCAATCATTTGACGCGGTTTTATCCCTTTTTCTTCGTAAAAAGTATCAGGAGTATGGACCAAATAATTACCAAAACCTTTTTTTAATAAAATAACCGATATATTCTCTTCTAATAATTGAAGAATATCTTGATCCCCAGTTAAAATAGAAACTTTCATATCTCTTTTCAGGTCTTTTGCAACCGTTCCTATACAGTCATCGGCTTCATATCCAGCTAGTCCGATGTTAGGAATATCAAAAGAAGCCACTACTTCTTTTACAAGGTCGAATTGTGGAATTAACTCCACAGGTGCTTCTCCCCTATTTCCTTTATAATCAGTGTATAGCTCACTCCGAAATGTTTTACTCCCCATATCCCAGCAAACCGCTAGATGTGACGGATTAAAAGTCGAAACAGCTGTCAACATGTGCTTAAGAAAACCTGAAATTCCGTTCGTTGGAATTCCCTTTGAATTGATCATAAATTGTCCGGTTAATGCAGTTGCATAGTATGCCCGAAATAACAATGCCATCCCATCAACTAGCATTAAATGTGAGGATTCATGCTTTTCTTTCAAAATTCATTCCCCCTGTTCGTATTAACATTTTATCATTATAGCATGGAGAACTTATTTTTGCGGAAAATTATCATTTCCATTTTAGCTTTCCTTTTGAATATATTTAACCTTTAAACCTTGTTCTTCAATTGTAAATAAAAGCAATTTCCAAGATTTTCGTTCATCCTCATTTAGAAGCATCGAATAAGTATCCCCATTTTTAAAGACAAAATCAAAAGTTACCTTACCACCATCAACGGTTTGTTGTGCTTTTTCGATATCACTCCATGCGTAATGCTTTTCCGAAAAGCCAAATAAAGGGTTAATATGAATCCCATCGCCGTTTACATAACGATATTGATTAATTGCTAAAAAAATAAAGATCAAGGAAATGATCCCCATAATATAAATAGCTAATTTGAATTTTCCCTTAAATAATTCATTCGAATCGAGCCAAACTTTAATAAAGATTAAGACAGCTAGGATTACTATACTTAGAATTAGCACAACAAAAGCCGTTCTTGGTGGTGAAAAAAACCAATGGTCTGTTGGTGTGTATAAAACATCTTGAACTGGCATTAATACAAATAAAGGACTTAAAAAAGATGCGAAAAGTAAGATGAGTGCTATTGAAAATAATATATGATTGAAGTCTGTCCCCTTTCTTTTCTTTGTAACTGTATAACCTGACATGATGTTCCTCCTTATTTACATATCTACTATTGAAATATTTGTAATATTTCACCTTTTGCTATTATACAGGAAAGTTTCACCTTTGGAAAATAAAAGGATAATTAGTTTAATAACTAATTATCCTTTTACTTTAATTTTTTTCTATTTTAACATCATGATGACTAATCCAATCACTATAACTACCAGGATATAACTTAAGGTTTGTAAAACCAAGCTCATGTAGAATAAGAAAATTAGGGGTAGCTGTAACACCGGAACCACAATAAACAATGATTGAGTCTTGTTGGTTTAGATCCATAAATCGATCTTTTTGTTCCTCTAATGACTTAAATCTGCCATTTTCCAGGCCCTCATTCCAAAACTTATTTATCGCTCCTGGAATTCTTCCTGCTACTTTATCAATCGGCTCTTCTAAGCCAGCAAATCTTTTTGGTTCTCTTGAATCAATCAATTTAGTATTTTCATACTTCTTCTCTACAATTGATTTTACTTCTTCAAATGATACCATTAAATGAGGTTGAAGTTGAATATTATATTTTGTATGGGAAGGTGTCACTTCCTTTTCATCCACTGGTAATCCCGCAGCCACCCATTCATTGTATCCACCGTTTAATACATACACTTCTTCATGACCGATATATTTCATCAGCCACCAAAGCCTTCCAGCATATGCTGATTCTCCATTATCATAAGCAACGATAATAGAATCATTTCCAATTCCTGCATCTTCTATAAACTTATGAAAGGTTTCAATATTGGGAAGTGGATGGCGCCCTCCATGTTCAAGTACAGGACCAGATAGGTGTTTTTCTAAATGGCAATAGACTGCTCCGGGTATATGTGAAGCTTTATACGCAATTTCTCCACTTTCTGGGTTTCCTAAAGAAAAGCGGCAATCAAGTAACATGAAATTATTCGATCCTAATCTTGATTTAACCCATTCTTTATCAACAATATTTCTCAAACTTTAGCCCCCCATTTATTTTATTTCTATGTTCCTTAACACTTTCGCTAATACTTCTGCTTGACCTTTTTGGTCTAATAATGAAATAAAGCGCTGATAGAACAAATCCACTTCCATTTTTGCTTGAGTGAGATTTATTTCGAAACTTTCATTCGTTAGGCTTAAATATAGTTCACTAAGTCTATTGCCTTCTTTTTGTAAATATGAGTCAGCTGGCTGCTGTAAAATTTGGTAAAGCTCGTCGTTCATTACCTTTTTCTCATTTTTTTCAAAAAAGGATTTTGTGTTTTTAAAAGAGGAAATCGCTTTTTGGAAAACATCACGATTTAAATGATCAAAAGCATTTTCAAAATCTAATTGTTTGCTTTGCTTGAATCCTGGTTTCGTTAATTTGATTTCTCCATTTAGTTCAGTAATTTGATTGGACAAACTTACATAAAAATCATCTAATTGCTTCCTTAAATAAGAGTCCATTCTTAAACTTGTCGCTCTTAATTCCTGAGAAAAATCATAGCCGCAGACAAGAAGTAATTCCTCTAAGGCAGAATATAAAGCTTTCTTCATATTCCTTCCATCTTCTTTTATTACTGCTGGATTAAAAGACTCTTTAAAGAAGTCATTAAAACGTAAAAACACTCTCTGTTTAATATAAAAAATTAATTCATGTAACTCCTGGGTCACTCTCTTTTCAAGAAAATGGACTGTTTGTTTTGAAAGAATTTCTGATGCCAGTTTTTTTTCTTCCAACAGTTGTTTCTTTCGTTCTTGTTTCACCGATTCATCTTGATTTGAAGCGTTAATTAGGACTCTGATCTCATGTATAATTCTTTCAATATCTGTATTTGCTGATGCTAGGGATGTATTTAAAAGGTCATTCGAGATAAATTGGTAAAATGCGTTTTCAAAATTCATCATGTTTGATGATGGATTTAACTGTTTATTTTGCTTTTCTTTTAACGCTAAAAGACTAGATAAAGCAAATAAATGAGGATTACGAATACCATAAACCATTAATTGATTTCTTACATAGGAAATAACAGTTTCTAGTTCTTCATCATTGTTGGCAAGATCAATGGCATTAATAATAAAAAACATCTTATCCAATTCAAAAGTATCTTTCACACGACCTAATTGAATCAAAAACTCTCTATCTGCATTCGAGAAGGCATGATTATAGTAAGTAACAAATAAAATCGCATCCGAATTTTTTATATAATCGAAGGCTACCCCTGTATGGCGTGCATTAATTGAATCAGCACCAGGTGTATCAACCAATGTAATTCCTTTTTTTGTTAGTTCACAGTCATAATAAAGTTCAATCCATTCAACAAAACAGGATTTTGATTCATTAGCCACGAAATCACGGAACTCTGTCACATCTGTTTGAATCACTTCTCCTAGACTTTTAGAAAGATGAACGAAACCATGTTGGAAAGCTCTTAAAAAACTAAAATGAATTTTTTCATTACCGATAAAATCAGTTGAATGACTCATGACTTTATCGATACATACTAAAGCTGTTTGAAAATCAACAGCTTCTAAATCGAATACCTTTAATGAACGAGCTACCTCTGTTAATAGCTGTTCTGCATTCTTTATTTTTACTCTTGCTGTTCCATGTGGGTATTGCTCAGTAACAGGTAAAATTTTGTTTATAGCCGCTGTAGTTGGGTTAGGTGATACAGGCAATACATCTTCTCCCATTAAAGCATTTGCAAAGGAGGATTTACCTGCACTAAAAGCACCGAATAAAGCCACTGTAAAACCTTGATTCTCAATTCTCGATGCTTTTTCGTATAAATCATATATTGTTTTTTCAAATCCATTGATTTGACCTAATTCATCGGCAGTGCGTTTTAGCCTACGCACGATGGCATCTTTATTTATAGAAGTGGCCTTTTGCAAAGGTACGCCAGCATTTTTTTCACTAACCATTTCAATCTCTGACTTAGTTTCTGCGGAAAATTCTTCTTCAACAAAACCTTTAACAATTTCTACTTCTTCCGCTTTAACTTCAAACAAATCATCATTCATGAAGGTACTTGAATATGTTCCTTCCATAATCTCATGAACTGTTTTTTGAGCTTTTTGGAAAAAGCTCTTCCATGTCATTATTTTTTGTTTTGCATCGATATAAGGCTGCAGTTCATTCAATTCGATGGTTATTTTTTTCTTTTGTTCTTCATTCTTCTTTTCGATAGCCTTAAATAAATGCTCGCTTAGTTGAATGATCTCTCTATTTGCTAATCTTGTTATTTCTCTGGTTACATCATTTGTAAAGTTAATTAAGTATTCCCCAGATAATGACGCACCTGGCTTTACGATGGATACAAGTAATTCTTTTGTAAAGGAAGTTTGAAAGCTTTGGCAGTCATCTAAAGCGTTTTGATCTTGGATATGATTTTCCTTCATTATTTTTTGGAAAAAACTACGGAGATGCCAATCCAACTCAGTTGAGACTTTTTCGACTAAATCATCATAGAAACGATTCAACCTCTCCATTCTTTCAGTCTCTGTTTTTTGTTTTGAGAATAAGAATCCAACTTTAAAATTTTCCTGATTAGCTTCTAAAAATGACTTTGCAAGCTCCCTCGTTTGAAAAGGCATTAGATAGGCATTGGACAATATTTTATCAGTTTCATCAAGGAATGATTTTTTAAACTCAAAGACTTCCTGTTCAAGAGATTTTAATTGGTCTTTTAAATTCTGTTCTTTTTCTTCTAAATGATCTTGTTCGTCAATTGATAGTTGCTCAAGAATTTCTAAATTTCGTGTTTCTTCTTCTGCATTTTCCTCCTCCAACCAAACAAGATGCTCTTTTGCTAATTGATTTAATGATTGGAATACAGAGTCACTTATACTTTCATCAATATGATTCATTCGCTCATGAATGAATGTTTGAAGTTCATTAAACTGATTATATAGATGCGTAAATTCTTTTAAACTTGTATAATAAATACCTTTCGGATTTACCCCCCATGAAGCAAAGGAGTCCACTACACTCTGTTGAAAAGCTTCCATAGATAACTCTTCTTCTCTGTGTTTATCAATCTGATTAATTACTAAATAAATTTCTTTTCCAGCGATTGTTAAATCCTTTGTAAATAAAAAATTTACTTCTGATTGAACATGGTTATAATCCATCACATAAAAAATGACATCCGCTAAATGAATAGCAGATTCTGTTGCAATTCGGTGTGCATCATCAGTTGAGTCAATTCCAGGTGTGTCTAAAATAACCATTCCTTTAGGAAGTTCAGATTCTGAATGGCTAATCTCCACCCATTCAATTTGATCGCCATCTTTACAATAATTTTTTACTTGTTCGTAATTATATGGTGCCAAATACATTCGCGGTTTTTCATTCTTAAAATACACTTTCGCATATTCTTCACCTGTCTTCACCTTAACCAAATTCGCACTCGTTGGGATCGGGCTTGATGGTAAAAGATTCTCGCCAATTAATCGATTGATCATTGTAGATTTTCCAGCAGAAAAATGGCCGCAAAAGGCTATAGCATATTCCTTATTCATTGCTTTTTCAGCCAATTGCTGAAGTTTTTTTTCAATTTGACTATTTTGTTGTGATTGTACGTAGTTATATAAATTAGTTATTTTCCCTTTAAAATCTTTCGTTTCTAGTTGTTGAATCAATTGAGACATAATCTTTCCCCTTAAATAAACTTTTTTACTGCTTCTATTTTATACGATAATTCTCATTTTTTATATATAAATAGAAAAAAAGCGCAAGCGCCTTGAACAGCCCCGACAAGCAAATGCTTCGCCACCCATAAAGTCGTTCTTTGACTTTTTGGGTGGCGAACATTTGACCTCGAGGGGCTAGGCGCTGGAGCTGGATTACGAAAAACTCCTTCAGAGTTATTCAAAACTTTTCAATCTAGAATTTCTTAGCAAATAGAAAAAAACCAGGCTTATAGCGCTGGTTTCATTGGAATTTCATTATTAAGATGGATTAAGTATATTTTTCATTACGTATTTCATCACAAATCCGTATACAATGACAGTACCTGATATTAAAGCAAGCGTCATACCTAAGCACCCTTTCTTAAAAGAAAGTAATAAATGAGAACAATTTTCAAATACATTTGAAGTTTATCACGAACGATAATCATTTTCAATAGCACTTTTTAATATGACATGTTTATTATTAAATTTTTGAAAAAAAACGTCTCGAAGGTTCAAATGATTGATTGTAAGATGTAAGCTCCCTAAGAGCCCTTTCTTCAATTGGAATTCGAATTGATAAAATCCATAAATTTAATAGCGAAAACACAATTGCGGTTAAATATGCTTGGTAAAATAATGGAATGATAAGAAATTCCAAAGTTACCACTACATAATTAGGGTGTTTCATAAAACGATACGGACCTTTCATTACTACCTTTGCATTTGGCAGTACGATGATTTTTGTATTCCAAAACCTACCTAAAGACATTAAAGCCCAAGCTCTTCCTAATTGGGTGAAAATAAAGAGGCCAAGAAGGATTTGCCAAAAGGTTGAGATGTTTTTTTGAAAATAAATAACTTCAAACAAATAAGAAAGAAAAAAAAGGGTATGTATGCCCACCATCAAGTAGTAATGCTTTTGGCCAAACTCAATTCCGCCTTTGGCTTTCATCCACTTTTCATTTTGACTCGCTACTTTCAACTCGACTAGTCTTTGTACTACGATGAATGCTATGAAAGATAAAAAAACACTCATGTTAATCCCACCTTACTAATAGCAATTCAGAACTGAATCCCGGTCCTAAAGCAGCAATTAATCCAATCTCGCCAGAATTGATATCCATATTAATAAACCTGTCCAACACATAAAGAATCGTTGAAGAAGACATATTACCATATTCTTTTAAAACCTTTAGCGAGTGCTCGATCATTGATTCGGGCATTTTTAATGCTTTTATATAAGCATCCAATACTTTCAGGCCACCTGGATGAGCAATAAAATGATTAATTTGATCGGTTCCTAAATTATTTTTGCTAAGAAATCGCTCTACATTTGGCTTTAGCCATGATTCAATGAGGGTAGGAATGCTTTTTGAAAAAAGAACATACAATCCTTCATTTTTCAATTCCCATCCCATGACGTCCAATGAATCTTTCATTGTGGTTGATTGAGTGCTCAAAATAGATGGAGTTGCTTTTAAGCTAGAAAAATGGGCTTGATCTATCTCATCCCCAACGATAAGTGCACAAGCCACACCATCAGCAAATAGAGAAGTTCCAATTAAGTTACTTTTAGAATGATCATTTTTTTGAAAGGTTAAACTACATAGTTCAATGGTAAGAACGATTACCTTTGCTTTTGGAAAAGCACGGCAATATTCATAGGCACGTGATAGACCGGATGCACCACCAGCACATCCAAGACCCCAAATCGGTATCCTTTTCGTATCTGGTGAAAAGGGAAGATGATTCATAATATGTGCTTCAATACTTGGATTCGCTATTCCAGAACTTGTAATTGTAAAAATCGCTTCAATTTCTTCATAGGGAACCGGCTGTAGTAAATATTTTGATTGTTGAAGACAGTTTTCAATAGCAGTCTTTCCAAGCTCTACTGCTTTTTCAATATAGGTATTATTTTTTTCTTGAAAAGAATGATTCTCTTTAAACCAATCGATCCCTTTTACAAAATGTCTTTTTTCAATTTGTCCATTTTGAAAAGCTGTTAATAGCCTTTCAATATCTTTAAATGAATCCGAAAATAATTCTCTAGCAAATTCCATCGTTTCACTTTGACTAATTTGAAAAGAAGGAATGGCCTTTGCAACAGAGATAATTTTAGGCATTGGCATTCTCCTAGAATATTTTTCCTTATAATCCCCTGTTTTTCCTAATATATACAAAAAAAGCTTCCTTTTTTCAAAGGAAGCAAAACGTTTTGAAGGTTGTTGTTGTTGTGCAATGTTATTATAACCTGTAACATACCAGCAATCATCAGCTAAAATTATCCAATGTGGTTGATAATTTTTAAATTATGAAAAAAGTCATATAAGGATGTAAAATTTTTGTCTATAATTCGACAATTTATGATACTATAGATACATTCAAATGGTTGGAGGGAACATGAGATGACCTTATCCACAAATGTAACAAATATCCTAAATGGAACGATCGAATCTGTAAAATCTCTGCTGCCCTTTCAAATTGTACTTGATAAACCTTCATTATTTGCAGAGCCATTTACTCAGGAAATGATTGCTGTTCTTATTGGAATGACTGGTGATGTAAAGGGTAGAATCATTATTAATGGCGATGAAGAAGTTTTCGGGAAAATTGGTGAAGGAATGTTCGGCATGCGTCTTGAGGGAGAAATGTTAGAATCCTTCGCTGGTGAACTTGGCAATATGCTTGCTGGTAATTTATCAACCATCATTTCACAAAACGGTTATGAAATGGATATTACCCCACCTACAGTACTAGTCGGTCAGTCCAAAATTTATGGTTTTGAAAGAGCCTTTCGCCTTCCAATTCATATTCAAGACAAGGGTACGCTACTAATCATTTTAATGATCGACGTAAAGCAAGAGGTGCATTCATAGAATGCACCTCTTTCATTTATATCGGAAATGACTATTGGGTCTAAATATTGTTACCATTTTGATGGTTCTGCACTTCAATTTTAATTTTTTTGGAAGCTAAATCCCCACATATCTTACATTTCTCTAGCTTATTGTATAAGAGCCGACAATTCTCACAATAGTATTTCTCCATTCCTTTTGACACTCTCCCAATCGATATATGGAATATTGTATTTTTATTCATTCTTGATGGTGACAGTTTTTTAACAATCTCTAATTTTGATATGGTTGATCATTTTTTAGGCAGTTTTCGTAAATTTGTAGTTCTTAAATAAGTAGAATGGTTGATTAGAACGTAGGGTTGCTCGCTTACTGCGGGCGGTGAGCCTCCTCTTCACTGCGCTCATGCAGGGTTTCACCCGCCACGCTGCTCCCGTTAGAAGTCTCGTAGCTTCCGTTCCAATCAACCTCTATATAACTAATTTGCTATTCAAAAATAACAATTTTTTAGAAAGGTTGTTTTCTAAAGTATGTTGCATTTAAGTACCATATTATTTTGACAATCTGTGTTGATTGTAGCGGAGGACACTTGACCCCTGAGGGAAATAGAGGGAAATGGAAGACCCCACAGGCGTTGCGCCGAGGAGGCTTCCACCCCCCCCCCCGGGAATCTTGTGACCGCGTGCTGCAATCAACGAACAATGTCTAAAACAACAATCTATTCGATAAGGGGCTTTTAAAAAAGAGCCTATTCTAATTACGAAAATTAGATTTCACATATCGTTCACAATTTCAGTTTAGAGTATGTGATTAAAATCACTGTTATTATAAGTTTACATCATTAACATAGTATTAAAGGAAAATTGAACATTTTGTGAAGTCGTAAAAAGGATATTTTACTTTCGCAAATGTTTTGTATGATGGAATAGTAAACACCATCAAATATTTTTATTTTCAGAAGGGAGTGCTTTAGGATGGCGAAAACGGAATTAAATGCAAAAAAGAAAATTAAAGTAGAGGACCAATCAACTCCTTTGACTGGTACTTTAGCCTCCGTTTTCTTATTAGGTTTCTTTATCATCATCACTTGGGTCGGTGTGTATTACCTATATTTAGATCGCTTTTAGAGAGTGAAAGGGGAAAAAGCCATGCATATTCATAAGTTTGAAAAAATTTGGCTCGTCTTTGGTATTGGTACGTTGATCGTTTTCTTATCAGTTGTGGGGGTTAGTGCTTTCTATATGGGAAATCAACCTCCTAGTTGCTTAACAACGATTGATCCAGAAACGGTCGGTCAGAAAGCACCATTCAATGAGCCTGGGTTGAAAAAGGTTGAAGGTAAAGAATGGGATTATGAGTTAGTCTATGTTGCACAAGCATTCTCATATAATCCTGCAAAAGTTGAAGTTCCACTTGGCGCAAAAGTAAAAGTAATCGCTACTACTAAAGATGTTATCCATGGTTTTGAAGTAGCTGGTACAAATATTAATATGATGCTTGAACCGGGATATGTTAGTGAGATTGTGACTACATTTGATAAAGCCGGAGAATATTTAATCGTTTGTAACGAGTACTGTGGAACAGGACATCACTTAATGCACTCTATGATTGAGGTGACTGAATAATGCTTAGCATGAAAGATAAGGTTGATTCACGTGATGCTAAACTATCAATGGCTTATTTCTATGTAGCCTTTATCGCATTAGCTCTTGGTGGATTAGCAGGATTATTACAAACATTAGTACGATCAGGAAAAGTAGTGCTCCCTTGGGGCATCGATTATTATCAAGTTTTAACCGTTCACGGTGTATTATTAGGACTTGTCTTAACTACTTTCTTTATTATGGGTTTTCAATTAGCCTCCATCAGTAAAACACTAGGTACTTTATCTCAAGGTGCCCGATTGACTGGTTGGATTGGTTTCTGGCTTATGACAATTGGAACAGCAATGGCTGCGACAATGGTTTTATTAAAAGAAGCAAGTGTTTTGTACACTTTCTATGCTCCATTAAAAGCACATCCGATCTTCTATATTGGGTTAACCCTAGTTGTTGTAGGTAGCTGGGTAGCTGGAGGGTCACAGATTGCTACATTTATTAAATGGAAAAAAATGAATCCCGGTCAAACTAGTCCACTATTAGCATATATGTCAATTGCTAATACCTTACTTTGGATTGTCGCTACACTTGGAGTAGCTGCTACTGTACTTATTCAAATTTTACCTTGGTCATTAGGTTTAGTAGATACTATTAATATTTTAGTAAGCCGTACGTTGTTCTGGTATTTTGGACACGCACTTGTTTATTTCTGGTTATTACCTGCTTATATGTGCTGGTACGTTGTTATCCCAAAAGTTATCGGTGGAAAGATTTTTTCTGACTCATTAGCTAGATTGTCATTTATTCTATTCTTATTGTTCTCTGTTCCAGTTGGATTCCACCATCAATTAATGGAACCAGGTATTGATCCAGCATGGAAATACTTTCAAGTTGTCTTAACATTCATGGTTATCATTCCATCATTAATGACTGCCTTCTCTTTATTTGCAATGTTTGAAACATACGGACGTTCTAAAGGAGCAAAAGGGTTATTCGGTTGGTTTAGAAAATTACCATGGGGAGATTCACGTTTCCTAGTACCTTTCATCGGTATGCTTGCTTTCATTCCAGCAGGTGCGGGTGGTATAATCAATGCTTCCCATCAAATGAACGCTGTTATCCATAATACGATTTGGGTTACTGGACACTTCCATTTAACTGTTGCAACTTCCGTTGTATTAACATTCTTTGGTATTTCTTATTGGTTAATTCCGCATTTAACAGGACGTGTATTAACTAAAGCAATGAACAAGCTTGCTATTATTCAAGCAGTTGTTTGGACGATTGGTATGACGTTTATGTCTGGTGCAATGCACGCGGTTGGTCTTCTAGGGGCACCAAGACGTTCTTCATTCTCTGAATACGGTGGAGCACAGCAGGCTGCTGATTGGATTCCATATCAAATTGCTCAAGCAGTTGGGGGTTCTATCTTATTCATTGGTATTATTCTTGCACTAGTCATTTTCATTAATCTAGCATTCTTTGCACCTAAAGGTGATGAAGAGTTCCCTGTCGGTGAAGCAGCTGATGGTTCTGAAAAAGCACCTATGGTTTTCGAGAACTGGAAGTTATGGCTTGGCATCTTAGCAGTTTTAATTTTATTCGCTTACACCATTCCATTCATTGATATGATTCAAAATGCACCACCTGGATCTAAGGGTTATAAATTCTGGTAAAACAACAAAAAAGGTCTGAACGCTAAACCGTTCAGACCTTTTCTGTATTTAAGCTAATATTTCGCGTTTTCCTATCCATTCTCATATTTACAATGATAACAGACATGAATATCAAACCGGTTCCAACCATTTGCCATACACCCATACCCTCTTTATAAAGTATGATTCCTAGAATAGTAGCAACGATAGGTTCAACTGTAGCAATAATTGCCGCTTTACTGCTTTCAATTTTGTCTAGCCCTTTTGTATAGAGGAAATATGCTAAAACAGTTGGTAATATCCCTAGCCCTAATGCCCAAAGCAAAGTATTTGCTTGAAACAATAAATCTCGTTTATCCCACAAGGTTGTAAGTGGTAATAAAAAAACAGTAGCAAATAAGAATGTATATATCGTAATCGTAAATGGTGGATACTTCTTCAATGCGATTTTTCCAAAAATGCTATAAAGTGCATAGCCTAGTCCAGAACCTAAGCCTGTTAGCAATCCAATAATGGTTAAATCACCTGTACTGTCCGAACCTACTCCAGTAATGAATATACATCCGATTAATGTTCCGATTACTGCAATGATCTTTTGCTTTGTTAATGACTCTTTGAAAAACAATCTTGATAAGATAACGACAATAGCTGGTGAAGTGTACAATAAAATAACTGCAAGTGATAAATTCATTTGGTTAATGGTCGTAAAGTAACACCAATTAAAAAATACAATACTAATAATTCCTGAACCAAAAAAAATCGGCATATCTTTTGTTTTAACTATAAGTTGTGTTCGGCAAAAGCTAATGCCAATAATTAATAACACAAAAAATGCGACTGTAACTCGAATACTGACAATTTCCATTGGGGAAAATCCAATTACTGCAAGCTCTTTAACAAATAAGGCAATAATTCCCCACAATGACGCTGCAACTGCAATCATCAAAATGGATAAAGAATTCTTCATATGCATCCCCCATGGCGAAAAGGGTGACAGTTTCGCCACCCTTTCTTTAGTGTTTTAAGATAATTGATAAACTTTACCGTATTTGTCATATAAATAATCGATTAAATATTTTGCGTTTAAACCTTCCCCTGTCACATCATTTAAGATTTCTAGAGGCTTTTTCATTTTTCCAAATTGATGGACATTTTTTGTAAACCATTCTTTTACAGGTAGTAGATTTCCCTCTTCTAATAATTGATCATAGTTCGGAAGATCTTCAAGCATTTTCGCTTTCAACTGTGCTGCATACATATAACCTAATGCATATGACGGGAAGTAACCAAAGCTTCCACCTGACCAATGTACATCCTGTAATACACCTTGAGCATCATTGTCAGGACGAATTCCTAAATATTCTTCGTATTTATCATTCCATATTGTTGGTAAATCCTTAACTTCAATTTTATCGTTAATTAAGTCTTTTTCAATCTCATATCGAATAATGACGTGTAATGGATATGTTAACTCATCTGCTTCAATTCGAATAAGCGATGGTTTTGATTCATTAATCGCACGATAAAAATCTTCAATTTCAATGTCGTCAAATTGACCAACAGCAAACTGTTTCAGCAAATCATAATTTTTCTTCCAAAATGATTGATTTCGGCCAACAAAATTTTCATAGAATAAAGATTGTGATTCGTGAATTCCAGTAGATGTACCTGTACAAAGCGGTGTTCCTACTAGCTCTGTGGAGATATTCTGTTCATATAAGGCGTGTCCTCCTTCATGAATTGTTCCGAATACAGCAGTGCGGAAATCATGTTCATCATATTTTGTCGTTACTCTTACGTCACCAGGGTTCAGACCAATCATAAATGGATGGACCGTTTCATCAAGACGTCCTGCTTGGAAGTTGTATCCCATTTGTTTTAAAATTTCTAAGCTAAATTCCTTTTGCTTTTCTTTTGAAAAAGATTTAAACAGGAAGTCTGTTTTTGGTTTATTTTGAGATTCTGAAATTTGCTTTACTAGTGGGACAATATTCTCGCGTAGCTGCCCAAATACTTGATCAAGTACTTCGACACTCATTCCTGGTTCATATAGATCTAGCAATGTATTATACTTATTTCCTTCATATCCCCAATATTCAATAAAACGTTTGTTTGCTTCAACAAGTTTTTCTAAGTACGGACGGAATAATTCAAAATCAGAGTTTTCTTTCGCCTCTTCCCAAACACTTTCCGCTTTTGACTGAAGAATAACATATTCTTTATATTCTGCTGCTGGAATCTTTTTATTACGGTCATATTCTAGCTTGCATTCTTCAAGTGTTTTTCTCGTTACTTCATTTAGCGATTCCTTTGAAAGTTTTGCTATGTATGCAGCCATTTCTTCAGAAGTAGACATATTAAAAACCTCGGATGATAACATACCAATTACTTCAGAACGTTGCTCGATACCCTGCTTCGGTGCACCTGTACGAAGATCCCAATACATCAAGGAGATTGCTTCGTAATACCCCGTCATTTTCTTCACATATTCTAAAAAATCTTTCTCTGTTTGATTGACTAACTCAGTCATCGTATCCCCCCATTCTCTTTACTCCCTTATTTTATCACAGTATTCAGAAAGAATGGGAATAGAAATAAGGTGGCAGTCTCCTGCCACCTTATTTCGCGTTATTTCTTATTTATAGCTACTTGCCAAATCTCTGGACCTTCTTCTAAATATTCCCATTCGAACTGTTCTGGTCTTTCCATCATGAATTGATAAAGTAATGGACGTGGATCGTGATCATTTACAATTTTCATATTCTCTCCAGCGTTTAATCCGTCAAATGTTTTGAAAATAGTTGGGTGTTTTTCTTTCGGTGGATAATCAGGAACATTGACAATAGCAGTAAAGATCTTTTCCATATTACTCTCTCCCTTTGATGAATTGATTCTACTTTTTTATTATATGAAGTCGGTCGTTCTTATTCAGTGTCTAGAATCACACTATATGAATGATATTTACTACTTACTCTGTAGGATTTATATCATAGAAAGAGAATATATTATGAAGAGGTGATTGAAAATGAAGGAACTTATAGGAAAATGTTCCATTTGTCAAAAAGAACTTTTCTGTTTGGATGGATTTTTTAATGGAATCATTTTGGAAACGAAAGAGTTACTTTGTTTTGATTGTCATAATTCAATTACAGATGATAAAAAAATTCCGTAAGAACATTGTTACGGGATTTTTCTATGCATTTAAGTGAGAATTATTTTCAAATAGGCTTTAATTTATGATTTATATCACATTAATCATTCAGTAAGCTTGTTAAACTAGTTATATAAGAAAATAATTCATTGGGAGAGATACGAATGGATGCAAAAATAATTGAATTAGATGTTCGAGAGGACCTAAATAATAAACTCGAGCCATTCCAAAAGATTATGTCGGCCATCTCAGGTTTAAAGGAAAATGATGTATTTATCCTTCATGCTCCATTTATACCAGGTCCCCTTTTTGCAGTTATGAAAGCTAAGGGCTTTACTCATAAAGCTGAGGAGCTTGAGAAGAAACACTGGAAAGTTACTTTTACCAAGGTAGGTGCTTCGGTATGAATGTTCTAGATAATCGTGGACTGGAACCACCTCAACCAATGATGAGGACCCTTGCAGCATTGGAAAATCTAAAAGAAAATGAAATTTTAACAATCATTAATGACAGAAGGCCAATGTTTTTATATGAACAGTTAGAAGAGCTCGGGTTTAAAAATCGTACCGTGCAACAAGAAGATGGGAGCTACAAGATTGAAATTTATCGTTAAAGTAGGTGAAGAAGATGCTTCCGCAAAATATGGGAAGTGAAACAAATGTTAAGCTTCCTTTTTCCTTTTTCTTTTTTAGTATGGTTGCCTTACTTTTATCACAAACTATACTCGTTTTAAATACAGGAGAATTCGCAAGCGGCAATTTCCGAACACCTGCCATTTGGTCAGCTGCCCATTTATTTATACTCGGGTGGGCATTAATGGTTGCAATGGGATCAATGTATCAACTTGTTCCTGTAGCCTTTTTAACTCCTATTTGGAATGAAAAATTTGGTTATGTCCAGTTTGGAGTTTCCTCCGTTGGAATCATTAGTTTTGCCAGTTTTTTATTTTGGTCACCACAGCATGCTCTCATACCGGGAGTGCTTACAGTTTTAGGAATTTTCATGTTTCTTATTCAAATGCTCATGACATTAAGGAATCAAGCAAGGCCAAATATATTAACAGTCTTTGTCGGAACAGGCTTGCTATGTTTATTTTTAACTATTTTTTTTGGCATTGCTCTTATCATTTCATGGAAAACAGGATTACTAGGCGCTGGGTATCAAGCTTTCTTTAAAAGCCATCTCTTACTTGGTGTTGGAGGCTGGTTTACATTTCTAATATTTGGTTTCTCCTATAAAATGGTCCCGATGTTTTCACTATCTCACGGCTATTCAATGGGACTTGCTAAGTATGTTTATATTTGCTATGTAACAGGGATTGTCGTTACGATCATCTCCTTTTTCACAAATGAATCACTATTGATGAAACTAGGTTTCTTCCTTTTATTTATTGGATTTAGTTTATTTGCATGGCATGTTTCAATGATTATCAAAAAACGAATAAAAAGGAAGCTAGATAAGCCCTTTATGTTTGCATTATCTGGAATAGGCTTCGGCGTTTTTTTACACGCTTTGTTTTTTCTAAATCTGTTTACCCAAAATAAAACTAATTTAATAGGGCCATTATTATTCCTTTATCTCATGCTTTGGATTGTACTAAGTATTTTAGGATATTTATATAAAATTGTTCCTTTCTTATGGTGGACTCATAAATACAGTAAAGAAATAGGCAAAAAAACCGTTCCTGCATTAAAGGATATGCTGAATGAAAACTTAGCAGTTACTTTATTATCTATACTGATCCTAAGCTGTTTTATCATATATCTTGGATTCATCATTCAAATAAGCGCGATTTTGACAATTGGAATCGTATTGCTAGCATTATCCATCTTATCAACTGCCATTTCAATATTACTCGTTATATTAAATAAATGAGGTGTTAACAAGTGGAAATTATTAAAAAAGTACGCGAAGAGTTAAAAACGGTTTATGACCCAGAGTTAAATATTAATGTAGTAGATTTAGGATTAATTTATGATATTAAGCAGACTTCTGACCGATCGGTTGAAATTGACATGACTTTAACAACTCCCGGGTGTCCATTACATGATAGTATCACGAGTGGTGTGAAGCATTGCGTAGAACAAATGGCGGAGATCGATCAAGTAGTTGTTAATCTAGTCTGGCAGCCCGCATGGTCACCAGATAAAATGTCGGATGAAGCGAAGAGGATATTACGTTAAAATAAAAACGGTGATGAAAGATCGCTTGTTAGCGATCTTCTCCATCACCGTTTTTTGATATAGGAAGAATACTATTAATTTTATGAAGAACTTTTTCATTCATATTTTCGTCCATTAATATGTGAATTGTGCCTTTATCGTCATGACTACGAATCAATCTTCCAATACCTTGTCTTAAACGAAGAATCATATATGGCAAGTCCACTTCTTCGAATGGATTCGTTGCCCCTTCTCTTTTCGCTTCAAAAACTGGATCAATAGGTGGATAAGGCAAAGAATAGATGATTACATTCTCTAGCGACCTGCCTGGGACATCTAGCCCTTCCCAAAGATGAATAGAACATAGGACAGAATGTTCATCATTTTGAAAGTTCGAAACAAGTGTACTTATTTCTGCGTCCCCTTCGAAATAAATAGGGAATGGCAACTCCTTTAAATAAGCCTTCACCTGCTTCATTTCTTCTGTGTTATTTAATAAAAGCAAAGCCCTACCTTCTGAACGTAAAATTTCTTCCTTTACATATCGAAGTTTTTCATCCAATCGGTCATTTGAGAAGGTCGGCATAATAATTTTCATATTATCATCATAATCGAATGGGGATGCGACTGAAAAGTGTAAGTAATCATCAATCCCAAGACTTTGCGCAATATAGTTAAAGGACTGATCATCAGATAAGGTTGCCGAAGAAAAGATGTAAGGTTTTTCCTGTGAAAATACTTCTTGGCGCATAATATCTTCCACTAATTTAGGCATGATTACTAGCGTTCTCTCTCCATGATGGTGTTCAAACCAGGTAATACCCTTTTGGCCCTTTAAAAATAAAGATAATGAATAGGTAATTTGTTCTAAATATTCTTCAACAATCTTTAAATCATACTCATTAATTACGTATAACTCACTTTCAAAAACAAGTTCTTCCTCTACTTGCTGTAATATGGTCAGAAGTTTAGACGCGGAATGAAGGACATTTTTGGTTTTTTCAACCTTATGTTTTTCCGAGCCTAAAGTTGATTGCGAGACATTTTCTAGTAATGTAAAAAATGATTCACTTTCAAATATGGCATCCTCGATTAGAAGTAATGTTTTTTCCCTCACATCATTTGCCATTATTTTTGACAATAATTTTTCAAGTGTTTGTTCTGTAAACCGGTACGTTAACGCTTTCTGACAAGCATATTCCAAAAGATGACCTTCATCAAAAATGACACAGCTGCCTTCGGGAAGCAATGGCAATTGGCCTTCTCTTTTTCTCGATTCTTTCGTCCAAATATGCTCCATATAAAAATCATGTGAACAAATAATAATGTCTTTTGCATTTCGATAATAGTCACGGTGTAAGGTTTGCCCACATCGATGTCTTTGGTGACAGCTAAAGCAATCCTGCACAGAATCCCATGCAATTTGCTCCCACTGTTCGTCTTGCAAATGAGCAAAATCTTTACGGTCTCCATAATGGGTGAAAGTCTGCATCGAACCTTTGCCATGTACAAAGTCAGGAAGACCATGGAAGACTTCTTGAAAGACGTTCTCCTCTTCTCTTGCCATTGCTGACTCTAGCTTGTTAAGACATAAATAGGAATCCCTTGACTTTGCTAAACGGACATCCATATTTAATCCTAAAGCCGCTTCAATTTTAGCGATATCGCCTTCTTTTTTAACAAGCTGTTCAATTAATGTTTCATCTGCGCAGGCAATGATAGCGGGACGATTAGTATATCTAGCGTAGCAAATGGCATATAAAAGATAGGCAATCGTTTTTCCAGTTCCGACTCCCGCTTCCGCAAACATCACCTTTTTTTCTTTAAATGCTTTTTCTAATTGAAAAGCCATGTAAATTTGTTCATCGCGTATTTCAAACCCTGATTCGGGAAGTATATCGTAAAACACGTCTCCAATCCAATCCCCTAATTTCTCATAAAAAGATTCTGTCTTCGAGACAGAAAACGGTAAACGATTTGACATAAAAACCTCCTAGGAAAATTAAAAAAGCGGAAGCGCCTTGGTCAGCCCCGACAAGCAAATGCTTCGCCACCCAAAAAGTCGTTCTTTGACTTTTTGGGTGGCGAACATTTGACCTCGAGGTCGACAATAGCGCGACGTCCTGTCGCATTGTCGACACTAGTACATCCTGTACGTCGTGGCTAGGACGCTTGTGCTGGACAATTTTAGAAGTCCAATACCGTTATACTTTCTTATATATTTAAACAGTCTCGACTACTGTTGTCGAGACTGCAGTTTGATGATCATTCTTGAACTCGCGGTGGTCGTGGTCCCCAGTATTGGTATAAATCAGTGCGAATAAACCCATTAAAAAGTTTTCGTTTTTTTGTCGCGGGTTTACCATAAAGCTGCTCGAAATTTTCATTAGAGGTTAAAATATACACTGACCAAGTATCCAATTTAGTGAAGGCTTTTCCCATTTCTTTGTACATCGTTTCAACTGCACTCTTTTCCCCAATCCTTTCACCATAAGGCGGGTTCCCAACTATTACCCCATACTGCAAATTAGTAGATATATCTCGTACTTGCATTTGTTTGAAACGGACTAAATCACCTAATCCTGCTTCAAAGGCATTTTCCTCCGCTATTTTCACCATACGATGATCAATATCGGAGCCAAAAATTTCAAGTGGCTGATCATATTTAGCTAAATCTTCAGCTTCCAGGCGAACATCATTCCATGTTTGCTTAGAAATCCAGTTCCAACCTTCTGAAACAAAATCACGATTAAATCCAGGTGCTATATTTTGACCAATTAAAGCAGCCTCAATCGGAATAGTGCCTGAGCCACAAAACGGATCAATAAATGGTTTATCGGGATACCAATTTGTTAACATAATAAGTGCTGCTGCTAATGTTTCTTTTAATGGGGCTTCCCCTTGGTCTGTTCGATAGCCGCGTTTATGTAAACCTTTTCCACTAGTATCCAGTGTTATGGTTGCAACATCTTTTAATAAAGCAACTTCAATTTTAAATAATGCACCGTTTTCTTCAAACCAAGTATTTCTTTTATAATGTTTCTTCATTCTTTCCACAATAGCTTTTTTCACAATTGCTTGACAGTCTGAAACGCTAAAAAGCTGTGATTTGACTGATTTTCCTGTAACAGGGAATTCTGCATCTTCCGGTAAATAGCGCTCCCAAGGTAATGCTTTCGTTTTTTCAAAAAGCTCATCGAAGGTTGTTGCTTTAAATTCACCGATTACCACCTTGATTCGGTCGGCTGTTCTAAGCCACATATTACATCTAGCAATGGCTTTCTCATCGCCTTCAAAAATAATCTTTCCATTATCCACTTCACAATCATATCCAAGTGCCCTTACCTCTTTTGCAACTAGAGCTTCCAAGCCCATAGCTGCTGTAGCAATTAACTTATACTTTGTCATTTTTTCACCTATTTTTCGTAATGTACAGTATAAATAGTACCGAACTAATTTATCACATCTTTATTTTAATGTCTTTATTTTCGAATTACAAACCCATACAAGTAAAAAGCCCTCCAAATCAAGGAGAGCTTGAACCTTCATCTTTACATTTATTTCATCAATTGCGTTCTGTAAGCCATGTTCTGTACCATAGTACTGCAAACGACTAAAAAGTCTTGTACACAGGTGGTAATCATCTATCTACAGAATCAAAGATCCTGTCCTTCTCTCTCGTTCATTTCCTTAGAGAAGGTGCCCCTACCATCGTTTGGGTTGCTCGCTCGTGGGGTTTACCGCGTTCCACCCTTTTCATTTCTGAAAAGGCTCCGTCACTGTGGCACTTTTATAGGTATTCATGCCATATCCGTTAAAGGACTTAGGCATTTTCCCGGCCGTCAGCTAGAGTCTTGCTCTAACTGCCCTAGCTTATGATTTCGCTAGGCACGAACACTACGAGCATCTCAGCATCGTGCGAGCATGGACTTTCCTCTACAATTTACATTGCAGCGATTACCCGAACGCAATTAATTACTACATGTTGTATTATATGTAATGATGATAACTAAATCAATGTTTTTAATTAGAAAATAAGGTAAACATTATCAATCGTACAATTTACTGCCAAAAACATGCTTTTCAAGATTTGACAATCTTTTTAAAATATCAAAATTTGTTGTACCTGCAGATTGTGCCGGTTGACGACGTGAATTATCTTCAAGTTGTTTCTTCAAACGAAGATTTTCTTGTTGTAAATCTTCAATTTCTTGATGAAATGTTTCATAGTCCTTAATAATAAAATCTAAAAATTTATCTACATCCTCTTGCTTGTATCCTCTTACTGATGTTTTAAATTCTTTTTCTAAAATATCCTTCGCCGTTAATTTCACTTTATCTGACAACATTACATTCACCTCGGAATATCTCCAATCATACCATCTATTTTTTCAAAAATAGTTGTGATTGTCAATTTTATCTTAATATTGATCCATTTTTTTACTCATTTCTTCCTCTACAATCAATTGTAAATCATAAAATGATATTTCACGTATCTCATAATTATGTGTTTCCATATAGCGTTTTGCTGCTTCATAGAAAAATTTAGGACTTCCTTCTTTTTCTGGATCATACATAATGATCGCCAATTCGCTTTTATGAAGCATAACTTGATTTTTCAAATAAAATTGTTTTGGATTTTCATATGGTTTATGCGTAATTGACTCGACAAAATCCGCCTGCGCCAAAACAGATTCATACCATTCTCTATTGTTTTCACTCCATGTCACTTCTTGGGAAAAAAATGGCGTCAACACAGCAAGTTTTAAATCAGGAAAATAGGTTTGAAAGTCAAAAACGACTTCTGCTGCCCATAATTCCACTCCAAGTTGCCCACTAATGATTACCCATTCTAAACCTTCCTCAATTAACGGTGCTAACTCTTTCATAATAGCCTTTTTAATAAATTCTACTGATGCATGATCTTTTTTGAATATCCCAAGCTCATGTGGCTTGTATCCTGTGATGGTTACATTCTTCTTCAAATGATCTTCGCCCTCATTTAAATTTTCTATACTAATCATACTAGACAAAAGTCAAAATATGAACAAAATATTTAGAAATGCGTGAGGCGCCTTGGTCAGCCCGACAAGCAAGTGCTTTGGCACCCGGAAAGTCGATCTCTGACTTTTTGAATGTCGAACATTTGGACACGAGGTCGACAACTTCGCAACCTCCTGAAGCATTGTCGACACTAGAATATCCTGTAAGTCGGGGCTAGAACGCTTGCGCAAGACAATTTTCTAAGTCCAAAAATGTTATACTTTCTTACCTAATAAAAAAACAAGGGCATATGCGCCCCTGCTTCTTTTACATCTATCTTCCTACTCCCGGATACATTCCAGGTCCTGGTCCGAATCCTGGGCTCATTCCCGGTCCTGCTCCAAATCCTGGGCCCATTCCCACTCCTGGGCCTGCTCCAAACCCTGGTGCCATTCCTGGTCCAGGTCCTGAGCAATTAAAATGTTGATGTGTGACTTCACCCACTACAGATTGAGTATGCGGGAAATAGTGCTTATGCTGGAAATTTTGATGATTGACTGTAGTCGTATGTGATGGATGAATATGTGGAACAATCGTATTTGCAAAAGTATGGTTTGTGCAACACTTTGTTGGGTGCACAATGGCTGGCAAAATATTATTTGGTCGACAAAACATTAGACAATCTCCTTTCGATATTTTATTAGTTGTTTACACTAATAGCCTATGATGAAAGGGTTTATCTTGTACTAATGAAAATACCTATTTTTCATAAATTTATAGAATAGAATAAAAACTATCTTTTAAAGATGTAAAAATAAACGCAGTTAAACAAATGACAATAAAGAATAAAAGTAAAATTGCTTTGTACAATGTGCCCAACTCCATTAAATCATAGTCATACAATTTTACATTTTACAGCTTCCATCCTTTTCAAACAACAGGCAAATTATGGCGAATTATTGACAATTTTATTCTTTATTATTTTTACAAAGTTTCCCTCTATTTCTTTTTATTCTCTTTTCAATTTCTGAGATTCCTATTTTTTTGGATGAGCCTTTATTAATCAGGTCTAATGCAATGTCGCAATAATGAATGGCTTTATTAAAGTCTTTAAAATGGTGCTCCCATATTTTAGCAACCTCGATACATGCCTCGATTTGAATATCAGGATTTCCCTTTGATGTTACTACTTTTTGAAAATAGTAAAGGCTTTCGTCCACATTCTTTTGTTTCTTATAAACGTAGCCGAGATGTAATTGAGAATGTGTAGAAACCACATCATTTTTATTTTCAATCTCTTCATATACCTCTTTAGCAGAAGAAATTTCCCCGAGAGCATTAAACCATCTACCTACTTCAAACTTTTCCTTGACGGTTTGATTTTGATCCTTACCTAAGATTTGGTAGGAAAGATGTGTATACAATGTGATTAACGATAGGATGTCTGATTCATTATGATGCAACATTTTAAACATTCCTTCAGGATCTTTTCTCTCAACATAATCAAAATAAATCATTGGTGCTAAAAAACCCGGTGTATCATCCGTCCGATTGACTCCTAGTACCTCTTTTTCTACAATAGCTAGTTTCATTCGTTCTAAGCGATGCTTCCACATTCGTCTAGACGAATGAAACAAATCAAAATGGCCGAATTCCGGAAG
Source organism: Bacillus sp. CGMCC 1.16607 (assembly GCF_042683745.1). NCBI lineage: Bacteria > Bacillati > Bacillota > Bacilli > Caryophanales > Bacillaceae > Bacillus > Bacillus sp. CGMCC 1.16607. The sequence continues at coordinate 272,424 of NZ_JBHUJX010000025.1, forward strand.
CTTCGGTACGTGATCACGAATTAACGTATGCCGGGTTTTTACTTGTGGCCAATCGAAGGATTTTCCATTATATGTAACAAGTGTTTCGTAATCAACTTGACTTAAAAAACTATAATATAACGGAATTTCAGCACCTGGATGTGGCAGGATATGTTGTGTCAAGATGATCTCCTGCTTATTAAGGGCTGCATGACCTAAAATAAAAATCGTATTCCCAACGCCACCTCCTAAACCAGTTGTCTCTGTATCAAAGAAAAACAACTGTTCTGCTTGAAACCCTTTCGTGGATAAAGGATGGTTAAGATGGCTATGGTTCCATGACTCCACCGCATTAAGATATTCACCTAATTGATAACGACCGTGCTGAAACTGTAATGGAAAAGACTTTTTACGTATAAAACAGTATTGACCATCCATGAAAAAGGGGCTTGCTCCTTCATCTTGCCATTTATCTAAAAAGGGTATCTCCAACGATGGGCTTATTTGATGATTGTCGATTGCCAATTCCTTATTCACGATATGTGTTTTTATTCGATTTAACTTATTTTTAAGTGACATATTGATTTCCTACCTCTAGAAATAACGAAAGTAGCTTTAAAACATCTCTTTTACCTTGTTCATGAAAAGAATCTGTGCCAATACAGGAAGGACACCCGTCCTCACATTGACAACTCTCTACCATTTTCACAGCACTTTCTAGTATCATTTCCATTCCTGTATATAAAGAATCGCTTAATCCTATACCGCCAGGATACCTGTCATAGAAGAAAATCGTTGGTTTCTCATTATGTGAAGCTTTTAATTGTGGGACAACATGAACATCTTGTGGATCACACATGACATACAATGGGGCAATATGCTTTAATACATGGGACACACCAATTAACCCTTGTTCTAAACGTTCTTGTCCGAACTTTTCCATACCTTTATTCAAAGAAATCCAGGCAGAACTAGTATGAAGCTCAGCTTCAGGTAAATGAATTGGTCCTGAACCGATATTTTCATGAGATTCGAATTTAATTTTTTTAAAAATAGTCGCCATAGCTTGGATCGTCACATCCCCATATGCTATCTCCACTTCATTCGACTCCCTTTGTTTATCCACTTCTAACACTTTAAGCTGCACAGCAAGATTAGCATCAGTAAAGTAATCAACCTCTACTTCACGTACATATGCCTTTTTTTCCTCCCAGTCCAACTTTTCAACTTGATACTGGATGCCTTGATGTAAGTAGATCGCTTCATCATGTAACAATGTCATCGCTGAAAATTGATCCATCTCACCGATAACCTTTACAGCAGCCACTTCAGATTGATCAATAATAATCACGTTTTCCCCAGATGCAGATCTTAAGCTAATATTGTGAGCTGGGAATGAATCGTTCATCCAGAAGTACTTATCACCATTTTGGAATAATACCCGTTCTTCTGATAAATATTCTAGAATTTCAGCTGTGTCAAGCAATCCAAATGGTTCATTCTTTTTAAATGGTAATTCAAATGCAGCACATTTCATATGGTCAATCAGAATGATCAAGTTATCCGGGTTAATTCTCGCCGTTTCTGGACTCTTATTGAAAAAGTAGTCAGGATTTTGGATAATATATTGGTCTAATGGGCTAGAGCTTGCCACTAATATAACAAGTGATTCACCATGCCGTCTTCCAGCACGGCCAGCTTGCTGCCAAACACTTGCAATATTTCCAGGGTATCCAGTCATAATACATGCTTGTAGCTGACCAATATCAACCCCTAATTCAAGAGCATTTGTACTGATCACACCATAAATTTCTCCATTTCTTAAACCTTTTTCAATTTCACGACGTTCCGTAGGTAAGTATCCCCCTCGATAACCGCGAATTGATTTAGGACCTAGCTGATTTTTTACCAAATCTTGAAGATAAGATAGTAAAATTTCCACACGTACCCTGCTTCTAGCAAAAATAATCGTTTGTATTTTATTTTTCAATAAATTTGCTGCTAATTTTCTAGCCTCAAGAGTGGCGCTTCTACGAATATTTAACGGTTTATTAACAATTGGTGGATTGTAGAATAAAAAATGTTTGGTACCCGAAGGTGCACCATTATTATCGATTAATTCCATTTTCTTTTCCGTAAGTGTTTCTGCAAGCTCTAGTGGATTCGCTATAGTTGCGGATGTGCAAATGAAAATCGGATCACTACCATAATAGTTACAAATCCTTTTCAATCTCCGAATGACATTCGCCACATGACTGCCAAATACTCCTCTATAAATATGAAGTTCGTCAATAACGATATATTTAAGGTTTTCAAACAATGAAACCCATTTCGTGTGATGGGGTAAAATTGCCGAATGCAGCATATCGGGATTTGTAATCACAATATGTCCCGCTTTTCGCACCTTTTGGCGGATGTTTGCAGGAGTGTCTCCATCATATGTATAACTATTCAAATTCATATCTGAAGACTGAATCAACTCATTAATCTCACTTTTTTGATCCTGAGCAAGTGCCTTTGTAGGAAAAATATATAAGGCTCTTGAGTTCTTATTATCTAAAATAGATTGCAAGATTGGTAAGTTATAACAAAGAGTTTTCCCTGATGCAGTAGGAGTAACAGCCACTATCGATTGATTATTCTGTACTCGCTCATACGCAGTTCGTTGGTGGCTATATAATTGGTCGATTCCTTTATTCTTTAAAGCCTCAATTAATTTATGATGAAGATTCACTGGAAGTGGTTCTGTAATGGCAGGCTTAGATTCTAACGTATGCCAATGGACAATATTTTCGTGAAAACTTTCTTGAAGTTTTATTTCTGCTAAAATGGTTTGCAAAGATTTACGAACATTCATTTCTTTCACCTCATCATATCTATTTTAACGAATAGATGTTCGTTTCAAAAGAGGAAATAAATAAATATTTTCCCTTTCCACTAATTCCCTAATTTTTTAAAGTTCTATTCACATTGTTTAGACGATAAATTTGTCCGTTGATTGTTGCAAGGGTACTCGCTTTCCGCGGAAAGCGAGAATCCTGGAGTGGAAATCAACCACTACTTTTTCAAGCAACACAGTTTAAGAAAACAGCCTGATTAAAACTCCAACGTGAATAATATATTTGTTAAAAGATTGTTTAAACTGGCTATAATGTTAGAATAGAATAAGAGGATTAGTGGATGATTTGGAGTGAAGGAAATGAGAGAAGATCAAATTAAAAAAGTTCTTTCTGACTTTATGCTTTTTAGAGATTTAAATGAGCTAGAAATTGAAAAGATTGTGCAAATTTCTTTATCACGAACGTGGAAAAAAAACAGTTATATTTTTTTACAAGGTGAACCATTAGATAATGTGTATTTTATCGATGAGGGAAAGGTGAAAATTTATAAAAGTGATATAAACGGAAGAGAGCAAATTGTCTCGATATTAAAAAAAGGCGAAATGTTCCCACATGTTGGTTTCTTCCGAAAGGGAAGCTATCCAGCAAATGCAGAAGTGTTAGAGAAAGCGACTTTAGTTGTTGTCCCTATTGCCAAATTCGAAAATGTATTAATTGAAAATCCTGAACTTTGCATTAAAGTGTTTAAAGTGTTAGGAGAGAAAATTGTCAATTTGCAAAATCGCCTCGAAGAACAAATTCTAAATAATACATATGAACAAATCATTAAACTTCTCATTCGTTTAGGAGAAGAGCACGGCACAGCAAATGAAGATGGTTCAGTAACCTTAAAAAATGAGTTTACCAATAAGGATTTAGCAAATATGATCGGTACAACAAGAGAAACAGTTAGCCGAACACTAACAAAAATGAAAAAAGAAGAATTAATCGAAATGGACGAACATGGAAATATGATTCTATATCCAGAAACATTAATGGATGAGATCTTTTGATTAAAAAAAGCGCGGGGCGCCTTGATCAGCCGCGACAAGCAAATGCCGTCCCAAAGAGGAGGTTTGCTCTTTAACCTCATCTTTGGGGCGCCATTTGGCCTCGAGGTCGACAAAGGTGCGACGTCCTGTCGCATTGTCGACACTAGTACTTCCTGTACGTAGGGGCTAGGACGCTTGCGCTGGACGTGGATTATACAAGTTATGAAGTTATCCAAATCCGAGTATTTTATAATTTCCTATACATCAAAAAAGGTCATAACAAATTCTGTTATGACCTTTTTTGTCTTCTTGGCATTAACTTCGGTTCAAAACCGGTTTTAATCCAAGGTGTTCTCTGATAATTCGATTGATAACGATTTTTTAAGCCATTTGCTAAAAGGCTAAAAGAAAGTGTCGTAATTAACAATAATACTAATGGGATTTGTAAAATATATTGTGACCCATAAATATTTCCACGTGCTGACCCTACTAAACCTGATAATTCTTTGGTTATTGATAAATAGATCGTTGGGTCTGTTCTAACAATGGTTCCACCGATAAAAATGTCCATTAAAGCCAGTTGCCCCATTATCGTAATCACGTATACAATTTCTAAAATAAACATAACAAGTAGAGATTCCTTCATTTGTGGAAAAATATGTTTCCAGATAATCCGATGTCGGTTTGCTCCTAACGTTCTTGCAGCCTCAATAAATACAGACTTAGAGATTTCATGAGACTTTTTTCTAACTGAAGAAATAATACTTGGAATACTTATAATTGAAGTTAAGATAATAAAGTAAAGTATTAATTGAGAAGACTCTAATTCTACCTTATTATTAAAATTGATTGGATTAAAAAAGAAATAGAGAATTAAAAATAATGGCACATAACTCCATGAAACCTCAATCGACTCCATCCAACTGGGGGTTTCCTTCCAAGTTCCTACATATATCCCGATGATCGTACCAGCAAGCATTTTGATTATCGTAATAGCTAAGGAAATAAATATGGTATAACGTATCCCCGTTAACACCATTGACAATAAATCATAGCCCCAACGATCGGTACCTAAAGGATAGATGATTGATTTAAAAGGCTCTAATGGTGGAGCAATAATATCGCCATCTACATAGCTTGTCCCGAGTGTCTCCGTTAATGAGTGTGGAGCCAAAACGGGTCCAAAGATAGCAAGGAAAACAAGGATAAGCACCAGTGTGATACCCAAATAAAATGAGTAATTAATCCGCAGCAGTTTATTCATATAGAAAACCTCTTTTAAACAAATAGAGTCCGAATCTAACAGAAACATAGACAATCAGTGAAATAATAAGCATAGAAAACAAACCAATTGTAATCGGCTGTACTTGCTGACTTAAAAAAATAAATTTTGTTATTCCCGGAACATTTAATAAATATTCAATAATAAACATATTACCAATTGAAAGTGAAACGATCTTTGTTAATTCAGCGACAATAAAAGGTTCGATATTCTTATATACGTGTTGGAAGTTAATATAATTTATCCTCATTCCTTTTGCGATTGCTGTTCGAATATAATCCTCACCACTTATTTGATAATATTTTACGGCAATTAATTTAAATAAGTACAATGTAGGAGCAATACCGACAAGTAACATCGGAAACCATATATTAAGAGCACCTGCATCGGGTCTTAATGATATGATTCTTACCCCTGTTGCCTTATATATATTCACAGCTATTAGTAATGAAAAAATGATAATAATAAAATCAGGAATAATTGCTAAAATATTCAAAAAAACATTAACTATTTTTGTCACTCTAAATCGACTAACGAAGATGCCAAACAATAAGCTTACGAAAACGGCTACGTTCACGCCGACTATCATAATAGATAAACTTGTAAAAAAATTATTTCTTATATCTACAGAAATCTGCCGTTCTTGTCCTCCTAAATGATAAGTTCCAAGACTTCCACTACTAAGTTCCGTAATAAAATTCCCAAAAACCTGTGGTAGATTATCAAATTCCCACGATATACCTTTTGAGATTGGATCTATCCCGATGACACTCGGTAATGACGCTAGTAATAATATTAAAATAATGATAAAAAATATTTGCTGAAGGATTCTTATCATTTTTTATCTCCTTTCTATATAAAGTAAAGATCGCGTTACGATTACTTTATTGAAATAATAATTAATTTCATTTTCCTTATTTCATTTCATATTGTCAATAATATTCTCTATTTTTCGTTAATTCAAGGTAATCACAATAAAGAGTCCAATAAAAAAAGACGAATAGCCATCGTCTTATCTTACAAACATATGAGTTGCTATACTTTAAAAAATCCACCTAATCCTTTCACCATTGAAGAAACCTGACTTACTGCATTCACCATTTGGCCAGCTGTATTCATCATTTTATTTAAATCCAGATTACCATCCTGGCCTTTAAATGAATTCATAATCGTTCCAAATCCACCATTAGGTCTTGGAATCATGTTTGGTTTTGGATAGGGATTGTAGTTCATTTGATTTTGATTCATTTGCATTTGTGAAGTGTACGGATTTTTTGGTTCTAATGGATTATGAAAAATAGACTGAACATTACTCTTCGTTCCCATTAATGCAGATGAATAAGGAGTATGAAAATTATATGACTGTTGATTATTCCATTGGTTGTTCGAGTAGTTTTGGGGATAATTTGAATATGGTTGATGTACGTATGGATTTTGATGAAATGGAGAGTACATCGGAATTGGAGCTGAAGGATAATATGGATTTCCCATATTTAATAACTCCATTTGATTATACTGTCTATTATAACTTTGCATATTTTGTTTTCTCCTAAACATGGGCATACATCTCCTATCGCATTTATCACTACTATACATTATGCCTAACAAACAATAAGGTGAAAAAAATTTTAAAAAGCCTAAAAAAGTTAATTTTCTAGACCTTTTACGAAGGAGTATCTTCAAGAAATTGGATAATACTTTGAAGAACGAATTGCGATGATTGAATGGAGCTTAAAAATATTTTTCTACTTGTATTTGGATAAAAAGATTGAATACTGATTTTTTCAAGATGATCATAAGTTGTCTCTAACTGTTTTTGATTAATATACTTTGGATTTCTTATTTGAATCCATCTTATTGCCACATCCAACCATTCGTCAGCTGTAATCTTTACTATATCCGAAAATGGCTTTACTTCTGTAAAAAAGTCCCCTTCCTTTCCACTGGTCTTTGCTTTCTCAAAATGCTCTTTCCCTTTTTCAATTAGATTAAGAAGTTTATTAGTCGTTATGAAAAGCTGTTTTTCCATCCCCATCCCTCATTTATAAAAAAATAAAAGTAGCCCAAATCAGAAGCTACTCCCATCATTTTATTTATTTTAAAAACCTAATTCAAGTTTTAAGTTTTGGGGAATACTTTGATTCGTTTCTTTTTCACATTTTGTAGCACTTATGTGACGATGATATTTTTGTTCTTTCATTACAATCTTTTCTTCTATTTTTGCCACATTATTGGAATGCTGCTGATAAAGATCATCTCGAAGGTCAGATAACGAACAATCTAGTACTTCCTCTAACTCTTCTAACTGGTCATAAATCTCCGTAAGCATCGTTAATAATTTTTCTTTTGAGCTTTGGTTTTCAATCATTATTAAGACCTCCTAATGTTTTCTTAATCAAGGTATTCTCTAACGATTGAAGGACTCCTTCACACTTGACAAAACTAGAAGTAATTCGCCAAAGAAAGTGTTGTTTTGCATGGAATTCGACAGTTTCTATACAAGGAATGATACGTCCGCAAATAGCACAACCTATTTATTAGGAGGTGTTTTCCTGTGCAAAAACAAGGGAAAGAAAGTAAAAAACAATTAGATCGTCAAAACGAAAATAAACGAGGTTACGGTGATAAAAAATTAGAAGGACCAAATCGTCCATCAACTTAAAGTAAAAACGGCTCAATTAGCCGTTTTTTCTATTTTATTAATTGGTTCAACGCAACTAGTAATTGAATCTGACTTTGTTTTTTTTCATACCAATCATTCAGCTGTATCGGGTGTTTATGGATAATATCCCCAAATAACCATGAATGTGGAACTTTCTTTTTCAAGCTCCAATCCACTTTATTATGAAGGTGATGACTAATAATTGGAAAAGCTGTTCGAAGATATGGCGTTTTTCTATAATTTTTTTTAGAAAAGTAACGTTCATAATCATATCTTGATCCCGTATGTGTTTGTTTCTCAGCGAACACAAAAAAGTCTGGAAATAATTGCGGTTGAAATAGTATATTAGCTAACCTCTTTCCTAAATCAATTCTTTTATCCACTTTTCTGAATCCATTTACACTTGCTCCATAAACTTTGCCTTCACAAGTAGGAAAGAGAACACAACTAAAATGAAACCAATCCTCCATTTGAAAAATGAAAGAATGAAATACACTATTTTTGTATATCGGATGTTTTATCACTGGTTTATGGATCACATTTTGTTCATTTATGATTAAGGCAGTTAGTAATCGATTCTCATCACGCTTGTCCCAATAATGTTCCCATTCATTTTGAATAAAGTCTGAAACTTGGAAATATTCCATGAGGTGAAACAAAGGACGTTTAAATTTCGTCGAATATTTATAAATCATTAATTGTGGAAAAATATCTTGAAAGATAAGCCAATTTGCCCGTTCATATGTCAAATAAAGGAGCTTTCTAAAAGAAGGGTCTAGCAAATTAGAAAAATATTCTCCTTCTAAATCGCACATATTGTAGCCGCTATTTCTTGAAACCATACTTGCAAGAAAGGACCATTTTATTTCTGGATAGGATTTAAAATAGTTAAAATAGGCTTCCGTCCTGGAAAGATTATCTTTATTATGATGTAGTGTTAATTGCTTAATTACATTGACAATCTTTTTATCCGTTTCAAATTGTTGCACTTCGTCATCTGCCTTTTCATCGTAATATTATTATTCTTTAATACCTGAATCAATTTATTCAACAACTGACGAAGAAGTTTTGTTATGATATGGTATAGTAGGCGAGGTGCAATCAAATGAATGTTCATTATCCAAACGGTAAACGTTATATCCCCAAACCCCAGCCATCCTTTGCGAATTCTTTAAAGAAAAATGGGACATATAGTAACAGGGGAATGACTTTGGAGGAAGACTTAAATGTGACAAATGAATATTACCTAGAGAACAATATTGCTGTGATTCACAAAAAACCCACACCGGTTCAAATTGTACAAGTGGATTATCCAAAGAGAAGTGCAGCTGTAATTAAGGAAGCATATTTTAAACAAGCTTCTACTACAGATTATAATGGAGTATATAAAGGACGATATATTGATTTTGAAGCAAAGGAAACGCAATTAAGCAGTTCCTTTCCGCTTAAAAATTTTCATGAGCATCAAATCAAACATATCTCTTCGGTTCTTAATCAAAATGGAATCAGTTTTGTTATCCTTCGCTTTTCTACGATCGAGGAGATTTATTTACTAGAGGGAAACATGTTACTTTCATTTTGGAATAGAATGATAAACGGTGGAAGAAAATCTATTACATTAGAGGAAATTGGACAGAATGCTCACCTCATATCAGTTGGCTTTCATCCAAGAATTGACTATATTAAAGTAATAGATAAACTTTATCAACTCTAAATAGTCGTTTACAAAGGAAAGGTAGGAAATAAATATGAGTGAGAAATACCAATCAAGAGAGGATCGCCGAAAAAAACTTTCTAATCAAAATAAAAAAGGAAAGAAGAAATCGGCTGGTTTATGGAAAAAGGTATTTCTATCAATTGTCATTATTGGACTAATTGGTGTCATTGCAGGTGGAGTCACCGTGGCAATGATCTTAAAAGATACACCTAAGCTAGATGAAAAATTATTAAAAGACCCTGTTTCTTCAAAAATACTAGACAAAAATGGCGAGGTTGTAACAGAGCTAGGAGCCGTTATCCGTGATTATGTTGAATATGATGATATACCAAAGTTAATGGAAGATGCCGTATTGGCAACCGAAGATGTTCGATTCTACAAGCATCATGGCATTGATTTCATCCGTCTAGGAGGGGCAGTCATTGCCAATTTCACGAATGGATTTGGATCTGAAGGAGCTAGTACGATTACCCAGCAGGTTGTTAAGAATTCGTTCCTAACAACCCAGAAAACATTAACAAGAAAAATTCAAGAAGCTTGGTTAGCTTATCAGCTAGAACAAAAATATACGAAAGAAAAAATCTTTGAAATTTATGTAAACAAAAACTTAATGGGAAAAAATCTTCACGGTATTAAAACAGCTGCACATATCTATTTCGGGAAAGAGTTAGAAGAATTAACGCTACCTGAAGCAGCTGTTATTGCCGGATTACCACAAAGCCCTAATAACTATAACCCTTTTTATTATCCTGAAAGAGCAGAAAAAAGAAGAAATATTGTATTGACGTTAATGCATCAACATGGGTATATTTCGAAAGAAGAAATGGAAGCAGCGAAGAAAGTTCCGATTGAATCCACGCTTGTGAAGGAAGAAGATCGCGAGCAGGATGATAACCCTTATGAATCATTTGTTGATGCAGTCATTGACGAAGTGAATAATCAAGGTGACTATGATATTTATTCGGATGGATTAACGATTCACACGACACTAGACCCTGATGCACAATCTTATGTTGAAAATATTTTAAACACAGATGACGTAATTGAATATCCAGATGATGAATTTCAAGCCGGTATCGTATTATTAGATACGAAAACAGGTGCAGTGAGTGCCATTGGCGGTGGACGTAATCAAAAGGGGAAAAGACCCTTTAATTATGCTATTGACACAAAACGTCAACCTGGTTCCACGATAAAACCAATTTTAGATTATGGTCCAGCGATTGAATTTTTACAATGGGGTACATACCATACCCTCGACGATAAACCGACCAAATATTCAGGGAATAGTACCACCCAACCAAAAAACTGGGATAAACAATATATGGGACCTATGACAATGAGAGAAGCGTTAGCTCGTTCTAGAAACACGACTGCTATTCAAACTTTACAACAGGTTGGCACCGAGAATGCGAAGGAATTTGCTCAGAACTTAGGACTTCCGCTTGAAGAAGTATATGAATCGTACGCAATTGGTGGTCTAGAAACGGGTGTATCCCCTCTTCAAATGGCTGGAGCCTACAGTGCATTTGGGAATAATGGCTTTTACACAGAACCATACACAGTATCGAAAATAGAATTAAGAGATGGCACTGAAATAAATACGAAACCGGAAATGCAAGTTGTTATGAAAGACTATACAGCTTTTCTTATTACCGATATGTTAAAAAGTGTAGTAAAGGAATCATATGGTACGGGGGGAAGAGCAAATGTCCCTCGCCTTCATATAGCAGGAAAAACGGGTACTACGAACTATTCCGATGACGAGATGCAAAAATATAATGTCCCAAGAGGGGCTGTTCCAGACGCTTGGTTTGCTGGATACACACCTGATTATACAGCCGCAATATGGACAGGATATAAAAATCGAAAAAAATATATACCATCCGGAAATGATCAAAGAATCGCCCAATATTTATTTAAAAATATTATGGAATACGTTTCTAAGGATATAGAATCTACAGATTTTACCGTTCCAAAAAGTGTAGAAAAAGTCCAAATTGAAAAAGGCACCTTCCCTGCTAAATTAGCAAGTCCGTTTACACCAAAGGATCAAATATTATATGAGTGGGCTGTAAAAGGTAAGGCGCCTAAAGAAACTTCAACAAAATTCGATAAAGTAGATATACCTGGAAACTTCATTGCAACCTATGATCCTACAATGAATGAAATTAAACTAACATGGGACTATCCTTTAACTGGAACTGTAGAATCTCCTATTGATTTTGAGGTAAGTGCCTCTTTAGATGATGGTGCAGATCAGATTCTGGAGACAACGAAAGAAAAAGGACTTCTCGTGACAAAACCTGTAGTTGGTGGGATATATACCTTTAAGGTTGTTGCAATTAGAGGAGAATTACGAAGTGAGCCTGCTGTAGTTATGATCGAAATTCCAAATCCTATTGACTTGGGTGGCGGAAATGACGAAAATCTAAATGATGATGGAAATAATAACGGTACAGGCGAGAATCCAAATAACGGCGAGACCGATGGAACCGATCCAAATGATGATGATACTGGTTCTAATAACGATTAAACAAATAGAAAAAGTGACTCAGCTACTGCTTAGTCACTTTTTTTATGGCTATTTTTTTTCTATATTGCTTTTCTTGTTCTGACATTAATTCTACTAACTGAATAAAAGAATGATAAAGATTTGGACGTTGTTTAATAAATTCAAGGCGTTCATTTACATTGACCGGCTTCCAATGTAACGCTGAATAGTTCATTGAAAGATCGTCTCGTACGATATCATTACTCCACGAAAGAAAATTAAGAAATAAATCAATTCCTTCTTGCATTGGACCAAGAGTGTTTTTTCGATCTCTATTTTCAAAAAGTTGGATTAGCTTTAATTTTAATTCTGACCATTGGTCTAATAATAAAAGGATGTGGTTCTCAAAACACTCAACTTTCACGCGGTATCCTTTCCTTTCATTCGTTTTTTTCCTTCCCTACAAATGTGTAACAAAGGACAAGAACCACATTGAGGGTTTTGAGCCTTACAGTGGTATCTTCCAAAAAAAATTAATCGATGATGCGTATCTGACCATTCATCCTCAGGTATTTTCTTCATTAGTGTTTTTTCAACCTCTAAGACAGAATCTTTCCATTTGCAAATTCCTATACGTTTACTTACTCTCTCCACATGTGTATCGACTGCAATTGCTGGAATTCCGTAGGCAACTGACATAACAACATTTGCCGTCTTTCTCCCAACCCCTGGAAGTCTTTGAAGTTCGTCACGTTCTTTAGGAACAATACCGTCGTACTCGTCTAGAAGTAACTGGCAAAGTTTTTGAATATTTTTTGCTTTATTGCGAAAAAGTCCAATGGAGCGTATATCGTTTTGTAATTCCTCTAATGACACTTTTAAATAATCTTCTGGAGTTTTGTATTTTTGAAATAAATCCTTCGTAACTTTATTAACTAATACATCAGTACATTGTGCCGATAAAGCAACAGCAATAACTAGTTCAAAAGGATTTGAATGAACAAGCTCACAATGTGCATCAGGAAATAATTCACCCATTTGATCTAACGCATATCTAATTTCAGTTTTATTTAACATTGTTTTATCCCCTCTTTGAAATCCTTTTATTACATTAGTTATTCAAAAAAAGAGAGAAAATTAAATTTCTCCCGTTACGTCTTCTAGCCAGTTATAGATAGGAACTGGGTTAGTAGATGGTTTTTGATTGACTGCTTGTCTAGGTTTTTGTCGAAATTTTAACCCATAGCTTTTTGCTTGCTCAACCGTTTTAATTCCATTCCTCTTCCATTCAAATAAAATACGATCGATATATCTAAAATTCAATTTACCTGATATCACAGCTTCTCTTAGCGCCGCTTTAATGATAATGGTATCATGACGATCATCATCCAACCACATCGATAAAGTTTCGATTTCAAATGGTGAAAGCGGACGCCCAAACTCTGTTTCGAAACAAATATATAAATCGGATTCCGATGTACTTTTGATTACATGATCTTCTGATTTTCTTATTAATAAAAATTGCTCAATAACTTTCTCCCACAGTGGTTCAAGTGAGTATTTTTCATAACGAATACCTTCAGAACTATATTCATCAGAGATTTCAATAAATCCCTTTTGTACTAATGATCTTAGCATATTTGCACAAATATCAGCTGATGATGTCATTCGATTTGACAATTCTTCTGGGGTAGGAAAATCATTTCCTTTATTTTGAAAAGAAATAACTTGAAGAATTAAAACTAACTCCGATTCATTTAGTTTTAAAGATTTGAAATGAGTAATTAGAAAGGATGGTATGTTAATACTTCCTTCATTAGCCCAAGCGATAAGATTCATTTTATCCATCAATGCCACCTCCATACTAGTATAACATGAATGTTTCCTTGTCGGTACGGATACTGATTGGACACATGACCAACAATTACAAGTGAAAAAAATGCGTAAGCGCCTTGATCAGCCCCGACAAGCAAATGCTTCGACATCCAGAAAGTCATTCTTTGACTTTTTGGGTGTCGAACATTTGACCTCGAGGGGCTAGGCGCTGAAGCTGGATTATAAAATAAAATGAAAAGTCGATGTCGACTTTTCATTTTATAGTTGTATACTACTTCTTTTTATTATTAATAAATTGTTCCATTCTAGAAATGGCTTTTTCTAATGATTCCAAAGAGGTTGCATAGGATAAGCGAATAGTGTCTGGGGAACCGAAACCAGAACCAGGGATAACAGCGACCATTGCCTCTTCTAATAATCCTTCTACAAAATCATCAACGGATTGAAATCCAGTTATCTCTGCAGCCTTTTTCACATTAGGAAATAAATAGAATGCTCCTTGAGGTTTAATACAGGTTACGCCTTCAAGGGAAATTAGTTTATCATATATGGCATTTAAACGGTCTTCAAATGCTCGCCGCATTTCTTCAACAGGTTCCGCAGGTCCTGTGTAAGCAGCAATCGTTCCGTATTGAGCGGTTGTTGTTGGGTTTGATGTACTATGGCTAGCAAGATTTGTCATCGCTGTAATGATTTCGCTATTCCCCGCAGCATAACCAATCCGCCACCCTGTCATTGAGTGGGACTTTGAAACCCCATTTATTACAATCGTTTGTTGTTTTAATTGTGGCGAAAGCTGAGCAATCGATACATGTTTATTCTCACCATAAACGAGTTTCTCATAAATCTCATCAGAAACAATGATGATGTTTTTCTCAAGACAAACTCTACCCAATTCCATTAGTTCTTCTTTAGAATAAATCATCCCAGTAGGATTACTTGGAGAATTTATGATTACTGCTCGTGTTTTATTCGATATGGCTGCTGATAGTTGTTCTGGGGTAATTTTATAATCATTATGTTCTGCTCCGTCTACATATACAGGTACTCCTCCTGCAAGCTTCACTTGTTCAGGATAACTTACCCAATAAGGAGTTGGAATTATAACTTCATCCCCATCATCAAGAATGACTTGAAATAATGTGTAGAGAACATGCTTTGCCCCATTACCCACGATGATTTCATTCGGTTTGTATTCGATTTCTTGATCTTTTATAAATTTCTCGATAATCGCTTGTTTTAGAGCTGGCAGTCCTGCAGATGGAGTATATTTTGTATAACCTTTATTCATCGATTGTAATGCAGCATCAATGATATGCTGCGGAGTATTAAAATCTGGTTCTCCTGCACCTAAGCCGATTACATCAAAACCTTGCGCTTTTAATGCTGCGGCTTTTGCTGTAATGGCAAGTGTGGTTGACGGGGTTAATGCCTTAACTCTATTGGCTAGCTTTATGTCCATTGAAGTATTTCCTCCCAAAAAATTATAAATTTTCTATTTTTTTAAGCCATTCACCTGTTTCAAAATCAACATAATAATAATTAATTAAATTGGATTCAGAAAGATAATATATTTCCCAAAATGGAATCCCTTTTTCCATTCCTAATCGCACATCGACAATTTTTTTAGGTTTTGTAAATTGAAAAACTTTTTCAATAGCTTCCTTTTCAGAAACCCCATTTTTTTCTTTTCTTGTTATTAACTTTTTGGGGTTTTCGGGAATCCAAACAATGATTTTTTCGCCTTCACGGTTTTTCCCTTTTACAACCGAAATCGTTTCAAGTCCATGATATAGTTCATACTCATCAACCGATTCCATTCTAGTTTCTTCTAAAGCAATTTTTATGGCCTCTTGTTCCGCACTTTTGATTGGTTTAACTGATTGATTATAAGTAAAAATGAAAACAACAATAATTAAGAATAAGAAACATAAGAAAATCCAAAGGAATTTTTTCATTGATATCACTCAGTCTCTATGTACGATAAATAGTAAAAATCGCTTTATTTTGATCTTCTCGTGCTAATGCTAAACCAAACATTAAATTTTCATGTTTTAAAGTTCGATTTAAAGTGTCGACAATTTTGTATAATTCAGGACTGTTTTGTATTGTTACAGTCGAAAGAATCTCAATCTTACTTTCCATTGGAAAAATCCTCCTAAAGATGAACAATATATTACTTATAACAATGTGATAATCGGTCATAATATGATTACGAACCATTAGTCAACTTCCATCACTATTATAGCAGTTGAAAATCTATTCGTTAATGTTTTTTCATTGTTAAACACAAAATACTTTCTAGTCCACTTGTCTTGGCTGTGCTAAATTGCACGGCTTTTTTTCTGGACCGATTTAGCCTATTTTTAAAGCCACCTTCTCATGGTTTCGAGAATTCCATTTAAACTTAATTCCTTTACTGGCACATCTGGGATTGACTTTAAAAAGGCGCTTCCATACTTTGTATGAATAATTCTTCTGTCAAATACGATCAAAACTCCTTTATCTTCATCGGTACGAATTAATCTACCAAAACCCTGCTTGAAACGTAAAACAGCTTCTGGCAAGGATACTTCGAGAAATGGATTTCCTCCAAGAGCTTTTACTTCTTCACACTTTGCCTGAATAAACGGATCATCTGGTGGTGTAAAGGGGAGTCTAACCATTATTAAGCAAGAAAGATCTTCACCTGGAATATCAATCCCTTCCCAGAAACTACTCGTTCCAAGGAGGATAGCTTTCTCAAACTTTTGAAAATTCTTTGTTAATCTCGTACGACTTCCACTGGAAATACCTTGCGCGATTAATGCATATTCCTCTAGTAAGCCACTTTCTTTCATTAGATTATAGGTTTTTCTAAGCATGTCATGAGAGGTAAATAAGATAAGCATACGTCCTTTAGTTACCTCTGCTATAGAAATAATTTGTTCAGTAATTGCTGCTACATAATTTTCAAGACTTACTTTCTTGATATCTGGTACATCTTGGGGAACAAAAAGCTTCATCTTATTTTTATAATCAAAAGGAGATGGAATTGTTAAAGTATTGGTTGTTGCTTCCATACCCATTTCATTTAAGATATAATCAAATCCATTATTCACCGTTAATGTCGCAGAAGTTAAAATTACGCTTTTTTTATCCGAAAAGAATTGCTTATTTAGTTGCTCGGATATCGAAACAGGTTGTAAATAAACAGTTGTTGAATTCTGATAGGCTCTAAAATCAATTTCAATCCAAGAAACATCTTTCTCATCTGGATGTAAAAAAATACGAGTAATATTTTCTCTAAGCCTTGTAAGGTCTTCCAATCCTTGTGTTATTCCGTCCAATAATCGTTGATCCGATTCTTTTAATCCTTTTAAATCCCCCATTAAATCACAGCCTAATTGGATCGTATCAATAAAATCTTTTAATGTGAAAGAAAATCGCTCCGAACTATGAAGTAAGCTCTTAAAATGACTTGATCCTCTATCTATTTTATGGCTTATTTTTGAAGTTGGTTCACTACTACTTGTATTTTTCACAAAGATCCGAATCGCTTTAAAAAATTCATCCATTTCAAAAAATAGATCCGTAATTAATTTAGACATTTTTTCAAAGGGAAATGATATATGATCAATCTTTCTAAGCCAGTGGTCTAATTTATATAAAAGTTGCTTTTGATCAAATAATCCAAATTGATTCAATTGTAAACGGATTGTAAAATAATCCAATTGTGCACCAAAATATTTGAGTGCCACTTTATGAAACTGATGTCCCTCGTCTAAAATAATATAATCGATCTTACGCAGTAAATGTTTTTGACTAGATAAATCTGATAAAAGCATATTGTGATTCGTAATGACTAACTCAGCTTGGTTAACCTTCTTTTTTGCCCTTAAATAAAAATCCTTTTCAGCTAATTCGCCTTTATCTGATTCTTTACTATGTCTAATTCTTTTCCAAAAAATTTGTCCCCCACTTGATAAGTTTAATTCATCGACATCTCCTGTCTTCGTTTCTAGTAACCAAATTAAGATTTGCATTTTCGTTAAACATGAATCGTAATTATCTTCATGATCACGTAAGCTTTCGGCAAATTTTGATAAACTTACATAATGGGTTTTCCCCTTATACAAAGCAATATTGATGTCAAATGGCAGCATCTTTTTTAAAAGGGTAAGATCATTTCCAATGAGTTGGCTTTGAAGTTGGGTCGTAAAAGTACTAATTAATACTTTATTTTTTGTGTGCTTTGAAAAATATGCTGCAGGTAAAAGATAGCCTAAAGATTTTCCAATTCCTGTTCCGGCCTCTAACATTGAATGATGTTCATTAATAAAGGCTTCATATACATGATCCATTATTTGAAACTGACCCTTTCTTCTTTGATATTTGGAAAAGGCTTTTTTTATTTGATTTTCCTTATCATTATGGGAAACTGGATATGGATATTGAATTATCTCTGTACTTTTCCATTTAGCTTCATCCATTTCTTTGTAAAGAACAAGTCCGTTAACTATTTCTAAAGTATGAGGCAACACTTTCCATTCTCGCGCTTTTTCTTCAATCATTTCTTCGAATAGCAACTGAATATCACTTTTTAACCCTCCTGCTAGTTCACTTAACTGAGTGCAAGTTGGAAATGGAATCTGATTCATTTTATTTAAAAAATGCAATAATATTTTTGCTGTTACTAAGGCATCACTATCTGCCTGATGTGGTCGATCATGCTCAAATCCAAATTGAATTGCTAAATCGTTTAATTTATAGCTATCCATAGTAGGATAAAGAAATCTTGCCATCTCAACCGTGTCAATGACTGAACCAAAAAAGCCTTCTTGATTTGCCAATACTAGCTCTTCTTGTAGAAAAGAAAGATCAAAGAGAACATTGTGTGCAACAAAATAAGCATCCTTCAGAAGAATTTGGATTTTAGGAGCCAATTCTTCAAAAAAAGGTGCATGGGTAACCATATCATCATTGATTCCTGTTAATTCTTCAATAAAAATCGGAATAGGCATATTCGGATTCACGAGCGAAGAAAAGGTATCTACAATTTGACCATTTTCAATGATAACCGCTGCAAATTGAATGATTCGATCTCCTTTTTTCGGCGAATTTCCAGTTGTTTCTAAATCGATCACAACATATTTATTATTCATTATTACACCTCGAAACATCTATCTATAAAAGGTATCATATTATGTATGAAAATGATAATTTTATCATTATTATTGTAACCTTCAGAACGGAAAAATCCCCTTCTAGAGGGGATCTTTGAATTCATATAATTTTTTTACATTACTGTCAGCGGGGGTTCTGCTGAAATGCGTTCAACTATTTGATTATTTTCATCCATAATGGCTACCTTTGGTTTATGAGATTCTATTTTTTCTTCTGCCACGAGAACATAGGAAATAATAATAACTACATCTCCCTTTTGAACAAGTCGTGCAGCTGCCCCATTCACGCAAATCACACCACTTCCGCGTTCTCCAGGTATAATATACGTTTCAAAGCGTGAGCCATTATTATTATTTACAATTTGAACCTTCTCATTTGCTACCATTCCTACAGCATCAAGTATATCTTGGTCAATCGTTATACTTCCTACATAGTTTAAATCTGCCTCAGTTACTCGAGCTCGATGGATTTTTCCATTCATCATGGTGCGAAACATTGGTTGTTCCTCCTCCTATTGATTATCTATCTCTTTAAAAAATAATATTATCAATTAATCTAACATCAGAAAATTTAACGGCTAATGCGATAATGATTTTCCCATCCAAGTGATCAATTGGCTTTAATTGAGGATATGAGTATATTTCAATATAATCAATTACTGCACTTGTATGTTTTTGAATATATTCATTGATATATGCAATGATTTGTTCTGTATTTCTCTCACCATTTTCAAATCTTTCTTTAGCGAGCTGCAAGCCTTTATATAGATGAGGAGCTTCTTGTCTTTCCTGATCCGTTAATCGAATATTTCTTGAGCTTTTTGCTAAACCATCATTTTCACGAATCGTTTCCACGGGAATTAATTCAATTGGAAAATTGAAATCATGAATAAGTCCATCAACAACAGCTACTTGTTGAGCATCTTTTAACCCAAAGTAGGCTTTATGTGGTGAAACAATATTAAATAATTTTACTAAAACAGTTGCCACCCCATCAAAATGGCCGGCACGAGAACGTCCACAAAGGACTTCTGTCCGATCCTGAACTTTTACTAGAACGGAAGGTTCAGTGGGGTACATTTCATTTACAGAAGGATAAAATACATAATCGACTCCCTCATTTAATGCTAGTTTGTAATCTCTATCGAAGTCTCTAGGGTAAGTCTCAAGATCCTCATTTGGCCCAAACTGCAATGGATTAACGAAAATACTAATAACTGTTACGTCATTTTCACTTTTAGATTTTCTAATTAGGTTTAAATGACCTTCATGTAAATAACCCATCGTCGGAACAAATCCAATTGATTTGGATTGAGTTTTCTGCTTGGTCATTTGTTTTTGCATTTCATGAATGTTTTCAATTATTTGCATTTACTTTCCTCCATATAAGCCCTTTAATTCATCTTCTTTCATAGAAAAAGAATGTTGTTCTTCAGGAAAAGACCCATCTTTCACGTCAGAAACATAGGATTTAATTGCCTCTATAATTTGAGTTTGAATATTATCAAATTGTTTAACAAATCTCGGGACACGATCCACACCATAACCGATCATATCATGATACACCAATACTTGCCCATCAACATTTAAACCTGCACCAATGCCAATTGTTGGAATGGAAACCGCCTTTGATATTTCATTTGCCAATTGTTTAGGAACGCATTCCAATACAATCGAGAAAGCACCTGCTTCCTCACATTTTTTCGCATCCTCAATTATTTTTTGGGCTGCTTTAGCTTCTTTTCCTTGAACTTTATAGCCTCCCAATACATTAACTAATTGAGGTGTTAAACCTAAGTGGGCCATCACCGGAATTCCCGCCTTTGTTAGAGCAGAAATTTTATCTATAACCTCATCTGCCCCTTCAAGCTTAACAGCATTTCCACCTGTTTCCTGAATTAAACGACCTGCATTTAGGAGAGCATCTTTCGTTGTTGTATGATAACTTAAAAATGGCATATCTACGACAATAAAGGTATTTTTCGCACCGCGTTTAACTGCTTTAGCATGGTGGACCATATCATCTATTGTTACTGGAATTGTCGAATCATAGCCAAGTACAACCATACCTAATGAATCCCCAACTAATATCATATCTACTCCTGAGGCTTCTGCTTGTTTCGCAGTTGGATAGTCGTAGGCTGTAAGCATGGCAATTTTTTCATTTGTTGCTTTCATTTTTATAAAATCCGTCGTTTGTTTCAATCGTTTTCCTCCTTCTACTGTAAAGCTAAAATGCATTCCATTTGACACCCTAGCTAGACAACGAAAAAAGGTAACGAAACGATGTTTAGAGTGACATCCCATAGAAAAGAAAGGATATGTTTTTTTGGACTTCGAAAATTGTCCAGCTCCAGCGCCTAGCTCCTCGAAGTCAAATGTTCGAAATCCAAAAAGTCAAAGAACGACTTTCTGGATTTCGAAGCATTTGTGTCGGGGCTAATCAAGGCGCTTCCGCTTTTCTATTAAAAAAGGATCTTTCCGCATGGCAGAAGGATCCTGTAATTCCCTAAGTCGTTTCATCCCTCTGTCCTTGTCCGATAATGGATCTAGGCAGAACTTCAATTGTTTGTAATAAAAAGCTCGTTCTCAAGGTGCAGTTCCCTATGGATACTGCCCACTAGGTATTATAACAAAACCTAATTCATTTTGGCTAGATTGATCTACTTATAGGAAAAAAATTATTCTCCTATTTCAATATCAGCTGAATACACAAGATGTATTTTACCAGTAGAATCTTCAATTCTTAATACTCCATCTTCTGTAATTCCTAACGCTTTTCCTTCAATTGTATTCGTAAGCGTCCGTGCTTTTATTTCTTTCCCAATGCTACATGCATATCCTTCCCATAAAAGCTTAATAGGATAAAATCCATTTTCCAAATACATTTGATATAATTTTTCTAAATGAATCAGAACACTACGTATTAAAGCTGACCTAGAAATGGTTGAACCTTGCTCAATGGCAATGGAAGTAGCAATATCATGTAGTTCCTCTGGAAAATCGGCTTTTAACTGATTTACGTTAATCCCCATGCCAATTATGATTGAATGGATTCGATCAGACTCGGCTTGAAGTTCAGTTAGTATTCCCGTCATTTTCTTACCATTAATCAAAATATCGTTTGGCCATTTTATTTGTGGTGATAAATCCGTCATTTCTTCTATCGCTTGTACCACTGCAACAGCGGCAATCAATGTCAGTTGAGGTGCTTTGGCAAGCACCACTTTTGGTCGCAAAATAACACTCATCCAAATACCTGTATATTTTGGTGAATGCCATTTACGATCCATTCTTCCCCGACCAGATGTTTGCTCTTCTGCTACAATAATTGTTCCTTCTGGTGTATTCTCATTTGCTAGTCGATGAGCAACTTTCTGAGTCGAATCGACACTCTCTTCATAATGAATCGATTGTCCTAGAAATGAAGTTTTTAACCCAAGGCGAATTTCATCTGCGGTCACTTTTTCAGTTGTTTTAATAATTCGGTAACCCTTATTCCTTATAGCCTCCAAGATAAAACCTTCTTTTCGCAGCTCCTCCATATGTTTCCAAACGGCCGTTCTTGAACAACCAATCACATCCGCAAGCGCTTGACCAGATATAAACTCATCTTGGTGATTAGAAAAAGCATCCAATAATTTTTTTCTTATTTCGGATTGCAAGTTGTTTGCCACTCCCTTATTGCTTCCTTTTCATTAAGAATATTTCCTAATAGAACTTCCTGTTCGATCTTCATTAGTAATTCTTTTACCCACGGCCCACCAGGTTTCATATTCCAATTCATTATGTCTTGACCAGTGACCACTAAATCGCCAAGCTCTTTAATTGGAAGTTCATTATACAAGCTTTTTAGTTTATCTATTTGTTCCTCCATTTGAATTCCATTTATGACATTATAAATTCTTTCCACACTCATACTTACTTCTATTCCGGATTGATATATTGCCACTTTAGACCAGTTTTGTAAGAAGCGTTTTGATAGAAAATTTGATATTTTTTCAATCTCTTTAATTTTTTGATTTGATAGCTTCCATTCTTTTAACAAAATTTTAGATTCTTTTACAGATAAATTTAATGTAAAAAGTAGAATTGTCCACATTTCCGTTAATTTTAAATGACTTAAGGAATAGGCAATCGTTTTCCTGATCGCTTTCTCTTCATCCTTAAGTCCTGGTAAAAATGCGTTTAATTCCGCCTTAAGCAAAATTTCCAAAGCTTTATTACGATTTTTACCCGTTAGAAGCTTTTCAAATTCCTTCGTTTTTCGCTCAATAGAAATATTCATTAGTAAAGGGCCAAATTGTCTTAATGCAGCAAATGTGTCAATCTCAATATCGAAGGATAACTGGCTTACAAAACGAACAGCACGCATCATACGCAGTGCATCTTCAGAAAAACGCTCCTCAGCTTTACCGACTGTTTGAATCAATTTTCTTTTAATATCAGAATGACCATTAAATGGATCAATTACTTTTCCAAAACGATCCATGGCAATAGCATTCATTGTAAAATCTCTTCTTTTCAAATCCTCGTATAAAGAGCGAATAAAGGTAACATCTTTCGGTCTTCTGAAATCTACATAATTTGACTCACTTCGAAAAGTTGTTACTTCATAAGTTTTCCCATTGTATAAAACAATGACTGTACCGTGTTCAATTCCTACATCAATTGTTTTTTGAAAAATACATTTAATTTCTTCTGGAGTAGCAGATGTAGCGATATCAACATCATCAATTTCTTTTTTTAATAAATAGTCTCTTACAGATCCTCCTACAAAATAGGCTTCAAAACCTGCTTCTTCTATTTTATCTAGTATTGGCACGGCATCCTGAAACGCTTGTAACATATGATCACCTTTTCCAAAGTAAGATCCACTGTATCTATTCCAAAAGTTGATAGTAGATATTTTCATATTGTGAAACAATATGGTCTGCTCGAAATTTATCTTGAACTGTTTTAATCGATTTCTCAGAATACTTTTCATGTAAAAGTGGATCATTTAAAAGGGTAATCGCTTTATCAGCAATCATATCAATATCTCCAACAGGGCAAGTAAATCCATTCTCCCCATCTGTAATTACTTCAGGAATTCCACCTATATTTGTACCTATACATGGGACCCCACATGCCATTGCTTCTAATGCCACTAAGCCAAAGCTTTCTTTTTCTGATAATAAAAGCATAAGATCACTTAAACTATAAAGCTCCTCAACATTATCTTGTTTGCCAAGAAATAATACCTTATCTCGCAAGCCAAGTTCAGCCACTAAATTACACACAACTGTCATCTCAGGACCATCCCCTACTAAAAGGAGCTTCGTAGGAAGATGTTGGGCAATTTTTGCAAAAGCCTTCACAACATCTGGAACTCGTTTAACAGCCCGAAAATTAGAGACATGAATAATTACTTTTTCCTCTTTATGTATTTGGAACTCATCTTTTAAGGCCTGTGAATTGATTTTTTGATAGACGCGTTCATCAATAAAATTATAAACAGTTTCAATTTTTTTCTTTGGATTTAACAGTTCATTTGTTTCTTTTATTAAAGAATTAGATACTGCGGTAACATAATCTGATTTTTCAATGCCAAATTTTATCGCCTCAGATAGGGAACGATCAGATCCTAGAACCGTTATATCTGTTCCATGAAGAGTTGTCACAATTTTTATATCTCTTGTGATCATTTGTTTTGCTAAAATAGCACAGATGGCATGCGGCATCGCATAATGTACATGTAAAATGTCTAGATTTTCTCGATTTGCTACTTCTGCCATTTTACTTGCTAATGCGATATCATACGGTGGAAATTGAAAAACATTATATTGATTAACATCTACTTGATGATAGTAAATATTATGGTACATTTTCTTTAAACGAAAGGGTAGGCTAGATGATATGAAATGTATCTCATGTCCTTTTTCCGCTAACATTTTTCCTAATTCCGTTGCTACAACACCTGATCCGCCAACCGTTGGATAACAGGTAATTCCAATTTTAAGCTTTCTCATTTATTTACCCCTCATTTAGCAAGGTCTAGCAGTAAAGGCTTTTTGGTTTTGAACCCTTCGGCATAACCTACCCCAACCTCTTTACCAAACATTTTTTCCCTTGCCTCGATTGTTTCGATATAACCATTAACTAACGGAGTATCTACAGTTTCATCCGATTTAATAAATTGACTCTCGTAAGCCTCAAGACTTAATTTCTTCACATTTATTTGCTTTGTAATATCGACGACAAAATCAGGTTTGTGAAAACCATTTATCATGAAAAAATACATATTTTTCACTCGATGTGATTCTGTATGTGTATAGGTTTGATACTTTTTAATTCCTGCTGAGAAGACCGCTTCCTCTACAATTCGTGCACAATTTCCATGGTCAGGATGGCGATCCTCAAAATAAGGTGCAAAAACGGTATCCGGTTTATATTGACGAATGATCTCGGCAACCTTTCTAATACGCTCGTCATCTATGAAAAGACCTCGATCTGGAAATTTCAATGTAGTTCGAATTGATACTTGCAATATATCTGCTGCCTTATTAGCTTCCTTCTTCCTAATCTCTACATTTCCATTGGATGAAAGTTCTGCTTCCGTTAAATCGCAAATCCCTATTTTCATTCCCATTGCTGCATACTTAGCAATCGTCCCACCCATACCGATCTCCACATCATCGGAATGTGCTCCAAAAGCCAATATATCAAGTTTTCGTTCATTCATTTGTTTCACTACCTTTAGATTTCACTATGTTTCTCCATTGCAAATATCCTTCATCTAATCCTCTAATGAGCATTTCAGCCGTCCCCATATTCGTAGCTAGCGGAATAGAATATACATCACATAAGCGAACGAGTGCTGTTACATCAGGCTCATGAGGCTGTGCTGTTAAAGGATCACGAAAGAAAAAGACAATATCCATTTGGTTTTTTGCAATCATCGAACCAATTTCTTGATCACCACCGAATGGACCAGATTTAAATCTTACAATACTAAGTCCTGTAGCTTCCATTATTCTTAATCCAGTTGTACCAGTGGCAAATAATTGATGTTCTTCAAATATTGATTTATAGGCGATAGCAAATTGTACTAAATCATCCTTTTTATGATCATGTGCAATTAAAGCGATGTTCATCGTTAAACTCCTATTCTAAAATGTTTTCCAGTCCATAGACGAATTGGTTCATTTTCATAACATTTTCAACTGCCACTTTGACACCAGACATAAATGAAGCTCGATTATAAGAGTCATGGCGAATGGTTAATGTTTGTCCATCTGCCCCGAACATCACTTGCTGGTGGGCAATTAATCCAGGTAAACGGATCGAGTGGATATGCATTCCATCCATGTCCGCTCCTCGTGCACCTTGAATCGTTTCCTTTTCATCTGGATGACCTTGTTTCTTTGTAAGTCTAACTTCTGAAATCATTTGTGCGGTTTTGACTGCTGTGCCTGATGGAGCATCAAGCTTTTTATCATGATGCAATTCGATAATTTCAACATCTTGGAAATATTTAGCCGCCATTTGTGAGAATTTCATCATTAAAATTGCACCAATAGCGAAATTAGGTGCAATGATACAACCTAAATCTTTTTCTTCACATAAGTCATTCAACTTCTGAAGCTCTTCATTTGTAAAGCCTGTAGTTCCTACTACAGGGCGAACACCGTAGTTTAATGCCTTTTGAGCGTGGTACATCCCTACTTCAGGTGTGGTAAGATCGATTAACACATCAGCAGCTACTTGTTTAAAGCAATCAACGATATTACTAAAAATCGGAACATTAATACCACCGAATCCTTCAATATCAGATAGTTGCAGACCATTATTTTTATTGTCGATAACTGCCATTAATTCAAAATGAGGTGTTTCATTTACTAAATTTACAGCTTCTCTACCCATTCGACCACGTGGTCCTGCAATGACAATCTTAATTGTTTTCATATTTCTTTACTCCTCTTTCGTATTGTCTAACTTCGTCCAACGATCCTTGTCACGCGTCTTGAATTTATTCATAACAACTTCATGAGCTTCCTCGATATCAATATGTAATGAATTTGCTAGACAAACTAGGACAAAAAACAAATCTCCTAGTTCTTCTTCTATTGTCTTTTCTTTTTCCATTTTTTTCTTTGGTTTTTCACCGTAATAATGATTGACTTCTCTAGCTAATTCTCCTAATTCCTCCGTTAATCTAGCTAGCATTGCTAGCGGGCTAAAATATCCTTCTTTAAATTGGCTAATATATGTATCTACATCAGCTTGTATTTCTTTCATTGTCTTTTGTGAAGACATTTCATTCACCTCAAGTCCAAGTCTATGCATGTACTATTTTACATATATAAATATGTTAGCTAAATAATCCTCTTTTTACAATATTTTCGTCTATACTTCTATTATTTAGAGTAGATTGCTCACTCTTTTTATATCCTATATAATAAGAGTCGCTAGCAATCGTTGGAAAGGGTGGATATTATTGCTTTATGGTTTAAAATTTAAAAATTTCTTTTTCATTTTATTAGGTGCAGCAATCTTTTCTTTTGGACTTGTACATTTCAATATGCAAAATAATTTAGCGGAGGGTGGATTTACAGGTATTACCCTGTTGCTTTATTTTTTGTTTAAATGGGACCCTTCATATACAAACTTAATATTAAATATTCCTCTATTTATTATTGGTTGGAAATTTCTAGGTCGAAATGCTTTTATTTATACGATAATAGGAACGGTTGGGGTATCGATCTTTCTATGGATATTTCAAAGATATAGTATCCATATGCCACTAAAAGAAGACTTAACATTAGCTGCCCTCTTTGCTGGTGTATTCATCGGAATTGGTTTAGGGATTATATTTCGATTTGGCGGGACAACTGGTGGTGTAGATATTATCGCAAGACTTGCCCATAAATATGCTGGCTGGGGTATGGGGAAAACGATGTTTATGTTTGATGCGGTTGTGATCACACTCTCACTTATTTTTTATTTAACCTATAAGGAAGCAATGTATACACTAGTTGCAGTATTTGTTGGTGCAAGGGTCATCGATTTTATCCAAGAAGGTGCCTATTCCGCAAGAGGGGCTATGATCATTTCAGATCAAAATGATTTAATCGCAAACAAGATTATGCAAGAAATGGAAAGAGGCGTAACCGTTTTAAAAGGGTATGGATATTTTACTAAGAGTGAACGTGAGGTTTTATATTGCGTTGTCGGCAAAAATGAAATTGTTCGATTGAAGGGCGTTATCACTTCTGTCGATCCTCATGCATTCGTCTCTGTAAGTGAAGTGCATGATGTTTTAGGTGAGGGCTTTACTTTAGATGAAAATAAAAAGCCGATTGAAAGATAAGAAAAGCGGAAGCGCCTTGATCAGCCCCGATAAAGAAGACTGGTCGATTGGCGAGAGTAGCGAAGCCAGAGACCTAGTCGCACTTATGCAAACCGTTCTTTGGTTTGCCAAGCAAATGCTTCGCCACCCAGAAAGTCGTTTTTTGACTTTTGTGTGGCGAACACTTGACCTCGAGATCGACTAAAACGCGACGTCCTTTCGCATTGTCGTCACTAGTACATCCTGTACGTCAGGGCTAGGCGCTGGAGCTGGACCTAGTAAAGAGCCTGTCCGAAACGGACAGGCTCTTTACATTTCAATTAATCGTCGTTTCTCATTCCTGTATAGATGAGTATTAGACGAAGAAGTTCCATTACAGCCACCGCTGCTGCTGCCACATACGTTAATGCTGCGGCATTTAATACCTTTTTTGTTTCTCTTTCTTCATCATTTCTAATTAACCCTAAAGAAATGACTTCATCCATCGCACGGTTGGATGCATTAAACTCTACTGGAAGTGTGACTATTTGGAATAAGACAGCTGCAGCCATAAAAAGAATTCCAAGAAGCACCATACCACTTATATGTGCAAAAAAACCAATCATTATAATTATCCACGAAAAATTCGAACCAATATTTGCGACTGGAACCAATGCGTGACGAAGCCGCAAAAATGTGTAATTTTCTTTATCCTGAATAGCATGCCCAGTCTCATGGGATGCTACTGCAGCAGCTGCTAGCGAATAACCTTGATAAACATCTGGCGAAAGTCGAATGACTTTTGATCTCGGATCATAATGATCACCTAGAAAGCCTTTCGTCATTTCAACACCAATTTGATATAAACCGTGATG
This sequence comes from Bacillus sp. CGMCC 1.16607, assembly GCF_042683745.1. Taxonomy (NCBI): domain Bacteria; kingdom Bacillati; phylum Bacillota; class Bacilli; order Caryophanales; family Bacillaceae; genus Bacillus; species Bacillus sp. CGMCC 1.16607. The sequence continues at coordinate 301,615 of NZ_JBHUJX010000025.1, forward strand.
ATCCAGAATCCTTCTAGCTACCTCTGCCCCGCTAATATGGGAGGAATTTGCTACTTTTGAATACTTTGAAAAAGCAGATTTTACTTTCCATTGAGCCCATAATGGAATTAAGATAATAATCACAAAATAAATTAAATAATAACTCATTTTTACCTCCTTGATGCTCGATCTTGTTAGTTATATTATACCATTATTCACGGAAGTCTCGCTTATAATCCTTCTTTATTTCTTTATCACCTTTATATTTTTTCCAACCTACGTAGGATAATGTCATAATGATAATACTTCCAGTTGAAATCATAACCCACCACAAAGAAGGATCCGCTTCGTCCTCTGACATTTCATCGAATATTGACTTTAGATCGGTTTCAAGAGCAAATAATTCTTTTTGACTAGTCGCTTGGGCGATTATTTCCGGTCTATATTCGTCAATAAACTTTATCCTTGCATCTAATTGTTGGACCCGTTCAGCAGATAAATCAATTTTCAAACTTGGATAAACCATTTTATAAAGTTGTAAAAAAGCATTAAAATTATCATGAAATCCGATATGATCACCACTATTGGCTGATTCTTTCACTTGATTAAATGTGGTCATGATAGGACCTTCCATTTCCGTCCATAAAGGCTGATGAGAGGAGGAGATAGCATCAATCACTAATCGGAACTTTGTTAATTGATTAATCCTTTCAGGCTGGTCCATATTCAAGCTTGTTGCTGCCTCAAGGGCATCATTATGTGAAATTGTAACGATTCGTAATTCATCCATTGAAAAATGCTGACCATTTCCCTTAAAGATAAGAAATTTATCTGAAAAATATTGAAGAAGCTTTTTTGCATCTTCATTCCTATTTAATTTAACCATTTGTAAGGCATCATCTGAAATATGGTCTAATTCAGATAAAGGCGACATTGTTTCTGCACTCACATAAAATGGTAATGAAATAAATATAGTTAGGAATATGCTTAATACTTTTGCTTTCATCCTTGTCCCCCCTCTAATCACTAATAAAATGTATGAAGGGCTGGACAAGTTTAGACCACATTAGTATAAATTTCAGATTATCAATAGTGTAACTTTAAGCGGTTTTTTTTCATTCCAAAATAATAGGCTAATGTGATTGATAGTATTGATAGCCAGAATGTGAAATAACCTATTTGTGGTGTATATAAGTCTAATACATGATACTTTGGTAGCATAAAGAATACATAATCAATCACATCATTATGTAAAGTCCAAATAGCTGTGACTACTAAATGCCATATTTTGATACGATAGAAAGGAGCATAGAGTAGTCCTTGAATGGCCATCGCAAGATGTGAAAAAATAAGCATGTAGCCAATCCAGTCCAATTCTCCTGTAACAACTAGTACGAGAATATTCATAACAACTGCCCAAATACCATATTTAAACAATGTAACCATAGCTAATGATTCAATCAAACCCCAATTTTTCCTCATTAGAAAAGCAATTAATACGAATACAAAAAAGAGACTTGCTGTAGGGCTATCAGGTACGAAGATTAAAAACTTTGTCGGTGTTTCTTCTAACTGCCACCCATACCAATAATATCCATAGGCAGTTCCTAGAATATTAACGATAAGTAAAAGGAATAGAATACTTCGATTCGTTAAAAATGCATACATCCAATTCACTATTGATTCCTCGTTTCATTCAATCTGCCCTTATTTTACCATATAAATGAGGTTAAAATAAAAAGCTGACGCATATACGCCAGCTTTTTTGAATAAAATTATTTAGCTTCTAAGCTAGAGATGAATTCACCAAGTTTTTTCAACTCTTCATCTGTTCCTTTAAAGATACCTGCTGGCATTCCACCATCTGTACCATTTTTAGCGATGTCCATAACTTCTTCTGGAGTTAAACCAGTATCAACAAGTGCCGGTGCACCTGCTCCACCTGTTAAGTCTCCACCATGACAAGTAAGACATGTGTTTGCTTCCATGATTTTATATCCTTCAGCTTCTTTATCTACATCCACTTCAGCTACAATTTTCCCTTGTTTAGCTGCAGCTTCCCAGTCGTGAGTTGCAACAGATTCCCAAGTTAAATAGAAAATACCTGCAATGGCTAAAAGCATAAAGCCAGTAGCTAAAGGACGCTTCGAAGGACGACGATGTGGTCCACGATCAATAAATGGTGCAAGCAGTAAGCCGCCAAATGCTAAACCTGGCATAATGAATGCTCCGATTAAAGTATATGGTCCAGAAGCATAAGTATATTTTAACAATTGATATAAGAATAAGAAATACCAGTCTGGTAATGGAATATATGCTGTATCAGTAGGATCAGCTATTCTCTCTAATGGAGATGGGTGAGCTACTGTTAAACATAAATAACCGACTAAAAATACTGCTCCTACCATCCACTCTTTTAATAAAAAGTTAGGCCAGAAAGCTTCGGTTTTACCAGGGTATTCCGAATAATCTTTAGGAATATTCGGTTTTCGCTCTGCTGGAACACGAGAGTCTCCAACAAACTTCATCCCTTTTCCACGATGCATTGTGTAATCCCCCTCCTTTTTTTCGTAAGGTCTTATAATTAATTCTTATAGTGGACCTGATATTCCTTGTTTACGAATCATAATAAAGTGAGCACCCATTAATCCTAATAATGCACCAGGTAAGAAGAATACGTGGATAGCAAAGAAACGAGTTAATGTTTGTGCACCAACGATATCTGCACTACCAGCTAGTAGGATCTTGATTTGAGTACCAATTAATGGCGTTGCCTCAGCAATTTGTAAACCTACTTTTGTTGCAAATAATGCTTTCATATCCCATGGTAATAAATAACCAGTGAAACCTAATCCAAGCATAACGAAGAAAATTAGAACTCCAACAACCCAGTTTAGTTCACGTGGCTTTTTATAAGCTCCTTGGAAAAATACGCGTAACGTATGTAAGAACATCATTACGATGACTAAACTAGCTCCCCAGTGGTGCATTCCACGAACAATTTGTCCAAATGCCACTTCGTTTTGGAGATAGTATACAGATTGCCATGCATTTTTAATATCTGGTACATAATACATCGTTAAAAACATACCGGATAGAATTTGGATCACAGTTACAAAGAATGTTAATCCGCCAAAACAATAAACAAATGCCGAGAAATGATGAGCAGGGTTTACATGTTCTGGTACTTCATGGTCTGCAAGATCACGCCACAAAGGCGTAATATCTAAACGCTCATCAACCCAATCATAAATCTTGTTTAACACTGATTACGCCTCCTTTCGTGGTTTTGCTTTACCTAAATACAAGAAACCATCCTTTTCCTTGAATGGAAATACATCCAATGGAGCGAGTGGTGGTGTACCAGGAACATTTGTGCCATCCTTAGTATAACGACCATAATGGCAAGGACAGAAAAATTGTTCTGGATTAGCCTTGTCCGTATTCCAGTCAACTGTACAGCCTAAATGTTTACAAACAGGTGATAGAGCTACAACTTTGCCATTATCATCTTTGTAAACCCAAGCAGTGCCAGTTACTTCTGATTCATACCACGCATCTACTTGTGTGAAAGTATAATCGACACGGACAGGTTCATTTGTTAGATCAGCTACTTTTTGCTTTGTTGGAATGAAATCTCCAGCGGCCTCTGCTTTCAAAACAGGGTCAATTGCAAAACGAACCATTGGCATTAACATGCCTGCAGCCATGAATCCGCCTACACCTGTTAATGTATAGTTTAGAAACTGACGTCTAGAAACTCGATTTTTGCTCATGCTTTTCCCCCCTCTATTACAAAATGAAGTAAATTAGACATAATTCATACATATAAAACTAGGACATAACCATGATATATCAATCTCTATTGAAGGTCAATAACATACTTCACAATCTAAAATTATTCTTCATTTCGCCATCTTTGTGTAAATAAATTCAATAATTGTTTAACTTGGTCTTGCAAAATCGCATTTTTCTGATTCTCTTCCATATGTTCTAAAGGAAGGGCTGGCAACCAAATGAGAGATCCACCTAATTGTTGTTCCTTTATCTTCCAATCGCTATCAGACGTTACATAGAAGATATGTTTGAAATTTTCTTCCTTTAACCAATTTTCCCACTCTAATAGATCACTTATAAGCTGGTCTAAATTCTTTTTCTTAAAATAGGTAAAACCCTGCAATAATATTAATCTGCCTTTAAATTGTCTTTCCAATTGAATCGTTAATAAATTTGTAAACTCAGTCATGTTTGCTGTTTGCTTTACATCATCCCCAAACGAGATTGGATATAGAGGAATAACAATAGTATCAACATATTCTTTTGCATTCACAAACATTTCGATATCTTGCGGTATCCATTTCATTTGCTTCACTCCAACATCTAAAATTCCTCTATAATCATATCATTATTATGGGCAATTTTTCTAAAAAAATTATCCATATACCTATAATTAGTTCTACACATAAAAATAATCCCTTCTATTTATCAAAAAGTTTCACAAAATTGTCACAAACAGAAAAGCGGAAGCGCCCGTTTAACGTACGACAGGACTGGCTCGCTCCTTAATCTAGCTGCGGCTTCTAGCCCCTCGAGGTCATAAGCCACTCCTGACAAGAAGGTAAAAGGCAACCTTCTTGTCAGGACCGACTTATGCTTTTCGGGGCTGGACAGTCGCCTCGCTTTTTAAATCATGAGATAAAGGAAACACGAAGAGCGTAAGCGATTCGATGTTAACTTATCGTATGGAGGAGAGGGACAGTAATCTAGTCGCTGGGCGCGGAAGCTAGACAATTTTCAAAGTCAAAAAGAAGCCTAAATTAAATAGGTTCATTTAATTTAGGCTTCTTTTCATTTTTTTATTTTTTTCAATTGCTCTGTTAATCGAATGAAAGCTATTTGATCTTGTTGATCAAGTGCTAAATCAATGAGTGATAAAAGTTTTTCTCTTTGAAATCGCTTTATACTTTCATTTAAAAACTGCTCTGCAATGGCGCGGTCCGTTTCATTCACTTGAAGATGCTTGGGCATGAAGGGATTTTCTTCAAGAACGGCCACGTATTGATGTGCTTGATTGGAACTTTGAAAATTTAATTGAATGAAAATCTCTTCATCGCGATTTAAGCGAATGTCGTGAAATGATTTTTCAGCATCCGTCGTCATTACGTTTTCCTTATAAAACCGAAATGGAACTTTATCAACACAATGCGTAGACATGACCAATCCTCTTGGACAATACTGTGCCTGATCAACAAAGTGAACCTTTTCCATTAAACCGTCGTGACTCATCAAATAATTAAGAATCCACACACATTCTCTGCGTTTCAGCTGATAATGATTTAAAAACCAACGTATAAAGTCCTTTTTCTCGTTGACAGATACAGGGGTTGCCATTTTATATCCCTCCTCTGCTTATTCATCCTAAATGGATTATCTTTAGACTAATCTTTCAAGTATTTCTAGATACTCTTCATTACTTGGATCTTCTTTTAATAGCTTATTAAAAATTTCGGCAGCTTCCTTTGTTTTTCCTTCTTCCATTAAAAAATATCCGTAATCTTCTAAAAAGTCTGTGTTATTCTTAAAGAAAGTATATGCACGCTCATATTTGTTTAATGCCTGCAAATAATTTTCTGTTTTTTGATAAGAGATGGCGGCATCCCAGAGGAATTGGGGCTCTTCCTCGTCTAACGTTTCAATATACTCAACTAGATCAAGTACGTTTTCATATTGTTCATTTTGGATAAAAAGCTTGTTTAAAACTAAAGCAACCTCAGTAAAGCCTGGATCTAGGACAAGTGCTTGTCTTAGTAATTCCTCTGCTTCTTCCTCTTGTCCTAATTTTAAAGCGATTTTACCAGCATAATGAAATAAATCTTTATTAAATTCATCTTGTTTAATGCCTTCCTTTATTATCCGAAAACTTTCTTCAAGCTCACCTTCTTGCTCATATGACCTTGCTAAGTAAAGATATAACGAATGATATTCAGGGTCAAGCTCCATCAATTCGATAAATTTCTCTATCGCTGTCCGATAATAACCTGCCTGATATGCGGTAAATGCATAACCGAAAAGAGTATTAATTTCTAATTTTTCATCTAAAGCTCTATCATAATAAGGAAGTGCTTCCTCAAATTTGCCTGATACACTTAAAACTTCCGCTAAACGTTGGTTTAAATTTACCCCTGCGATTTCGGTCGCTTCATTTAATACCTGTTGATACGATTCAATCGCCTCAGTTAGTTTCCCTTGCTCTGCATATAGTTCCCCAAGGGCAAAATCAATTATCTTCTCATCCGGCAAAATCTTTTTTGCCTTTAAAATTTTTTGTTCACTAACTTCAAATAGCCCCTGCATTTGATATAAATCCGCTAATAACATTAAAGCTTGTGGGAACGAAGAATCCTGTTCTTGTATGCTTTCTAATAAATGTAGTGCATGGTTCTCGTTATCAAGTTCAAGATAGATTTCAGCTAAAAAGACTAGAAGTTCCCCTTCCTCTGGATATTTCTTAAGAAGTGTTTCAAATAAGGATTTGGCCTCTTCTAAAAAACCTAATTGGAAAAGTTTTTCACCTAAATCAAATTGAACTTCAGATTCCCCATTTTTTAAAACCTGTTTATATTTTTTTAACGCTTCCGATTGCTGACCATCTTCAAGTAATAAAATAATTTCATCAACGATTTGCATGTTTATTTCCTTTCTGTATTAAGAAATTGAAAAATATGACGGAGTATTAATTAAAACATACTCACCAAAGCCTGAACGAAATAAACTCTCGTTTCCTTCAGCTCGAATAACAACACCTTTATGAACCGTAATAAGTAGTCTATCATTATGATAATGAAACAGACTCATAACATCAATATTCTTGATTTCCCGATTTCTTTTATACAGATTATAACTTACTTCAGCACCTTGAATTAAGCTTGACTTTAATGGGAATATTCCAATTTTACTTAACACATTCATTTGAAGAGGTACTTTCTCATCTAGAGTAGAAGAAATATGATTGATCTTATGCTCATCGAGGATTCTGTTCCATTCCAGAAGTAATCTTTTGTTATTATGAAGGTCATTATCTGAAAATATCGGGATTAATGGACTATTATAGGGGAACATAGCTTCTCGTACCCACCCCCATGGAACCGAAGTAAGATCATCTGATTCCTTTATTTCAATAAAAATAGCGGGTATTTTTTCTCTTTTGCACTTTCTTACAAAACTAGAGCTAATCGTTCGAAGAGGAATTTTCACCCCTATGACATAATCAATCGGTGAATTAAGAAGCTCCACTTTTCTACTCTTTAATTTTGACTGTAACTCACTCTCATATTTCACTTCAACTATCGTCAATAAGGTAGTACAGCCCTTTTGAATAAACTGATTGAGGAAATAATCCCTTTTCTCTTGAAAGGAAACAGGTAAATCAATAAGAGGATCAAAAATCACATAAGTTGGAGTCATTATATATGGCTCCCCGTTCATTTTCATAAATGAATATTTATGAAAATGGCTGCTCATATAGGCAATATGATTTTCTTTAACCAGGAATGAGGTTGTGACAAGTTCGTTTTCTTTTAGAATATTAGCATTTTCAATAATATAAGTCATAAAACCACTCCAATTTTTGGTCTTAAGACAAGCTATGAAAAATACTAGAAAATATGACTTTATATTGAAGTTAGATTACTTACGATGCAAAAAAATCCGCATAATTGCGGATTTCCAAGTGATTTTTATTTAATTAGTCCGGATAAATCATTAAAAAAATTAGGATATGAAACCGCAACGGCTTCAGAATCTTCTAAATACACTTCTTCCTTACAAATTAATGCAGCGATCGCTAACATCATTCCAATACGATGATCCCCATGCGTTGATACTTTCCCACCATGAAGTCTTGTTGGACCATTTATGACCATTCCATCTTCAGTTGCTACAATATCTGCTCCGAGTTTGTTCAATTCATTAACCACTGTATCGATTCGATTCGTTTCCTTTACTTTCAATTCCTCTGCATCTTTAATCACAGTTGTTCCATTCGCCTGTGTAGCTAACAAAGCAATAATAGGAATTTCATCTATTAATCTCGGTATTAATTCTCCTTCGATTATCGATCCTACCAGTTCAGATGTCTGAATAATCAATTCACCAACTGGCTCATATGATTCCTCATTTTTCGAGACGATAGAAATATTTGCACCCATATTGTTTAAAACATCAACGATACCAGTTCTTGTCGGATTTAATCCGACATTTTTTAAATGAATTTTACTATCAGGTACAATTGCTCCTGCAACTAGAAAGAATGCAGCCGATGAGATATCTCCCGGTACATTAATTTTTGTTCCTGTTAAAGTTTGAGGGCCCTTTAGGACAATGGATAATCCATCTGTTTTGATTTCTCCACCAAATTGGCGAATCATTCTTTCCGTGTGATCTCGAGTTTTAGTCGGTTCAATAATCTGGGTTATTCCATCTGCTTGCAAACCCGCAAGTAATAATGCTGATTTTACTTGAGCACTCGCTACTGGCAAATTGTAGCTAATTGGCTTTAAATCGCCACCTACAACGGAAATAGGAATAAACTCTCCATTATTTCTACCGTTAATTTTTGCACCCATCTCCCTTAAAGGATTGATTACTCGTTTCATTGGTCGTTTGCCAATCGATTCATCACCAACAATGGCAGCATGGAAAGGTCTACCCGAAAGTAGGCCGAGCATTAATCGAATCGTAGTCCCAGAATTACCTACATTTAATACATGTACAGGCTCTTTTAAATGTTCCCACCCTTTACCTTCTATCGTAATCAAGTCATCATTCACTTCAATATCGATCCCAAGTTCTTTAAAACAAGCAATGGTGCTTAAACAGTCTTCACCTTTCAAAAAGTTAGTAACTGTTGTCTTCCCATTCGCAATTGCTCCAAACATAATTGACCGATGCGAAATAGACTTATCTCCAGGGATGTTTAAATGACCTTCTAATTTATGTATATTATGGATTAACTTTTGAGTCCCCATCTAACCATCCTTTCTATTTAGAAATGAGGTGTTAATTGCTAAAAAAAATTAAGAATCAACTGAAACGGCATAATTTGTTTTATTACTAATACATTCCATTGCTCGACTGCGATCTATATCCGTTTGAAAACTAATAACGAGTATTCCATAGATTTCCTCACGAGTTTCAATAATTCGTATATTAGTGATACTGATGTTTTCATCAGCTAAGTAAGCTGTTACTTCCGATATCACCCCAGGGAAATCAGGAACATCAACAAATAAATCATAGAAGGCTGGAATCGCACCCTTCTCCTTGATGGGTAGTAAATCACGGAACTGTTTTGCTTTATGAAAGTAATCAAAAATTGATTGAGCATTCTCCTGTTCGATTATTTCTTTTACATAGTCCATTTCCTTTATCCAATCATTTAATAAATCAACCAACACTGCTTTATTGTGTAGTAAAATATCTCTCCACATTTCAGGGCTACTGGATGCAATTCTAGTTATATCACGAAAACCACCAGCAGCTAGACGCGGCACTAATGCTTGATTTTTGCTACTTTTTTCTGCTTGATGCACGATTGAGGCAGCTATCAAATGTGGAAAATGACTGATAACTCCCGTTAGTCTATCATGTTCTTCTGCACTCATTATTAAAAATTTCGCATTTGTACCGTTTAATAATGTTTTTAGACTTTCAATTTTTTCATCTGCTATCCCATCTATAGGTGTTAATAAATAAAAGGCATTTTCAAAAAGAATGGATTTCGCAGCTAACACACCACTTTTATGAGAGCCAGCCATAGGATGACCACCAATAAAAGTAATATTTTTCTCCCTAAGTAGTTTTGCTGCTTTAACAATTTCCACTTTAGTGCTTCCAGTATCGGAAATGATAACACCTTCTTTTAAAGGTAAATTAGCCAATTCCCCAAGAATCTTTGCCGTTTCGAGTACTGGAGCAGATATAAAGATAAAATCAGCATTTTTGGCACCTTTTGGAAGATCTTCAACCATTTCATCTATTATTCCAAGCTTTACAGCCTTATTCATTTCAACCTTATTAATATCGTAGCCAAAAATCTTTATGTTAGGATGAACGTTTTTGATACATAGAGCCAACGAACCTCCGATTAATCCTAATCCTATTATAAACACACTTTTTTCCAATTTACTCACTACCTTTTGAATCCCAGTTATTAATCTAGTAACATTTTTCAGATATAATCATTTAAACCAAAGTGTTTTCAACAATTGTTTCTCTCTGTTCAAGGAATGTGCCTAACACTTGGATTAAGCCTTCATTCTGTTCTTTTAATCCTATCGTGATTCTAACTGAAGTAGGAAAGCCTAACCCTTTCCCAGATCGGACGATATACCCACGTTCTAATAGATATTGGAACACTTCATCTCCATCTTGATTAAAATCAATAAGAATAAAGTTTCCTTGTGAAGGAAAATAGTGCAACTCATTTTTTTTACAGAATTGATAAAATTGTTGTAATCCCTCTTGATTAGCCTTATTACATTGTTCAACAAAATTTTGATCTTTTAAGGCTGTTTCACCTGCTATTTGTGCTAAAGCATTTACATTAAATGGTTCCCTTGAAGGTTCAAGCCCTTTAATAATCACCGAATTGCCTATACAATAACCTAATCTAAATCCGGCTAATCCATAAATTTTCGAAAATGTTCTTAAAATAACTAGGTTTTCATAAAGATGAATGAACTCATGTGAGTGATAGTAATCGGGTTCATGAACATACTCATAATACGCTTCATCTAAAACAACTAAAACATGTTTTGGTACTTGATCTAAAAACGAAATGATTTGATCTTTCTTAATATAAGTTCCTGTTGGGTTATTCGGACTGCATAGCCAAACTACATTTGTCTTTTCATCAATCGCTTGAAGCATGTTAGATAAATCATGCTCGCCATTAATCAATGAAACTTCACGTATTTCTGCTCCTTCAATAATCGCATTATGTTTGTATTGTGGAAAAGTTGGGGTTGCCATTACCGTATTGCATTCTTTATGAAGTAAGGACCTTGAAATGATTCGAATAATCTCGTCAGATCCGTTTCCAAACATTAGTTGATCGGGATTTACATTTAGAAAATTGGCCATTGATATTCTTAAAGGTGAAGCAAGTCCGTCTGGATACAAAGAATATGGTACATCCATCTGTATAATTGCCTTTTTCACATTAGGAGAACTCCCATATGGATTTTCATTGGATGCTAGCTTAATGATTTTTTCCAATCCAAATTGTTTTTTAACTGCTTCAATTGATTTTCCTGGTTGATAAGGTTTTAAGGAATGTAGTTGCTGTTTTATCTTCAATTTCTTCACCTCAAGGTCAAATAATTTCAGAACATATCGGCTCACATAAATGACTTCCTCATGATTATTATTATTTCTTCCTCTGAAATCGGCGTTAGAACAGGCTGACCAATTTTAGACAATAACACCATTCTTATTTCTTCTTTTACCGATTTTTTGTCTTGTTTCATACGTTCGATTAGTTGTTTAATCGATAATTCGTTCGGGATAGACGTATGATAGCCCAATTCCTTTAGCCAATAAATGAAGTTGTTTAGATCAAATTCTAGATTTAATTTTTCAATGCTTAATTTCAAAGCGAAAATCATGCCGATAATAACCGCTTCACCATGAGAAATCTTTCCGTAGCCCATTTCAGCCTCAATGGCATGACCTAAAGTATGCCCCAAGTTTAGAAACGCTCTTTCTCCTTGTTCCCTCTCATCATTGCTTACAAACTTCCTTTTTACTTTTATTCCTTCTGAGAGCATCCATTGTAAATGATCCATATCCAATGTTTCTAAAGTTCTAATCTTTTGGACTAACCAATTATAAAAGGAATTATCATGGATGAGAGAATGCTTTATGACTTCAGCAAACCCAGATCGTTTTTCTTTTAGGGAAAGGGTTTGAATAAAATCTAAATCAAAAATAACAGCTTCAGGTTGATAGAAGGAACCTATCATATTTTTCCCAACTGGATGATTGATCGCTACTTTACCACCAACCGCACTATCGTGTGCTAGGATGGTAGTAGGAATTTGAATAAACGGTATTCCCCTCATAAAGGTTGAGGCAATAAATCCACCTAAATCTCCAATTGCCCCTCCCCCAAAAGCTAGAAGGACAGAATTTCGATCTAACTTTTGTTCAAGAGCAAAAGTTAAAACATCATAATAGACTTCAAATGTTTTTGCTGCTTCACCGATAGGAGTGATATAAGTACAATAATCAAAGTCTTTTAATACATGTTCTAATGTGGACAAATGGAGATCCGCTACCAACTTATCTGTAATAAGGATCATTTTACTCATCTTCGTGAATCTTTTTTTTATAAATTTTGGAAATTCGTCAATTGTCCTCGATCCAAGAAAAACTGGATATGATTTAGATTCAGTCGAGATATTTATTAGCTCCATTAAAAATCCCTCGCGAAATCCCTTTGAGCTTGAATGGTTTGCTGTAACGACTCCAAACGGTCACTATAAAATTGACTAACGATAGCAGAAGCGATTTCCCATGCTACAACACTTTCAGCAACTACAGCAGCAGCAGGAACTGCACAACTATCCGATCTTTCAATGCTAGCTGCAAAAGCTTCTTTTGTTTCGATATCTACACTTTGTAAAGGTTTATATAAAGTCGGAATAGGTTTCATTACTCCTCTTACTACAATTGGCATTCCTGTAGACATTCCTCCTTCAAAACCTCCCAATCGATTGGTTTTACGATAATAGCCTTTTTCCTCTGTCCAAGCAATTTCATCATGAACTTGACTGCCCGGCTTTCTAGCTGCATCAAAACCAATTCCAAATTCTACACCTTTAAAGGCATTGATACTAACTATAGCACCTGCAATTTTTGCATCTAATTTTCGATCATAATGTACATAGCTACCTACACCAGGAGGCATTCCTTCAACAATCACTTCCACTACCCCACCAATAGAATCACCATTTGCTTTTGCAGAATCAATCGCTTCTTTCATTTTCTCTTCTGCGTTTTTATCTACACAACGAACCGAAGAGTTTTCCGTCATTTGTCTTAGTTCTTCCAAAGAGACATAGGCAATCTCTTCAGCTTTTATTCCTCCAATTTCAATTACATGTGAAGCAACTTCAATACCAAGTAATGATAAAAGTTTTTTAGCGACAGCACCTGCAGCTACTCGAACTGTCGTTTCTCTTGCAGAGGATCTTTCTAACACATTTCTCATATCTCGATGTCCGTACTTTAAAGCACCGTTTAAATCAGCATGACCAGGTCGTGGTCTAGTAATTACCCTTTTAATTTCTTCATTTTCAGTTTCAGAAATAGGTTCAGAGCCCATTATTTTCGTCCAATGCTTCCAATCATTATTTTCTACAACTAATGTAATTGGAGATCCTAGAGATAAACCATGTCTGACTCCGGATAAAATTTGGACTTTGTCTTTCTCAATTTGCATTCTTCGACCTCTACCATGACCTTTTTGCCGTCTTTCAAGTTCTCTATTAATATCTTCCTCCGTTAATGGAATCCCAGCTGGCAAGCCTTCTACGATAGCTGTTAATTGTGGTCCATGGGATTCCCCAGCAGTTAAATATCTCATTAAAAGCTCATTCCTCCTTCAACTCATAAATGTTTTATAATAGCATTTGCCTTTTAAAAAAAGGCTTCTATAGCATAGTTTATTATTTTTGTCGTTCAAGTTTGTCCGTTGATTTCCGCTACGGTCACTTGCTTTCCGCGGGGAGGGATCGGAGCCTATCTAGCTGCAACGCCTAGCCCCTCGAGGTCATAAGCCACTCCCGGAATGAAGGCAAAGAACGCCTTCTTTCCGGGAGCGTCTTATGCTTGTCGGGGCTAAGCAAGGCGCTTCCGCTTTTCTTCTCCTCGGCGTTCCCGCCTGTGGGGTCTCCCATTTCCCTCTATTTCCCGCAGGAGTCAAGTGACCTCCGCTTCAATCAACTCAGATTTAAAATTATGTAGTACTTTAAAAGATATTTACTTAATGAATACAAGCTTTCTAAAAGATTGATGTTTTTGAAAAACAAACAGGTTTTATAGAGGTTGATTGGAACGGAAGGTGCGAGACACCTGCGGGAGTAGCGGGACAGGTGAGACCCCGCAGGAGCTATGCTCCGAGGAGGCTCACCGCCTGCCTCGCGGAAAGCGAGCAACCTGCAGTGGAAATCAACCATTCTACTTGTCAAAAGTAACAAAGTTAACGAAGACATAGAAAAATCAAATCAAATGGAAGCTAATTTATTTTTGAAACCTTTTAATTCGCTCATAAATGAATGGAACTCTTTGATATTCATTTGCTGCGCTGAATCTGACAATGCAACTGCTGGGTCTGGATGAACTTCTGCCATTACTGCATCTGCACCGATAGCCAATGCTGCTTTTGCCGTTGGAAGAAGTAAATCCTTCCTTCCAGTTGAATGAGTTACATCGACCACAACAGGCAGATGAGTTTCTTTCTTTAAAATCGGTACTGCAGATATATCAAGGGTGTTACGCGTAGCTCTTTCGTATGTGCGAATACCACGCTCGCATAATATAATTTGGTCATTTCCTTGTGCAATTATATATTCGGCTGCATGAACAAATTCATCAATCGTTGCTGCTAAACCACGTTTTAGTAATACAGGTTTGTTGACCTTCCCTACAGCTCTTAATAAATCGAAATTTTGCATATTTCGCGCGCCTACTTGAATCACATCAACATAATCAAGTGCCATCTCTACATCATTGGGATTTAAAATTTCACTAATGATTGCCATATCATACTCATCAGCTACTTGTCGTAAAATTTGTAATCCTTCTATTCCTAAACCTTGGAAATCATAAGGCGATGTTCTAGGTTTAAAAGCTCCTCCACGCATTAGATTAATTCCTTGTTCCTTCATCGCTTGCGCAACAATACGAACTTGATCAAGACTTTCGACAGCACAAGGTCCCATGATAAATGTTTGTATGCCACTTCCTAGCAACTCACCTTTTACATCTACAATGGTATTTTCTTGTTTCTTTTTACGTGAAACTAATAATGCTTTTCGATTATCGTCTTCTTGAAGCTCAAGACTAGCTTTAAGAATCGTTTTAAATATGTGCTGAAGTGTAGATGTTTCAAATGGTCCTTCATTTTGTTCTGCAACCATATCGAGCACTTCTCGCTCTCTTACTGGATCAAAGCGTTTTGTACCTTGTAGCTTCTTTTGCTGACCAATTTCTTGAACAATCTTTGCTCGCTCGTTTAATAGATATACCAACTGTGAGTTAATATTATCCACCTTTTGACGTAAATTCATTAATTCATTGTTTCCCATTATAATTGCCTCCCTAAAATGTTAAGTGTAAAAAACGACAAAGAGCCCCTCATCCATAGGGACGAAGAAGCTCCGCGGTACCACCCTAGTTGATAAATCATCATGATTTACCCACTTAATTAAATGTGTCCTATTAAACTCAGCTGTATTTCATACGATAAATGCCTAGATTTTCACCAAATCATCTAGTCTCTATATGCTGCATAATATCTTACTACTTCGACTGAAGACACTATTATTTTTTAATAAATTAAATATATTTTCGCACTTAAACGCTTTTAAGCGTTAAAGTAACTATAGTATATATTAAATTTACTGTCAATAATAAAAAATGATACGAGAATTTCTTTTCTCCCATTAGCTATTCAATTTTCAATGAACAAAAGTTACTCCTTCTAATTTTGAAAAAAAAAGTCCCTACTGGTTTTCCAGTAGGGACGATGGTTATCGCGGTGCCACCCTAGTTGTAGACAAACTTCATCTACCTCTCTCGTTGTTAACGGTCATACTTACCGTCTTTCCCTTCATAAAGACATGTCTTTACTACGAAAAAGATGCTCCAGGACTGAAATTCACGTTTGCTTTTGTACTGATTCACACCTTCCATCAGCTCTCTGAAACAGGGAAACAAACATTACTAAATATCCTCTCATTGCTTAGCTTATTCAATTGTATACTTAAATGCAAAAAGTCCCTACTGATTCACTCAGTAGGGACGATAATAATCGCGGTACCACCCTAGTTGTAGACAGAAATCATCTACCACTCTTTATTGTTAACGATCATTCGACCGTCTTTCCCTTCATAAAGGCTATTAGCCTTTATTACGAAAAAGAAGCTCCAGGATTGAAATTCATATTTATCTTTGTACTGATTCACACCAACCATCAGCTCTCTATAACAGTGAGATAAACATTACTTGATTCCCTTCAATGCATTGTTAAAATTAATATGTTGTTTTGAATTATAATAGTTTTTCTTTAGAAATGTCAATAGTATTTTTCAGAAAATTATTTTTTCAAATAACTTTTCATTTTTTTCGATAAAAAAAAGTATCCTCTGTTTCAAAACCATAAACGCTTTGGTTAAAGATTTGTTCCGTACTTCCAACAAAGAAAATACCATCTGGTTTTAGTGCTTGGCTAAATTTTTGGTATAGTTTGTCCTTTGCCTCTTCTGTAAAATAAATTAGCACATTTCTACAGACGATTAAATCAAATGGACCATTAAATGGGTCAGAAAGCAGATTTTGCTTTTTAAAAGTAACCGTTTTTTTGATACTTTCATCTATTCGAAAATAGTCTCCATCCTTAGTGAAATATTTCTTTTTCATTTCAGCTGGAACTTCGTTTAAAGATCTCTCAGAATAGACCCCCATTTTTGCTTTTGCAATGACATTCGTGTCGATATCTGTAGCTAAAATGTCAATTTGCGATAAAGGAACTAAATTAGACAAAATCATAGCAATCGTATATGGCTCTTCACCAGTTGAACAAGCTGCGCTCCAGATTTTTAATCGTTTATTATTTTCTAATAATTTTGGAAGGATTTTGTTTTCGAGAACTTCCCATCGTTTCGCATTTCGATAAAATTCAGAAACATTGATGGTCATTCGATCTAAAAATTCATTTAATAAATTCGAATCTTTATTTATCGATATAAAAAAATCGTCAAATGACTGAAAACCTTTTTTTTCATACATCGTAGTCAGTCTTCGTTTCATTTGAGCTTCTTTATATAAATTTAAATCGATCCCCGTTTTCGTTTTCATTTTCTGAACAAAATTTTGGTAATCATCAATCATAGTGAACTCCCCTGAAAAATCTTCTTTTTATTCATTCTTATTAATTATATCGGAAATAAAAAAATTTTGGAGAGTGTTTTTTGTTATAAATTCGAAAATAAAAAGAAAAAAGGCACCTGCATAACATGCAAGTGCCTTATAAATTAGTAGATCCACTCATTTACAATTTTGCTGTATTCAAGTACATCTTCTTTAAAGAACAATCCGATTTCACGCTCTGCACTCGCTGGAGAATCAGAACCGTGAATAATGTTTTTACCTACTGTTAATCCGAAATCTCCACGAATCGTACCTGTTGCAGCATCCTTTGGATTCGTAGCACCCATCATTCCTCGTGCAGTTGCGATAACATTTTCACCCTGCCAAACCATTGCAAACACTGGTCCAGAAGTAATAAAGTCAACAAGTTCTCCGAAGAAAGGACGCTCTTTATGTTCGCCATAGTGCTCTTCAGCTAGTTCTTGTGAAATTTGCATTAATTTTGCTCCAACTAATTGGAAACCTTTCTTTTCAAATCGGCAAACGATTTCACCGATTAAATTGCGTTGTACTCCATCAGGTTTGACCATTAAAAAGGTTTTTTCCATTTGTTCCACTCCTAATTATATGTAAGTTATTATCTCGTGATAATCCAGAAAAATAGTAACATTGTTTAGAAAATTTATCAACTATATCAATTTTTTCTACGTCCAATGTATTTAGAAATATCTTTAAAAGTCTTCTTAGCTTTATTGTTAGGGAGTTCATCTAAAACTTGAAGTGCTTTTTCAAGATATTGATCACTCATTTTTAATGAACGTTCAATGGCACCGGAATTTTTGATCAATTGAATAATCGTTGAAAGTTCATCTCTGTCCATATCTTCATGGACGCTACATATCTTTCTTTTTAAATTTTCATCTTCCATCGCGAAAAGTACAGGTAATGTTATATTCCCTTGTACTAGGTCACTTCCAGCAGGTTTTCCAAGTTCTTTTTCTGTCCCGGTAAAATCTAGACAATCATCCGTAATTTGAAAGGACATTCCAACAAAATAGCCGAATCGATATAAAGTATTATGTAAATTTTCCTCTACTCCAGCTGCCACAGCCCCGAGTTGACAGCTAACAGCTATGAGCAATGCTGTTTTTCGTTTAATTCTTCTTAAATAATCTCTTAAATTTTGATCAAAGTTGTATTTATCTTTAATTTGTTCGATCTCACCAATACAAAGTTCAACAATGGCTTTTGATAAAATTTTATGAGCAACAGGCTTTTCAATTTTTGTCATTAACTCAATCGCTCTTGCAAAAATGTAATCACCTGTATACATGGCAATTTTATTGTCCCACTTTGTTTTAATGGTTGGTTTTCCTCTTCTCAGCTCTGCGTCATCAATCACATCATCATGCACCAGGGACGCCATATGGATCAGCTCTAAAGCAACCGCTACATTTTTGATCGTATTAATATCATATTGACCAAATTTCCCACCAAGCAAAACAAAAACTGGACGAAGTCTTTTTCCTCCAGCTTGTAGTATGTGCAAAGAAGCTTGTCGTAATAACTGCGATTCTGTTTGAATCGCGGCCTCAAGCTCTTTTTCAACCATATTAATATCCGAATTCAAAAATGAGTACATCATTTTTAATTTCATCTGAATCCACCAGCTTTACCATTTAGCTTTTTTATTCTTTACTCTTTTTTATAACCAATATGAACAGCAGCTACACCTAAGCTATAAGGCTTATAGTAGACATTCTTAAAACCAGCGTTTTCAAACATACTAGCTAACTGTTTCATACCTGGAAAATCCCGAGCTGATTCTTGAAGCCAAGAATATTCTTTATAGCTTTTAGCAAATAATTTGCCAAAGGCAGGCATCACAAATCGAAAATAGAAATAATATAACTGTTTAAAACCGATCATCGTTGGTTGTGAAGTTTCCAAACAAACTGCCATTCCTCCAGGTTTTAACACACGATTCATCTCACGAAGTACTTGCAAATAATCTGGTACATTTCGTAAACCAAATCCGATTGTAACATAATCAAACGAATTGTCATCAAAAGGTAATTCCATCGCATTACCATGAATAAGCTTCACATGTTTTAGACCTAACTCATTAACTTTTTTATGGCCTATTTTAAGCATATTCTCACTAAAATCCAACCCTACAACTTCTCCATTTGAACCAGTTGCGTTTGCAAGTGCAATCGTCCAATCAGCTGTACCACAGCAAACGTCTAATGCTTTAGAATTAGGCTTGACATTCATACGCTTCATCGTATCTTTACGCCATCTAATATGTTGTTGAAAACTAATAACTGAATTCATCTTATCATAGTTATCGTATATTTTTTCGAATACATGATGCACTCGCTCTTCTTTTGATTGCTGCATACTAGTCTAACCCTCTTCCACAAATGTTTTTTCATTTGGTATTTGATGCAATAAAATCGAAAACCTTCTCTTTAACGTTTCATTTATTGGAGGGATATTTTGAATATTTTCCTCAATGATTTGTTTAGAGCTTTGAATATACCGATCCAAGATGCTAACCAAGTATTTTTGTTGTTCTATCGTATATTCTGTGTGTTGAAAATTTGGAAACTCGATTTTCATTAATGCCTCAAATAAAGGAGAAGTACCTTCTTGAATTAGTTTATTTTTTTCAAATAATAATCTCTTAATTAATAGAGTATGTGGAGAGATTTCATTCCAATTTCTTTCTTGAAAATAAGCTGCTAGCTTACTCAGTAAGGCGGATTCAATAATCATGATACTATTCATAAGTCGGTCAATCTCATCAATATCGTTCTGATAAAAAAGAATTTTGTGCTCATTTATCTCTTTTATTCCCTCTGATAGGAGACGAATCATTGCTAAATTACTCGTATCAGATAAGATTTTATAATAAAGACTACTATAATATATTCCGGCAAGCACGGTCAGCTGCCTAGGTTTTAAACTGGAATCCGTCTCACTTGTTGATAAGGAGTTAGAGACATTTTCATGGGTATCAAGGGCTATTTGTATCAACATGGTCGTGACAACAAAATCTTCCATTTCTTTTTTTGTTAAGCCATGTTGTTCTAACATAGAAATGATCAGAAGGAGTTTATCTTCATCAATATATGGAGATTGAATATTCCTATTTAAGTAGTTATGACGAATCTTGTGAAGTACAAGTTCTTTCATATCCGTTACTAGCGTTTTTATTTGCTGCAAATCATATCACCCTTGCTTCCCTCGCGGAATTCTTTTTGGATTTATAAAATGTGTATTTCTCGCGACATAAGGCAGTCATTATTATACCATAAAAGAATCCAAGTTGGCATGTTTAATAAAGTAGTTAATTGGAATTATTCTCTTTTTTCATTTTGAATTTAAATCTTTATTTTTTTGCTTCACTTTCAATTTCACCATTAGAAGTTATGATTTTAGCATTTCCTCTAACTTTTATGGCAGAGGTATGTTCTGTAAATTGAGCAATCATCACTTCACCTTTGTCCAATTTTTCCGAATGATGAAAACGTGTATCTGTTCCTCTTGTCAGCCCAATAACATTTACTCCATCTTCAATAGCTTTTATCACTACATAATCACCGTTAAAAGTAATTTTCTTATCCATATGTACATTCACTTCCATTTTTGATTATTCGTAAATGAAGAGAGTTCTATTTTTTAATTTTTTATTAAACTAAGAATTTCAGACCGCGCCTGAGAGTCTTTTGCAAAAATTCCTCTTGCTGCAGAGGTAACAGTTTTTGCTCCTGGTTTTTTTACCCCTCTCATTGTCATACACATATGTTCAGCCTCTAGTACCACCATTACACCATGAGGTTCTAGTTTTTTCATAATAGAATCTGCTACAGTTGAAGTAATTCTTTCTTGCAGCTGTGGTCTTCGCGATACTGCTTCAACTGCACGTGCTAGTTTACTTAAACCTGTAACTTTTCCATTACGAGGAATATAAGCTACATGTGCATGCCCATAAAAAGGAACTAAATGATGCTCACACATGGAGTAGAATGGTATATCTTTCACTAAAACTAATTCTTCATGATCTTCACCAAATATCGTTTCGAAATATTCATCTGGATCTTGATTTAAACCTTCAAAAACTTCTTCATACATTTTGGCTACCCTTTTAGGAGTATCTAGTAGCCCTTCACGATTTGGATCTTCTCCTATCGCTTCTAAAATTAGACGTACCGCTTCCTCTATTTGGGCACGATTAACACTAGCCATGAATCTTTCCCCCAGTATGATGTCTTTATCATATAAAGTAACTTATTTCATATTAGCATAACCACTTTGTTTGTAGCAAAAACAATTAGTCCATACATAGAAAGTAGGTAGGAATTGCTCGTAATAGAAAAAAGACCATGGAATTCCATGGCCTTCTTGCTTAAGCTCTAGCTTAAAGCAGTATTTTATGTAATTATTTAACTGCATCTTTAAGCGCTTTACCAGGTTTGAATGCTGGTACTTTACTTGCAGCGATTTCGATTTCTTCACCTGTTTGTGGGTTACGTCCCTTACGAGCAGCACGCTCACGAACTTCGAAGTTACCAAATCCGATAAGTTGAACCTTATCACCGCTTTTTAGAGCTTCTAAAATTGAGTCAAAAACAGCATCAACCGCTTTAGTAGCGTCCTTTTTTGAAATTTCACTAGCTTCAGCAACTGCATTTACTAAATCTGTCTTGTTCATGCCATTCACCTCCTCCCGAAATAAGTTTGGAATCAGAATATAGGTATCTACCTACATTTCTAAACACTTTTTCTTATTTCTATACGTTACAGATGAATTATTGTGCTAATTTTTCAAAAATAAACGTTAAAAGTGACTAAAAAGGATTAAAACCCTTTCATAGCAAGCCTTCAAGCATTTATAGCACTAATTCTGTTAAAAGATTATCACAATCATTTACTCTTATCAAGAAAATTTCAAGAAATAATAGGAATCTTTTCTCAAAAGATACATATTTTTAATAAGTTTAGGGAATTTATGATCGATTTCAAGAACAAAAGCGCGGAGCCACTTGATCAGCCCCCGACAAGCAAATGCCATCCCAAAGAGGAGGATCGCTCTTTAACCTCCTCTTTTAGGCGTCATTTGACCTCAAGGTCGACAAATACGCGACGTCCTGTCCCATTGTCGACACTAGTATTTCCTGTACGTCGGGGCTAGGATGCTTGCGCTGTACGTGGATTATACAGCTTAAGAAGTTATCCATATCGAAGTATTTAATAGTTTCCTTAGCAAAAATAAAAGACTCCTTTTTCGGGAGCCTTTTTACTCTTTTATAGGATAATGGCGATTAAACCACCAGAACCTTCATTTATGATTCTCTCAAGTGTTTCTTTTAATTTATAACGTGCATTCTCTGGCATTAATGATATTTTCGCTTGGATTCCTTCTCGAACTATGGAGCTAAGTGAACGTCCGAAAATATCGGAATTCCAGATTGATAGTGGATCATCCTCAAAGTCTTGCATTAAATAGCGCACAAGCTCTTCTGATTGTTTTTCCGTTCCAATAATTGGTGCAAATTCCGATTCAACATCCACTTTAATCATGTGGATAGAAGGAGCTACAGCTCTTAATCTAACACCAAATCTTGCCCCTTGTCGAATGATTTCTGGCTCCTCTAAGCTCATATCTGCTAAAGATGGTGAAGCCACCCCGTAGCCCGTCTGTTTAACCATTTTTATCGCATCCGAAATTTGATCATACTCTCTCTTTGCATAGGCAAAATCTTGCATAAGCTCAAGGAGATGGTCTTTCCCTCTAATCTCCACACCTACAATTTCTTTTAATATATCATCATATAAATCATCTGGTGCAAACAAATCGATTTCGGCAACACCATGACCCATTTCTATTCCCGCAAGACCTGCTCGATCAATAAAATCATAATCACTGAACTGATGAACGACACGATCTACATCACGAAGTCTCTTAATATCTTTAACTGTTTCTTTTACTGCCTCTTGATAGCTTTCTCTAAGCCAATGATTATCACGCAGCACCATGACCCAGCTTGGAAGATTTACATTCACTTCTAATACTGGGAATTCATATAATGCTTCACGTAGTACATTTAAAACATCGGCTTCTCTCATCCCTTCAACACTCATGGCTACGACAGGGATATCGTACTTCTCAGATAAGTTTGCCCGTAAAGATTCTGTATTTGGATGATGTGGCTGAGCGCTATTTACAATCATAATAAAAGGTTTACCGACTTCTTTTAACTCTTCAATGACTCTTTCTTCCGCTTCAACATAGCTGCTGCGTGTAAGCTCTCCAATCGTCCCATCAGTCGTAATAACGACACCAATTGTGGAATGCTCTTGAATCACTTTACGTGTGCCGATTTCAGCGGCTTCATGGAATGGGATTGGTTCCTCATACCAAGGAGTCGTGATCATTCTTGGACCGTTCTCATCCTCATAGCCCTTTGCACCTGGAACTGTATAGCCTACACAATCTACCAAACGAATATTTACATCCAAACCATCACCGACATGGACTGTTGCTGCCTGATTTGGAACGAACTTTGGCTCAGTTGTCATAATGGTTTTACCCGCTGCACTTTGTGGTAGTTCATCTTGCGTACGAGCTCTCTCGGCCTCATTTGTCATGTTTGGTAATACAACTAATTCCATGAATTTTTTAATAAAAGTGGATTTGCCTGTTCGTACGGCACCAACAACGCCAAAATAGATGTCTCCACCCGTTCTTTCAGCGATATCTTTAAAAATATCTACCTTTTCCAAGAGATCCCCTCCCGATCATCATACAATATATGGGATAATAATATATCCATTTCATTCATGTTGGACAGTATATGTTTATGATGTTGTCCTATGTTTTTATGACAGTTATTGAATATTTATTTTACCTCCCTATTTCAATTTCTTTTTTTGAAGCTAGTATTCCAAACCGAACTTTACAAATTTGATGGAATAGAAGCCATAATATTCAAAAAGAAAAAACCCTTCTCCTACAATATATTTTTGTAGATGAAAGGTTATGACTAAAAATCCTATTTGAAATGTATTATTGAAAAAACCTTCTAATTGCTTTAGATTACTCGCTCATAAAAGCAGGTTCTTTCGTATGCTCATCGATCGAATAAGGTAAAGAATAAGCTGGAACAAACATCGAATCTTTCACTAATAAGTATCTGATATCCTTTTTCGTTAAGGATTCTATATTTTTTTCCTCTTTTAATTTTTTGTAAAGATCCATTCTGTAATCAACATAGATCTCTCCGTTCGTGCCAACCACAAATGGTAAATTTACGTTCGTATACGGACTGACCGCGAACGGTTCCTCTTTGTACCCTATTTTGTTAAAATCAAGTGAAAATACATTTTCACCAATTTTCTCCTTATAGGGAGGGTATCCGCCATTCGCACTAATACGGAGTTTTATATCTCTTATCGTATCTGTGATTCTTAAATCTAACAATTTAACTTTTGGTTGTTGTTCAACATCAACTAATACATATTGAAAGATTCCACCACTTTCAAATGCATTTCCCGGTATATCTGACAAATATCTTGGAACAATTTTTTGGAAGTCAATTAAGTATTTTTGATAAATCGGTGTTGTGCCCTCTTTTGTTTTGATCGGAAGAATTCCACCATTATCTTTTTGAAACTGGTGAACTGCCGATTGAACGGAAACAATTTGGTCTTCGTATGGGATTTGATTTTGCGATAATTTTTCTTTAGGATACATACAGCCTGAAAGGATTAGGATAGTAAACACTAAAAGTAAATAATTCTTTTTTTTCATTTATTTTCAATCCTTTAGTAATAATAGCTATGCGGTTGGACCACTTAAGACAACAAAAATGATGATTATTCCTGATATAATCATCAATATGTATGCAATAATGCCGGTTAGCCATTTAAATATTCCCTTTAGCTTGTACCTACTAAAAAAAATAAGAATAATAGCTAAGAACATAAACCCCATAGACGCTAGGGAGATCCACATTTTTAATAACGATTGTGACATGATTAAACCTCCTTTTTCCGAAGGTAATTATAACATATGGAGAAATAAAGGGTGAAATATTATTCGTCAATACATAAATAGACCGAAGTAAAGAGGGGCAATTCTTTACTTCGGATCTATTATGACTAAATAGCCCACACAGTTCAATTACTAGTGTGCTTCGTTGCATTGTATGCTAAATAAGTACTATTCGTATCCTCGAATGCCCATTTTCGAAGAAAAAAAGTTTTACGAATTTAACTTTCCACTCCTCTTTCATCAAGGGCAATGGCAAGGTCTTCCATTTCATGGGTCTTTCCTCTAGCCATTAGTTGATCAACAGCTGTCTTTGGATGTATGTTATCAAATAGTACTTTATAAAGTGCATCAGTTATAGGCATTTGTACTTCATATTTCTCAGCTAGTTGATGGGCTGCTTTCGTTGTACGTACACCTTCAACTACCATCCCCATATTGTCTAATACCTGCTGTAAGCTCTGACCTTTACCTAAAAGGTTTCCAGCTCTCCAGTTCCGAGAATGAATGCTTGTACAGGTAGCAATTAAATCACCAATACCTGTTAAGCCGGAAAATGTTAACGGATTTGCCCCCATTTTCGTTCCAACTCTAGCAATTTCAGCTAATCCTCTAGTCATTAGAGCAGCCTTAGCATTGTCTCCATAGCCTAATCCATCCGTTATTCCCGCTGCTAATGCAATAATATTCTTTAAAGCACCGCCGATTTCAACACCAATCACATCGGGGTTCGTATAGACACGAAAATGCTGATTAATAAATAAATCTTGAATCTCCTCAGCAACCTCCATATTTTCAGAAGAAACGGTCACTGTAGTAGGTTGTCTTAAAACAACTTCTTCGGCATGACTAGGTCCAGATAGAACGACAACATTACCTAGAATTATTGGAGGAAGCTCCTCTTTTATCATTTCAGAAATTCTTAATAAAGAATCCGGTTCAATGCCTTTACTTACATGGACAATGGTTAGTTGCTTTGTCATTTGCATTTCACGAATATTTCTTAAAACTTCACGAATTGCTTTTGTTGGGACTGCTAATATAACAATTTCAATATTTGTTAATGCCTCATGAAGAGACGAAAAGGCCACGATATTTTCAGGAAGCTCTATTTTAGGTAAGTATTTTTGATTCGTATGATGGGTGTTTATTTCATCCACCTGTAAAGGATTATGACTCCATAACCGAACTTCATGACCGTTATCGGCCAATACTAATGATAATGCTGTACCCCAACTACCAGCTCCGAGAACAGCTACTTTCTTTTGTACTCGTTGCATACTTATCACAACCTTCTCCTATAATTGGCCAGCGAAAACGGCTAGAGCAAGCCGCTTTTCGCTTCTCTACAATTGTCCAGCTTCAGCGCCTAGCCCCTCGAGGTCAAATGTTCGCGATACAAAAAGTCAAAGAACGACTTTCTGTATCGCGAAGCATTTGCTTGTCGGGGCTGAGCAAGGCGCTTTCGCTTCTCTACTTTCTTTCACGGGCAAAAATCTTAATCGGTGTACCTTCGAATCCAAAGGCATCACGAATTCTATTTTCTAAGAAACGCTCGTATGAAAAATGCAATAATTCAGGTTCGTTTACAAATACCACAAAGGTTGGAGGTTTAACAGCAACTTGTGTCGTATAGAAAATCTTCAAACGTCGACCATTATCTGTAGGAGTTGGATTCATTGCTACTGCATCCATAATTACATCGTTCAATACAGATGTTTCAACGCGTAACGAATGATTTTCACTAACCGTATTAATCATTGGCAATAAATTCAAAACCCGTTTTTTTGTTTTAGCAGATAAGAAAACAATAGGAGCATAATCGAGATATTGAAAATGATCACGAATTTTTTCTTCATATTCATTCATCGTTTTCTCGTCTTTCTCTATTGCATCCCATTTATTGACAACAATGATAACTCCTCGTCCTGCTTCATGCGCATATCCAGCAATTTTTTTATCCTGCTCGATGATTCCTTCTTCTGCATTTAATACCACTAGGACAACATCGGAACGTTCAATAGCTCTTAATGCCCGTAATACACTATATTTTTCGGTGCTTTCATATACTTTTCCTTTTTTTCTCATCCCAGCTGTATCAATAATGACATATTTTTGCCCATGATACGTATATATTGAATCGACTGCATCCCTTGTGGTTCCAGCTACATCACTAACAATGACCCTTTCTTCTCCCAACAAAGCATTCACTAAGGATGATTTACCTACATTTGGACGACCGATTAAAGAGAATTTGATCATATCCTCTTCATAATCGCCCCCTTTATCTTTCGGGAAGTGCTTAGCTACCTCATCAAGTAAATCACCTAAACCGAGACCATGAGAACCGGAGATAGGAAATGGATCACCAAATCCAAGTGCATAGAAATCATAGATTTGATCTCTCATGTCCGGGTTGTCCACTTTATTCACCGCTAGGACAATAGGCTTCTTCGATTTATAAAGGATTTTTGCTACTTCTTCGTCAGCAGCTGTTACTCCTTCACGACCATTTGTCAAAAAGATAATAACATCTGCTTCATCAATTGCTATTTCTGCTTGCTGACGAATTTGTTCAAGGAAAGGCTCGTCCCCAATATCGATTCCGCCCGTATCAATAATATTAAAATCATGTGTTAACCATTCTCCTGTACTATAAATCCGATCTCTCGTAACACCTGGTATATCTTCAACAATCGATATTCTTTCGCCGACTATTCTATTAAATATCGTGGATTTTCCAACATTAGGTCTTCCAACGATGGCTACAACTGGCTTAACCAAAGCAGTCACCCTTTCCCTTTTATCTATAAATGACATATATTATATATGTATAATATCGTAATTATTAAATAAACCCTTCTAAGTATAGAAGGGTTTAACTATACTATCTTACCAATCAAAGCATTTTAGTGCAAATAAAACTTAAAAAGGAGCTAGTTAAGTTGTTTTTTGCTTCCCCTTGTAATGGTTTGAATATGGTTTTCAAAATAACCAATTGCAGACTTTATACAAGACCACCCTATAAGCATTGTAATAGTGAATGAACATACATCTAAAAATACGAACGATCCGATTGTATATGGGAAAGTGTATCGGTGAAGAATCATCGCAAATATAAATTCCCCATAAATACACCCAGTTACGACAGTAATAATTCTCCAAATGAGCTTTTGTTGTAAGAGAACAGTTAAGTACGTTAATAGCCCCCCTAGCAACCATTCCCTTTTAAAGATAATCCATATTGGATCGAACAATTCGAAAAGTTGAAATGCCACAAAGCCTATTCCAATAATTAATGAACTTATTAGCAGATAGCATTTTCTCTTTACTGGCAATAAGGCAATTTTAAAAAAACATAAAAATAAGATCAATATCGCTACATAACTTACTGAATAATTTTCAATCGTAAAAGTATAAGGTGAAAAAATAATAATCATTAATATATAGCATGCATATGGGAGACGATTATGATTATTTTTATTTGCTAAAAAGGTAGTAATTATCCAAACGGTCCAGCAAAACCCATAAAAATAGAGTCCTTCCATATCATCCCTCCTTATCTCCATTATGGGAAAATATAAGGCAATTTAATCTCGAATTGTATATTTTATTGGAAATTCATCATCTTAAACAGTAGGGAGGTGTTATGATGGGAAAGGATCGGCAGGAGAAGAAATTAAAGCAAAGCAGAAGAGTTGAATCGGACCGTGATCAAGCACTGCATTTTGATGGGGCAACTAAATTATCTAGTCCTGAAGAAGCTAGAAAGCTTAATGATGGTAAATAAATTCGAAAAGAGCTCTCTATTTAGTAGGGAGCTCTTTTCTATCGTTGACTATATTTTTGTGTATTGATTCCTCTTTCTTTTAACCAGTGATGGACATTTCCTGATATAACAAGGGGGACATTTTGTAATTCTTTAATGCTCCTTACACCTAGTGCAAGCATCATATAACGAATCTCTTCTTCTAATTTCCTTGCTTTCTGGATCGTATCTTCAAGTCCATTTTCAATTAATGGCTTTAAGAAAAAGCCCGCTAGTCCCACTGCGTCAGCACCGAGAGCAATAGATTTAACAATATCTAAACTTTGCTTTATTCCGCCGGAAGAAATAATTGAACATGAAGGGCAAGCACTTTTCGCTTCTACTATTGAAATAGCAGTAGGAATTCCCCAATCATTAAAAAAGGTTAATTCTTCCATTCGGCGAGCGTTTTCAATGAAAGCAAAATTCGTACCCCCGTATCCACCAACATCTACTGCCGTGACTCCAATCGAAAATAATTTTTCTACAGTTTCTTTCGACATTCCAAAACCGACTTCTTTAATAATTACAGGGACATTTATTTGATGAACAATATTTTCAATTCGTTTTAGCGCACCACGAAAATCTCGATCACCCTCTGGCATCGTAATTTCTTGCACGACATTTAAATGAATTTGCAACGCATTTGCCGCAATCATTTCGACGGCCATTTTTGCTTGTTCTACACTTGCTTCACTACCCAAGTTTGCAAATATAATCCCAGTCGGATTTTCTTTTCGAACAATTTCGTAGCTTCCCTTTTCAACTGGATCCTTTAACGCTGACATTTGTGATCCAACAGCCATCGCCATTCCTAATTCATTTGCAATTATCGCTAGTTGACCGTTAATTCGAGTGGTCTGTTCTCCTCCACCTCCAGTCATAGCATTGATAAAAATAGGCGAACTTAACGGAAGTTCGCCTATAAAATGTTTTAAACTAATTTCTACTAATGCCAGATTTGGTAGACTTTGATGAACAAAAGTTACATCGTTAAATCCAGAGCTGTTATTTTGCTTTAAGTCTTGTAATGCATACTGGATATGTTCCCATTTTCTTTTGGCTCTAGTCATTTTATCACCATATTAATTTTTCAAATTTTTCAACATATCTCCAATGACTTCTCCTAATTGGAAACCTTTTGTTTCTTCTGGAAGTTCATACTTTTCATACTCTTCTTCGAACTTTTCTTCAAGCTCTTTCATACTTAATGAAATGCGTTGATCAGCCTCATTCACATCTAATACTTTTACTTTAACAATCTGACCTTCTTTTAATACTTCAAATGGAGTAGCGATGTGTTTATGAGAAATTTGCGAGATATGGACAAGTCCTTCCACACCCGGAAATACTTCAACAAAAGCACCATATGACACAAGTCTTCGAACTTTCCCCTCTAAAACGCTACCTTTTGGTGCATTATCATTCATATTGGTCCAAGGTCCAGGTTGAGTCTCTTTAATAGATAGAGAAATTCGTTCATTGTCACGGTCCACACTTAGTACCTTTACTGTTACTTTTTGGCCTTCTTCTACGATTTCACTCGGTTTATCAACATGTTGATGTGAAAGTTGGGAAATGTGAACTAAACCATCAATTCCTCCAATATCTACAAAAACGCCAAAATCAGTTATACGTTGAACAGTGCCTTCCAACACTTTTCCTGATTGGATGGAATCCAATATCGCCTTTTTTTGCTGACCCTTTTCTTGCTCGATTACTGCACGATGAGAAAGGATTAATCGATTTTTTTCTTTATCTAGTTCTACAATTTTAAACGATAAAGTTAAATCCATGTATTCAGAGAAATCTTCAACAAAATGTGCTTCTACTAAAGAAGCCGGGACAAACCCACGTACACCTAAATCTACAACAAGACCACCTTTTACGACATCTTTCACTTGTGCCTCAAAAATAGCTCCTGTTTCAAATTTTTGTGCTAAATCCTCCCATGCTTTTTCAGCATCTATTCTTCTTTTTGAAAGGATTAGTGCGTCTTCCTCCACCTTAATTACTTCAAGATCTAATTCCTCATTTTCGGTAACAACATCTGAGGCTTTTTCCACATGTAAACTCGATAACTCGCTAATTGGAATAATTCCATCTAGCTTACTATTTTCAATGTTTACAATGACTTGTTTTTCCTCAACCTTAGTAACTTGTCCCTTCACTTTGTCGCCAACTTGAAATTCTCTTACTTCAACTTGATTTAAATCTTCAGTCATATGTAATCCTCCCTATCCATTACCTTTTTTGTTTAATTTATATAAATTGAGTTGCTAATATAAGAATTTTTAAAAAACTCCTTTTTACTAACTTCTTATAAAAGGAGCCTTTTGTCAAGCAATTGAATCCTTATTTCCTGTGCTCCATTATTAATTGTTTTATTGCATTCATAATTACATCCGTAGTTTCATCTGCTGATGCTTTTGCCATTCTAAGTTCATCCATTGGGATCGGTTTTCCATACACTACTTTTAATTTTTGAAAAGCTTTATATGGACCAATAATGGCGCATGGAACAATTTTTGCTTCTGTCCTTAATGCAAAAAAACCTGCACCAGCTAATCCTTTACCTAATTCGCCATCCTTACTTCTCGTTCCTTCTGGAAAAAGTCCGAAAACTTTCCCTTCTTTTAAAATATTTAAACCCTTTCTTAATGCCTCCCGATCACTCATACCTCGTTTAACAGGAAAGGCATTTAAATGAGGAACCAATTTCCCTAGAATGGGGACCTTGAAGAGTTCGTCCTTTGCCATAAAATGTACAGGTCTCGGAGCAGTAATTCCAACTACTGGCGGATCAAAATTATTAATATGGTTGGTGCATAAAAGTACACCACCTTCTTTTGGAAAGTTTTCTAAACCTATTATTTCTATTCGATATAATGGTTTAAATACTGCGCTGACAACGGATCGAGCAAAAGAATACATGGTCATCGTATTTCGATCCTTTCTAATGCTAAATGGACGATTTTATCAACAACTTCATTAATGGTTAAAGATGTTGTGTCTATTTCAATCGCGTCATCAGCTTTTCGTAATGGAGCGATTTCCCTTTCAGAATCAATTTTATCTCGAGTTGAGATCTCCCTTTTTAAATTCTCTAAATCAGAGGGGTATCCTTTTTTAAGATTTTCTTGATGTCGCCTTTGTGCCCGCTCATCAACACTTGCTAAAAGAAATACCTTAACCTCTGCATGTGGTAAAACAAAGGTACCGATATCTCTTCCATCCATGACTACACCACCGTTAATAGCAAACTCTTGCTGGCGTTTGACCATTTCTTCACGGATTAGTTTATGGATGGCAACATTGGAAACAGCGTTCGTTACCTCTGATGATCGTATCTCTTCAGATACATTTTTTCCATCTAGAACGACTAGTTGTCCATTTGGACTTGGAAATAACTCAATTTTTGTATTTTGAAGTAAAGAGAATAGTGCGGTTTCATCTTCTAATTTGATTCCATTAACTTGAGCTTTATATGTAATAGACCTATACATAGCACCCGTGTCTATATAGATATAGGAAAATTTTTCTGCTACGATTTTAGCTACTGTACTTTTACCAGCAGCAGCAGGCCCGTCAATTGCAATCGATATTTTTTTAGTCATATTTCCTCCCAAATTCAAAACAGATTATTCAATTTCACCTATCTCTTATTTTATCATATAAAACAAAAATCTTACTTCATTTTGATGATTTCATAAAAGAAAAAGGCTGTTCTCGTGAATTTTGTTGTACTTGAACAAGTAGAGTGGTTGATTTCCACTGCAGGTTGCTCGCTCGCTTTCCGCGGGGCGAGCGGTGAGCCTCCTCGTAGCACGGCTCATGCGGGGTCTCACCTGTCCCGCTGCTCCCGCAGGAGTCTCGCACCTTCCGTTCCAATCAACCTCTATATCATTAGATTGCGTTTTCAAAACTTTTTTCAAAAGGCCGTTTATACAAAATTTGTTGCTTTTTAGTGAAATTTAACTTTAATTATCTGAGTTTATTGTAGCGGAGGGCACTTGACTCCTGCGGGAAATAGAGGGAAGTGGGAGACCCCGCAGGCGCAAGCCGAGGAGGCTCCCATCCCTCCCCGCGGAAAGCAAGTGCATGCAGCAGAAATCAACGGATCAATTTTATAGTCTGAAACAACAATTTTTATGAAAAGAGCCAAGTAAAAAGACAGGTGAAGTCACCTGCCTAGTGTTTCTAATATTTCTGAATAATTCTCGTTGTTTACTCCTTCATATTGAATGATTTCTTTAAGTTCAGGAAATGCATTAAAATGATGGAAAACTATTTGGGTTATTATTAGGAAAAGAAACTGGACAATAATAACCTTGATCAAAATTCGTTCAAAATTTTTCATCATACCGCTCCATAATTTTAATTTTATATCTATTATGGAGAAAATACGGGTTATTTATTCTTTTAATATGTGATGCCTTTTTTCTTCATCGCTAATTGCCGTTCAAAACTAAACCTTAAAAAATATTGACGCTCATTACTTGATAAATCAAGAAATTGAAGCGATATCATTTTTCTAGTCTCATTTCTAGGAATGACACGAACAACATTACATAATAGTTTTAAATAATGATATTCTCCGTTTTGCATAGGTAAGACAAACCAAGTTTCAATAACCATTCCTTCTTTTATATTTAGTTCATGTGGAACTAGGATAGCCGCCCCTCCTGCACTAATATCTTCAGTTATGGTCGTAAAAGGGAGAAATTCCGAATTTGTCGGATGAATGGCAATATCTGTTGGTGTCTCTACTCTTACAAATTGCCGACGTTGAATTTTAATTAAATGTTCCTTACCAGGAAAAGTTAAGATTAACATGGGAATATTTTGTTTCGTTCTACCCTTCACTTCTGTTTCAAAAACATATACAGAACCATCCTCACCAACAAATGAAACTTTCAACTGTGTCCCATCTAATAGAAATGCTGTGCGATTCGTTTTTAAATTAACAGGATAATCAATATATAAATCATTACCTTTTTGTTCAACTAATTTACATTTATATCTTTCAAATGAATTAGAATATTTGGGCTCAAGAGTAAGAACGTCCCCAATACTTATCATACCAATCACTCTTTCTCTAAATTACCTAAAAAAGTAAAAATCAAATAGATTACTTTCGTATTATCTTTCCTTATTATGCCACGTATTACCAGAACTGCAAAGAAACATTTTTTAACAAATGGTAAAATTGTACTAACTTGCTAATAAAGAAAAAGGAAAAGCAAAAATGCTTTTCCTTTAAAGTACATCTTCATATACAGGTTCTGCATTACGTAATTTCTCAACTTTTTCTTCCATTCCCGTTTCAGCATTTACATAGATACGATACGTATCGTCTCCTAATGTTCCTAAAAATTCATGGCACAATACTTCTTGGTTAATATCATTTAAAATAACCGCCAATCGTGTTTCTTGAATTTTTAAGTTAGGATTTATTTTCGTTCGAGCCTCTTTCTCTGATAAAGAAGGAGCAGGTATTTCCCTTGTATAGTGGGATTTCAAATAATCACTTGCTGAAAGTCCGATAATTTTTCCGTTATCTAAGGCTACCTTTACCTTAATCGCATCTGGATAAATACGTACATCTTTTTGTTTACCTACAAAGGTAAATACTCCAATATGATCATATTGGGAACTTTCAAACAAATCTAAATCCTCAAAACCATTATCTTTCAAAAATTTTATTGCATCCTGTGAAGCTTGATTTAGACTGATTTTTTGTGTTTTTACATCCCTCGATAGAATATACCAAATTGGGTATCCTCCCACTTTGGTAATATCCATATTCGCTTCTAAGCCTGATTTACTGTCTTTTATCGATACACTATAAAAACCATAATCTGATCCTTTTCCATTTTCAATCACTTGTATTTTTTCGTGATTATTTAAACCGGAATATTTTTTAGCGATTTTGGCTGCTTCATTTTTATTAATCTTTGGGCCTTTAAGTTTTTTATAGTTTTCATCCTTTACCTGCATATTTGTAAATGCCGGCCCAAAATCAGTTTCATCATATTCAGATACAGTTTTCTCAACCGTTTTAAATCCATCAATGATTGTATTATCGACAGATTCCTTTTGTGTTGCTAAGGCAAGCTCAACATCCATCCAACGTAAGTTTTTCTCCAAAACAAGATGCTGGACTTTCCTTAATTCTTTTTGAATATCAGCTGATTGTTTATACAGAGTTTTAAGTGCTGCATACTCCTTGTCATTCAGTGGCTCTTTATCAAGATCTCTTACAGCTGTTCGGTAGCTAAAATCTCCTATTTTGGCCAAAAATTCCTCAGTTTTATTAAATGGTAATAAGGTCAAAGGCAATTGGCCAACATCCCCATGTGCCTCAGAAGTTATTCTCCATACTTCCACTAAAGCAGGGGATAATGATTTCCGAGAATTCATTGCCAAAGTGGTTCCAATTTTATCATTTAATAAATCTATCTGGTAGGATAAATCATGAAACGCTCTTTGATAATTATTTTCTGCATTTAACAGGACAGCATTTTTTTCACGATGTTCTTGATAACCCCAGAAAGCAGTTCCTGCGACTCCTAAGGATAATACGGCAATCAAGATTCCTCTAAGCAATTTTCTTCACCCCTTTATTTACAAAAAATATGTTTGCCAATTCTCTTAATTTGCGGTCGTCCCCAAATCCAAGCACTTGTCGCTGTATCTGGGTTAAAATAATATAGTGCTTCACCAGTAGGATCCCAGCCATTCATTGCATCTAAAACTGCTTTTTTTGCCTTTTCATTCGGTGTTAACCAGATTTGACCATCAGCTACTGCTGTAAATGCACCAGGTTCAAAAATAACTCCAGAAACGGTATTAGGAAAGGTTGCACTTTGAACTCGATTTAAAATAACAGCCGCAACAGCTACTTGTCCTTCATATGATTCGCCTCTTGCTTCTCCATAGACTGCATTCGCCATTAATTGAATATCATTTTGAGAATAGCCGCTTGGAACGTTTGCCGCAGAAGGCTTTGATTGTTTGTTCGCAGTTGGAGTTGTACTCTTTTTCGGCGCTGCTTTATTACTTTTTGCCTGATTTTTGTTCGAAAACCCGCCATAGTGAGTAAAATCATTTCCTTGATTCATTTGTTGCTTAACGAAATTTTTATCATATTTAGAAGCTTTTACGAGCTTTGCTTTAGTATCCGTACCAGCCAATCCATCAATTGGTAAGCCAAATTCATATTGAAAATTACGTAATGCCCAATATGTCCCCCAGCCGAATACTCCATCAATTTTTCCATTGTAGAATCCAATATATTGTAACCTCGCCTGGAGCTCAATCACATCATCACCAACAGCTCCTTGTTGAATGATTTGATTTGAAAAAGCACCTGCCTTTAAACTTCCTCCAAACGGGAAACTTAGAATCAATACAATAGTGATCATTAAAAATCGGAAAAACTTCCTCTTCATGGAACTACCCTCCAATTATAAGATGAATAAACATTAATCCTATTTTTTGTTTGGAATGGGATTTTATTCATGATAGAGGTAAACTTTGGTTGTATAAAGAATAAAGACTCTCCCCTTATACATTTAAAAGGGAAGAGTCTTTTGAATTTTTAATTTGTTTTCAAGATGCTTAGTAGATAATATTCTAGCTTTTTTTACTTTTCTTAAGCCTAACCACCATAAAAAAATCATGAATGGAACCATATAGGAAACCCAATTTTTTAGTGAGAGTAGGATAAAATCATAAGTTCCATGTAGAAAGAACGGTAATAGTAATGAAAGGTAAATCCATTTTCTGTTACTCACAAGTGAAAATTTTCCTTTTCCTAAATAATAGCCCATAATCACTCCAAACAAGGCATGACTTGACACTGGAAGTAAAGCTCTTCCAATCGCATGCTCAAATCCATTTGCAACTAAATAAAGGATATTTTCAACTGTAGCAAATCCTAATGAAACGGCAGCACCGTAAACAATCCCATCATAAGGTTCATCAAACGATACATGTTTATAAACGGTATAAAAAAGGATAAACCACTTGAAAAACTCCTCTAATAAACTTGAAGTTATAAATGCATTCAATAAAGTGGATTGAAAAACCATCTCAGTCTTAAATACATATTGAATAAACATTAATGGAAAAACAAGAAGTGCACCAAAAATAAATGTTTTAAAAACAAATGAAACTGGCTCTGTTTCATATTCATCTTTCAGATAAAAATAGCTTAATAATGCCAAGCCGGGTGCAACCCCAGCAGATAAAATCGCTAACATGGGCGACCCTCTTTTCAATCTGTTTTATTAATCGTATCATGTAATAGGAAGAAAGAAAATAATGATCATTGATTTTACTTTCATTAAAGAGTTTTAAAGACGGAGGAAATTATGAAAAAAACGATATTAATTATTCATACAGGTGGAACGATTTCCATGAGTGAGGATTCCATTACTGGAGCAGTGAAACCTGGAGAACACAATCCACTTTTAGACAAAACTAACTCATTAACGGATTTAGCAAATGTAATCGTCGAGGAACCATTCAATCTTCCCTCACCACATATTACATCGAGTGAAATGCTTCAATTAAAAGATTTAATTGAAAAACACTTTCAGCAAAATCAGATTGATGGTGTAGTCATTACTCATGGAACAGACACACTTGAGGAAACAGCCTATTTCTTAGATTTAACTGTTCGTTTAGATATACCTATTGTAGTTACTGGAGCCATGCGATCAAGTAATGAAATCGGGTCTGATGGATTGTATAATTTAATGGAGTCAATCCGAGTAGCAAGTAATGAAGAAGCGAAAGGTAAAGGTGTTCTTGTCGTTTTAAATGATGAAATTCATACTGCAAAAAATGTAACAAAAACCCACACTAGTAATGTATCCACTTTTCAAAGTCCACAATATGGACCTATTGGAATCATTACGAAAAGAGGAATCGTTTTCCATCATGCCCCTACTAATAATGAATGTTATGAAATTACGAGTATAACAAAAAAGGTAGTATTGATCAAAGCCTATGCAGGAATGGATTCAACACTCCTATTAGCCATTAGTAATTTGCAATATGATGGCGTTGTTATTGAAGCACTTGGACAAGGTAATTTACCTCCCGCTACAGTTGAGGGAATAAAGAAACTGATTGAAAATAAAATTTCTGTTGTCCTTGTTTCACGTTGCTTTAATGGGATTGTTCAAGACATATATAGTTACGAAGGTGGTGGAAAGCAATTAAAAGATCTAGGTGTCATTTTCTCAAATGGGCTAAATGGACAAAAAGCTAGATTAAAATTACTTATTGCCCTTTCTTATACATCAGATATGAAAGAAGTAGAGACTATCTTTCAACATTAAAATCAGGGATACTTATCCCTGATTTTCTTTTGATATTATAGATTGTGCGATGAGATCTCCGTGAAATCGACCATTTTCAATAAAAATTTCGTTTGCATTATTTCCAGCGGCAATTACACCAGCAATATAAGCTCCATTTATGTTGGTTTCCATTGTTTCCTCATTAAAAAATGGTCTTCCCGTCTCACTGTCAATCTGGATACCTATTCGTTTCAAAAAATCATGATCAGGATGGTAGCCTGTCATCGCGAATACGAAATCATTCTTTATCCTTTTCACATCACCATTTTGCAAATACACTACTTCATTTCCATTAATTTCCTGTAAATGCGCATTGTATTCCATTTTTACAATTCCATTTTTTATTAAAGAATCAAATTCAGGCAAAATCCACGGTTTTACACTTGGCGAATATTCCTTCCCACGATAAAGGACAGTCACTCTTGCTCCAGCTTTCACTAATTCTAATGTGGCATCAACACTTGAATTTTTGCCTCCAATAACACATATATCTAAGTCAAAATAAGGATGTGCTTCTTTAAAATAATGAGAGACCTTTGGCAAGTCTTCCCCTTTAATTTTCAAATAATTAGGATGGTCATAATATCCTGTCGCAATGATGACATATTTAGTTTTATAAATTGATTTTTCTGATTCTATTAAAAAATAATCTTCACTCTTTATAACATTTAACACTTTTTCAAATGAATGTATTCGTAATTGTTTTCTCTTAGCAACTTCGCGATAATATACTAAAGCTTGATTTCTTTTAGGTTTATAGTCCTCTGTGACAAATGGCATATTCCCGATTTCCAGCTTTTCACTTGTACTAAAAAATGTTTGATGTGTAGGGTATTGATAAATAGCATTCACAATATTTCCTTTTTCAAGAATTAAAGGATTTTTACCTTTTTCCTTTAATGCAATGGCCGCCGCTAAACCACATGGCCCCCCACCAACAATGATGACATCTTCCAAGCTCATTTCCTCCTTACATTAGAAAAACGAAAAGCGCCTTGATTAGCCCCGACATGCAAATGCTTCACCACCCAGAATGTCTTTCTATGACTTTTTGTGTGGTAAACATTTGACCTTGAGGTCGACAATGGCGCGACGTCCTGTCGCATTGTCGATACTGTACTTCGGGGCTAGGACGCTTGCGCTGGACATTTTTCGAAAATCAAAAAAGTTATACATTCTTACCTACAAAAAAAATCCCCTATCTAATGATAGGAGATTTAGTGTCTTATTTCAAATATTAAATCCAACCTCTATAACGGCTTGCTTCCGCCATTTTACGTACTCCCACCATATATGCCGCTAGTCGCATATCTATACGACGGGTTTGGGCAGTATCGTAAATATTATTAAAGGATTTAACCATTACTTTTTCAAGTTTTTCTTCTACTTCTTCTTCCGACCAATAATATCCTTGGTTATTTTGTACCCATTCAAAGTATGAAACCGTTACACCGCCTGCAGATGCTAAAACGTCTGGTACAAGAAGAATCCCACGCTCAGTCAAAATTTGTGTCGCCTCTAGAGTAGTAGGTCCATTCGCTGCTTCTACTACAATGCTTGCACGAATATTATGAGCATTTTCTTCTGTAATTTGGTTTTCGATTGCTGCTGGTACTAAAATATCGCAATCTAATTCTAACAGTTCTTTATTCGTAATGGTATTATCAAATAATTTTGTTACTGTTCCAAAACTATCACGACGATCAAGTAAATAATCGATATCAAGACCATTCGGATCATATAACGCACCAAATGCATCGGAAATTCCAACGACTTTGGCACCAGCATCATGCATAAACTTTGATAAATAACTTCCAGCATTTCCAAAGCCTTGAACTACGACACGTG
Organism: Bacillus sp. CGMCC 1.16607; assembly: GCF_042683745.1. Lineage (NCBI taxonomy): Bacteria > Bacillati > Bacillota > Bacilli > Caryophanales > Bacillaceae > Bacillus > Bacillus sp. CGMCC 1.16607. Next base: position 341,837 of record NZ_JBHUJX010000025.1, read on the forward strand.
CGCCTTTTAATTGAATACCTCTTTTTTTAGCAGCCTCGTGAATACAAATAGTTACCCCTTTAGCTGTAGCTGATTCACGTCCATGTGATCCACCAAGAACAATAGGTTTTCCAGTAATAAAGCCCGGAGAATTAAATTCATCTATACGACTATATTCATCCATCATCCATGCCATGATTTGAGAATTTGTAAATACATCAGGAGCAGGTATATCTTTAGTAGGTCCGACAATTTGGCTAATAGCACGCACATACCCTCGGCTCAATCTCTCCAGTTCACGAAAAGACATATCGCGTGGATCGCAGATAATACCACCTTTACCGCCACCATATGGCAAATCAACAATTCCACATTTCAAGCTCATCCAAATCGATAATGCTTTCACTTCTTTTTCAGTAACGTTTGGATGGAAACGAATCCCACCCTTAGTAGGACCTACAGCATCATTATGCTGAGCACGATAGCCTGTAAAGACTTTGACAGTCCCGTCATCCATTCGCACCGGAATCTTCACCGTCATCATGCGAATTGGCTCTTTTAAAAGCTCATACACTTCTTCAGAATATCCAAGCTTTTCTAAAGCCTTGTGGATCACAGTTTGAGTTGACTTTAAAACGTCATGTTTGTCTTCCATATGTTTATTCTCAGTACCCTTGTCGGCTACCATTTTGTAAACCCTCCTAAAAACACTATTACGGTTGTTGTCCGCTTTCATGACATAGTATACACGTTTGTTTTTTTTATGCAAGATGAAAAGTGAACTTTTCCGCTTTTTTCGATTATTTTATGTAAACGTTGTCAAAAATATTAACTTAACAAAAAAATAGAGGCGGTAGCCACCTCATAAATATTATTTAAAATATTTATTAATTTTTTCGATTGCTTTATGATCAATAATAACCGTACCATATTCATCTAAAATATGGGAACTTACTAATGATGGATTACCGTATTCTGAAAGTATACATGCAATTTTTTCTATCATACTTTGATTAGTGGAGTCGTAAAGTAAGTAATACTTATTATCCTTATAAAATAATTTTCCTTCGAAAATATTTAAGTCTGCTAACCTTTTTGCCAATTGAACAATATCTTCAAAATCTTTAAATTCAAATAAGCAGTCCTCACATCCACCTACTGTCACTTGCATTTCGATGAATCCATCTGACTGGAAGTCTTCTTCATCCACAAATTCCTCTTCCATCGTCAGTATCATAATCATCCCTTGGGTTTGTAGTGAAAACACCTCTACAGCTACCTGACCTCGTATGTCAACACCGAATTCATCCGAAGCCTCATCCACCATTTCATGAAATAGCTGTTGCCATTTATTTGAGTCTTTCCAAATATCATCATTTGATATTCCTCGATGAAAAAGATCATCCGAACTAAGAGAAACTTTAATTTTATTTAATGTAATCCGCTCTAAGCGCATGCTTTTTCCTCCTGCTATGACATAACTATTCACCGTTTGTTTTTCCTAATTGCGCGATCATCAATCATCATCGCTATTCTTATAAACAGTGTATGTATATCAAGCAGGAAGGTGATTTGTTTTTCCAGATAAATAAGGTGAACTGACAATCTAATTTATCATACATTATCCTTTTTTCAGAATAATTAAATGAGTCTCAGCCTTTGCCCCTAATCTCAAAGGAAGAGATGTAGTACCGTAACCATTGCTTATTAATTGGGTTGTATGATTTAATTTTTTTATTGTTCCTTTTTCATATGGGCTAAACCCTAAAATATGTATTTGTCCACCATGTGTATGCCCTGATAAAACAAATCTAATATTATGGGCACTTTGTATTTTCGAACTGATTCTTGGATTATGAGAAACTAAAATTCTGAATCCTTCATCACCAGCGTCCTTTAAAGCATATTCAATTCGGTCCCGATTGCCATTCATGTCATCAACACCTAAGAGAACAAACAATTCTCCAGCACGGGATTCAAATTTTACAGCGGTGTTGTCAAGAATTTTAACATTACTTGATAATAAGAGAGCATCTAACTCATGATAATCGACTTCATAATCATTATTTCCCCAAACAAAGTAGACCGGACCCAATTCTTTCAGAAGCTCTAGGTTATTTTTTACTTGTTCTAACGGTACTCCTTTTTCTGCTAAGTCTCCCCCAATAATGACTAAATCTACTTTCCCTTTCACATCCGTAATAATTTTCTTTGAAATTTTCCTTCGATGAATGTCTGAAATAAAAAAGATTTTTATCTCTCCGAACGTATCTGGAAAATCAGGGAAACATAATTCATTAATCAAGACTTCATTTCGAAAAGCCTCTTTCACCATATATAATAAAAAACAAATGAGGATGAAAATAACTATTATAATATACTCCATTCGTTCCTCCTCAGAAATATTTACTGCCTATTTATATGTTTTTTTCAATTGTCATCATACCATACAATAAAGCAAAACTGAAAAACAGTGTGGTTTGCCAAAATCCAAGTTTACTTAAAAAATAAAAGGTAGAAATAAATAATGTAAAATAAATTAATTCAGGGATTATCCTATCTTTTCGATTTATAATCCTCTTTATCATAATAATTCGATTCCGTATAAACACTCCGCCATTAATAAAGCCAATAAAAAAAGCACAAGCTGCGGCAAATATTTTTATCGGATTAAAGACAACAAGTAAAATGACAGCAGTTAAACTAAATGGCTTAGGAACGGATACCCAACTTTCAAACAAATAACAGCTAATAATTGCTATTAAAAAAAAGAGAATATTCTTCATAAAAAACCCCTCCCATACCAATGTATGAAAGGGATTTTGTTTCATTTCATTTTCCAATTATATTTCGTCAATATTTAAAATTCTAAAGCCAGACTCCTCTAGCTTCTTCACAAACTTATCGAGATTATCTTTCTTTTCCACTTTCATAACAATTCTACGTACAAGCTTATCGGTTTCATCAAAAGTAACTAAAGAGATAATATGTTCATGGAAATGGTGGGCTATTTCAGCTAAACGTGCGATACGTCCTTCTGTCTCAACTGAAGTGAAAGCAATTCTAACTCCTGGTCTATTCATTCCAAAAGCACTTTGGAATTGTTCTAAAACATCAAATCTAGTAACAATACCTAGGAATTTATTATTCTCACCTACGACAGCTAACAGAGGGAAATCTTTCAAATCAACTAATGTTCTTTCAAAGATTTCATTACCCTCTAAATACTTATCCTGATTCTTGGCAATATCTTTTACCAATGTAGTTTCAAGAAAATCGCCTTTTGTTTGACCAGAAGTAAAGAATTTTTCGTAAATGCCAAATCTTGTAATCACTCCAGCGTATTGCTCACCATTAAGAACAGGTAAACCATCAATCGAACGTTCCTCTAATTTAGAAAGAGCACTTTTTACCGATTCATTTTCTTGAATGGTTGCACAATAATGCTTAGGTAACATAATACTTTTAACAAACATTTCTCATCACCTCTTTATAATTTCACCCACTTAATATATTCTCCAATCGTACAAAAAAACCTTTTTTCCAAATGGACTTATTCAATAATTTAAAGGTATATTTTTACCCTCATTCTCATAAAAATGAATGATGTTTGAATAAGGGAGGGCTAATATGTTCACACTCTACAAATCTTATCATCCTTACGTAAGTCCCTTTGACCCATGTAAACCGATAACAGTTAAAACATTTTCTACTCCACCTAATCTATATATTGGATTTCAACCACCTAATTTACCACAATTCACTCCTCAAGAAGCTCTAAGAGCAGGTACACTTTGGAAGGCTTTTTACGACCCGTACTTCAATCCTTTTGAAAAAGGGAAGGAGGCTAAGGACTAAATGAAACAATTACCTGCAGAATTTTACCCATTAATGGAACAGCTTCAAGCCGTTGATTTTGTTCTCGTTGAATTAACACTCTATCTTGATACCCATCCAGATGATTTAGAAGCCATTAATCAGTTTAACCATTATGCAAAAGAAAGAAAAAAATTAAAAAAAGCTGTAGAAAGTATTTATGGTCCTTTGCAACAGTATGGCAATAGTTATTCAGGCTATCCATGGAATTGGAATGATTCCCCTTGGCCATGGCAAGTATAGTCACTATTTTTATTTAGAGATGAATATAATTTTCAGGGGGAGGAATAACAACATGTGGATTTATGAAAAAAAATTACAGTATCCAGTGAGAGTTAGCACCTGTAATCCAACTTTAGCCAAATATTTGATTGAACAATATGGTGGGGCTGATGGTGAACTAGCTGCTGCGTTAAGATATTTAAATCAACGATATACCATTCCTGATAAAGTCATCGGTTTACTTACAGACATTGGCACGGAAGAATTTGCTCATCTCGAAATGATTGCTACCATGATTTATAAATTAACGAAAGATGCCACACCTGAACAAATGAAAGCAGCTGGTTTAGGTGATCATTATGCAACCCATGATAACGCACTCTTTTATCATAATGCAGCAGGAGCACCTTGGACAGCAACTTATATACAAGCTAAAGGAGATCCTATTGCAGATTTATACGAAGACATTGCTGCAGAAGAGAAAGCAAGAGCAACGTATCAATGGATCATTAATTTAAGTGATGATCCGGACTTAAACGATGGGCTAAGGTACCTTAGAGAAAGAGAAATCATCCATTCCCAACGGTTTAGAGAGGCGGTTGAGATCCTGAAAGATGAAAGGGATAAAAAGAGGTTCTTTTAGAATAAATAGGTTTGGTTCCAATCGGAACCAAACCTATTTACTTTCATGGAATAAATTTATATCATATTTTTCCTTCATCATTTCGAATACTTTATGACGACTTTTCCATTCCTCTTCTTTTTTCCATAAATCTTTACTTCGATCAACAATTTCACATCGTAAGGCATGATATTCTTTTTCTGCTTTCTCTCTTTTTGCTTTTAAAAGAGTCATCATCCCATACATACCTATAGTAATGACTAAAAAAAATAAATTTATTTCCTTTTGAAAAAAAACAGAAAACATCGCCATAAAGGAGTAGGAATAAGGAATGACAACAGTTTTATATAAATAAACTAAAAAAATAAATGAAAAACCTAAGGTAATCATAATTGAAAGATTATGATTGAATTTAAAATCATCAAATTTTTTTTTCCGTTTTACTACGTTTTCTAGCATTTGCTTTGCTGCATTGTCCGTTTTCTCATCTAGCAATAGTATCGATTGTTCCACATCTCCCCACCTCATCACATTCATATGTTCTTGTCCACAGATATATGATTAAAAATGAGTTGAAAGTATCCTTTTATTTAGGAATTTTTAAAACTTGTCCAACATGGATTTCATTTCCACTAAGCTGATTTGCTTCTCTAATCTTTTCAATACCTGTCTGTGATTGATAGTATTTCATCGCTATTCGATATAAAGTTTCCATACTTTGTACAGTATGATAGACCTCTTTTTCTTGTGATTCCTCATTAAGTGAGTTTGAATTAATATCACTATTTTCTGTCGAAGGTAAGTTAGATTGTTCAGTCGTTTCATTTGTTGTTTGCTCATTTTGTTGAACTTCCTCTGAGCTTATATCTAGATCTTTTTCCTCTGTATCTTCCGTTCTACTCTCTACGTTGTCGATATCAATCTTACTATTTTCAATTTCTTCTTTATTTTCATTTTCAAAATTAACTTCTTCATATCCATTTTTTTCACTATTCACTTTCTCGCTTCTTTCACTAAGGGTAGAAATAGCACTAAAAATGGCTATGGGTAACAAAATGAAAAATAATACCAATAAACGAATGACTGGATATTTTAATTTCCATTTCGTTTTTTTCTTTTTATGACGATGAAGATCACTTCTAGTTGGTAATTCTTTTATCGCTTCAGATTCAGATTTTGTTTTTTCAATTTTTTGACGTAAACGCTCGGCCTGATCACGATACGGTTCTTCCTTATTCATGAATGCCTACTACTCCTTTCCCTCTCGATTTTTTAGATCTTTTCATTAATAAAAAGCCCAATAAAAAATCGACGATAAAATGCATAATAAATGTAACAGCTAGATTACCAGTCCATTGATAGATAAAACCTATAACAAAACTCAAAGAAATAATATTAATAAATAAAAACCAATTAAATAGATAGCGGTAATGCACTAATGCAAAAACAATACTTCCTGTTATTAAACCTAATTTCGTTTGAATGATCCCCCTGAACAGAAGCTCCTCACTAAAAGCGACTATCAAGGAAATGATAGCAATATGAAAGACATTTCTGTTTTGAAAAATCTTTTCATTTAATCCTCCATCGTCGTACAATGATTTTGGTAGTAACTTCATACCTATTAAATCAAAGAGTACAATGAACAGTCCTGCCGTAATTCCAACAGAGAGGATCGAAAAATCTGACCAATCAAACAGAGAAAAAACAAACCAAAGGTCTTTATAAATTAATAAACCCAGAAAAATCGAAATGATTAATAGAATAACTTGAGTTGCATATAGGTGAAAAATAAGTTCTTTTTCCGTTAATTCTTCAACCATATTTTGATAGCGTTTTTTCATATTTTGCTCACTCACCTAAAATTCATTTTCAGTGGCTGTAAGTAGTTTGGTAAGTCTCCATTGCCAGTCGTCTTTACGTTCATTTGTTTTAATACCATTTTGTTTTTCTGTGTAAAAATCTTCTATTTGGATTCCGCATTGATCGCAACAATTAGATACTCGATTAGACAAAGGGGGCTCACCGAAATATTCCAAAATATGATTTCTTCTGCAATTGACAGAACGGATTAATTTTAAACAATCAAAAATTTTATCGGTTTTTATTTTTTTCCTGAAATAAACAAAGGTTTTTAAACTATCAACAATTTGACTTAAAGAAAGTCGATTATTTGAACGAGTGAGAATAAACTCTTTCGTTATCCGCCATTGTATTTCCGAAAAACCTCCGTTTAGTCTTATTTCCTCTGTAAATTTCATCTCTTCAAGCTCATTTCCCTCTGGTGAAGAAAGTTGATCGTATAGCCAATTTAACTGTACATCCATTGGTAACTCATGATCAATTAGTTGAAGGGCTAAGTTTTCATCTCCAGCTGCATAGAGGAGGATGGCGATGCTCGCTTTTCCATCCCTTCCAGCTCGACCAATTTCTTGAAGATAAGACTCTAACTGTAATGGCATATGATAATGGATTACAAATCGTATATTTTCTTTATTAATCCCCATGCCAAATGCACTTGTAGCACAAATATAGTCAATTTGACCATAAATAAATTGTTGTTGAATTAAGATTCTGTCTTCATGTGTCATTCCACTATGGTATGCCATCACTTTTGTTACTCCATTAATTTTAAGGAATTCTACCATTTGTTCTGCTAATTTTTTACTTGAAAAATATATAACCCCAGGTCCCGGTAAATTTCTTAAATAGGATAAGATGGCATGTTTTTTCATCTGTTGATCATCTAGGCATTCTATTTTTATTGAAATATTAGAGCGATCAACACTCGTTTTAAAGATAGACGCATCTTCTATTTCCAATACTTTAAAAATGTCACTCATTACTTCATTAGTTGCTGTTGCCGTTAAAGCTAACGTTAATGGCGAACCAAATATTTTCCGAATTTCTCCTAGCTTTTGATAATCGGTTCTGAAATCATATCCCCATTGTGAAATACAATGGGCTTCATCGATTACAAATAAAGCTATTTTTAATTTTTTGAGCTTCGCTTGAATAAACTCTGCTTGTAACATCTCAGGTGATATAAATATATATTTATAATTTTTTAACGTATCGATTATCGTTCGCTTCCCGGTTGATGACAAAAAGGAATTGATTGCAATCACACTCTTCTCCCCTTTTGCCTTCATTTGCTCCACTTGGTCTTGCATAAGTGATAAAAGAGGAGAAATAATGATGACATGACCAATACACTGCTTCCCAACAAATTGATAGCATAAAGACTTTCCTGTGCCTGTTGGTAGCACTCCCACAGTGTTATGTCCCATTATGAGTGAATGAATGATCTCTCTTTGTCCTGGTCTAAATTCATTAAAGCCAAAAGAACGCAATAAAATTTCTTCAAGGTTCACTTATCAGTCACCTAACTTTGCTAAGACTAATCGAATTTGAAAATAGGACACTTTTTCATGTATGTCCTGACGAATAGTCTTTAATTGCTTTGTCGCCAACTTAATCATGGATTTTTTTATTAGATCTTGATTTTCTAAAGATACATACGGTTCCAAAGGAAAACTTGGTTCATTCAACACAATTTCTACAACATGATCTTCAATTGTACTGACTTTTAAATTTCGAATAGTAGCAATTTCGTCAATACTATATCCTTTTTTTAAATAAATGTAGGTAATCGAAGATGAGTTTGTTAAGACAATACGATTTTGAAAATCTGAAAGTAGATGAAACAATATTGGATATTGCGTTTTATATTTGCTAATCTTATGAATTAGAAAATGTATAATATTTAAGAATTCAAGTTGAAAATAAGCTGGATCCATTCCTAAATGTTCTCCAGCCTGCTTGGGCGTTAATCCAATTTGTTTATAACCAGTTAGCCTCAAAACGATTACATTTGGATTGATCCCTTTTTCATTTGCAAAGCAGCTGGTAATTTCACTCAATAACTGATTAGCCAACTTTTCTCGGTTTAAATGCAATTTACGTAATGCTGTCTTTAGCCATTCAGATATTTTGCTATCACTATGGATAGGTATATAAGTGGATTCATAATTTATAAAATTCGAACTTACTTGTACTAATAACGAAAACCTTTTCCAAAATTCATCTTGTAAAGAATGAAATGTCCATCCATTCAAGTGTGGAGGTAGAGGAAACTTCTCCATTTCTTCAGCTAGAAGTGTTTCGCCTTTTTCCGTTAAGCGAAACTTTTCGCCTTCTACACAAATAATAAGTTGATTATTTTCAAGTGTACTAACTTCTTTTTCAAAATAATGACGGCTTAAGGATGGGAATGTTTGAAACAAACTAGTTAAATGAAATAAATGAGAATCTTGAATCGTTTGTGAGGACTTCTTCCCTTTTAGTAAATGAAAAATGGAATAAATCGTTCTTTCTCCATTAATCTTTCGAAGACAAAAGAGTATAAGTATTGATAAATAAGTTTTAAACAACATTTTCACCTACTTAACTACAAACTTTCTCATGGAAATTGTTAACTTCCCTAAAGGTCGACAAAATCCTACTTTTATTTTACCACGATTGTCCCAGTCTTGGTGTAGTTAATTACTGCACAATATAATGTCCAAAGTTAACAAACCCTTATATGATAAGCATTCTCAATACATTTACTATTGAAAAGTTGGCCATTCAGTTTTACAATAGGGTATGAGGAATACGTTTCCAAAAATCAGTGGAAACGATTTATGAATCATTGTTTAATTATTGGGAGGGTTTTTTCATGGCAAAGTACACAATCGTTGACAAAGAAACATGTATCGCATGTGGTGCATGTGGGGCAGCTGCTCCAGATATTTATGATTATGATGATGAAGGTATTGCATTCGTTACTCTAGACGATAACCAAGGTATCGTTGAAATTCCAGATGTTTTAATCGATGACATGATGGATGCTTTTGAAGGCTGTCCAACAGATTCTATTAAAGTAGCTGACGAGTCATTCGACGGCAATCCTACAAAATTCGAATAAGAATTCTACCCCTTCAAAAGAAGGGGTATTTATTTTGAAAAGAATCGATAAGAAAAGCGCAAGCGCCTTGATCAACCCGATAAAGAAGACTGGTCGATTGGCGAGAGTAGCGAAGCCAGAGACCTAGTCGCACTTATGCAAACCGTTCTTTGGTTTGCCAAGCAAATGCTTCGCCAGCCGGAAAGTCGTTCTTTGACTTTTTGGCTGGCGAACATTTGACCTCGAGGTCGACAAAAAAGCGACGTCCTGTCGCATTGTCGACACTAGTACATCCTGTACGTCGGGGCTAGGACGCTTGCGCTGGACAATTTTCGAAGTCCGAAAATGTTTCTAATCTTGATATAAAAAAACACAACGACAAAACCTCGTTGTGTTTCTTCTTTATTATTTATAAGCTACTTGCTTTCCAATCCACGTTTGAAGACGAATATATATTAACATGAACATACCTGTTACAATGAATCCCTTAATGATATTAAAAGGAAGAATAAATTTAACAACCAATTGTTTCATTTCTGGCGTTGACATCGCAGGTGCATTTAGAAAAAATGTGTATGCAGGTAAAATCACTAAATAATTCAAGACACTCATAATGATTGCCATAATAAAAGTGGCTCCAATTAAAGCAAATGTCATTCCTTTTTTCGATTTAAGTTTCATGAAAATATAATGAGTAGATAACACAAAAATGATTCCTGCAATAAAATTGGCAATATGTCCAACAGGTACTCCTGTTGTACTTCCTGTCATAAAGTAATCTAGAATATTTTTAAATAATTCAACCAGCACTCCAGCTAAAGGTCCAAAAATTAACGCAGCGATAATGGCAGGAATATCACTAAAGTCAATCATTAGAAAGTTTGGAAATGGTGGTAATGGAAAATTTAATAGCATAAGAATGTAGGAAATACTACTAAGCATTCCAATCGATACAAGTGCTTTAATATTTTGTTTCTTCATCTCTATACCTCTCCTCTTGTGATCCACTTCACAAAGAGAAAGTTCAGCAAAACACACAAATAAAAAATCCTCAAGTTCGACTTGAGGAGAGTTTTAAAGGCATGCTTAATAAACACTCAAAAACCCTGCATTTTTGAATGTCCGCAGAACCTCCATCTTCTCCCATCCAGACTATACTGTCGGCTTTGGAATCCCACCAAATCCTGCCTTACGGCTCGCGGGCTTAAAGAATATTCACATTCTCATCACCGCCGGTCGGGATTTTCACCCGGCCCCGAAGATAGATCTTATTTTTACCACTTTATTATACTGAAAATACTTTCGGTTGGAAAGCAAAAAGAAAAGGTTATCGCGGTGTCCATAAATAACCTTTAAAATGATATGCTATGTCCTATTCTCTAGCAGGTATTGAGATGATTTGAAAAGGATATATATCATCTGCTTTCATATGATTAACCTTTTTTATTTCATCAACTGTTACATTTGTTTTTTTCGCAATGGCAGTTAAAGTATCACCTGTTTGGACGGTATATGTTGTTCTATCCTTACTCATCGGTATCACTAAGGATTGAGATTCATAAATATCTGTATTATTTAATGAGTTTGCATCTTGTATCGCTTCTATAGAAGATGAATATTTTTGTGAAATTGACCACAGTGTTTCACCCATTTTTACTTTATGTTTAGTAGATATTGTTTCTAATCCTGTTCCGTTTAATTGACCTTCTGGCTCAATATTTTTCACTACATAATGGGCATTATCTTCTACTATTGCTTGAACTACATTTCCTATTTCAATACTTCCTAATAGGGCAGTCGGATTTAATGCATTTTCCTTCTCAAAAGTCCATTCATTTTGGTGCACTTCAAAGTGAAGATGGACTCCATACGACCTTCCTGTGTTCCCCATCCTTCCAATCGTATCTCCTTTTATTACTTGATCTCCTTCTTCTACTTCTCTTTTATTTAAATGGGCGTACACCGTTTCTAAGTGATTATTATGTTTTATAAAAATAACATGACCATATGTATCCGAATAATAAGATTTAGACACAAATCCATCATCAACAGTATAAACAGGGGTATTTAATTCAGCGGCAATATCAATTCCCTTATGATGGCCCAACCTTGTCCCATAAGTATCCGATATAGTACCATCTGTCGGCCAAATCCAATGTTCACTTTGCCCATCCAATCCTTCTGCCTGAGGTTTACCACCAAAGAATAACAAGCTTACACAAATAGCTACAATTCCTGCAATCAAAAATCGCTTTAAATAGTCAAGCATCCATATCCTCCTCATACTTATACCTTCCTATTCAACATTATGAAGCTGGGAAAAATTTTAGAACGAACCATTGGAAGGGTCTTCTAAGACACATTTCTTAGAATAGGACATAGACTACTATTTTATACAAAATTTAGGAAAAAAACTATTTAAATTTCGTTATTAAGATAGGTGTTTATATGTTTTAAATAGAAAAAGCCTGATTAAATCATCAGACTTCTTCTTTCTCTTCTATGGGAGGAACACTTTGTTTGGTGCAATCGGGACTTTTATTTCATTTTCCAAATTAAATCTCCCAATTTGTGGTGCAGATGCATTTTCAAATTTTACAGACTCATATCCAAACTCTTTAGCCGTTAGTAAAATGGCTTCAATCGCATAAATATTCATCGGCTCATCTGTTAATTGAAAATGATCTTCTATTTTTAATACTAGCTTCTTATCTGAACTACTTTGAATGGTAAAATTAAAACTTAAAGAAGGAATTAATCCAGCATCTTCCTCCAAATTTGCTCTCATTGAATCAAAGGCAGTTTGTAGATCAGTATATGGTGTTACGGATGGGACTAAAAATGGCATGTTACTATTATTAGGATAGAATAAATAATATGAATGCCTCACTTTAGATTCTTCTCTAATAACCTCATTTTTAACTCCATTATTCCCTAATTCAATTCCTGGCTTTGTATTCGTACTAAAAGTTATTTTCTGTACTTCATTTAATTGACTAAATATTTGCTGCTGAACAGAAGAAAAGGACCATTCGTTTGCTGAACCTTGACCATAAATATGTCCTTCAGGAACATCCACATTTACTGTATGCTCGTCAACCATACTTAAGGTCGCGTTTAGAGGATAGAAATCAGTTAATCCCCACTGAGCTTCCGTTAATTTTTCTGAATATGATTGAAATGACTCTAACCATGGTTTATTTTCCTTCGGTACAATAATAGAAACAGGAACAAATATTGTTACATTTTTGTCAGGAACCAAATAGGTGATTACTTCTTGATCTACCAAATCTTCTGAATAAATCGCCGTTTCAGTAGGTATAGTCATTAGCTTTGCTTGAGCACTAAATCCGGGTTTTCCTTCAGGATTTACTATATCTGCAGTTATTTTATTTTCTACAGCTTCATCTTGCATCTTCATTTTATTATTACTTTTATCTAGTGCTATTTCACTTTTGTTATTATTATTAGTAATATTTTGCCAGACATTTGGTACAAGCAGAAAAAGCAACAATACTGCCGCTGCGGTTGCTATGGAAGGAATGAACCAAACTGGGCGTTTTCGCTTTTTTGCTTTTATCGAAAGACTCTGGTAGATGTCACGAGGATCGCGATGATCTTTAATCTTCGGCATTTCACGTAATAGCTGTTCGAGTTCATTATCGCTCCACTCTGACTTTCTCATTGGTGATTTCCTCCTTTCCAAGCAATTCTTCCATATTCTTTTTCAAGATCTTCAGAGCACGATGTTGAGTTGTTTTTACTTTACTTTCCGTCCACCCTAAGGCTTCAGCAGTTTCAGTGATGGATAATTCCTGAATATATCTCATGATGATAACCATTCTCTGATCCACTGTACAGTTATTTAATCCTTTATACATTAGTTGGATTTCTTCACGCTGCAAAGTAATTTCTTCAGGAATCGGGTACTCATCCTTTACCTGTTGAGTAGACCAATCAAACTTCTCCATGATTCTTTCCTTCCAGCCCTTTTGTTTACGGAAAGAATCGATTGCAACATTTCTAGCTATGGAAAATAGCCATGTTTTTTCACTACTTTTACCTTCAAATTGTTTATAAGATTTCAACACCCGAATATAAACTTCTTGCATTAAATCTTCCGCTTGTTCTCTATTTCTCACCATATAAAAGAGAAATTGAAAAACATCTTGATGGTATTTTTCATAGAGGTCATTGAAAACGGAGTCCATCTCTTTCCCCTCCCCGTTCATAGTATTAGTCGTTTTTTATGTATAAAAAGTTTCACCTTTAAATATAGACTTTTTTTGGATAAAAAGGAAGGCATTTCATGATAAATGCCTCCCTAGGAATATCAAATATAGTTGACTTTAATAAAAGTTGTATTCTTTGTGTCTAGGTCCAACGGCTAGCCCCTCGAGGTCAAAAGCCACTATCAAGATGAAGGCAAAGAACGCCTTCTTCCTGATAGCCTCTTTTGCTTGTCGGGGCTGAACAAGCCACTTCCACTTTTTTATGTTACACATGAATCAAGAATTGTCGGCATGTTTCATTCTTTTATTCGTTTTTTCGTGGGATAAAGAAGGAAAATGTCGTTCCTTGTCCGAATTTACTTTGAACAGTGATATGTCCTTTATGGGCATCAATGATATTTTTGGCAATGGATAGCCCTAGACCTGTCCCAGCTCTACCCCTAGTACGAGCTTTATCTGCTTTGTAAAATCTTTCAAATACAAATGGAATATCTTCTTCAGGTATACCTGATCCAGAATCTTTTATTTCAAAATATAATCCTTTATCATCAATTGATTCAATTACAGATACACTTCCACCATTTGGCGTATGACGAATCGCGTTATCAATTAAATTAGTTAATACTTGTTCAATCCGATCAGGATCCATTGCAAAAAAATGACTAGTCTCTGTCATAGATACAGATAAATTAATGTCTTTCTCTTTTGCAAGACCTTGAAATTTACGAATAATACGCTGTATATAAACAGGAATATCTACTTTATCTATGGAAAGTAGAAGATGTCCTGCCTCCATTCTTGCCAAGTCAAGTAATTCATTTACAAGTCGTCCCATTCGCAGTGACTCATCATAAATGACTTTAGCCATTTCCTTTTTTTCTTCATTCGTTTGAGCAATATCATCTATAATTGCTTCACTATATCCTTGTAGCATGGCAATTGGTGTACGAAGTTCATGAGAAACATTTGCGATAAAGTCTTGTCTTAATTTATCTAATTGTCGTTCCTCTGTCATATCCCTTATAACAGCAACTGCCCCACGAATAACCTTGTTATTGTATAGTGGAGTCATAATTACGACCCAATATCTACCCTGTAACGAAACCTCACCAATTTGTTCTTTTTCTGTATTAACAACTAACTGAAATAATTCATCAACCTTCGATGGAATTGCTTCCGTTAGCTTATTCGAATCTCCCTGCTCAAAATACCAATTTTGCAAAAATCGTTCCGCAGGTGGATTGGTGATTAAAATGGTGCCATCACGATTAAATGTAATTACACCATCTGCCATACTACTTAAAATACTTGATAGCTGTTCTTTTTCCTGATTTAGCGAATGCATATTAAACTTAAGCTGTTTCCCCATTTGGTTAAAAGCTGTTGCTAAATCACCGATTTCGTCATGTGACAAAACAGGTACTTTTGTATCAAATTTACCTCTGGCTACTTCAAAAGCTGCTTCTCTCATTTTCCGTAATGGAGCAGTGATTCTAGTTGATAAAAAGAAAGCAAAAATAGTAGTTAAAATAATAGCCACACCAGCAACAAGCAGTATAAATTTCGTTGTTGAATTCGTGGTTTGTTCCATTATTTCTAACGATTGATATATATAAACAGCACCAAATTTGGAATCAGATTGTTTGAAAGGCACCCCAATGATTACATGTCTTAAATCTTTATCCATACTTTCTTTTGATAAGGGGAGGGAAGAAATTTTTTTCTCTATCTTCCCTTGTGATAACACCTTAGCTAATTGTGAATCTTTATGAATTTCAGACAGGGTAAGTTTTTGAGAACCGATTGTATTAGGTGAATAATAGTATTCATTTTCATTTTCTACAATTAATACCTTGGTCACATCACCAGCTAATTTCCAAGATACTTCAAGACCTATTGCCAATTCTTTTTCATTATGCTCTTCTAAAATACTGGCAATATTATTAGCCGTATTTAACAAGCCTTTTTCAGTTTCCGTAATATGATAATTCTCAAAAAACTGTAGAAGCATAACAGTCAAAATAAATAATACAAAGGAAACGAGTAAAAGAATTGTAAGCCACAGTTTACCAACTACACTTCGAATAAAAATCATTCATTAACGACCTCGAATTTGTAGCCAACACCCCAAACCGTAACTATCATTCTTGCAGCCTGTTCAGATACTTTGTTTAATTTTTCTCTCAATCGTTTTACATGAGTATCGACCGTTCTTAAATCCCCAAAAAATTCATAATGCCAAACTTCCTTTAATAATTGCTCGCGATCAAACACTTTATCTGGTGCTTTTGCAAGAAAATATAAAAGTTCATATTCTTTAGGCGTAAGACTAACTTCCTTTTGTTCAGCAGTTACTCGATGAGCATCGTTATCAATCGTTAAAAAAGGAAAAACAATGACATCTTTTGTTGATGGTTCTGCCTGTATAAAACTGGCACTCGATGACCTGCGAAGTAAAGCCTTTACCCTTAATACAACTTCACGTGGACTAAACGGTTTCACTATATAATCATCTGTTCCAACTTCGAATCCTTGAACGCGATTAATTTCTTCCCCTTTAGCCGTTAACATGATGACAGGAGTACTTTTTTTCTCTCTTAAATCGCGACAAACTTCAACCCCATCTTTCCCTGGCATCATAAGATCGAGTAGGATTAAATCATATTCATAATTTAATGCTTTTGCTAACGCTTCGTTACCGTCTTCTGCTTCATCTATTGTATATCCTTCACGTTCTAAATACATTTTTAATAAACGACGAATTCTTTCCTCATCATCTACAACTAAAATTTTCATGTCTTTTTCCATCGATAATCCCCCCATGTGGTAATTTTACAAAACTAAAATTCAATTATCCATGCTTTTTCCGTCATAAATGTTGCAAAATTAGTAAAATTAATGAGATTATGTTGTAAAAAAACCTTCACACCTAAAGTAGTTGTGAAGGCTATCGAATTTTCCTATGATCCGGCATATGAATGTAAACCTGCAATCACAAGGTTTACGAATACAGTGTTAAACATAATGATCGCAAAACCGATTACTGCTAACCAAGCTGACTTCTCACCATGCCAGCCTTTGGAAAGTCTTAAGTGAAGGAATGCTGCATAGAATAACCAAGTGATAAGTGCCCATACTTCTTTTGGATCCCATCCCCAGAAGCGAGTCCAAGCGATTTGTGCCCAAATCATTGCAAATATTAACGCACCTAATGTAAACACTGGGAATCCGATGAGTACCGAGCGGTAACTGATTTCATCCACTAAATCTAAATTAATATTTTTCACAATCGGTTGAAGGGATGCAGCAATCCGTTTTCTTAAAATAAGTCTAAAAAGGAAATATAGTACGGTACCAGATAATAGAGACCATATGACGGTATTTAACTTTTTAGCATTGATGATTGCTGGCATCTCAACTAATGGCTTGAATGCACCTTCTGTTTTTAACTCCCAACTGTGCGGTCCAGTAATAGCTGGCATTAAGTATTCTGCTTTAGCTTCTTTATCATTTTTATCTTGCCAAGAAAATTCTGCTTTATAATCTAATGCAGAAAAGGTTGATGATGTGACAACAAAGCCTAGTGTACAAATTAAGCCAAATAATACAAATTCTAACCAAAAGGTTCTTTTACTTGGCTTCGATTGATCGACAAATTTCACCAAATAAATTAATCCTGCCGCAAAGCTAATCGCTAGTATGGATTGGCCTAAGGCAGCTGTAGTTACGTGAATATGAAGCCAATCACTTTGTAAGGCTGGAATCAAAGGCGAGATATCCTTCGGAAACATACTTGCATAAGCAATGATTAATAGTGCAACTGGCAATGTAAATAACCCAAGAAGCGGAGTTTTGTACATAAAATAAATCACAATAAAGGAACCAACTAATGCCATTCCGAAGAAAGTGATGAATTCAAACAAATTACTGACTGGTGCATGACCTGCCGCAATCCATCTTGTGATAAAGTAACCTAATTGTGAGGCAAAACCGATTACTGTAATAAAGATCGCAATTTTACTCCATCCGTTCGTACCTTGCTTTTCTCCATCAGGTCTCTTTGTTTTTATAGCACCACCAAAAAATAATGTTGCTACCAAATATAGGATAAACGCTATATATAATAAATTTGAACTTAATGCTACCAAGCCCTGGTCCCCCTATTCCGTCTTCACATCGTTTAGTTGATCTTTAGGCTCTGTTAATTTAGAACCTTCTATTATTTGAAGTATATCTCGTTTTAATCCAAACCAGTTTTTATTTGTATGAGCCGCAATCCATGAAGAGCCTTTTACTTGTTGGATCCAAATACGACGATGATTCCAATACGCTCCTTGGATCACTCCGATCATAAAGATAAGCCCACCTATTGCAATTACCCATAACGTTAAATCTTTCCTTACCGTTAAGGCTGAAACATTTTTTGTTTCCATGCCCTTAAACGCCATTTTATAAACATTATTCCCAAAAGGTTCAATCGTTTGCTTAATCGCTACAAAACTTACTTCGCCTTTGGGATTTTCAGGTGAAATGATTTTAAATACAAAAGCTGGATTGTTCGGAACTCTTGTTTTGGTTGTTGGTTCACTATTCTCATCAAATTCAAAATCAGGAAAATAACTTTTTAATTCAACTGAATATCCATTATCTAATTTATATTCATTTTGTGGTTCATATAAGTTGACAGAAATATCGCCATATGTTTTTCCCGACTCTTTATTTGTAAGTGTAAATGACATTTGATAAAATTCATCTAATTTATAATCTACTTGATAAAGAGCAAAATGATCAAATTTTAACGGTTTATTCACTTGTATTGGAAATTCTTTTACTTTCGTTAATTTCGGCTTTTCCCCGGGTAGGGTATCTCCAACCTTTTTATATAAAACTACATTAGATTGGTAGTTTTTAACGACACTACCGACTCGGTCTAATGTCTTTTCGAAAGCCTTATTATCCTTATCTTTATCGTATATATCTAAAATGAATTTCTCATTGGATAAATAATATTCTCCTTTCGTTTCAGGAATAACTTTTGTATCTCCTTCACGAATCCATAATACTTTATCCACGTACATGCCTGGGACAAACCGAAGCATCGCACCAAAAAGAAAAATAATTAATCCTACATGATTTACATAAGGACCCCAACGAGAAAATCTACCTTTTTCAGCTAAAAGATTTCCATTTTCTTCTCTAACATTATAGCGTTTGGAAATTAATTTACTCTTAATATTTTGAATTTCATTCTCATCTAATGATGATGATTCACCAAAGAGACGTTGTCTTTTTAAAAAACCTTCATGTCTCGTCACTTTTTGCTTTTTTAAAGCTTTATACAATGGAACGACTCGATCCAAACTACAAATAACTAACGAAATACCAATTGAAGCGATTAAAACTAAATACCACCATGAGCTATATAAATTATGAAATCCTAGTTGATAATATAGTCTACCAACCCAACCATATTCTTCATAATAATATTCAGAAGCTGGCATATTGCCCGGTATGTACATTTCCTGTGGAAGGATTGTTCCTACTGCAGAAGCTGCCAAAGTTAGGACAATTAACCATACACCAACTTTTACCGACGAAAAGAAATTCCAAATCTTATCAATAAATGTTTTATTATAGGTTTGAGAACGCCTAGCACTGCCCTCATATCTCATATCTAATAGGGCTTTATTCTCTTCGTGCTCTGCTGTTAATTTCCCACACGCTTCACAAAAAACGGTGCCATGCGGATTGACATGTCCACATTCACATTTTACCTCTTTCATAAAAAAATCTCCCTATATCCATTAAGGTTGAATTGATTGCATATAATCGTAAATCATTGATTCAGTTAATGTACCAGTACTCATCTTAACCACTTTTCCCGAAGGGTCAATGAGAAATGTTACAGGTAATGGATTTACTCCATAGGCTGTTTGTACTTGTGAATCTTTATCAATTAAAATAGGAAATTGTAAATCATATCTCTCCACAAATTTCTTTACGGCTAAATCAGATTCACCAACATTAACCGCTAATATTTGAACACCTTTTTCCTTAAAATGTTTGTATTGATTATTCATATATGGCATTTCTCTTTCACAAGGCTTACACCATGTTCCCCAGAAGTTTAGAAATACACCTTTCCCTTTATAATCGGATAATTTATGCTTTTGTCCATTCAAATCTACAAGAACAAAATCCGGTGCTTGAGAACCTATTTCAACTTTTTGAATTTTATCCTTATTAAAATTCGCATATAAAGTATAGGCAACGGCTACACCTAAAAGGATCAATATGACGGTTCTAATTAATAACCGCTTTTGTTTCATATGTACACCTCCTACTATTACACATAATTACAAGTCATTATATCATTTATTAATATCTTCACGTTGTTTACTAATTCGATTAAATGTGAAACTTCTATGAACTTTTCAGTGCAAGTGTACGTAACTGTTTCACTTCATGTGGTGTTAACTCTCTTATATCGCCTGTACTAAGCCCTTGTAACGTTAAAAAGGCAAATTTTTCACGCTTTAATTTCAACACCTCATGGCCAATCGCTGCAAACATTCTTCTTACTTGGCGATTTCTTCCTTCGTGGATGGTAATTTCTACAATCGATGTCTGTTTCTTTTTATCTGCAGATAAAAGTTTCGTTTTGGCTGGTGCAGTTTTCCCGTCCTCTAGCTCAATCCCTTTTTCTAACTTTCTTAGTAATTCTTTAGAAGGAATCCCTTTTACTTTCGCTACATAAGTTTTATCTATGGCATGTCTTGGGTGAATAAGTAAGTTGGCAAATTCTCCATCATTTGTTAATAGAAGTAATCCTGATGTATCATAATCAAGACGGCCAACAGGGTAGATTCTTTTTTCTAAAAAAGGAAAGAAGTCGGTAACAACCTTTCTACCTTTATCATCCTTCACACTAGAAATAACCCCCCTAGGTTTGTAAATTAAAAAATAGACAGGCTCTTCACGTTCAATAGGGATTTCATTAACTTCAATACGGTCATTTCCTGTAACCTTAATTCCTAATTCTGTGACAACTTTACCATTTACTTTAACTCTACCTTCTTTAATCCATTCTTCCGCTTTTCTTCTAGATGTAACCCCAGCATGGGCAATAACCTTTTGCAATCTTTCCATCTTGTCACCTCAAAATTTATATATAAAATCCTTCTAAAATATCGAATTTATAAGAAAAGCGTAAGCGCCTTGCTCAGCCCCGACAAGCAAATGCTTCGACACCCGGAAAGTCGTTCTTTGACTTTTTGGGTGTCGAACATTTGACCTCGAGGGGCTAGGCGCTGGAGCTGGACAATTTTCAAAATCCAAAAATAGATTACGGTTCTTATGAAAAAACGCTATTTAGACTTCCTCTAGAATTATGACACAACTCATCACATTTTCAAAGTGTTCAATATATCGGCAGAATTTTTATAAAAAGAAAAAAGAAAGAACCAATAGACGATGTCTTTGATTCTTTCTTCATTCGTTTATATTATTTCGAACCAAAAAAGACTGTAACTACTAGTATAGCAACGAGAATACCCACGAGGTCTGCCCATAGCCCTACTTTTAGAGCATCACCCATTTTGCGGATACCAACTGCCCCGAAATAAACTGTTAATACATAAAAGGTAGTATCTGTACTTCCTTGTAACACAGAGGCAAGTCTTCCTAAAAACGAATCTGGTCCGTGTGTAGCAATGAGATCACTAGTCATTCCTAATGCGGCAGTACCTGATAAAGGACGAATAATAGCCAATGGAACAATTTCAGGTGGGAGTCCCAATGCGATAAGACTAGGTCTTAGCCAATTCATGAGAAATTCTAAAGCACCCGAAGCTCTAAAGACAGAAATGGCCACGAGCATTCCTACTAGAAATGGAATTATGGACACCGCTATCTTTATCCCTTCTTTTCCACCATCTACAAAACTTTCATAGGTTGGAACTTTTTTTATTGTTCCATAGATTAGTATAAAACCAATAATAAATGGAATAATCCATAAGGAAATGCCCGAAATAAGCTCCATATCTCTCATCCTTTACGGGTACGACGATAATAAAAATACCGGTCAATTAAGATAGCGGCAATTGCCGAAATAATGGTTGTCACTAGTGTCGGGCCAACGATATCTGTTGGCGAAACAGATCCATAGTTCATTCGTATAGCAATCACCATTGTTGGTACGATCGTCACACTAGCAGTATTTACAGCAAGAAAAGTAACCATTGATCGACTTGCTTCGTTTTTCCCTCCATTTAATTCCTTCAGCTGTTCCATCGCTTTAATTCCGAGAGGCGTTGCTGCATTACCTAAACCAAACATATTAGCCATCATATTTGATAAAATATACCCCAATGCTGGATGGTTTGCTGGTACCTCCGGAAAAATAAGCTTAACTAAAGGTTTGAATAGGAGGGCAAGTTTTTTAAGCAGACCCGAATCTTCTGCAATCTTCATCATTCCAAGCCAAAATACAAGAATACTAATTAATCCAATACAAAGTGTGACTGCCTCTTTTGCCCCTTTAAATATTGCCTCATTCACTTCATTCATTGTCCCAGTAAAAGCAGCGAAGATAAGACTAATTATGGTTAAACCTACCCAAATATAATTAACCATTTTTCTGACCTACATTTAAAATGGATAAGAAAATGTTTTTGAAATAATCTCCCCAGCTTTTCTTATCCTTTATTTCTGTTTTAAAAAAGATAGATATCTCCTCAATTGGTTTTTCGTCAAGATAAACTATCGCTTTTCCAACAACCTTCGGATTCGTTTTTAACCAATCCTCATTCGGTTTTTTTAATTGATATTTTACTTTAAATAATTGTTCTTCTTCATCTGTGACTGGATATAAAAAGGCTCTATTGATACTAAGATTGTTTTTATAAATTCCTTCTTTCACTTGATTGATTTTTCCTTTTGAAACAACTTCTACTAGATGATATTGATTAAAACCATATTCAAACATCGAGATATGGTCATTCCAATCATCTGGAGCATTTAACGTAACAGCAATTAAGTCCATATCCCCTTTTGTTGCTGTGGAAACAAGAGTGCGTTTTGCTCTTTTTGTAAAACCTGTTTTTCCACCTGTTGAATACTTATACTTTTTTAACATTCGATTTTTATTTCGCCATACTCGGTCCCATTTCTCACCTGGATTTGGTGATTTATGAACCTTTGTTCCGGAAATGATTCGATACTCATCATTTTGCATCGCATAACGTGTCAGCAACGCCATATCATAAGCTGTTGAGTAGTGGTTCTCATAATTATCTAGACCGTGCGGATTAGCAAAATGAGTATTCGCCATACCGATTTCCTGAGCTTTTTGATTCATTAAATATACAAATCCGTCTAAACTCCCACCTACATGCTCAGCAATCGCAACAGCTGTATCATTCCCCGATCTTAGCATTAATCCATAAACTAGTTCTTCGAGTTTAATTTTTTCATTCGGTTTTAAGTACACAGAGGAACCTTCTGCCTTCGTTGCATTTATACTTACTCTTACCGTATCATTTAGTTTTCCGGATTCTATAGCTAAGATGGCGGTCATGATTTTAGTAATACTTGCGATTCTCTTCTTTTCATGAGCCCCACGTTCAAATAAAACGCGTCCTGACACTTGGTCCATAAGCACCGCAGTACTTGCACTAATTGAAACAGAAGCTTCGGTTTTGCTTGGAATATTCATGATTAGGATCGAAATTATAAGGAAAAAGATGCTTATCTTCGTCAAACGTTTCATTTGTTCACTCCGTCTCCTTATCTAGTTTGTACAAGTTTATGCAGGACAAGAGTGCTTATGACAAGAAAATGGACAAGGGAAATCCACTATCTAAAATGGATTCCATTTTAACTGATGTGCTTTTTCAAAACGGTCCTCTACATCATCCCAATTCACAATATTCCACCAATTATTTACATACTCCGCTCTTTCGTTTTTATATTGCAAATAATAAGCATGTTCCCAAACATCTAGAACTAAAAGTGGAATCGTATCCCACTGTGTTAACAACATATGGCGCTCAGATTGTAATATTTCTAAATGATGTGAACGAGGGGACCAAACAAGAATAGCCCAACCTACCCCTTCAACCTGCTTAGCAGCTTCAATAAATTGCTTTTTAAAAGTTTCAAAGCTCCCAAAATATTGATTTATCTCTTTTAACAGTTTTCCTGATGGTGTTCCACCACCTTCAGGCTTCATATTATTCCAAAAAATCGTATGAAGATAATGACCCGAACCGTGAAAAGCCAGCTCTCTTGACCAATGCTTGATAAGGGCAAAATCATTCTTCTCCCGTGCTTCCATCAATTTTATTTCAGCTTTATTTAATCCTTCGACATAGGATCGATGGTGCTTATCATGATGTAATCTCATAATTTCTTCAGAGATATATGGTTCCAAACTATTGTATGGATAAGTAAGAACAGGAAGTTTATGTTTTCCAATTCCAACTGTAGACTTAGACATCCAAATATTACCTAATTGTTGACGTTTATTAAAATACTCCTCCACTTCATCATGAAGTGATTCAGCCTTTTTTTGTATGTTAAGGATTTCTTCTTGTGAATTTGTTTCTCCGATTTTTTCAATAATTTCAGTAAATCGATCTAGACTTCCCCAAATTCCTTCTTCTTTTTGAACTTCTTCTGATTCTAAAAAAGTTTTCATTTCTTCATTCCATTTCATTATATCGTGGACATATTTAGCAAATGCTCCCATACCATCCCTCTTTTCTTCATTCACTCCACCTACATCGTATGTATGAAAGCCTAAAACGTTCTAAAAAAACAAAAGCGCGGGGCGCCTTGATCAGCCCCGACAAGCAAATGCCGTCCCAAAGAGGAGGTTTGCTCTTTAACCTCATCTTTGGGGCGCCATTTGACCTCGAGGTCGACAAAGGCGTGACGTCCTGTCGCATTGTCGACACTAGTACTTCCTGTACGTCGGGGCTAGGACGCTTGCGCTGGACGTGAACTATACAAGTTAAGATGTTATCCACATCCGAGTATTTTATAGTTTCCTAAAGAACAGAAAAAGAGCAGTTCCAATTGGCTGCTCTTTCAATAATTATTATTTATTTTAGTTTGGTTGAAGTACATATAAAAGTGGTGACTTTATTTCAACCTTGTTTTTATTCATAAGATCGGTTACTAGTTCTTTAATTTTATCAAGATTCATCCCTTGGAAAATAAATTTAAATTCTTTTTCCGAATTAATGTATAACCGCTTTCGATGTCTAAGTCCTGGGTTTTTCAACAAGCAAATAAGTGCCACGATGTCCTTAATGTAAATGTCTGTATCATTTACCGTCCATACAGGATTGGACTCAAATGGAGTGCATTGTCCAAAATTTTCTTCGAAATAACGAACAAATAACACATGCAAATGCTTTTCTACTCCATCTTCTTCGTATGTAATTTCACTTCGATTAAAGTAGTCTTCAGACGTATTAGATTTCTCTTTTTCAAGCTCGTATCCTTTACATTCCTTAATAATCATAAATAACCCTCCTGAATGTTTCTAGCATACATATTCTAGCATAAAATGCAGATGTTAACTGCTAGAACCCATCGTTTCTTGAAATTTTTCGAAAAACAAGTCAGCTTCTTCTTGAACAAAGTCCTCAGTAAAGTTTTCTGGTAAAGGTGGTAATTCCTCGAGACTCTTTAATCCAAAAGCTTCTAAAAACTCCTTTGTCGTCCCATATAAATAAGCTCTACCTGTACCTTCAGATCTACCAACCTCTTTAATTAATACTTTGCTTATTAATGTATGAAGCGGCCGTTCGGTTTTAACTCCTCGGATTTCCTCAATTTCTATACGGGTAATTGGTTGTTTATACGCGATAATGGCTAAAGTTTCAAGTGCTGCTTGAGAAAGGCCTGAGTTACTCGGTGTTTCGACCAATTTTTTTAAATAAGTTGCATTTTCTTTCTTGGTCGCTAATTGATAAGTTCCGGCTAACTGAACAATGGTAATTCCTCTCTCATTTCTTTCATAATCAGATTGTAGATTCTGAACAATTTGTTCAGCAATCTCCTCATCGACTTCTAGTACATTAGAAATTTGCTTTAAAGAAAGTCCTGCATCACCAGCTGCGAACAACAGACTCTCCACTATTCCAGTCCAATTAATTAGTTCCAACTAGTTCTACTCCTTCCAAAGACATGACAAAAATTTCAGCAAAATTTTGCTCTTGTTCGATTTGAATTTCTTGACGTTTCATCAATTCAAGAATGGCTAAGAAACTAACGACAATATGCTCCTTTTGCGGGAAAGGAAAAAGTTCAAAAAAACTTTTCCGACCTTTAATATTTCGCAATTCTTCTAAAATTTCTTTCATTCTTATTTCGATTGAAATTTCTTGACGCGCAATTTTTGTTGATAGAGGTTTTTGAAGTTTTTTTCTTCTCATTAGTTTTTGAAAAGCACCCAACATATCGTAGATCGATACATTTACATCCACTTTTTCAACCTGGATATCTTTTGCTAGTTCAGATAGATCGCTTGGAGGCTTTGAAAACATTAAACTTCTTTCTTCCTCTAAGCTTTTCAAATCTTGCGCCGCTTCTTTATATTTTCGATATTCAATTAATCTTTCAACTAGTTCGTCACGCGGATCAGCTTCGAATGGGAATTCAAGTTCTTCTTCTGGCAGTTCTTCCTCATGTTTAGGTAATAGCATTTTACTTTTAATAGCGAGTAATGTCGCGGCCATAACTAAAAATTCACTAGCGACGTCTAAGTGTAGTTCTTTCATTGTTTGAATGTATATCAAATACTGCTCGGTAATCTCCGATACAGGAATGTCGTAAATGTCGATTTCTAATCGATTAATTAAATGAAGTAATAAATCTAACGGCCCTTCAAATGAATCAATTTTCACATTATATTGCATATTCTCACCAAAATTTCTTTGTAATTCCTTCACATCTATTTTACTGTTAAACTATACTTTAGTATAGAGGACAGTTTTAGAGAATGATTAGAAAATATCTCCTTTTCATCGTAAAATTGAAGTTGCTTTTTAGTTTTGGCTTTTTTCGATTAGTATTTAAACGATAAAGTTTGTCCGTTGATTTCCGCTCCAGGCACTTACTTTCCGCGGGGAGGGATGGGAGCCTTCTCGGCGTTCCGCCTGTGGGGTCTCCCACTTCCCTCTATTCCCCACAGGAGTAAAGTGCGATCCGCTACAATCAATTCAGATTGTTAAAATTAAAAACACTTAAAAAGCAACAAACTATACAAAACAGTCTTAATTTTTTTAATTCCTATAGAAAAATGAGGGAGGGGTCTTATTGATACCTACAGAATTTGTTACTTATTTATATCATTTTCATGTGGACCGTGATTATTTTGAATGTCACGAGGTTCTAGAAGAATATTGGAAAGAAAATACCTCTCAAGAAAAGGATTCCATTTGGGTGGGTTTTATTTTACTTGCTGTTGCTAATTATCATCATCGCCGCAATAATTTTAAGGGTGCGATACGTACTTTAGAAAAGGCGAATTTGATATTAAGTAAGAAGGAAATGGAGATCACTCATTTGGGAATTGATGAAGTACAACTTCTACAGTTGCTAAATGATCAATTAGTTAAGCTAAAAAGGATGGAACCATACAAGAGTTATCTATTACCAATAATCAATAAAGACCTTCACAGTCAATGTTTAGCTATTTGTAAGGAGCCAGATGATTGGGGTAAAGAAAGTAATTTATTAAATGAGCATTTAATTCACCGTCATAAACTGAGAGACCGTTCAAATATTATCGCAGATAGAAATAACGCCTTAATCGAGCGAAAAAGAAAAGACAGCGAATAGTTTTATTCACTGTCTTGCTCACATTTTTGAATAAAGGATTCTGTCAAAGCATTGGTGACCATTGACTTGTTTGGATAAAGGTCTTTGACTGCCTGAACCATTTTCTTACCAATACCTTGTTTTCGATGTGATGGGTTAACTGAAATATGCTGGATTTCGAATGAATTTTCATCATGGAAAGTAACACCAATCAATCCAATGATATCTTCTTCTTTCCAAAGAAAAAGCTGCCATGAATCTTCCATTTCATAGTTCTTCATAGATTGTTGTAATTTTTTTAAATCCTTTTCATTTGGCATAAAGGATAGTAATCCCATGGCGATTTTTTCAAATGTTTTTTTGTAGCGAATTAACATATATATCCCTCATTAAGTTCATTCATCTTTACTAATGTTCTAGTTTCTCCAAAAATGTTTGTTTATAAACTTTTTCCATATTATATGTATAGAAATATTGTTTGTTGCATATATCTATTGGTTATCATATTACATTAAGATAAAGACTTCAATCATCTTATTTAGTCGGACCAATAAAAATCCAATAAATCGCTCCCCAAACCATTGCAATTAGAAGAATAAATAAAAACACGGCCCAATTATTTCTTTTCATTATTAGGTAGCTCCCTTCTAGTTTATCCTAAATAAATAACGAATT
The DNA here is from genome assembly GCF_042683745.1 of Bacillus sp. CGMCC 1.16607. Lineage (NCBI taxonomy): Bacteria > Bacillati > Bacillota > Bacilli > Caryophanales > Bacillaceae > Bacillus > Bacillus sp. CGMCC 1.16607. Next base: position 370,224 of record NZ_JBHUJX010000025.1, read on the forward strand.
TCCACATTTTTATTTTACTACTCAAATAAATAGGCTAACCCTTAAAAGGTTAACCCACTAAAATATTTACAATTTTACGCCCTGTTTCAAAGGAACATCTAATCTTATCAAGTCTTCAAATGTTTCCCGCTTTACTACTAGTTGGGCTGTTCCATTTTCAACAAATACAACGGGAGGACGAGCTAGTCTATTATAATTGTTTGCCATTGAATAGCCGTATGCACCTGTACAGAATACAGCAAGTACATCATTATTTTCTGGTTTTGGCAATGGCAAGTCCCAAATTAACATATCGCCTGATTCACAACATTTCCCTGCTATCGATACCTTTTCTGCGATCTGGTCTAATGGTCGGTTTGCCAACACAGCTTCATATTTAGCTTGGTAGAGTGCAGGGCGGATATTATCACTCATTCCCCCATCTACAGCCACATATTTCCGAACATTTGGCACTTCTTTTTGAGAGCCGATTTGATATAATGTGGTCCCAGCATCACCAACTAATGATCTGCCAGGTTCAATCCAAATTTCAGGTAATTCCATTTTGAATTTTTCTACTTGATTCTTTACTTCTGAAATAATTTCTTCCACATATCGGGAAGCTGGAATCGGTTCATCTTCACTTGTATAACGAATACCGAACCCTCCACCAAGATTTAAAACAGCTGAGGTATATCCAAAACTTTGTTTCCAATCATTTAATTTTTCAAAAATTTTCTTAGCCGCTAAAATAAAACCAGTCGTATCAAATATTTGTGAACCGATATGACAATGAACTCCTAATACTTCTAGACATTCATATTTAAGCGCTGTTTTAAGCGCCTGTTCAGCTTGACCATTTTGTAAGTCAAAACCGAATTTAGAATCTTCCTGACCAGTTAATATATAATCGTGAGTATGAGCTTCAATCCCCGGAGTCACCCGCAATAATATTTTTGTTTTTTTATTTTTCTGTTCACATAATTGAATTAAGTTTTCAAGTTCAAAAAAATTATCTACAACAATACAACCAATTTCATAGTTAAGCGCCATTTCTAATTCTTCAATACTTTTGTTATTACCATGAAAATGAATTCTTTCAGTCGGAAATTCCGCTTTAATCGCTGTATACAACTCTCCGCCTGAAACGACATCTAACGAAAGCCCTTCTTCATTAACGAGTTGAACCATTGCAATGGTAGAAAATGCCTTACTTGCATAAGCAACTTGTGCTTTAATACCTAGTTGTTCAAAAGTATTCTTAAAACCACGTGCACGCTCGCGAATTAAAGCTACGTCATAAACATAAAGAGGCGTCCCGTATTTTTGTACTAATTCAACTGTATCAACACCACCAATTTCTAAATGACGGAGATGATTAATTTTTGCTGTTCCATAAAAATGCATGCATTTTCCCTCATTCCTCAGAAAAGCGCGAGGCGTCTCGATTAGCCCCGACAAGCAAATGCTTCGGCACCCAGAAAGTCGTTTTTTGACTTTTTTGGGTGTCGAACATTTGACCTCGTGGTCGACAAAACTCGGACGTCCTGTCGCATTGTCGACACTTGTATTTCCTGTACGTCAGGCTAGGACGCTTGCGCTAGACAATTTTCAAATCCTTTTTCGAAAACAAATAGACAGAATCTTTAAGAAACTGTCTATTCTTCTTATTTAATTTAAAACTTTATCATAAGAACTAATAATCTGCAATAGTGCTGTACATTGTTAATGCGGTGCTCTGTAACGATTTTTCGAATGTGTGATACTAGGACGTATTTTCGAGCTAGGTACTGACCGTCTAATAAGTATAGTCAGAAATGCTTTCGGACTAAATGGAATAAATGGCCAAAAATATGGGGTATTGAAAGTTTTGATACTTGCAAGGATTAGAATAAATAAAGTCACCCCAGCTACATATCCTGGAACATAGAATATGGCGACTAAAACCAATAGAAGTAGCCTTGCTATTTTGTTTGCAATTCCTAATTCGTAACTCGGTGTTGTAAACGTTCCGATACCTGCTAAAGCAACGTATAAAATTACTTCAGGAACAAAAAGTCCAACGTCTATAGCGATTTGTCCAATTAATACAGCAGCAATTAATCCCATTGCTGTTGATAAGGAGGTAGGTGTATGAATGGCCGCCATTCTTAAAAACTCTATACCTAGATCCGCTAAGAATAGCTGAACGATTACTGGAATGTTGGTTTCTTTATTCGGGCCAATAAACGCTAAAGACTCTGGTAACAGATCTGGCTCTAATACGAACAAAAACCATAAAGGTAAAAAGAAGATTGAAGAAAATATTCCTAAAAATCGAATCCATCTAACAAAAGTACCAACTGCTGGTGATTGGCGATATTCTTCAGCATGTTGTACATGGTGAAAGAAAGTGGCGGGTGTTATGAGCACACTTGGAGAAGCATCAACAAAAATAACAACATGTCCTTCTAAGATATGAGCAGCAACCACATCAGGTCTTTCTGAATATCGTACTAATGGAAACGGGTTATAGGATTGCTTAACTAAATATTCTTCAACTGTTTTATCACCCATCGTTAAGCCATCCGTCTCAATTGCTTCAATTTCTTTCTTTAATATTTCGATTAAATCAGGATCAGCTACATCTTTAATGTATCCAATTGCTACGTCAGTTTTAGAACGTTCACCCACTTTTAACATTTCAAACCTTAACCGCTCATCTCTAATTCTTCTTCTTGTTAAAGCAGTATTGACTATAATATTTTCAACGTACCCATCTCGTGCACCACGAACAACTTTCTCTGTATCAGGCTCCTGTGGCTGCCTGCCTGGATAGCTTCTTACATCGATTAGAAGCCCAGTTGTTTCTCCTTCTACAAGGACCACGATTAAACCAGATAAGACTTGATCCACAAGTTCATCTAATGTCTTGATTTTACTAACAGATTGATGAATTAAGCGATTTTCTACAATATCAAATAGATGGGTTGAAAGCTTTTCATGATCATTTATTTCTACTAGTTCTTCGAATAGGTTTATAATAAAAAGGGTATCACATAGACCGTTTACATAATAAATATGTACATCTTTTCTTAATATCTTTAGTTTTCTTATCCCTAAATCAAAGCTTACACCTAACCCAATTCTATCTTTCATATATTTTTCAACAGATTCTAAAGAGGCTGGAATTGTTTTTTTCTCATTACTCTGTTCAACCATTATTTTCCGCTCCTTTCTAAAATAATTTCAATTGCTTTTTTTGTGATTGGTGATCCTCTTTCAAGAAGATCCTGTTTTGACATTTTCCCAATATCACCAATTCCTACAATAATAGGAATATTTAATGTATCTAAACAATAAACCGTGTCTCCATTCATTCGCCCCAGCTCTAGATCTGGCAACCCATATTTATCTACCCCATATGGAGTTAGATTTCCATCGCGATCAACACACACGTCGACTCGTGTCCATTCTCTATGACGAGTGTTCGAAGCGACGGCAATAACACCTAAGACTTGGATATCTTGATGGGTCGCTACAAATTTTAAAGCCTTTTCCCCCATGCCCTCCCCCATATAACCACTATCATCAAACATGACTAATACGGGGTCATTTGTAGCCTTTTTAATTAGATGAACAATCTCAGCACCAGTTAGATTGGAAGGATTTCCATGGGACATGGATATGCAACGCCCACCGATATCCACAGCAACTTTCTCAATTGTTCGTCTGGCATAATCATCACCATCAGTAATTAATATCACTTGTCTTCGTTTTTCCATATGAGATATCCTTTCTAAATGGATTCTATCTCTTTCAATCGTTTATCGTTTCACGAAATAGATCCAATGGAACAAAGATCCGAAGATTTTCCCCAATACAATCGCCATTAGTAAAATAGTTATTTTCCCATCTACGCCTACTCTTTTCGCCAAAATCGGCAGGACATTTAATACTTCCGTTAATGCAGCAGCTATAAGACCAAAAAATACTCCAGCGAATAAACCTAATGGGATGAGTATAAATGGGGTAAGAAATAAGAGAATATCCTCTAAACTTACCATTACCCCTGTTAATGCACCAAGAACGACACCCCATTCATACCAATGAATCATTTTCATTGTTTTTGTTAATTGTGTTAACCTCGGAATCACACCTAATACTGTTAAAAAGGCAACAAAGCCTGTTCCAACAGCTAATCCACCAGCAAATCCAATAAAAACGACAATGATGACATTAATCGTCATTTATATGCTTCATGCTTTCTTTATTCTCATTCATAATGACGTAATGATCTAAATTTTGCTGGTAATTAAACATTTCAACCTCTAATGGACTTGGCTCTTCATTGATTCTTTTTCGAAAAATATGATTAAAAAATAAGATCATACCAAGGCCTAGTCCGATAGAATAGGGTATTTGAAATATTAGAGGATGCGGGTTAACCTTGCCTGTGATAATGGTGTAAAGATTCTGATGGACTTCTTTCATACTGACATCTTCATGGAAATTCATAATTGTCATAGCAGCTCCAAAAAAGAGTAGAAGCCAAATTAAAATAAAAAGAGGAATGGAAACTCCTTTTTTCTTATAGATCACCTCAATAATGGTTTGGGAAGGGCCTATGATTTGCACCTCTGCACTGGAATCATATTCAGTAATCAAATTAATTACTTTCATCACATCAATAATGATGATATTTTTGTCCTGCTTGGTGATTTTATGGATGGGAATGTTGATTATTTTTTGATAAAGCTCTTCGTCAGTATTTACTTGAGCAATATCCTTTAAATGGACAGTAGTAAATGGATGAGTGAAGACACGATTCCTCATGCGAATGTAGATTGTTTTTTCCAAAACATTCACTTCCCACACATGGATTTCCTTGTATAAGTATTATTTGTTAAGAACTTCATTTCATGATAACCAATATTTACTAATTTTTATTTTTTGTTTGATTATAGAAAAAACCGTATGAATCTTATTGATCCATACGGTCTTTCATTTGTTGGAGTATCTTTTTTTCTAATCTTGACACTTGAACTTGCGATATTCCAAGCCTACCTGCTACTTCTGATTGAGTTTGATCTTTATAATATCTTAAATAGACGATTAACCTTTCTCGCTCATCAAGTTCTCTTATTGCTTCTTTTAAAGCAATTTTATCGAACCATTTTCCTTCATTTCCATCATCAATTTGATCCAATAAGGTAATTGGATCCCCATCATTTTCATATACCGTCTCATGAATGGACGATGGTGTACGGCTCGCTTCTTGGGCAAGGATAATATCTTCAGGTGAAAGTTCTAGGTACTCAGATAGTTCAGAAACAGTCGGGACTCTACCTAACGTTTTCGATAGCTCGTCTTTTGCCTTTCTAATTTTATTACCCATTTCTTTTAATGACCTGCTAACTTTAACTGTTCCATCATCACGAATAAAACGCTGAATCTCTCCTATGATCATCGGAACGGCATAGGTTGAAAATTTCACATCATAGGAAAGGTCAAATTTATCAACCGATTTAAGTAAACCAATACAGCCAATTTGAAATAAGTCGTCTGGTTCATATCCACGGTTAATAAATCGTTGCACAACAGACCAAACGAGCCTCATGTTTTTCTGAACAATTGTATCTCTCGCTTCTTGATCCCCATCTTGACTTTTTTTAATCAATTCTTTTACTTCGTGATCTTTTAAATAGGTTTGGTTTTTTTCGTTTTTGACCTCCACATCCATCGGCTAGTCTCCTTAATTGCATAGCATTTTGCTGTTTAATAAATGCTTTCTTAATCTGATTTCGGTTCCTCTACCTGGTTGTGAAAATACTTCCACTTCATCCATAAAATTCTCCATGATCGTAAAGCCCATTCCAGATCTCTCCAAATCTGGTTTCGTTGTAAATAATGGCTGCATGGCTTCCTCCACATCATTGATGCCCATTCCTTCATCTTTAATGGTCATATCAATAAAACCATCATTAATGGTTACATTAATGTATACTAGCCCTTCAGGATCATTTTCATATCCATGAATAATGGAGTTCGTCACAGCTTCTGAAATAACAGTTTTAATTTCTGTTAATTCATCCATTGTCGGATCAAGTTGTGCAACGAATGCGGCAACAGTGACCCTTGCGAAAGATTCGTTTTGGCTTAAAGCACTAAATTGTAGTTTCATTTCATTCTTCAAAGTTATGCCACCCCCAAATGTTGCAATGCAAACTCTTCAGTCGGCTCTTGACGAATAATTTTAAATAAGCCCGACATATCAAAAAGTCTTTGAATCGCAGGGGAGATGGCACATACTACCATTTCACCATGAAGTTGTTTAATTTGCTTATAACGTCCTAGAATAACTCCTAAACCAGAACTATCCATGAAAGAAAGATGCTCTAGATTTAAAAGAATATGCCGAATTTGATGCTTTTCTATTGCCTTTGTAGTGAGATCGCGTAATTCTTCTGCTGTATGATGATCAAGCTCGCCTGAAAGACGAATGCAAAGAACATCATTTATTACTTCTAAGTCAATATTAAGACTCACTATCCTCAGCCTCCTTCATCTGGTATAGTGAGTCAATTCGCTGCTTTAGTGATAGAATCCTTCTAACAAACAAAACTAGTGTTTATTCGCTAAAGATAGTAAGAAAACGGTAATTTTCGACATTCCCTTTAATTCGTTTTTGTAAACATTCCGAAAGAACGTTTAAATAACTTCCACCATCCTGCTTGCTTTACATCTTCATTTGAAACTAAAGGGCTTTCCGTCAATACTTTACCATCTTTTACAAGTTTGATCGTTCCTACTCGATCACCTTTTAAAACAGGGGCTTTAATATTTTTTTGTAAAGTAATTTCTTTTTTAACTTTATCAATATTTTCCCCTTTTTTTGTAAGTAATGAAATCGGTTCACTTGTCACTGCATTAATCGTTTTCTTTTCACCTTTACTAATTACTGCTTTGCCCAGTGTGTGACCTCTTTTATATAAAGGGTGGGTTTGATATTGGCTAAAAGCAAAATCTAATAGTTTAGTGACTTGCGCATTTCTTTCCTTAGAGGTTGGGGCCCCAAATACTACGGCAATAACACGCATTCCATTTTTTTCTGCTGTTGCAGTTAAACAATACTTTGCTTCTCTTGTAAAACCCGTTTTTAGTCCATCAACTCCAGGATAGAATCGAACGAGTTTATTCGTATTCACTAGCCAAAATTTCTTCTCACTCGTCTCTCTTAGGTAGTCCTCATATTTGCCCGTGAACTCTGTGATGGTATCGTATTTTAATAATTCTTTTGCCATCATAGCCATATCGTATGCCGTACTATAATGATCTTCAGCAGGAAGTCCTGTGGTATTTTGGAATTTCGTATTTTTTAAACCTAATTCCTTTGCCTTTTTGTTCATCATGTCAACAAAAGCTTCTTCAGAACCGGCAATTCTCTCAGCTAATGCGACAGATGCATCATTTCCAGAACCGATTGCGATTCCTTTTAATAATTCACTTGTAGTCATTTCTTCTCCAGGTTCAAGGAAGATTTGTGAACCTCCCATTGAAGCAGCGTATTCACTCGCTCTTACTTTTTCCTTCAAAGACAGTCTGCCTTCATCGATGGCTTCCATAATTAACAGCATTGTCATTATTTTGGTCATACTTGCTGGTGGCAGTTTTTCCTGACTGTTTTGATCATACATAACTGTGCCCGTATCTCGCTCGATTAATATCGCAGAACTTACGTTATTTACTAAATCGGTTTGCTTCTTTTCCGCTGCATATGCTGATGGACCGATCATGGAAAAAACTAAAATTGATAGGATCATCATAGTGAAAAATCGTTTCATTTACATACCCCTCCTATTCTTTATAGGCATTATTTTTTCCAAATTAAGTACTTTTATACAATAAATAGTAATTAGAAAAAAATAAAAAACGCCCTGGGATATCCCAAGACGCTTCAACTACTATTCAGTTATTTCTTCGTATACTAGTGTTGGAGCCTTTGTCGGCTCTGATGTAATGATAATGTTTTCATAGAGTTTTTGCTTTATTTCTTCAACATTTTCAAAATTACTATATATGGAAGCAATTGACTCACCTTTTTTGACTTGGTCTCCAATTTTCTTGTGTAATAATAAACCAACGGCTAAATCAATCACTGATTCCTTTGTTGCTCTTCCAGCACCTAAAAGCATCGCGGCTGTACCAATTTCATCAGCAACCATTTCATGTACATAACCATCTTCCTTTGCCTCTAATTCATAAACAAATTGGGCTTGTGGAAGTTTAGATGGGTCATCGACTACTGAAGCATCTCCACCTTGTGAGCTCAAGAAAACTTTTAATTTTTCTAATGCTGATCCATTCTCTATCGCTTTTTCAAGTAATTGTCTTGCTTCTTGTAGTGAACTTGCTTTTTTCGCTAAATACACCATATGGCTTCCTAATGTTAAACAAAGTTCTGTCAAATCCTTTGGACCTACACCCTTTAAGGTATCGATAGCCTCTTTCACTTCAAGGGCGTTTCCAATAGCAAATCCTAACGGCTGACTCATATCTGAAATAACTGCCATCGTACGTCGACCAACATTATTCCCAATCCGTACCATTGCCTTTGCCAATTCCCTGGAATCATCAAGCGTTTTCATAAAGGCACCGGCACCCGTTTTCACATCCAAGACGATTGCATCAGCACCTGCAGCAATTTTTTTACTCATTATTGAACCCGCTATTAATGGAATGCTATCAACTGTAGCCGTCACATCGCGCAGAGCATATAGCTTTTTATCAGCAGGAGTTAGATTTCCACTTTGACCAATAACAGCAATTTTATTTTTATTTACTAAATCGATAAATTCTTGATTTTCAATTTCCACATGAAATCCTGCCACTGATTCCAATTTATCAATGGTTCCGCCTGTATGTCCTAAACCTCGACCAGACATTTTTGCTACAGGGACTCCAACTGCTGCAACAAGAGGACCTAGCACTAATGTTGTCGTATCGCCGACTCCCCCAGTTGAATGTTTATCGACCTTGATTCCTTCGATTTGTGATAAGTCAATTGTGTCACCGGAGTTAACCATTGCCATTGTTAAATCGGCTCTTTCACGTTCAGTCATTCCATTGAAGAATACGGCCATTGTAAAGGCACTTACTTGATAATCAGGAATCGAACCTTCTGTGTAACCATTAATGATAAATTGGATTTCCTCAGTCGTTAACTCAAGTTGATCTCGTTTTTTTTCTATTAAATCCACCATTCTCATGGATATCACCATCTTCTCTTGATAATTGTTTATTCTATTTTGAATCACTTATTTTTTTCAAAAAACTTTGACCAAATTTCGGCATCGTCACATGGAAGTTCTCTGCAACTGTCGCTCCAATATCTGCAAATGTTTTACAAATTGGTAATTCTTTACCTTCTGTCATTTTTTTGGAATAGATAAGTAATGGAACGTACTCTCTCGTATGATCTGTACCAGGGTGAACGGGATCATTTCCATGATCTGCTGTAATAATAAGCAAGTCATCTTCTTGCATTTTTTCAAAAACCTCTGGAAGTCTCGAATCATATTCTTCTAACGCGTTGCCATATCCAAGAGGATCACGACGGTGTCCATAAAGAGCGTCGAAGTCGACTAAATTTAAGAAACTTAATCCTGTAAAATCCATATTTAAACTATCAAGCAATTTATCCATACCATCCATATTTGAAATAGTTCGTAAGGATTGAGTTACTCCTTCACCATCGAAAATATCGGATATTTTCCCGATAGCGATAACATCAAGTTCTGAATCTTTTAATTCATTCATCACTGTACGATCAAATGGCTTTAATGCGTAATCGTGGCGATTGGAGGTACGTTTGAAATTTCCTGGCTCCCCTAAGAACGGTCTCGCTATCACTCGACCAACCATATATTTTTCATCTAATGTCAGTTCCCTAGCAATGCTACATATTTTATATTGTTCTTCGATAGGGATAATTTCTTCATGGGCCGCAATTTGCAACACTGAATCAGCAGATGTATAAATAATTAATGCGCCTGTTTTCATATGTTCTTCACCAAGTTCATCTAAAATCTCGGTACCACTGGCTGGCTTGTTTCCGATAATTTTTCTCCCAGTTTTAGCCTCTAGTTCAGAAACCAACTCTGGCGGAAATCCATCTGGAAATACTCTAAATGGAGTTTGAATATTCAACCCCATAATTTCCCAGTGCCCAGTCATCGTATCCTTACCATTAGAAGCTTCCTGCATTTTTGTGAAATAAGCTAAAGGTTTATCTACTTTTTCAATTCCTTTAATTTCACGAATATGACTTAGGCCTAATTGGGCCATGTTTGGCATGTTTAATCCGTTCATTTTTTCTGCAATATGGCCTAAAGTATCTGATCCTTCATCCCCAAACTTTTTTGCATCTGGAGCTTCACCAATTCCAACCGAATCCATCACAATGAGAAAAATTCGTTTATATGTATACTCAGACATGTAGATCCTCCCCACAAAGGTAGTAATATGATTTATATTTCCCCTGTTTTATTAGAATAATCATTTCAAAAAAATAATAACGTCAGAAGTCTGACAACTTTATTTTACTAAAAATATAAAAAAAAAGCTATCTTCATTAGGACAGCTTTCTTACATTTCTATGAATCTTCTAAGCTCTTGGATGAAATTTCGTGTACACTTCTTTTAAACGTGTTTTCGTGACATGTGTATAAATTTGTGTGGTAGAAATGTCTGCGTGTCCTAACATTTCCTGAACTGCACGTAAGTCTGCTCCATTTTCTAGAAGATGTGTTGCGAATGAATGTCTTAGCGTGTGCGGGGTTAATTCTTTTTCAATCCCTGCTTCAGCGACTAATTTCTTGAGGATTTTCCAAAAACCCTGCCTTGTTAATCTTTTTCCATGGTGATTTAAAAACAGAGCCTCTTCCCTTTGACGACTTGATAAAAATTTATATCTCGCTTTATCAATGTAGTCTTGCAATACATTTGCAGCCGTACTTCCAATCGGGATAATCCTTTCCTTATTTCCCTTTCCGATACAGCGAACAAATCCTAACGATAAATGGACATCTCCATTATTTAATCCAATTAACTCACTTACCCGCATCCCCGTTGCATACAGTAACTCTAGCATCGCTTTATCACGGTAGCCAAAATGGTTCATAAGTTTAGGTGATTCCAATAAAGTCTCTACTTCTTCCATTGACAGAACTTTTGGAAGCGTTCGTTCCAGCTGCGGAGATTCTATATGAACGGTAGGGTCATGATCGACTACTTTCTCTCTAATTAAGAATTGATGGAATGCACGAATCGATGCTGTGTGCCTTGCGAGTGTTTTGGACGATTTCCCTTGTTTCTTAAGATGTCCTAAAAAATGAACGATCTGTCCCCGCTTTATTTCATTTAAATCATGTTTATTTTCAATATTTTTCAAAAAGGATAAATAACTTTTTAAATCTCTTTCATAAGAGACAATCGTGTTTTGTGCTAATCCCTTTTCAACGATTAAAAAATGAATAAAGTCTTTTAAATGATCTTCTGCCAAAATGCATTACTCCCCATTTAAGTAAAACAAGATTAACCGATCAAGAAGTGATAAGTCATTATCATTTTCCGTTGTAGAAACCTTTACCGCTGCACCCTCAGGTTCGTCATAACGGTGATAATCTTGATACTCTTCATTTATCCAAATGATACCATAATAAAAAAGGATTGTGCATCCTGTAAAGATAACAAATACTTTTAACGTTTGAAAAACTATTTTAATAAATGAGCCCATCTTCCTGCCCCCAACTGTTTCTATGAACAAGTAATCTATAACCTATTAAAGGTTATGCCAGTTTGGACAAGAATTATACCTACAATGAATAAAATAAATAGACCTTTATGTAAAGGCCTATTGATCTGTTTCTTCATTTGTTTTATCTTGACAACGATAACAAATTCCATGAAAGGTTAAACGGTGGTCCTTAATTTTAAAGTTCCAATCTCGTTCAACGATTGCTTCTACATCTTCTAATAAATCATCTTGTATTTCATCCACGGCGCCGCATTCGATACAGACAAGGTGATGATGAAAATGGGCTGCTCCTTCTTGACGTAAATCGTATCGGGAAACTCCGTCTCCAAAATTAATTTTGTCGACGATTTTTAATTCAGTAAGTAATTCTAACGTTCGATAAACAGTTGCCAACCCTATTTCAGGCGATTTATCTTTCACGAGGAGGTAGACATCTTCTGCACTTAAATGGTCCTCTTCATTTTCCAACAACACACGTACGGTAGCTTCTCGTTGTGGAGTGAGTTTATAGCTAGATGAGTGCAAATGCTTTTTTATTCTATCAATTCTGCTTTCCATACCGAAGTCCTCCCTCGCCACTGTCATTTTTTATTATAACAGATGGATAAGGAGATTCAAAATAAAATTATTATCACTAGATATAAATAATTTATATCATGTAATAATTATTATAAATTCGGGATTGTGGTCATTACGGCTTTCATAAAGGCTGGCGATAAATAGGCTTCTACAGCTGCTGCTGCAGCAATTAATATCGCTGCCATTATTAGTGCACCTATATAATTTTTGAATAATGGTAAAAATGGCTGACCGTATTTCTTTAGAAATTGCCTTTGAATCATTTTCAATGAAAACATGACGGCCACTGATGTCGTGATGATAAAAACGGGAATAATAATAAAATTTTGAGGAAGAATCGAAACAAACGCTAAGAAAAACCCGTCCCATCCCATTTGGTTGACTAGAAAACCAACGGTAAACCCAACCACCATTCCTTTCATAAATAGCAGAATGAGAATGACCGGAAGTCCAATAATCGAAATGCCAAGTAGCCACATAAGCCCAATAAACTTTATATTATGGAGAAAGCTTTGCCTAAACAAATCGGAAGCCTCTGCAATTTTTCCATCACTCATTTGACTAAAAAATTGATTTAAATAATAAAACAAATCTTCCTTTTGCGCAAAGCTTAAGCTGTTGACAATCACTGCTCCAAAAATAACACCCATTAAAAACAGTACAAGTACAAATAAATACATTGAGGAGTTTTCACGCAAATAATTTGCTGCAACGTTCTGGTACATTTTTTTTCTCATCTTGTGTCCTTCCTCCTACCCTTTCGTTACTAAATTGTATGCTCGTCTACTGCGCATATGACAAAAAAATAAGAACTTTAACGCATTAACGCGCTGGGGGTCTGACCCCCAGCGCGTTAATGTGTTAAAGAAAATGTACAATTTTTTATGTTTATGAAATTATATAATATTCGTATTGGATTACCTTTTAGTAAATCGTGAAGTTTTCTTCTAACCCCAGCACTTAGCCCCAACGTACAGGATGTACTAGTGTCGACAATGTGACAGGACGTCACGTTTTTGTTATTGGTCTGCAATTTTTCCGTACTTGCCTCCTCCGCCGGCGTGTAGATTGATTTCACCGAGACGTGCTTTATTGATTAATTCTGCTATATTTACTGGGACAATTTCTTTTAATGCCTCTAATGGGACTTCGTGAAGAATAGCCATCTCGGTCCCAAAATGACTTAATAGTTTATCAAGCATTTTCGGTCCTAAGCCTGGAATAAATTCTAATGGGACTTGGTGTATATAAGGAGGACGATTTCTTGGAATCTTTGCTTCTGACTGTAATTCCTTAATACGATCAGCTACCCCTTTAACTATTTTATCATGACCACATTCTGGACATTTTTCATTCTGGTCATATCTTGCAGTGGCACAATTTGCACATGCGGTTTGATGATATTTTCCTAGTAAAGGGTCTAATCCATAGTTAGCAAATACCTTGCGTCCATCTATTTCTTTTAATGCTTTTTCAAGTTCCTTAAAAGTTGGTTGATCCATTTCAACCACTTGGTACTCTCTAGCTATTTTCGCTAATGAATGTGCATCTGAATTAGATATATAAGAAAATTGATGGAGTTCTCCAATCTCATCCGCCATCATTGTGTTAGAACTGAGTCCAAGCTCGATGGCATCGATTTTTGTTGGATCAAAAACCTCTGTTAAACTCGATATGACCCCTTTCCCATACAAGCTTTTAAATGGAGTAAATACATGTGCGGGAATAAAAAGCCCACCTAGTTCTTTCACCTTGTTCTGAAGTTCAATTCCAGTAACATAGATTCGTTGTGAGCTCAATTGGATATTTTTCAAATGATTTGATAGCCACATAGAAAAAGTTCTCATTATTTCTATCGTTTGAAAAAAACATAATACATGAATCGGACCATGACATTTCTCATCATATATTTCAAGCTCTGAACCTGGAATGATGGTTAAATCACCAAACAGTATTCCCCCATCTGGATGCTCAGTAAGCATTCCTTGTGAACGTAAGTCTTCCATTTCCATAATAACCTCTGGAGAATGACTATCAATAATCCCAATCATGTTTAAGCCTTTTTCATTACGAGCGTGATGAATAATATTTGTAAAAGTTAATGACTTCGCTCCAGTAATTTTCACTGCCTTACCTGAGCGCGTTCTTCCGATATGTATATGTAAATCAACGTAGAATTTTTGCATTGTTATTTCGTACCCTCTTTTAACTCAAGGTATTGGATGGCATAAGCTGTTTTTGCATCGTATATTTTCTTTTCTATTATGTACTGTTTTGCTTCAGATAATGTTAATTCCAAGAGATCAACAAATTCATCCTCATCTAATGAAGCTGCATTTTCTATTTTTGTTAAGCCTGTTGCTACATATAGGTGAATAATTTCATCTGCAAAGCCTGGTGACGTATAGAATGAAATGAGCCATTCCAAATTTTCACATCCATAACCTGTCTCTTCCTCTAGTTCTCTTTTTGCTGAATCCTCTGGGTTTTCTCCTTTTTCTAATTTCCCAGCCGGAATTTCCACTAAAGTTCGTTCTAGCGCTTTGCGATATTGTTCAACCATGACAATCCTTCCATCATTTGTAATCGGTAAAATGGCCACCGCCCCAGGGTGTTTAATAATTTCACGCTTCGAAGTATTCCCATTTGGAAGTTCAACTTCATCCACTTGGAGGCTGATTACTTTCCCATCATAAATTTTTTCAGTCTTAATCGTTTTTTCTTCTAAACGGCTCATTAAAAACACTCCTGTTCTAATCCGATATGACATGCTCATACATTTTACCATACTTAAATGAAAGAGGTAGTTTTGATGAAGGTGTATGTACACGAAAAAGGAGTAGTTCTAGTCGGTAAAGCATGGGAGATAAAGCAGAAGCTAATTGAATATCGGCACAAATTTGTAACCGTAAAAGATTGGGTGAATGATACAAGTCAAAAATCAGACTTATAAGTCAGATGATTTGGTTTCCCTGCTTCATTTTTGTAGAATTAAATTATTATTCGAAATACCTGGAGGTACAGTATGCAAAAACGGAAGCTAGGGCAGTCTGATTTATTCGTAAGTGAAATCGGATTAGGCTGCATGTCGCTTGGAACGAATGAAGCAAATGCACACCGAGTAATAAATGCTGCATTTGAAGAGGGAATCAATTATTTCGATACGGCTGATTTATATGATTTTGGAGTCAATGAACAAATCGTTGGATCTGCTTTAAAAAAGGTTCGAGACCAAGTGGTTATTGCCACGAAAGTGGGGAATCGCTGGAATGATGATAAATGCGGGTGGAGCTGGGATCCGTCCAAGGCTTATATAAAAGAACAAGTTAAACAAAGTCTCAAGAGGTTGGGCACGGATTATATTGATTTGTATCAACTACATGGCGGGACAATGGAAGACCGTATCGAAGAATCGATTGAGGCTTTCGAGGAGTTGAAATCTGAAGGATTCATACGTTATTACGGAATTTCTTCGATTCGTCCAAATGTAATTCGTGAGTATGTTGAAAAATCAAGCATTGTTTCTGTAATGATGCAGTATAGCCTTCTTGACCGACGCCCTGAAGAAAGTGCAATCCCACTTCTAGCTCAACACGAAATTAGTATTGTTTGTCGCGGTACTCTAGCAAAAGGGATACTTACTGAGAAAAAATGGGATGATTTTTCCACTTCTATTAAGGAAAAAGGTTATTTAGACTATTCTTCTTCTGAATTAATGAATCTTTTATATTCATTAGAGGAAAAATTATCTGGACGTACTTTAACCGAAGTAGCCACCCAATATTGTTTATCTGATCCCACGGTTGCAACAGTTGTAGCTGGAGCGAGCTCGCCTGAACAGGTTAGAAAAAATGTGCAGTCAGCACAATCTCAAGTTTTATCAAAAGAAGAGTTGGGTTTACTAAGACAAATTACAAAAAGATCGGTTTATAAAGATCATCGATAGGATAGATTTGGTTTTATGAATTTGTTCTTAATGACCGTGTTTTGAGAAAATTTGTTTTTAGGGGTTTTATAAAACCTTCTTATCTACCGAGTTTGGCTAATTTCCATGTTTACGGGCTTTATGAATGATTTTAATAAACGCGAAAAAGAAGGACTATCACAAATACTAGTCCTTCTTTTTCCACTGATACGCCAATTTCTCTAATTCTTTTATAATTGGATCTTTATAAGAAATATATTTATCTATGTCCCATGGAAATTTATTTGCTGCTTCTAGTTTTATTTCACCATATCTTTTTGAATGGGTTGGATGTTCTCGTAAATAATCCCTGAAAACTAGATGTCTATTTATCTCTGGATTCTCCGTTTGAAAGGCATGTAGATGGATTAAACGTTCACCTTCTGGAGAAAATTTCACAAAATATCGTCTCCCAGGGATCCCATTTTCACCACGTGCTTCATAGCCCATCTCTTCAAGTTTTTGAGTATTTTGATCAAAAATCTCTAAAGAATTCGATTCAATCATTATGTCTACAATTGGCTTCGCCGCTAAACTTGGGACAGAGGTGCTTCCAATATGATGTACAGTTACCTGTTTAGGAGTAAAAGTCTTTAATAATACATCTTTTTCTGCTAAAAATCGACTTTCCCATTCAGAACGGTAAGAGACCACCTCTACCTTTCTTACCATTATTTAAAATTTCTCCAATCCGTTGTACTTTCATTGAGTAGCTCTTCAAAAGATTTATTTTTTTCTTTTAATCTTCTTTCCTCACGTTTACGAGCTTCCTCTTCTTGCAATTTCTTATCTTCTTTTGCTTTTAATTCCTGCTGTTTCTCCTTCAGCTGCTTCATTAAATCTTGATTTAGCATATCACCTAAAGTAATGGCAGATTCATCTTTTTTTGCTTTTGGCTGTTGCTTTTTCATCATATGACCCCTCCTTTTTATTTTTAAAAATATTATAACATGGTTTGAAAAAAGGGAAATCATCAAACACTGGAGAATAGCTTACTATCATTATTTAGGGGTGAAGAAAGTGGCAGTGGAGTCTTTATCAAATGAAATTAATCAACTTGAACAAGAAATACTAGAAAAAAAGAAAAAATTAGCGCAACTTAGAAAATCTGTACCCGAGCAAAAAGTAGAAAATTATCAATTTGTCGCTACAGATCATCAAGAGGTAAATTTACTTGATTTATTCGGCGAGAAAGATGAGTTAATTGTCATTCACAATATGGGAAAAGGATGCTCCTACTGCACAATGTGGGCGGATGGGTTCAATGGGGTTTATCATCATTTAATCCAAAAAGCAGCATTTGTCCTTACTTCTCCTGATATACCGGAGGTACAAGAAAATTTGGCAGCTGAAAGAGGATGGAAGTTTCCGATGGTTTCTACAAAAGGAACGAGCTTTAAAGCAGACTTTGGCTTTGAAAAGGATGGCTATAATTATCCAGGGGTGTCCACATTTAGAAGAGATAAAGAAGGAAATATTTATCACCATGCCAAAGCCCCCCTTGGACCTGGTGATGATTATAATATTGTCTGGCATTTATTCGACTTATTACCATCTGGTTCAGAAGACTTTCAACCTAAGAAAAAATATTGAAAATAAAGCAGGGATTCCCCCCTGCTTTATTCTTTAATAAGCATCTACTTTCACAGTTTCATCGACAAGTAAAGCTGCTTCAGTGGAGTTCACAATATCCTCTACTGAAAATCCTTGTGCAACCTCTACAAGCTTCAGCCCATTTTCTGTCACATCCATTACCGCTCTTTCGGTAATGATACGATTCACGACACCTTTACCTGTAAGTGGTAAAGTACATTCTTTTAATATTTTTGATTCACCAGCTTTATTGACATGATCCATGATGACAATGATTTTTCTTGCTCCATGGACGAGGTCCATCGCGCCACCCATTCCTTTAATCATCTTTCCTGGAATCATCCAGTTTGCTAGGTCACCCTTTTCTGAAACTTCCATTCCACCTAGAATGGCAATATTCACATGTCCGCCACGAATCATTGCAAAGGATTCAGCACTATCAAAATAGGCGGAGCCAGGGATTGCCGTAACCGTTTCCTTTCCCGCATTGATTAAATCAGCATCTACATCATCTTCTCCTGGGTACGGCCCAATTCCAAGAAGCCCATTTTCGGATTGAAGAACAACTTGTTTATTTTCCGAAATAAAGTTCGCCACTAAAGTCGGAATTCCGATACCAAGGTTGACATAAAAGCCATTTTCGATTTCTTGTTCTGCTCTTCTAGCAATTTTTTCACGATTATTCATTGACTTTTTCTCCCTTCTATCGATTATTTACGAACGGTTAATCGCTCAATCCGTTTTTCTTGCTTGCCTTCAATAATGGTTTGCACATAAATACTTGGGGTATGGATGCCGTTCGGATCAAGTTCACCAATCTCAACTAGTTCCTCCACTTCAGCGATAGTCACCTTTCCAGCAGCTGCGATCATTGGATTAAAATTCCGTGCCGTTTTGTGGTATACGAGATTCCCCATTTTATCGCCTTTCCATGCTCGCACAAGGCTAAAGTCTGCGCTTAATGCTTCTTCTAGCAAATACTCTTTTCCATTAAACACTCTTGTTTCTTTACCTTCTGCAATCGGCGTTCCTACTCCTGCCGGTGTGTAAAAAGCAGGGATGCCAGCACCACCTGCGCGAATTTTCTCCGCTAATGAGCCTTGTGGAAGTAATTCTACCTCTAGTTCCCCAGAAAGTACTTGTCTTTCAAACTCTTTATTTTCTCCAACATAGGAGCCAATCATTTTCTTTATTTGTTTATTTTGCAAAAGTAATCCAAGACCCCAGTCATCGATTCCACAGTTATTTGAGATGACCGTCAAGTCCTTCACTCCCTTTTCAACGAGAGCCAAAATCAAGTTTTCAGGAATACCACAAAGTCCAAATCCTCCGACCATTAATGTAGCTCCGTCTTGAATGTCCGCTACTGCTTCTGTAAAAGATTGGCCAATTTTTTTCATCAAATAGCTCCCCTTTCGTAACTTTATGCTAGCTCGATAACCGTTGCAACACCTTGTCCTCCACCGATACAAAGGGTTGCTAAGCCTTTCTGTGCATTGCGCTTTTTCATTTCATGAATTAATGTAACAAGAATTCTTGCACCACTTGCTCCGATTGGGTGTCCTAAAGCAATCGCTCCACCATTCACATTCAATATTTCTTTATTAAATTGAAGCTCACGATCGACCGCTAATGATTGTGCAGCAAATGCCTCATTTGCTTCGATCAGCTCGATCTCAGAAAGACTTGTTCCTGCTTTTTCAAGTGCTTTTTTCACAGCAGTAACTGGTCCAATCCCCATAATACTAGGATCCACTCCAGCACTAGCATTTGCTTTAATTGTCACTAACGGTGTTAATCCTAATTCATCCGCTTTCGCTTTACTCATAACGACTACAACTGCAGCCCCGTCATTAATTCCAGAAGCATTCCCCGCTGTAACACTGCCATCCTTCTTAAAAGCTGGTCGCAGCCCTGCTAATTTCTCTGCTGTGGTACCTGCCTTTGGGTATTCATCCTGGGCAAATACAATTGGATCACCTTTACGTTGTGGGATAACAACAGGGATTATCTCGTCATTAAATTTTCCTTCTGCAATCGCTTTTGCAGCTTTTTCCTGGCTCCAAGCAGAAAATTGATCTTGTTCTTCACGAGTTAATTCATATTTATCACAAAGGTTTTCAGCCGTTATGCCCATGTGATAATCATTAAACGCGCATGTTAATCCATCAGCAACCATCGTATCGATTAGCTTTTGGTCACCCATTTTAAAACCATCACGTGCATTTTTTAAAATATACGGTGCTTGGCTCATATTTTCCATTCCACCTGCAACGACGATTTCAGCATCTCCTGCTAAAATCGCTTGTGTAGCTAGATGAACCGCTTTTAAACCTGATCCACAAACTTTATTGATCGTCATGGAGGAAACGCTTTCAGGAATTCCCGCTTTAATAGCTGCTTGTCTTGCTGGATTTTGCCCTAGTCCAGCCTGTAAAACATTTCCTAAAATAATTTCATCTACTTGCTCTGGCTTCACGCCTGCTTTTTCCAATGCACCTTTAATAACAATTGCACCAAGATCTGGAGCAGATATATTTTTTAAACTTCCACTAAAACTACCGATAGCCGTTCGAACTGCGCTCACAATTACTACTTCTGTTTGAGTCATTTTAATCTTCCTTTCCTAACTATGTTCACCTTTAGTTATTCGATTGAAATAGCAAAATTCCTTTTATTTTGACAAAATTTCTATTATTCTTGCATTTTGAAAATTATTCGCACTACAATAAATATAATGAGAAAAGCAGAAGCGCTCTTGTAAGCCACGACAAGCAAAGCTTGCCCACCCAGAAAGTCGTTCTTTGACTTTTTGGGTGGCGAACATTTGACCTCGAGGTCGACAAAAACTCGGACGTCTTGTCGCATTGTCGACACTCGTACATCCTGTACGTCGGGGCGGACGCTTGCGCTGGACAATTTTCGAAGTCCAAAAAAAGTTTCACATTCTTATATATGAGCATAGGAGGGGAAATCATGACGTTAAACTTACCAAAAAAAGTGATCATCACTGAAGTTGGTCCTAGAGATGGATTACAAAATGAAAAATCATTTATTCCAACTGAAATAAAAAAACAATTTATTACAGCCCTAAAGGCCGCGGGTATTCAAGAAATGGAGCTAACCTCATTTGTATCACCTAAGTGGGTACCGCAAATGAGTGATGCTGGCGAAATTGTAGCAGATTGTTTAGATTCTAATACCCGAAACATTGTTCTAGCGCCGAATCAACGAGGCATAGACCGCGTTCTTGAAACCAACTGCAAAGCGGTTGCTGTTTTTGTTGGCGTAAGCAACTCTTTTAATAAAAAAAATATTAACAAAACGACAGGGGAAAGCCTGGAAGAACTAAAGCCAATTATTAAAAGCTTAAAAGAAAAGCAATTTTTCGTTCGAGCTTGTATTTCAACTTCCTTTTACTGTCCTTATGAAGGAAAAATGAATGAAGAGGATACAATTAAGCTTTGTTCTGAATTCGTTGCAGCTGGCGTCGATGAGTTAAGTGTGGCAGATACGATTGGAATGGCTACACCCGATGAATCTTTTTCACTTTTTTCAAATCTGAAAAAGATGTTTCCGAATGTTTTGCTCAATGCCCATTTTCATGACACTAGAAAAATGGCTTTGGCTAATATTTTTGCAGCCTTACAAGCTGGGGTTGATCGCTTTGATACTTCTGCTGGCGGTTTAGGTGGATGTCCGTTCGCACCTGGAGCAACAGGGAATGTGGCGACCGAGGATGTCGTTTATATGTTGGAACGTATGGGAATTGAAACTGGCATTGATTTAGACGGGTTGCTAAAAGCGGTCGATGTGGTAGCACCATTTCTATCTAGAAATATCGAAAGTACTTATTACCGTTTACAGCATGCATAACCTTTGATATCTTTATCCATCTTAATAAGGAGAACATGATGGAAGGAAGTCGATACTTATGAGTCAAAAACGTGACAAAGGGTATAGTCAAAAAGGGAAACCAAATTCAGACACAGGTAAACGCTTAATTTCAGCCGAAGAACTAGAATTAGCCATCCATCCGACGAAACGACAGAATACTGAGCAATAAATTCGAAAAGCGGAAGCGGCTCGTTCAGCTCCGACAAGCTTTATCGCTCCATAAAAGAAGGCGTTCTTTGCCTTCATTTATGGAGTGATAAAGACCTCGAGGGGCTAGCCGCTGGAGCTAGACATAGAATCAAATTGTTACCACATAAGCCGCAAAATACTGCGGCTTTTTCACTGTTTGAGTGATAATATATAACTAACTAGACCTTTGATTTGAGGGATGGATTTGAAAAAATTATATAAAGTGCTGTTTTCATTTTTAGCTATTTTTTCGGCTGTTGGGGCCTTAGGGTACTTTTTTTCCAGCCGTCTTATGTATATCAAGAAAAAAGAGAATGATTTTATCTTACAACGCGAAACGGCAGCTGGTCGGTTCCAGCCTTTAGATTTTGATCATTTACCGAAACGAGAGGTCAAAATCGAATCTCCATTCGGTTATCTTTTAAATGCTGTTTTAGTTGAGCCGCATCGTTCGAATCGATATATCATTGTTTGCCATGGAGTTACTGAAAATAAAATGAATTCGATTAAATATATGAATCTGTTTCTTAATCGGGGTTTTAATGTACTTATTTACGATCATCGTCGCCATGGTGAATCCGGCGGGAATACGACAAGCTTTGGTCATTATGAAAAATTTGATTTAAAAGCAGTAGTGGATTGGCTACGAAACGAAATAGGTCCCCTTTTACAACTTGGAATTCACGGAGAATCTATGGGTGCCGCCACCCTACTTTTATATGCAGGTATGCTTGAAGACGCGGCAGACTTTTATATTGCGGACTGTCCTTTTTCAAGCTTTGATGAACAAGTGAAATACCTTTTAAAAAGAGAAATGAAGCTGCCGCCAAAGGGACTTATTCCATTAGGGGACTTTTTCATCAAGAAACGTGACCGTTATTCCATTAAAGAGGTCTCACCTATTTCCGTCATTCAAAATATTAAAAGTCCAATTTTATTTATCCATAGTAAAAAGGATGATTATATTTTACCCTCCATGACAATCGATTTATTTGAAAAGAAACAAGGGCCAAAAATGCTGTATTTAGCTGAGCATGGTGTCCATGCACAATCACTGAATGAGAATAAAGAAGATTACGAAAAAGCTATTGATGAGTTTTTGAAGAAGTATGTTTACGTGGAGGAAGAGGTTTATCTTTAATCGGGCTTCAGCTTTATATAGCTAATCTATTTTCAGTCATCGTCCGTGGACAAATTCTTAGCCCACGGACAGGTTTGTTCTAGAAATTTAATCACGAGTATCAGCGAACTGACTTCACATTTAACCTAAATCTAAGTTATTACTAACTCTTAACGGTCCCGGTTCACCATATAATTCAATAAATGCTTTAAAAAAGTGGTATTTTGTTCTACCTTTTGCAGTGCTTCCATAGCAAGACAGTAATGTTCCCACATCGCTTTTCTTGCCCCTTCCAGTCCTAAGATTGACACAAAAGTTGAATGGTTATTTTCGGCATCTTTTCCAATTGACTTTCCGAGTAAAGTCAGGTCTCCTTCCACATCAAGCAAATCATCTTTAATCTGAAACGCAATCCCAGCATGCCGGGCATATTTTTTTAAAGCCTCTATTTCTACTTCCTGTGCTTTGGCGAGAATTGCAGGCATGATGAGAGAAGCCTCAAATCCTAGACTCGTTTTATAAAAACACATTAGATTCAATTGTTCTAGTGTTAATTTTTTTCCTTTAGAATCCAAGTCCATCGCCTGCCCCATACATATATCAGCTGTCATTTGGGCCGAATATCTAATCAAGTTAAGCACTGTTTTCGAATCAAACTGTTCTAAAGATGCCTGTTCTTCTATAGCCTTCTGGGTTAGAAAAAGTCCGGTTAATTCTGCTATGGCAATATTATACACCTGATGTAGAGTTGGACGCCCCCTGCGGATAGACGCATTATCCTGGGATGGCAAATCATCGAAAATGAGGGAAGCCGTATGCATGTATTCCAATGATTTCAGAAGTGGAACGATTGCTGAACTTTCAAGACCATATCCATTAACACCCATAACCCAGGCAACGATGGGTCTCAATCGTTTTCCGTCGCCATTTAGACTGTAATTCGCGGCATCAATGATCGGCTCTTTCATCACAGAAACAGAATCGGTTTTAAGGATAGATAAGCTATTGTTGATGTCATTCCGAATAGTCTCGATCGTATGTAAAAATTCGTCCTGTTCCCTCCGTTCGTTTCTCAAATTTGTAATAATATGATCCCTTAGCAATTTATCGAAAAAATCCACATCATCCGCTTTTTGAACCATTTTTTGGATAAGATGATTGAATTTCGGATTTCCGGAAGCAAATAGCTCCATCACTTCGTTGTATTTTTTCGTTCCCGTTCGTTCTTTAAATCGTTTTAGACCGTTTATGGCTCGATCTAGTATGACCTCACATGTTTTTTTATCTGAGTGATACACATGATGGATTAAATTAGCAATGACTGTCCAGTATAATTCAAAAGGATTGATCAGATCAGGACGCTTATCATGATACTTCATATAGTAGGTATAAGGTGTTACCGCTTCTTCCTTCATGTCATCAAACATATCTGCAAAATCATCTGCCAACTGGTTATAAATTCCATAATAGAATGTTCGGTTGTCAAATCCCTCATCCTCGGGAGCACTAATAACAGAGCGGACAATCAATCGTGAGGAAGAGGATTTTAGAATGATTGGTAAATAAAGCTCTTCATTGGTGTAATTTTCATTGGACAGATCTTTTACACGATCGACTTCCTGAGAATGAAAAAACACATAGGATTGCTCGAAAAAACTTTTTCTTGTTTCTTGTCTTTGGTTCGTCTTAATAAACTCAAAGGCATCTCGGAGTTCCGAATGAATATATCGAATCAGTGCCTTATTATTTCCAGGCCACTCACCCAATTTCGGTACAGATCCAGTGATAAGGGTTGTGCGAATCAAATCGGAATATTGTTTTTCCTCTATAGAAGATAAAATTTTGGCATCTAGGAGATCGTCAATGAAAGGATACGTCAGACCATAGCAATAGCCAAGTCTGATTGCTTTATCGAGTCTCAAGGAACGTATTTCAGGCGATATCTCATCACCGATCTCTTCAATTTCATGCATCACTACTCCAGCAATGATTTTAATTAGTTTTCGCTGGGCATGCTCAGCATCCATTCCCTTTGGAATATTAGCGGTTACCGTCTTAAGTTTGTCAATCACCCAGATCATGGCCGATTCAACGCCTTCTTTCTGGGCCCATCGGTATAACTCAGCCATGCTAAACGTATCGTTTTTTTCTCCCCGGTCAGCTGTTAGGTGATTTTTTATATTGTTAACAACACTCCGAATCCTGATCTGTGTTTCATGTGAGCTCAGGGATTTGCCTAGATCTCGCATAAAAATATAGGAGATGCTTCGATCAAGGTAATTGTCTAATTTTCCTGAATAATCCAGCCATCGGATATAGTTGTGATATCCATGAGAGTCTGTTTTTTTCTTCCCACGTGAAAAAAAGCTCAGATAAGAACGAATATGATTGTGTTTCCAAGACAGTATATCTTTAGTTAGCGTGGGGATATAGGTCTTTTGCTTGACTTGCTCATAAAGTGTTTGAAAATAATGAGCAGCCTTCTGCTCGGCCAGCCGATAACATTCATCGGCATTTTTTACTAATTTCTCATTCATACGATACATTACCCCTGCTTAAGTTTCTCTTTTTATAGATTTATGGATGATTCTCAAAAACCATTACTCTATTATCTTATTATTCACAAATTAATTATATATTAGAATTTTAGATAGTTATACAAACAAAGCTCATTTCAGTAGGTAAGTTTTAGAAATGCTAAAAAAATAGCCTCTCCTCATTAATATTTAGAGGAGAGACTATTTTCTCTCATTACTACTGTTAGAATTTTTTCATATATTCTGGTAGTTTTTGAATATGAGCTACCTTCATTACTTCTTGTTTTTTGGATAAGCCGTCATACAGATGTCTTCTCCAAAGTGTTCAATCGAATGAATCGAAACGTCAAGTGCTTCATCCATGTGTTCAACATCATCGCCTGTAAACGGAGTCAATGATCCTTTTCCACCTAAAATTTTAGGAGCCATATAGATGAAAAATTTATCAATAAGGCCTGCTCTTAAGAACGATCCATTTATTTCGCTACCGCCTTCTACTAAGAGGTCAGTAACTCCTTTTTCATATAGCTTCTCCATTAAAGTCGTTAAATCAAGACCTGAATCTGTTTTAGGAATAAAAATGATTTCTACCCCTTTTTCTTTCAATGCTTGAAGTTTTTCTGAGTCAATACCTTCTTTAGTGACAATCCATGTTTGTGCTTCTGTGCAATCAGTTATTTTTGCCTCTAAAGAAATTCTTAGTTTGGAATCTAGAACGACTCGAATAGGATTTTTCCCGCCTGTTTCTAAACGTGTTGTCAGCATCGGATCATCGGCCATTACAGTTCCAATTCCTACTAAGATAGCATCGACTTCATTTCGTAAACGATGAACATTATGGCGAGATTCTTCGCCAGTTATCCATTTGGAGTGACCATTATATGTGGCAATTTTTCCGTCCAATGTCATCGCTACCTTTGATATAACATAAGGCGTTTTCGTAATCATGTTATGGATGAATCTTTCATTTAAAACTTTAGCTTCGGCTTCTAATACGCCTACTTCCACTTCAATGCCAGCTTCCCTTAGCAGGTTAATTCCTCGTCCTGCCACTTGCGGATTTGGATCCTGCATCGCCACTACGACACGACTCACTTCGGATTCTTTCACTAGGTTGGCACATGGCGGTGTTTTTCCAAAATGGGAACAAGGCTCAAGCGTAACATATAATGTTGCTCCTTTTGCATGATCTCCTGCCATTCTAAAAGCATGAACCTCCGCATGTGGCTCACCTGCTTTTCGATGCAATCCAGATCCTACAATTACCCCATCCTTTACTAGGAGAGCACCAACTACTGGATTTGGATTGGTTTTCCCCTTTGCTGTCGCCGCTAAATCTAAAGCCATTTTCATAAAATATTGATCCATATTCATTAGGTTAGCTCCTTACACCGCTTCGAGTGGGATATGACCTGACTTACGAACCTTTGTCTCTAAATAATGACTATTGTAGTCAGATTTATCTCCCCAAAGCGGGATATGATTTTCTACTGCAAGTCCATGCTTTCTTAAAGCTTCTAATTTTTTCGGATTATTCGTAATGAGTGTTACTGGTTTTTGCCTTAGCTCTTTTAAAACTCTTATCGCTTCTTCATAAGAACGCATATCGTCTTCAAACCCTAAAGCATGATTTGCCTCTACCGTATCAAAGCCTTCTTGTTGAAGGAGATACGCTAATGATTTAGAAAATAATCCGATACCTCTTCCTTCGTGGGCTGCTAGATAAAATATCGCACCACTTCCATTTTCTACGACCATTTTCATTGATTGGCGCAATTGGAAGCCGCAATCACAACGCTTACTTCCAAATATATCTCCCGTATGACATATGCTATGCATCCGAATGCGAGCATCTTCCGAATTTTTAAAATCTCCATAAACTAACACAGAGGATTGCTGCGAAGAAGCAAGATTTGCTTGATTTAATGAATCTAGTACCTCTTCTTCTGACAAATGACCATTTAACTCTAACCAGGAATACCATTGGAAGGTCACTGTTTGTTCCTCTAGTTGGACTGGTAATCTAACGGGCCCAACTAGGCACAAATCATTTTTATTTTCTTGCTTTATTATTGTCATTTTATTTTTTAATATATTTTTCACATCTTCTGTTATCATTATTTTCACCTATTCTTTTAAAAAATAATTACTTACTTTATGTAAGTTAGTATATGTTTGTAATCAAATTGTGTCAAGTAAATAATATGACAATGTTGGAAACTTAATTTCATAAAAAACCCCCTAAAAACTAGGACATTTCCTCTGCTCTTAAGGGGAATTAATTTGACATGATTTATTTTATTAAAAAGCTCATTCGCCCATTGATCATTTGATTCGGACTCTTTAGTTGAAAACAGTTAGCTGACTCAGTAAAATCAATCTTCATTTGCTCATCGAAAAAAATAGCTTTTGATTTTTCGATATAAATGGTAATGTCATTCGTTTGAATCGCCTCATCTTCTTCATCTAGTTCACTTACAAACCATAGTGTTGGCACACCACTAACAACACAACCACAGCCATCGATATCGTATTTTAGTTTTAAATATCCTTCTTTCCCGGAGGTTTTTTCATTAATTTTAGCTACTGCTTTTCCAGTTAGATTGATTTCCACGTTTAACCCCTCCTCTTTGTTGTCTATAATTATTTTATCATATGTTATTGTCAGAGTCGCTTTCGTTGCTTTTTTTCTTGTTTCCTTTTACCATCAAAGGAGAAATATGACAATATTTTGTGAAGGAGTGGTTTTTTTGACAAAAGTACAAATTAAAGTAATGGATAATGGACCGTACCGCATAACAGGGGATGTTGAACTAATTGACGCGGAAGGAAACGTCTTCCCAGCAAAACCAGCTTTCTCTTTATGTCGCTGTGGCAAATCCTCAAAGCTTCCTTATTGTGATGGCACGCATAAAGGAAACTTCGAATCGGTTGTAAGAGCTGAAAAGCCTCAGGAAGAGTAGGCATAGGATTTTATTAGAATGTAAAAAAGAGTCCCCTGGGAGCCTTTTTTACAGCAAGCTGCAATGAAGTGTAGTGGCCTACATGTGAATAGAAAAGACCTACCCTAACATTGGCGTGGTAGGGTAGGTCTTTTCTTTTTATTTCAACTAATATGAATATCTGTTCCATACTGAATCAATTGTAGTTTCCTTGCTACAGATTGGGAAGAAAAATTATCCCACGAAGTGCTGTACAAAGCAGTTCTTCCTTGTTTTTGTACCTCTTGTGCCCATGCATTTGAAACCTCAATTCCGTACCCCTTTCCACGGTAATCTTCATGTGTATATACGCTTGCTTCAGCTGCCTTCGAAGTTTGTCTCGCACTGCAACAAAGTGAAACAGGAATATGATCTTCAATGACTACGAAACAAGGTTGCTTATACTCAAATTCCTCAAATGTATATGGAAAATGTGGCTTTAAAAGTTCTTTGTTTTCATTAGTTACTTGTATTACTTTTGAACAGAACCTATTTCTGACATTAGGAAAAACATAAGCTGGTCCAATCGATAAATCATTTATTCGTCCATCAGTGCTTAGAATATTAATTACTTCTCCTAAATAGTCACCCGGATTTTCCGCAATCAACCGTTCTGCCTTCTCTATGAGTCTTGTATTTAACATATTTGAATACCTTATTATATTGCCCTGTCTCGTACCACCAATAAAAATACTTGGTGCAACATCGAATGGTGGTTCATTTATAACTGTCATTTGATTTTTCGAATCATGTTTAAATAACACATTTACGTGATATTCCATCAATTCTAGTTCATTCAACATCTATGAAGTTCCTCCCAACTGTTAACTTCAGCATAAATGGCAGACTTTTATTTTATCTTGATCCGTTCAATGCATTCTGGACCTTCATTTTTTACATTTCCAACCAATGTGGACACAGGATATGCCTTCATTTCTTCAGCGGGGAATGGCATGAGTAATCTCAATAATTCATTTACATTCACTTCATTTCTTTGAAGCCATTTCTGTTCATCTTCTTTCTTTAAAATAACAGGCATCCTATCATGAATAGGCGAAACTAGATTATTTGGAGTTGTCGTAATTATTGTACATGTGTTTGTCTTTTCTCCGTTACTTGGATTAATCCAAGTATCATAAAGTCCCGCCATACTAAAAATACTTTCATCTCTTTTCATAAATCTAATCGGTCTTTTTTGTCCCTCAACATTTATCCACTCAAAAAATGAATCTGCTGGTATGATACATCTTTTTCGATAAACTAGATTTTTAAATGAGGGTTTTTCCAACAAGGTTTCTTTCCTAGCATTAATCATTTTCCCTGCGGATTTATCATCTTTAGCCCATGATGGAACTAGCCCCCATCTTAATTCTCCTAAGCGGTTTTTATTTCCATCATTGATTATAGCTGGAACTTGCTGCATAGGAGCTACATTATATTTAGGTCGATGAAAAGGTGTTCTCTGTTCCTCAATCGCATATCTTTCCATTAATTCCTCAAACGTAATCGTTAAAGTAAAGCGCCCACACATTTTTTATTAACCTCCTTGTTGATGTATATAAACCATCCATATCAGGTACCTATAAACATACAATTAGTAAATTTCATAGGGATTTTAAGAGTTTGAAGCAATCTTCACACTTCTTATTAAACTAAAGGGGCTTATATACTGTATATAAGCCCCCTTTAGTTTAATAAGAATTCGTTGAAATGCCCTTTCCACCCCTTGTTTCCAGGGTGCTGATTCTCTCCATTCCAGTAATGATAGGTTTTGCACGCTTTATTAATATTTGTGTAGCTTCAAGAGTAAGAGACGCTTGATGGGCATTTTTATTACTCCACACTTCATAAACATAAACAGAATTAGGTTCGTCTTCTGAAATATTTACGAGATATATCTCGCAATCGTCCAGATTCTTCATTGATTCTGCTGCTTCCAACAAAATCTCTATCAGAGTGTCACGTTCGCCTTCTTGTACTATAAACTTGCCGAACAAACTAAATTTACTCATATCGTCCTCCTTAATTTTGTCGCCTGTTAATTGTTTCTACACCGAAATACGATTATCCTATCATCCCCATAAACAGAATTTAATAAAAGTTCTTTAATAAATCTTCCCCGTGCTAAAATAAAGCTTTGGACATGAATGCTTCGTTCTGTATTCAAATAAAAAATCTCTATCCTCCGGATATAATTTTGACTACCCAAGTAAAATTCCCTTATTCCACTATCAATCTCCTTTACGCTATTAACTTCTTTTATCAATGGATTGAAAATAATTATAAACATTCACCATTATGAACAATTTTTTGAATAACATAATCAATCTCTTTATTGTCTTTAATTACAAATAAATAGTCTGCTTCACCTTCTACTGGATCTACCACATCATCATCTAAAGATTCAGCCTGTTGCCGAATAAGCACTTTCTCAAAATTTGAATACGCACCCCTAAATATATTCGTACTTCGTTTACTATGAATAACTCGAGATTGAAGAATGTCATCTCGAATATCAAAATTGACAAGGATACGAACAAACATATTTTTATTAAACAACTTTTCCAGCAGATTCAGTCGACTTTTTCGACTTCGATCTGAATTACATATAATAAGGTGCAAATTAGTGTTTGCTATGGCGTAATCGACAATTAGCTTTGAGATGGTGTGCTTAAGAGTATTAGGACCTTGTTTCGGTTTGTAAGTTTTTGTAAAAGGCGTTTATAATTCCGCTTGGTTATCTTGATCCATCACAAAAGAATTGTTTAACTCTTTTTCTAAAGCTCTTGCAAATGTAGTTTTGCCGCTATGTGTTTTACCAACTGTAATAAGCACTAACCTATTCACAACTGTAATTCCTTCCTTTATGAAGAAGTAATTATAAATTCATAAATAGATACAACTACTCGATGTATGGTTCACCTGCTGTTTACTTCAACAAAAAGAGACACTAATCCTCCTTGGATTAATGCCTTCTTTAATTAAGAATTGTTCCCTGTTAAGTACCATATTTCAATCTCTATACTCATTTAATAGTAGAATTAAAATTGTCACTGTGTAATTATGAACCAAAATGGGAAATAGACCAAAATGGGAATTAACATAAAGTAAAATCCCCATATTTTTTCGTTTGAATCTAGTTTTGATTTTCTAAATAATATCAACAACATAATGGCGAAAAAAACAGGATAAACAATTAGACCAATACTAATAACCGTTCTCGCTACATGTCTAGCGTGTTCCGTAAAATAGGCCGAAATAGGAATAGCAGCCCATTAGACAATAATAAAGGTAATAATTGAAATCCAAAACCACTTCGGAAATTTTTTCATCTCATCACCTCCAATATTATTATTAATAAACCTCCACTCCAATCAAATATTCATTTGGTAAATATTCACACATTGAATACGAACGTATATTCTGTTATTATAAACATAATATATAGGAACAAACGTTCTTATCAAGAGGTGATTCTTTCATGTCTCCCGCACCTTTCCTACAATCTCAGGAAATTGAATTAGTTAAGAAAGTCATTCTTCTTCCTATCTTACTTAAAAATTTAGATCAAGACCTAGATGCAATGCAAAAAAACTCATTACATATGTGGTTATTATATAACGCTCAAATCAAATCTATCGTAAATGCAATCAAGATGGAATTAAAGGAATTGGAAAAGCAAATGAGAAAAAAGGGAATTAAAATCTTATCCCAACAACAGGAATCTAATGGCTTATTCACGCAATTTCTATGCAGAGGGTATGAACATGAAATAAGTTTATTACAAGGTTTTATTCAAGCTCAAATTATAATCATTTTTAGTGAATACTTAAAAATCGAATTGACGGAGATTGATTAACACCATGAAAAAAAAAGTGATTTTCTTAGCCGATTGTCAATCATTCTATGCATCTGTAGAAAAAGCCACCCACCCTCAGTATGCCAACAAGCCATTAGCTGTCGCTGGAGATCCGGAGAGGCGCAGTGGGATCATTTTAGCAGCTTGTCCAATAGCAAAAAGTTTTGGCATTTCCACTGCTGAAACACTTCGTGAAGCATTCATTAAATGTCCTCATTTAGTTGCCATTAAACCGAGGATGCAGGAATATGTAAATATTTCATTACAGATTACTTCTATTCTAGAATCGTATACCAATCTCGTTGAACCGTTCTCGATTGATGAACAGTTTTTAGATGTAACCAACTCTCTTCATTTTTTTGAATCTCCTAGAGAAATGGCGCTTAATATTCAAAAACGAATTCTCATCCAAACAGGTATTTATGTACGAATTGGTATTGGTGAAAATAAGATTCTAGCCAAGATGGCATGTGATAACTTTGCTAAGAAAAATGCAGATGGGATTTTTGAATTAACCAAAAAAAATATAGCTGATTATCTTTGGGATTTAACTCCAGACAAAATGTTCGGTGTCGGTTCCAAAACCCTTTACCATCTTCATCAAATCGGGTTAAAAACGATTGGAGATGTGGCTAGAACAGATTTAGCTGATTTAAAAAGAAAATTACAAAAATATCATGGCAAAAAATGCGATATTCTTTCCCAAGTCTTATGGGCTACGGCTAATGGCATCGATCATTCACCCGTCACTCCCGATGCATTTTCTATGCAAAAAGGAATCGGCCGCCAAACCACTCTTCCGATTGACTATTATGAAGCAAAAGATATTGAAGTTGTCCTGTTAGAACTATCATCCTTAATTTGTCAAAGAAGCCGCTATAAATGCTATATGGGGAACGTTGTCCATGTCGGCATCCAGGGTGCTGATTTTAAAAATCCAACTGGATTCCATAGACAAAAGAAGTTACGACACCCCTCTTGCCTAACTAATGAAGTGTTCGAAACAGCAAAAATACTCTTTCATCAGAACTGGAATCGGCTACCTGTTCGAAAAATATTCGTATCACTCAGCCAATTTCAGACAGATGATTGTTTGCAGCTCTCTCTTTTTGAAAATCGGGAAAGACAGCTTTCTTTAGAAAAGAGTATGGATAAAATCAAACAAAGATTTGGAGAAACCTCTATTATCTTTGCTTCTTCGTTAACACGAGCTGGTCAAGCTAAATTCTTATCTCAAAAAATTGGAGGGCACATAAAATGAAAAAACTACAAGGAAATGGGTTATGGGAAAGTAGTCGAATGATGTTAATGGAGCATCGAGATGCCATTATTCATCGGAGCAGGGAATCGGAAAATAAACATATGCCACTCGTCGATGAACAAAAACAGGAAGAAATTAACCGTTTTCTACTACAGGCTTTTCAAGAAAAGATAGAAATCCGAATCAGTTACTTTAATGGTAAGAGATTTGATGTTGTGACTGGCATGATCACACATCTAGATGCAATAAAACAACGAATTAAAATCGATGATAAATGGATTGAATGTAACCTTATCCATGAATGTCCACTTTCTGACATATAACTAAAAAAGCGTTATAATCGAAGGTAGTGAGGTGGCTTAAATGGATAAAAAATTAATCTTAAAAATGATTCAAAATAGCTTTAAACAATATCATCGTGATCTTCAATCAAGCCCACTTGGGGAGTCTGAATATACTGAGTTATATCAGCAAATTATTGCTCTAAAAGCGGAAACGGATGCCGATTTGCATGATATCGTAAACGATGTCATATACGAGTTTTTGACAAATTAAAAAAAAGGAGGTAGTTACCCGTGAATACATACGCAAAAGAATTACGGGAATTACTTTTAAAGCATCGAAATGAGAAAGATGCCAAACAAATGGAAAAATATATGCGGGATCAATTTACGTTTATCGGTCTTAAGGCACCTGTGATGAAAGCTTTATTCAAGGAGTATATTGCCGAAAAGGGATTGCCACAACGTGAGGAACTGCATGAGGTAATTGCAGAATTATGGGCATATCCCGAACGCGAATTGCAAATGGCGGCGCTAAGCCTACTTACTCAAATGAAAAAACAATTCACAAAGGATGATATCAAATTACTCGAAAAAATCATCCAAGATAAATCATGGTGGGACACCATTGATCATATCGCCAAACATTTAGTTGGTCACTATTTTCAAATGTATCCCGAAATGAAGCGTCCGACATTAGACAAATGGTTGGAAAGCGAACATCTTTGGCTTGTACGAAGCTGCATATTATTTCAGCTCGGCTATAAAGGGAACACCGACGAAAACCTTTTGTCGGAAATGATTGAACGGTCAAAACATATAAAAGACTTCTTCATCGAAAAAGCAATTGGCTGGGCATTACGAGAATACGCAAAAACAAATCCTGAGTTTGTAAAAGAGTTTGTCGAAACCCATACTTTACCTAAGCTAAGCGTGAGAGAAGCAATGAAACATTTAAAGTAGATTGAAAGACACTGGCTATTTGTTTTATTAAAAGTCAAGAAAATATTTAAAACCATTAGTAATTAAGCAACCAAATAAAATGTCACACATTTTAAGACAAAAGAGAGGATAGATGAACAGGCTTTAAATACCTGTATTCTTCTATTCTTTTTTTACAACATATGACCTCGTTTACCACAACAACGATTTTGGTTGTTGTGCAACTAACGCTCACCGTTACTTGAATAGGCTAAATTGTTTACATAACTTTAATCTTATACACACCTGTAATTTTTTAGTGCTTGTATGAATTCACTTATGTGACTGAACAATTGATCTGGTTGAACACCAAACTCTGATGACTGATAATTTAGCAACCACTGTACTCCGATCGTATGTACGTTAGCTTGTTTACCAGCTAAAATGTCAGCGTCACTATCTCCTAAATAAATAGCATCGGTGTTTTTTAAGTTTAGCTGTGCCAATGCCTTGTTCAGTCCTTCTGGATGAGGTTTTGTTTGGTATAGAAACATCATCCCCAGTGATTATCACATCAAATAAGTCCTTCATATTTAGGCAATCTAAAGAGATCCGCAAACTTCTGCTAGCTTTTCCTGTTACACCCCCCCATTTAAAACCTTCTCTTTTTAAAAACAGGAGTAAATCGTTAATCTCCTCATTCTCAAGAACAAGTTCTTGGTGTTTTTCTATATACCTTTTATAATATAATTCAATTGCTTTGTCATGATTTGAATCCATAAGATTTTCTCTGATGATTCCAGTCTCAGATGGACCGAACATAGCCTTTATCTCATCTGGAGTAACCTCTTTGTTGTCAAAGTCCTTAAATACAGCTTGAAATGCTTAAAAACAAACTGGCAGAATATCAACAAGTGTACCATCAAAATCAAAAATAACCGCTTTAATAACTACACACCCTTTATCAAAATTATGTAACTTCGAATTAAAAACTGCCTCAAATAATTAATGATTTATATTGGGATATATTGAATCTTCTACACCTACAGCTGTATTGTTTTATGCTCTACTTCTGAATATTCAATAGTTGTCGGCACTTATTGCCGATTTAATATCCCTCGAAACATCTCAAAGAACTTCACATTGCGTCTTTTTATTTAGGAAAAGTTCAACAAATTGTCATAACTAACCGGTACTTACTTTTAACTTCCACCCATAATTAAATAGGTAGTAGCAATGAAGGTTGTAGGTAGGTATTCAGTCCAGTGTTTATAACTAGTGATAATAGAATTAAAAGAACAGATTACCCATGAACGAGGAATCTTAATTCACTTTGGTTACAATTGGTTTTCTTCATCCGCATACCATGCAAAAGTCAGAAAAATTGGATAAGCTCTTTACTTTAATTGCCGGAACTTCATAAGAAATAGAGGAATTTAAAAAAGCCCATAACGGGCTTTTTTCCTATATCATTTGAGTAGCTTGAGTTAGCTTTTCAGCCGACGTTGCCACATGAGTAGTAGCATCTCCAATTTCTTCAATAATTTTTACTAACTCCTCAATTTGTAAATTCATTGAGCTTAGATTCAATTCGTTCTTCTCTATTGAAATCCGTATCGCTTGGAAGGAAGTACTGGTAGAGCTTGACGCATCAGCACTAGATTGTACAGCCCCTTCTACTCGTTTCAATACGCTGTTTACTTCTCTGGTATACGTTTGTGATGTGTCAACAAGGTTTTGGATGTCAGCGATTGAATTTTTGGTTTGTTCCGCTAGTTTTCTTACTTCTTGTGCCACTACTGAAAATCCTTTTCCATGCTCTCCTGCTCTTGCTGCTTCAATTGCCGAATTCAATGCCAACAGGTTGGTTTGATCAGCGATGGCATGAACCATCTGAATGACTTTATAAATCTTATTTGAAGAATCTTCTAACAGTTGGACCGTTTGCCTCATGGATAACGTGTCCTCTTCAACTTGTTTCATATGTTCTAAGAGGGTAAGTATTACATTTTGTCCTTCCTGGACTTGGGCTTGAACCTCTTTCGCTTGTTCGTAGCTACCTTCGACTAAAGAATTGACATCTCGACTGTTCGAAATAAGGGATTCCACAGAAGCATGAGTCTGTTCAGACACCGCTACCAATCCTTCACTCACTTCATGTATTTTGTTTTGTAAATTCTTTTGACCTTCTTCAAATGTTTCTTGTATCTTGTGCTCAGTTTCCTCATTATATGCTTCCAAAACCAATTGCTGTTCCAAGCTTAATAGTTTTGTTATTGCATCCCAGATTAAACGGAACTCATCTCTATCCTTCACTTCATCCATCATGACTTGAAATAACGCTTGTTGTAGGTTTTGAAATGCACCCATATACCAAGCTGGCTTTAGACCAATTCGATAATGAATTTTCGCTACTTTGATTCGCTTTTCAAAAAATTCAGCGTCAAGTCTTCCTTCAAACAACTCTACTAAGTGAATACGAAGCGTTTGGCGTAATCGCTCAACAGAACTATGAGCTTCAATCATGTTTTTTAATTCTTGAACCTGTAGCACAGTCTTATAAAATCTTTCTACAAGCTCCTCTATGTGAGTTTCAACCACGGGTTTTACACTAATTACATGCTGTAGATGTTCCTCGTTTAGTTGAATCATGTTAAGTTTTTCACTAATTAAAGTGTCCGTAACATTAATTACTCCCTTTTTTGATGGAGAATCTAACCATTTGATGCCTTTTCCCTGTTTCTGGCGGTGCCTGAACATATGTGCTCCCCCTTTTTGGTTATATATCTCACAATATACTTTACTACCTGAAAATAATAATAATAATAATAATAATAATATTACTATGGTGTCGGAAAAAAGGATATAGGGAATCTGTTTCTCTCAATATTAAAAATTTGTAAAGCTGTTGGGCATAGAAAGATAAATTGTTCCCATAGGAAAGAGCTATTCTCCTTCATGAAGAATAGCCCCGTTTGCTTAAGAACATATTTTAACATTAAAATCCATTAATGAATTTGTTTTTCAAATAACACATACCTGTTATTATTTTTTGAAATGATGTTCCATAACACCAGATTAACCATTAATAAACCTACTGAAATCAGGATAATTAACTGAACTCCCAGTAAAAACAGTCCAGTAACCTGGCCAATCATCATGGCAATAACAGGAAGAACGATAATGCCACCAAGGTTCTGGGCTTCCTGATACGTCTTCACCCTTGCTGATATTAAGATATTCATCAGCACCGAAAGTAAAATAACCATTGGGAAAAGACAGGTTATTAATGCCACCCAGTTACCCGATGGGAAGATTAACTCACCAAACAAAGGATACCCCAAAGAATTGATAATGACACCACAAACTACAAAACTGATAAGAGAAACAAATAATGGCGGTAATAAAGATGCTAATATCTTGCTAAGAAATAACGTTTTAATCGAAATTGGTGAAAATAATAAACTTTCTAGCGTTCGGTTTTCCTTCTCTCCAACAAAGCTATTACCAGCTACTGTCATGGCAGTAATAATCGGAACCAGCAAAAATAAGGTTGGAAGCATAAAATTAATGAACATATAAACAATTTGCTGCTCAAGTGTATAAGAAGAAAACGCATTTCCCGTCGTACTTTTGAGAAAAGTATCAATTAGTTTCTGTCCATCATCTCCGACTATTTTTTCGACATCAAAAATTAGGGCACTCCCCATCACAATTGAAGGGAATATAACACAAAACATTATTGGAATGATAATCATGGTTACTAGCAATGTTTTACTTCTAAAAATATCTTTAATGTCTTTTTTGATCAGAGCTTTACTAATATTTGTACCCATTACTTGCCCCCCCTTACCCTGAAATAAATCGATTGTAAATCATTATTCATAATCGTAACCGAATAAACAGGATCCGTCTTCAGCAAGCCATTTAGCAACTGAGGGATATCATTTTTAGAAGGCAAATCGAAAACTACTATAGATTCTCCCATTACTCTGCAAGGAAACCCTGAATAATGGTTTTCTTGTGGCTTAAAGGTCGTATTTACTTTCACGCTAACGTTTTGAACATATTTATCCTCTAACTCTGTTAAAGTTCCTTGTTCAGCTATCGTCCCATTCTCAATGAAAGCAAAAGAATCACAGATTGTCTCCAATTGATGAAGGACATGTGAACAAATAATAATCGTGGTCCCTGTTTCCTGATTATATTTTTTTAAATAGGTTAAGACCATCTGAATTCCATCAGGATCCAATCCATTTGTCGGTTCGTCTAAAAACAAGATATCCGGTTTATGCAACAGCGCTTTAGCCAATGCCAACCGCTTTTTCATTCCGGTACTATACTTTCCCACTGGCTTATCCTGATGTTCTTTCAAATCAAAAAGGTCAAGTAGCTCTGACACTCTTACCTTATCCGATACCCCATATAATTCAGCGAATAATTCCAGGTTCTCTTTTCCGCTCATCTGGTGATACAATCCCGCACTTTCCGTCACAATTCCAGATATTTTTCTAATTGCATCTCCCCCGGTAGATGGATCCATACCGTTTAATGAGATTGACCCTTTTTCCGGTTTGATAACGCCATTCAATATTCGGATAAAGGTCGTTTTCCCAGCTCCATTTGGGCCCAATAGCCCTACTACCTCCCCTTTTTTAACCTTGAAGTTTACATTTTCTAATACTGATTGTTGACCAAATGATTTATACAAACCTTCCACATTAATAAAACTAGTCATTTTTCACGTTCCCTCTTAAATTATCAAAAAAATTCTTGTACATTTTTTATCTCGGCTTGTTACTACCTTCCGTGAGTTGTATATATTACTGCCGCGCCACCCCATTTTTGATAAAGAAAATAAATCCCTAAGTAGAAAGATTACAACTCTTTCATATACATTCAGCTATAAACATTATAACCTAGAGATTCTCAAAGTTGGTAAAAAAAAGATGTATAATAATCTAATCTTCAAGCCAATTGTAGATAGGGATGAATCACCTCAAAATTTTTAGAAACACCGTTGATTGGAGCGTAGGGCGACGACTCCTGCGGGAAATAGTGTGAACCTTGAGACCCCTCAAGGAGCAAAGCGACTGAGGAGGTTAAAAGATCACACCCCGCGGAAAACGTTCGCCCGGAGCGGAAATCAACTTTACTTGTTCATTTTCATTTCATAAGAAAAAAGACTGAAGACAAACTCAAAAATTCTTTGAGTTTGTCTTCAGTCTGAGTACACCACTATATATAAGTGATGTACTAATTATCATAAATGTGCGACATTAAAAGTAAGTTACTGTTCTTATAAAGAAAACATACATTCACTTATCTTTAATTTTACAAAGTAACCGGTGTTTTTTCATAAGATAAGAAAGTATAACATTTTCGGACTTCGAAAATTGTCCAGCTCAAGCGTCCTAGCCCCGACGTACAGGATGTACTAGTGTCGACAATGCGACAGGACGTCGCGGTTTTGTCGACCTCGAGGTCAAATGTTCGCCAGCCAAAAAGTCAAAGAATGACTTTCTGGCTGGCGAAGCATTTGCTTGGCAAACCAACGAACGGTTTGCATAAGTGCGACTATGTCTCTGGATTCTTTATCGGGGCTGATCAAGGCGCTTACGCTTTTCTCATTCTATCTCTTTTAAGAGAGTTCCTTTATTTTCAATTCAATCGGTGTTCTTGGCTTATCCTGAGGGATTTCTTCTGGATATCCTACACTTATTACACCAATCACGTCATATTCTTCGGTTACACCTAAGATGTCACGATTCTTTTTGGATGCACCAGTAGAAGACCAAAAGCTTCCGATTCCCTCCGCCCATGCAGCGAGCATAAAATTTTGAATAAAGCATGACGTTGCAGCCATATTTTCTTCTCTTTCTATAACAGTAGAACCTTTCTTTGATAAAACAGCGAATACCACTGAAGCGTTTCCGAAATTCGTTTTATGGTTTAAGTCGGTTCTTGTTTTAGGACCAACAAACAAAACTTCCCAAGGTTCTGTCATTTTGTGATTTGGGGCTTTACTTGCTGCCTCTAACCAGGAAATAATGACATTCCGTTCAATCGGATCACTTTTAAATTTTTTTATTGTACGTCGTGAAGTTATAATTTCAACAATACTCAAACCATTTCCACCTTTCAAAATACAACTAATTGCATTAATTACTAGCCTTAAGGCAATCACAAAAGAGAAGTTAAATGAAATAATGATCATAAATAGATATAATGATACCATATACTAAAAAATCAATTGGGAGGTACG
Organism: Bacillus sp. CGMCC 1.16607; assembly: GCF_042683745.1. Classification (NCBI taxonomy): domain Bacteria; kingdom Bacillati; phylum Bacillota; class Bacilli; order Caryophanales; family Bacillaceae; genus Bacillus; species Bacillus sp. CGMCC 1.16607. Next base: position 411,447 of record NZ_JBHUJX010000025.1, read on the forward strand.
TTGATGACAATATATGATTTTGAAGTGAAAACAATTCGCGGTGAGGTCCAATCTTTAAAGGATTTCTCAGGCAAAGTAATATTAATCGTCAATACAGCAAGTGAATGTGGCTTTACCCCACAATATGAAGGCCTTCAAAAATTATATGAAAAATATAAAGCTCGCGGTTTCGAGATTCTAGGATTCCCAAGTAACCAATTCGGGGCACAGGAACCAGGAACAAATGATGAAATAATAGAGTTCTGCCAATTGAATTACGGAGTCACATTCCCAATGTACGCCAAAGTGGATGTTAAAGGAGAAAATGCAGAGCCGCTTTTCAAGTATTTATCAAAAGAAGCACCTGGAATCCTTGGTTCGAAATCGATCAAATGGAATTTCACCAAGTTTCTTATCGATTCTAATGGAAATGTGATCAAACGATTTGCATCGACAGATGGGCCTGAAAAGCTTGAAGAAGATATCCTACATTTATTAGGAAAATGAAAAAGAGAAACTATTTGGCCAAAACCACAACAAGCACAATCAAACGCTTGTTGTGGTATAATTATGGAAAATATATAGGAGTGATTATTTTGGCAAAATCAAAAGCAAAAAAGCTACGCGAAAAATTAGTCCGTGAAGGAAGAAGAAATCCAGCGGATAGCAGAAGTCCTTTCGTCTTTGCAGACATGAGAACACGAAAAACAAAGACGAAAAAAGACCATCTATATCTTTTTAAAAGAAAGAACCATTCTTCCGACGCAGGATATGATGGTTCTTTTTATTTTGGATAATATAAAAAGGACGATCCAAATTAATTTGGACCATCCTAGCTAACTATTTCTCCAAAACAAAATTTGCCTCACCAATACCAAGTTCCGTATTGACCTCAATTTTCACATCGGCATTTTTATAAGCCTCATTGACATAAACGCCATTACCTTCTGAAATAAAGCCTTTGAAATCCGTATGGCCAATTCCTTTAGAGGATTTAATCTTCACCCCAACATCTTTTGGCAGGATAATCGTCGACTGACCTACTCCCATCTCTAGATCCACATCAAAACTCTCTTTCCAATCACCACTTAAGTCAACCGTGATATCGCCAACACCGGCATCAATATCTAAACTGCTTAACTGCAATCCTTGTAAATCAAGCTTTGTTTCCGAAGCCCCAGAATTCACTGATAGATCAATCGGAACTTTGTTTGAAAGCTGTAGATCCCAATCATTTTTGATGTCACCCATTTTGATGCCAGAGAAATTCTTTTTCGACTGCTCAATAACAAGTTTTCCGTTTTGACCAGAACGCTTGTATTTCACTTTTGGCTCAAGGTCATCGATATTATAATCAATTTCCCCCTCAACCCACTCTTTTGTACCCTCCGACACATTTAGCTGTCCAGCCCCGATGTTTAAAGTGATATCTAATTGCTTTACTTTATCTTCTTTAATATGAATTTTTTCAGATTGATCTGATTTTCCATTTACAATACTGCTACAACCTGCTACCCACATTAAATTTGCCGCAACCACTAACCCTAATACTATATTCTTTTTCATTTTTTCATTCCTCCTGTTATTTCTACCTTAATCACATTATAGGAAAAGATCTTAAAGTAAAATAACGGCTCTGGAATGAATTACCACTAAGACTTGAGACCTAGTGAGACAAATGACAAACTTAAAAACCTCTATTTTTTATTAAACGCTTTGCGTCCAATGCGTTCAAATGTCCTTGGAAATAAGGCGTAAATGACACTCCCAAGGTTCATCCAGCGCGGCAAATTAATCTCGCGTGTTTTCGTTAGCATCGCACTTACAACTTTGTTTGCTACATAATCGGGCTGCAGCATAAATCTTTGGACATTTTTCACATATGTTCCCTGCTCATCAGCGATATTAAAAAAATTAGTAGCAATCGGGCCAGGGTTAACCGTTGTAACGAAGACATTTTGATCCGCTAACTCCATTCGGAGACTGTTAGAGTACCCTAAAACCGCATGCTTTGTTGCTGAGTACACACTTGATTTAGGGGTCGCAATTTTTCCAGCTTGTGAAGCAATATTGATAATATGACCAAAACGTCGCTCTCGCATTTTCGGTAACACTTTACTTGTACAAGCCATTAGTCCGACGACATTTACATCAAACATTGATTTTATTTCCTCAATAGATGCCGCATGAGCTTCACGGAATACCCCGAATCCAGCATTATTTACTAATATATCAATGGACTTCATTTCTTCAAAGATTGCATGAAAAACACGCTCGATTTCTTCCATGTTGGAAACATCCAGGTGATAAACGATTATTTTAATTGAGTATCTTTCTTCTAATTCCTTTTTTATTTGCTGCAATTTATCGATGCTTCGAGCAAGCAAAGCTAGATTGGCCCCTTTGGCAGCGCACAGCTTAGCGATCTCGGCACCAATTCCACTTGAAGCTCCCGTGATGACAATATTTCTCCCAAGTAATGACGGCATGATTTCACCTCGCAGAATAAAGATATTTTTGTTGATCCTTTATTTGATCAATTTCCTCTATATCCAATAAATAATCTAATTGTCCAACTGTTTCTGAAATGGTAAGTGAAAATTCCTTTTCATAAACAGTTGGAAATAGCCGCTTACAAATTTCGAATACAGAGAGGGGTCCTTCTTTAAGGAATTCCTTTACTGCCATCGCCCGTTCATGCTGCTTCTTTAATCTTTTATCAATTAACTGCGGTAAATTATAGACCTCTTCACCATGTCCTGTATAAACTTTTTGAATCGGATATTGGAGTAATTTTTTCAAAGATTGATTGTACTGGATAAGTGGTTTTGGTCTGTCCTCTTCTGAAATGTATGGTGGCTCTAACAATGGATTGGGTGAAATATGAGCCAAAATATGGTCGCCGCCGATTAAGACCCCATCGCTTTCCCGAAATAATGAGATATGGCTAAGAGCATGTCCGGGAGTAAAAATGATTTGCCAGTCTACTAAACCTGGTACGATGCTGTCTTCCTGTAGGGTACCCGTTAAGGAACGATTGCAGGAAAAACGTAATGTCTTTTTTAATTGATTTATATATGGAAAGTATGCATCGGGAATACCAAATTCGACAAAGAGCTTTTTATAGAAATCATCATGTTCTTTTAAAAACTGTTCAGATCGTAAAAGCCATCGCTCGTTTAAATAGTGACCGAACACTTCAACTGTTTTTGGCAAAAAGTCAAGCAATCCTACATGATCAGGATGATGATGGGTAAGTATTACTTGCTGAATATCATCAGGAGTTAGCATTAGATGATCGAGTTGATGCTGAAGTGAGTTCCAAGCATCCTCCGTTTTAGGGCCGCAATCTACGAGGGTTAGACGTGGGCCATTTATTAAAAACGCATTTACATCCCCAACAGCAAAAGGAGTTGGTAGCGTCAATTTCGCAATTCCATTTATCCATTCTGTCATTTTACTTGCTCCCTAATATTATTTTTAAATAAGGTATTTAAAGAGTTATATTTTTTCATGCCTATTATTATTTAAGTTTAACGATTCTTGTATCCATTGTCATTATTTTCACATAATTTAATGAAGAAAGAATATACACTAGGGCAAATTACGCTCTTGACAGACAATCCTCCCTTCCCTCATAATCACTATAAAATTTCATGAAGCAGAAGTGATGAATAAGACCAGTAGATGGACAATGACGAAAGAGAGTGAAACTAGGGAACCTGCTGAAAGGTTTCACCGTCCTCTTATCTATCGAACCTACCTTATGAGCTGTCAGGCAAACCTGACCGTGTCTCCGACGTTAATGGATTAAGAAGCATCTTTCTAGTGAAACGGACACGTTTCATATCAGAAGATGAATGAAGGTGGTACCACGGGAGCTAAGACCTTTCGTCCTTTTTACGGACGAAGGGTCTTTTTATTTTTCACAAAAAATGAACCAGGAGGAGATGGAAGTGAAAAAGATTGCAATCATTGGTGCTGGTTCGATAGCTGAGGCATTAATCTCAGGAATGGTTGATCATCACTTTATTGATCGTAGAAATATATGGATTACCAACCGTAGCGATAGCTTGAAACTGGAGAAGCTTCAAGGAGAATTTCAAATTAATACGACGTATGATTTATTTGATTTAATGACAGGAGCAGACATCGTAATACTTACAATGAAGCCCAAGGATGCAGGTAGCGCGATAGAAATGATAAAACCATTTCTGACAGAGAAAATGTTAATGGTATCCGTTCTTGCAGGAGTTTCACTTCAAACAATTGAAGAACTTGCTGAACGTCCATTAGCGATTATAAGAGCCATGCCGAACACGTCCGCAGCCATCGGCAAGTCCGCAACAGCATTAGCTTATAATACACACTCTACTTTAGAGCAAGTGGAATGTGTGAAAAAAATGTTTGATACGATTGGTTTAACTCGATTTGTTGAAGAAGCTCAGCTTGATGCCGTAACTGGTCTTTCTGGAAGTGGTCCTGCTTATTTTTATTATCTTGTAGAGGCTATGGAGAAAAGTGCTGTGGAAATCGGCCTGGAGCCAAAACTAGCCAAAGAGTTGATTGTTCAAACTTTATTGGGGACTGCTGAAATGCTAACAAAATCACAAAAACCGTCCTACCAGCTTCGCCGAGAAGTCACAAGCCCAGGCGGAACAACCGAAGCAGGAATCCGAGTACTAGAGCAATACAACGTACAAGAAGCCTTCATCACATGCATCATCGAAGCAACCAACCAATCAAAAAAACTCGGAACCGAATTCAAATCCACTTTGCCACATTAACGCACCGGGGGTCAGTCCCCCGGTGCGTTAATGCGGCAAAGCGTTTTATAAGTTGTCTTAGTTCGCTATTTTTTCTTTAATTGTTATAATGAAAAAGAAAATTTAGTATAACGAAATAAAGGAGGAGTTTTTTATGTCAATGACTAAGCTTTTTACTCCGTATACGATTAAGGATATGACTTTGAAAAACCGTATTGTTATGGCGCCAATGTGTATGTACTCCAGTCATAATGAAGATGGCAAAGTAGAGAACTGGCACTACACTCACTACGTCAGTCGCGCTGTTGGCCAAGTTGGTTTAATTATATTAGAAGCTACAGCAGTCACCCCACAAGGGAGAATCTCTCCCCAGGATTTAGGAATATGGAGTGATGATCATATCGACGGTCTTAGCAAGCTCGTTCAATTAATAAAAGAGCATGGAGCTGCTACCGGAATTCAGATCGCTCATGCTGGACGTAAAGCAGTGCTTGAAGGTGAAATTATTGCCCCTTCCTCTCTTCCATTCAATGACAAAATGAAGACACCAAAAGAAATGAGTAAAGAAGATATTACAATAACGGTAGAAGCCTTTAAAGCAGGAGCAGAACGAGCGAAAAAAGCTGGATTCGATGTGATTGAAATTCATGGGGCACATGGATATTTAATTAACGAGTTCCTCTCACCGCTTTCCAATCAACGAAATGACGAATATGGTGGTTCAGCAGAAAATCGATATCGTTTCCTTCGAGAGGTTATTGAAGCCGTTAAAACTGTTTGGAATGGGCCTTTATTTGTCCGTGTATCTGCAAATGACTACCACGATGGAGGTTTAACTCCGGAAGATTATGTTACATATAGCCTTTGGATGAAGGAACAAGGGGTGGACCTAATCGATGTTAGCTCAGGTGCAGTCGTTCCAGCAGCAATACATGTTTATCCTGGCTATCAGGTAAAATTTGCTGAAAAAATTAGAGAAGAAGCTCAAATTCCAACGGGGGCAGTTGGCCTCATAACAACCGGTATACAAGCAGAAGAAATTTTACAAAATGAACGCGCTGATCTAATCTTTATCGCAAGAGAGCTGTTAAGAGATCCGTATTGGCCACGAACTGCAGCAAAAGAGCTTGGGACGAAAATCGAAAGTCCGAATCAATATGAGCGGGGTTGGCTTTAAAAAACAATAAAAAGACTCCACACTTTATAAGTGAATTGGAGTCTTTCTTTCTATATCAAAAATTCTTTAAAATCCTCCACTACTTCCGAATTGGCAAAAACCTCTTTCGCCTCTTTTTCTAACATTAAAACTGATTCTCGATCATAACGCGAACTAATATGGGTCAAATAGAGTTTCCCCACCTGTGCTTTAGCAGCAATTTCAGCAGCCTGCCCAGTCGTTGAATGGTAATAATCATAGGCTAGTTGCTCATCATCTTTCGCAAATGTCGCTTCATGAACAAGAACATCAGCATTTTTAGCAAGTACAAGCGCATTATCACATTTCCTTGTATCTCCTAAAATAGTGACGACACGCCCTTTTTGCGCCTCACCAAGAAATTCGGAAGCTTCAATCATCTCCCCATTCTCTAACAAAACAGATTCTCCTTCTTTAATTTTTCGATAAAGAGGACCTGGCTGAATTCCCATTTGTAATAGCTTGTCTACTAATAGTGTCCCTGGTTTGTCCTTTTCAACAACACGAAAGCCGTAAGAAGGAATCCCATGCTCTAAAAGCTTTGCTTTAACAATAAACTGCTCATCTTCAAAAATCACGCCATCCCCTATTTCAACCACCTTTAGGGGATACTTTAAATACGTCTGGCTGACCTCTAAACTAATGCGAATGTACTCTTCGATTCCCTTAGGACCATATACCGTTAATTCCGTTTCCCCTCCTTGAAAGGATCGACTCGCAAGAAGCCCGGGCAGACCATAAATATGATCACCATGCATATGCGTAATAAAGATTTTCTCTAGACGTCGTGGTTTAATTGGGGTATGTAAAATTTGATGCTGGGTCGCTTCCCCACAGTCAAAAAGCCATATAGAACCTCTTTCTTCTAAAAGCTTTAAGGCGATCGAAGTCACATTTCGATGTTTGGCAGGAATTCCAGCACCTGTTCCTAAAAAAAACAGCTTCACTCTCATCCATCTCCTTTATATAGTAAGAATTCGAGGCAAACATCGAATTCTCATTTACAACTAATATAACATAATTTATACAATTCTCTCTTTCAGAAAACAAATCGTGGGAATACTGGATAGTCTTTTACACTTCTTCGAAAGCTAAGGAAAGAAACTAAAATTTGCGCATTTCTTGTCGAAACGATAAAATTTAATATTGGTTTGATCTTTTTTATTAATTCATTTATATCAATTACATAAAGTGAGGTACTAATCGTGACACATAAAGAAAAACCAACAGCTTTGATTATGATTTTTGGAGCAACAGGGGACTTAGCTAATCGCAAACTATTTCCATCTCTCTATCAATTGTTTATAAAAGGCAAGCTATCAGAGCGTTTTGCGGTAATAGGAGTTGCCCGAAGAACACTGACTACAGAACAATTCCAAACAAATGTAAAAGAATCCATTTCTACATTCTTAGGAACGACAGAAAAAATTGATGAATTTATCTCCCATTTCTATTACCAATCACATGATATTGCTGATCCAAGCTCCTATGCTGTACTGAAAAGTCTTGCAAAAGAACTTGACAATCATTACAACTTAGAAGGAAATCGCATCTTCTATTTAGCGATGGCTCCAGAATTTTTCGGTCAAATTGCCGAACATTTGAAATCAGACGGTTTAACAGATGTAAACGGATTTAAACGTTTAGTCATCGAAAAACCGTTCGGTCATAGTTTAGACACGGCAAACACGTTAAATGATCAAATCAGAAAAGCTTTTTCAGAAAATGAAATCTACCGAATTGACCATTATTTAGGAAAGGAAATGGTACAAAATATCGAAGTCATTCGATTTGCCAATGCCATTTTCGAACCACTTTGGAATAATCGATATATTTCAAACATACAGGTTACATCTAGTGAAACGCTAGGAGTAGAGGAACGCGGACGTTATTATGAAAATAGTGGGGCTTTAAGAGATATGGTTCAAAACCATATGCTACAAATGGTTGCGTTACTAGCAATGGAACCACCAATTAAATTAACGACAGATGAAATCCGTTCAGAAAAGGTGAAAGCACTTCGAGCGATGAGACCTTTTGAACACGAAGAAGTGGGACAATATTTTGTTCGTGGACAGTATGGAAAAGGAATCATAAAAGAAGAAAATGTTCCCTCTTATAGGGAAGAAAATATGGTTGACCCACAATCGAATACCGAGACATTTGTATCTGGAAAGCTGATGATTGATAATTTCCGTTGGGCTGGTGTGCCTTTTTATATAAGAACTGGCAAACGAATGACAGCGAAATCAACCAAAATCGTCGTTCAATTTAAAGATATCCCAATGAATCTTTATTATAAAACAGATCAAACATTAAGCCCTAACCTCCTTGTTATCCATATTCAACCAGAAGAAGGAATTACATTATATTTAAATGCCAAAAAATCCGGTCAAAAAATGGATGCGACACCAATCAAACTAAATTTTGCTAATAAAGGTGTAGACGCTATGAATACTCCTGAAGCATATGAAACTCTTTTGTTTGATTGTATGCGCGGCGATGCAACAAACTTTACCCATTGGGACGAAGTGGCTCTTTCTTGGGCATTTGTTGATAAAATATCACAAGTATGGGAAAACGAAAAGGAACAGAGCTTTCCAAACTATGAATCAGGTTCAATGGGACCAAAAGCATCAGATGATTTACTAGAAAAAGACGGATTCTTCTGGTGGCCAATTACGGACTTAGACGTCGAAAAATGTTAAAAATGGGAGATATTCAAATGAAAATTATTGATATTACAGCACCTATTTTTGAAGGAATGCCTGTTTATAAAAACAAGCCTGAAAAACAACCAAAAATCGAAACGGTTACAAATGCGCACGTCACCGAATCACGAATTAGTCTAGATGTTCATACGGGAACACATGTTGACGCCCCTCTTCATATGATGAATGATGGAAAAACAATCGAAACACTTCCGATTGAAAGACTCGTTCGATCCTGCAAAGTGTTTGATTTAACAAGCGCTTCTGAAAAAATTACAAAAGAGGATATTAAAGATTTGTCAATCAATCAAGGTGACTTTATTCTCTTTAAAACCAAGAATTCGTATGATGACCAGTTTAATTTCGAATTTATTTATGTAGCAGAAGATGCTGCTGAATACTTGGCTGAAATTGGCATAAGCGGCGTCGGCATCGATGCCCTTGGTATTGAACGTGCCCAAGAAGGTCACCCAACCCATCGTGCGCTAATGGGTAAAGATATTATCATTATTGAAGGAATTCGATTAAAAGAGGTTGAAGCTGGAGAATATTTCATGGTTGCTGCCCCACTCAAACTTCAAGGCGTCGATGCATCACCGGCAAGAATACTCTTACTGGACGGACTTAACAAATAAATGAAAAGGGGAAGATGTTACACGATCGTGTCATCCTCCCCTCTTTTTTATATCCAGCTCCAGCGCCTAGCCCCTAGAGGTCAAATGTTCGGCACCCAAAAAGTCAAAGAACGACTTTCCGGGTGCCGAAGCATTTGCTTGTCGGGGCTGATCAAGGCGCTTCCGTTTTATTGTAAAAAATCCCGATTAAAACTAGTAAACGTCCCTGCTTGATTCTTTTGAATCTCCTTTTCACTCGCTTGTTCAATTATATTTTTTCCATACTTTTCTTTCAACATTGCCACCGTTTGAATAAGTGGCTCTTTTTTTGCTTCTTTTTCATAAGAAAATAAATCGAGTTGCTTGAAGGCATGATCGTGATCAGTTAAATCCGTTGAAGTGATCCCTAAAAGGCGAATGGGATCTCCATTCCAATGTTTTAAAAATAAGTTTTTTGCACTTACGAAAATCTCTTCCTGTTTAAAAAATGGATTAGCCATTTTCTTACTTCTAGTGATCGTTTTACGATCTTTAAAACGAATGGTAATTCCTATCGTTGTGGCAACCACTTTCTTTCTTTTCATCCGAATTGAAACCGTTTCTGCAAGTTTATCCAACACACGAAATAATTCCTGTTGATTGGTAGTATCTTTAGGAAGTGTCGTCGAATTACCAATTGATTTAAACTCATCAACTGCTTCTGGATCTACTACTCTCTGATCCTTTCCATTTGCTCTTTCTTTCATACGAATACCGTTAATTCCTAACAAAGCTTTCAACTGAATATCATTAGCTATCGCTAAGTCGCCAACAGTATGTATGCCAATTGTTTTTAATTTCTCTGCTGTTTTCTTGCCCACACCGTGCATTTCATTCGTAGGCAGTGGCCATAGAACTGCTTTAATATCCCTTTTCCTAAGAACAGTGATTCCCATAGGTTTTTTCATATCAGAAGCTGTTTTTGCTAAAAATTTATTCGGCGCAATACCTATACTGCATGGTAGATCAAGCTCTTCTAAAATTTTTTTTTGTAATGTTTGAGCTATTTCTAAAGGACTGCCAAATCGATAGCTTTCTGTAATATCGACATAGCCTTCATCAATTGAAACGGGTTCAACTAAGTCGGAGTATTGACGCAGAATTTCGAACATCTGTAATGATGCCGTCCGATAACGATCAAAGTTAGGCTTCATCATGATCAGATCAGGACACAGCTTCTTTGCTTCCCAAAGTGCCATCGTCGTTTTAACGCCAAACTTCCTTGCCTCATAGCTACATGTAATAATGATGCCACGTCTTTCTTCAACATTTCCGGCAATTGCAAGTGGCTTTCCCTTTAAGGTAGGATCAAAAGCCATTTCAACAGAGGCATAAAAACTATTCATATCAACATGTAAAATGACCCTACCATTTTTCGGATAAAACTCTTTCATTACAGCCACTTCCTTTAACTTTTCATCACACATTTATTTTACCATACAGGAATACGATGAAAAAATTTGAAATAGAATAGAAGGTCACTATTAATAGTGGCAAAATTCAAAATAATATACTATGATTAAAAGAAGAAATGATTTATAATTAGTTTTGCGAAATATTTGAAATACGAAATAATGGAGGGGTAAAAATGACAACTACAGCAGAAAAACGCTATGTCCGTTCAGAAGTTCCTGAGCATTTAACTTGGAAGCTAGATGATTTATTTCCAACCTTCGAAAGCTGGGAAAAAGAATTAAAATCGATTGAGGCAGACCTTTCTACCGTAACACAATATAAAGGTACATTTGAAAGTGGAGCGAAAAGCTTTTGCGAATGCCTACTAGCTCAAGAAAAACTTCAGCAGCGATTAGTTCTTGTTGGTACTTATGCTAATTTAAGACAAACAGAAGATGGCACAAATCCAGTCAACCAAGCCAACTCTTCCCAATTTGCTGCATTATTTACTAAGGTTAATGCATCACTCTCATTTATTTCGTCGGAAATTCTCTCTCTTCCAGAGGGGACTGTTGAGGCATACATAGATGAATTGACGGAACTTGCTCCTTTCCGCAAAAACTTAACCGAACTACTAGAATCAAAGAAACATAAATTATCACCCGAAACAGAAGTTGCTTTAGCTTCATTAGGAGAAGTTCATGGAGCACCATATAAAATCTACGAAATGAGTAAGTCAGCAGATATGCAATTCTCTTCCTTCCAAGATGGAGAAGGAAATGAACTGCCTAACTCATTTGCTTTATTTGAAGATCGTTATGAATTTTCAGCAGACACAACCATTCGCCGAAACGCATATGACTCATTCGTTTCAACATTAAAACAATATAAAAATACGTTTGCCACTACTTATGCAACAGAGGTAAAAAAACAAGTAGCGATGGCAAAATTAAGAAACTATGAATCTGTCACACATATGCTACTAGACCCGCAACAAGTATCGGTCGAGATGTATCATAATCAGCTTGATATCATTCAAAAAGAGTTAGCACCGCATATGAGAAGATTTGCTAACTTAAAGAAACAAGTGTTAGGTTTAGATAAAATGTTATTCTGTGATTTAAAGGCACCTTTAGACCCTGATTTTAATCCAAAAACTACTTATGAAGAAGCAAGTAAAGTCATTTTAGAGTCTTTAAAGGTAATGGGGCCTGAATACGGCGAAATTATGGAAAAAGGATTGTCAGAAAGATGGGTAGACCTAGCTGATAATGTAGGTAAATCTACTGGTGCATTCTGCTCAAGCCCATATGGATCGCATCCATATATTTTAATCACTTGGACGGATACGATGCGTGGTGCATTTGTCCTTACCCATGAGCTTGGCCATGCTGGACATTTCTATCTTGCAAATAAAAATCAACGCATCTTTAATACAAGACCATCTACTTATTTTGTGGAGGCACCATCGACAATGAATGAGCTCCTATTAGGACAGCATTTATTGAAAAATACCGAAGATACACAAATGAAACGTTGGGTCATTCTTCAATTACTGGGAACGTATTATCATAATTTTGTTACTCATTTACTTGAAGGTGAGTACCAACGTCAAGTTTATGCTCATGCTGAACAAGGAAAACCGTTAACTGCAACAACTCTTTGTGATATTAAAGGAGATGTCCTGAAATCATTCTGGGGTGATTCTGTAGAAATCGATGAAGGTGCAAGCTTAACTTGGATGCGTCAACCACATTATTATATGGGACTTTATCCATATACGTACTCTGCAGGACTTACAGCTTCCACAGCAGTTGCCCAAATGATTCAAGAAGAGGGGCAACCAGTTGTTGATCGTTGGCTGGAAGTTTTAAAATCCGGTGGAACAATGAAACCGCAAGACTTATTGAAACATGCTGGTGTTGACATGACAAAACCAGATGCGATTAAGAAAGCTGTTTCTTTTGTTGGTTCATTAGTTGATGAATTAGAGCAATCCTATTAAGAAAAGCGCAAGGCGCCCGGAGCTGGACGTGGACTGTACAAGTTAGGAAGGTATCCACATCCGAGTATTTTATAGTTTCTTTAACAATAAGAAAAAACACAAAGCGAAATTTCCATTCAGTCGCTTTGTGTTTTTTTGATTACATCGTCTGAACAAAGAGTTCGTCCCCTTCCAACCACTCTGCAAGAAAAACCTTTTTGTAATTATCCACTCCCTGGGCTTGTAATTTCCCTTGTAACCATTCTTCATCAAAACCTAAATCTTTCACTTCGTCCCATAAAACAACTCCGTCCCGAATTAAACTAACAGGTACATATACAGGTTGGTCAAGCATTTGAAAGTCTTCCTGAGTTGTTTTCTGGTATTTTGATTTTTTTAATATACTAAGTGAGCCATTGGCTTCTAAATAACAATACGCAACTTCTCTAATGGAAAAGGTTTCACTTTGACGAAGCATGCTTTGTAATAGATTGATATTTAAGCGGCTTTTTTTGAGTGCTTCCCGGTCGACAACTCCATTTTTTATTAAAGCAGTAGGCTTCCCTTCAAATATGCCCCGAAGGAATAAAGATTTTTGTCCAATAAGTTCTACTAAAAATAACATCACTGCCCAAAGAGACATAGAGTAAATAATATAAGGAATACCAATATTATGATCATACAGAGCATTTCCTAATAGTTCCCCTAAAACAACAGCAGCAATAAAAGTAAAAGGACTAATTTGATTAATAATTTTCTTACCAACAAACTTTACAATGCCAAATAATAAGAAAAATCCAATAACTAATTCACTCGTCAAATATAAAAATTTCATAGACTCCATCCATTCCTAAATAATTACATTGCTTCAGGAACTATTTTTTGCAAAAAGCAGCCAGAGAATACAAAAAAGCCACCATTACTGATGACTTTTCATGTATTCCTTAATTTCTTTAATTCCTTCTAAGGATTGAACTAGTTTTAAAGGATCGATTAATGTTATTAGACCCGAATCAAGATTTGCAACTCCAGTAAAGTAAGAAGTTTTAGAGTATGCAACTAAACCAACCTGTTTGATCTTTTCAGCTGGAATGTCGATTATTTCTTTTGCATCTTCAACAAAGATCCCAATGGATAATTCTTCTGTCTTCAGGACGATTAAGCGAGATGATTCTGTCTGTTCTAATTGACGCCGATAAAAGATCTGTTCTAAATCAATAACTGGAACGAGCTCTCCTCTTACGACCATCATTCCTTTTACATAATTAGGAAGATGAGGAATAGGTGTAATTCCCTCCAACTTTTCGATCGAAATGACATATTGAATAGAAATTGCATATTCTTCTTTATTTACCTGGAAAACGACAACTTTATTGGATTCTACCATTTCAGAGCCTCCTATTTATTACGTTTGTACTACTACTATACATTAATTTACACCTTATTAATAGAAAAAAGAGAGCCAAAAGGCCCTCTACTTTACTTTTATCCCACTATAACGGGCAGTAAGATCCCCACCTCAAGATTCTGAGTGAACAAAGAATATAGGTGGGAAGATCAACTGCCCATAATGGTCCGACGACGGACAGGATGTCCTGGTCAGGCGAAGGCACAGGACGTGCCGTTCTGTGCGTGATTAGTTCAACTAACCATCAGTGGGGGATGAAGAACCCCCCCACTGATGGAAATTTCACATTATCCATTTACTACTTCATCAATTATCGCTAAAGTCATTTCCGCTAATTTATTTAGCTCTTCTATCGGCATTTTTTCATTTGTTGTATGAATTTCTTCATAACCTACCGAAAGAACGACAGTCGGAATACCGAATCCAGCAATGACGTTTGCATCACTTCCACCGCCGCTATGTAAGAGTTCACAACTTCGACCAATTTTCGTAGCTGCTTTGCGCGCTACCTCAACCACATGATCTCCTTCAGCAAATTTGAAGCCAGGGTACATGATTTGAACATCGACTTCCGCTCTTCCACCCATGTCAGCAGCAACGGTTTCAAACGCTTCCTTCATTTTCGCTACTTGTGCTTCCATTTTTTCAGGAACTAGCGAGCGGGCTTCTGCTAAAATATCAACACGGTCACAAACGATATTGGTTTGACTACCACCTTCAAAGCGTCCAATATTAGCTGTTGTCTCTTCATCAATACGCCCTAATGGCATTTTCGCAATTGATTTCGCTGCGATCGTAATAGCTGAAATACCTTTTTCAGGGGCCACACCAGCATGTGCGGTTTTACCGTAAATCGTTGCTTTCACCTTCGCTTGTGTTGGCGCAGCAACCACAACATTCCCTACTTTTCCATCACTATCAAGCGCATAACCGAACTTGGCTTTTATTAAAGAAGGATCGATGGCCTTCGCACCTACAAGACCAGACTCTTCCCCAACTGTAATCACAAATTGAATTGTTCCATGTGGAAGATTTTGTTCTTTAAGCACACGAATAACCTCAAAAATGACAGCTAATCCAGCTTTATCGTCTGCTCCTAAAATGGTTGTTCCATCTGTGACAACATAACCGTCTTTAATAGATGGTTTAATTCCTTTGCCCGGTACGACTGTATCCATATGGCAAGTAAAATAAATAGGTTCTACCGAATCATTTGTTCCTTGTAGTGTACAAATCAGATTCCCTGCACCATGTCCTGTTTGCGCAGTCGTATCATCTTCGAAAACATCAACGCCTAAATCAGTAAATTTTTGCTTCAATACCTTCGCAATTTCGGTTTCAAATTTCGTCTCCGAATCAATTTGTACAAGTTCTAAAAATTCGTCTAAAAGGCGTTGCTCGTTTATCATCTGAAATAACCTCCAATTATGTATTCATTTTAAATTATACAAAGAAATGATAAACCATACAAATCAAACACCTAGTCGATTGGAAGTTAAAGAACAAAAGCGCGGGGCATCTTGATCAGCCCCGACAAGCAAATGCCGTCCCAAAGAGGAGGTTTGCACTTTAACCTCATCTTTGGGGCGCCATTTGACCTCGAGGACGACAAAGGCTCGGGCGTCCTGTCGCATTGTCGACACTAACACTTCCTGTACGTCGGGGCTAGGACGCTTGCGCTGGACGTGGATTATACAAGTTAAGAAGTTATCTACATCCGAGTATTTTACAGTTTCCAAAAAAATAAAAAAAGATAGAATCAGCAAAAATATGCTTCATCTACCTTATAATGTTAAATTATAAAGGAATATTCCCATGCTTCTTAGCTGGACGTGATTCCTTTTTATTACGAAGCATTTCTAACGCTTGGATAATTTTTATTCTAGTTTCTCTTGGATCGATGACATCATCGACCATTCCCATACTTGCAGCAACATATGGATTCGCAAATTTCTCACGGTATTCTTCGATTTTTTGCTGACGTAGCGCTTCTGGATTTTCACTACTGTCGATTTCGCGCGCAAAAATAATATTGGCAGCTCCTTGTGGTCCCATTACGGCTATTTCTGCATTTGGCCATGCAAATACTAGATCTGCTCCAATCGATTTACTATTTAGTGCAACATAAGCACCACCATATGCTTTTCGTAAAATAATCGTTAATTTCGGAACGGTTGCCTCAGAATAAGCATATAAAATTTTCGCTCCGTGACGAATAATTCCCCCGTGTTCTTGTTTTACTCCTGGGAAAAAGCCTGTTACATCCTCAAACGTAATAATCGGAATATTAAAGGAATCACAGAAACGAATAAAGCGGGATGCTTTATCAGATGAATCAATATCAAGCCCTCCAGCCATAAACTTTGGCTGATTACAAACAAGTCCGACTACCTCGCCTTTAACCCTTGCCAACCCAACAACAATGTTTCTAGCAAAATCTTGGTGAACTTCCATGAATGAATTTTGGTCCACTACCTGCTCAATTACTTTTCGAACATCGTATGGTCTTACCGCATCGAATGGGACAACATCCGTTAAATCTGGACGATAATCATCTTCCAGATCAGCTTCTTTGCGAGGCGGCTTCTCTTCATTATTTTGTGGCAAATAGCTTAATAGATTGCGAACCTTTTCAAGAATTTCTGCTTCCGTTTGACTATGGAAATGAACATTTCCACTAATTGAACTATGAACTAGGGCTCCCCCTAAGTCCTCTGCCGATATTTTTTCACCTGTCACGGTTTCGATTACTTTTGGACCGGTAATAAACATTTGACTCGTTTTTTCAACCATAAAGACGAAATCAGTAATGGCAGGTGAGTATACAGCCCCACCAGCACAAGGCCCCATAATGACTGAGATTTGTGGAATCACTCCAGAATAAATCGCATTGCGGTAGAAAATATGGCCATATCCATCTAATGAGACGACGCCCTCTTGAATTCGTGCTCCGCCTGAATCATTGAGACCAACAAAGGGTGCACCGTTTTTAGCTGCCAAATCCATCACATTAGCGATTTTTTTCGCGTGCATTTCCCCTAATGCTCCACCAAATACCGTGAAATCCTGAGAAAATAAATAAATCGGGCGGCCATTTACCTTTCCGTAGCCTGTTACAACACCATCTCCAGGTCCTTTTTGATCAGCTAAACCAAAATCATTGCATCGATGCTCAAGAAAGGGATTTAATTCTACGAAGGAGCCTTCGTCAACAAGTAGCTCAATTCGTTCTCTAGCTGTTAATTTTCCTTTTTCATGCTGTTTTTCAATTCGTTCATCTCCGCCACCAAGTTCAATTTCACGTTTGCGATCATAAAGTTCGTTGATTTTTTCATAGATGTCTGCCATTTATTTGTTCAATCCTCTCTTTTCGCAGTATTCAATAAGGACTCCGCCAGTTGATTTAGGGTGCATAAAGGCCACCATTGCCCCACCAGCACCTTGTTTTGGCGTTTCATTTATCATCCGAATTCCTTTTTCCTTTATATCATTGATTCGCTCTTGGATCGAATCAACCGCTAATGCCACATGATGAATCCCTTCCCCACGCTTAGCAAGGAATTGAGCGATCGCACTTTCTGAAGTGGTAGGTTCTAGAAGTTCAAGCTTTGACTCGCCTATTTTTAAAAATGCGACTTTCACTTTTTCACTTTCTACCTCTTCTATTCCTTGGAGTGATAGATTTAATATTTCTGTATAAAAGGGAAGAGCTTTCTCAATGGAATGAACAGCAATCCCAATATGATCAATTTTCTTAACCAATTGTACCCTCTCCAGTTTGAAAGTTTAAAATAATATTAATCATTTCATTATTCGACAAAAAAGTCAAAAATCCTTCCTTATTTAAGTGGTTGTTGTAGGAGACTTTTCTAGGTAAAATAATAGTAGTGAAAATCGAAGAAATAGAAGGGAATGGTATAACCATGTCAAAAAAAACACAAAAAATCGTTGTGTACTGTATGCTATTCGCAATGCTTGCTTCAACCTTACTTATTGGAGTTGCATCGTTTTTATAAAAGAATAGGGACTGTTCCAAAGGAGCAGTCCCTATTTTTGTATTGCGCCATTTTCTCTAGCAATGTCTTCAAAGCTTTTATTGGTTGAAGTGACAACAATTTTTGTACCTAATGGAATGAAATCGTATAATGATTCTACCGCTTCATTTTGCATTCGAATACAACCTTGTGAAACATTTTTTCCAATTGATTCGGGTTGATTGGTTCCATGAATACCGTATGTTCGACCATCTGAATCTTTCGCATCAAAACCGATCCACCTAGTTCCTAAAGGATTATCAGGCGACCCACCTGGAATATCTTTCTTTCGATAATAAGGATTGATCGCTTTTACCGTAATGGTAAATAGTCCTTCAGGAGTAAGATCCTCTGTTTTTCCAGTCGCCACACTTATGACCGTTTGTACACGATTTTCGTTAATAAAAGCCATTTCATTTTTCTGTTTATTAACAATGACAAATGGGTCTCCTGGCATAGGATTCTGCCCCAATGGCCAAATAGGAGAAAGGAAGAGAGTCAGTACAAAGGCTGTAAATGTTTTAAACATAACATCACCCTTACCTTATTTTCCATAGTTTGCCTCATTTACTTGCATTTGATTCGGGCTATTTTCTTTCCTTAGCCCTTTAAAGGAGCTTTTTATAATTAAGTACTGCTCTATTTCCTTAACAATTTGAAAAAGAGTAGCTCTTGATTCAAATTCTTCTCTTGTCTTTGGTAAAGGCATTTCTTGAAACTCATCCCTTAGCTCTTTTAACTTAGTCAAAAAGTAGGTAGCCGTATTTCCAGGATGAATATGTTCTGACAATTCCGCAAAAAAGTCAGCAGTCATTTTCCCTTGCTTAACCGTTAACGGAATTGTGGTAATCATTTGTAAAATTCTCTCTACAATTTCTAACTGCTTATCCCTCATTTTGAAATAATGAAAATAAAGATTTTCATTTCGTAAAAATCGATTTTCCACATCGCGATAAGAGAGGGCTTTCGCTTCCTCAATTAGCTTTGCTGTTGCCAAAATTTCTTGCCCATTCCAATCACTCCTACCTGTTTGTAAATATTGCACCAATTCTTGAAAGATTATCCTTAAATTTGCCTCAATCATTTGTTGATAGTCTTCTAGCTTTTTATCTAAACTTGGCATATATAAATTCATCAATAAGGCCACGCCAATTCCGATAACAATTACTTCCACTTCATGTAATAGCAGTCCCCATGTAACCTGACCTGCTGAGAAAATATGTAAAATAATGACACAACTTGTTACAACCCCATCCTTTAGCTTCAGCATGACAAGCGTCGGGATAAAAAATAAAAGCATAATTCCAATCATAACTGGATGATAGGCAATCCCTTCAAAAAAGATAAAGGAAAAAGGCATCGCTAATAGACAGGCTAAAAAACGTTCCCATGAGGTCATTAAAGATTTTCGTTTTGTCACTTGAATACATAAGATAGTAATGATACCGGCTGAAACATAATTCCCAAGGCCAACCTGATGGGCAATCATAATCGCAATCGTCGTGCCAAGCGCTGTTTTGAGTGTTCGATAACCAATTCGATATTTCATAAGACGTCTCCCTAATATAATGAAAAAAGATGATCATCATTGACCATCTTTTTCTTTATCATTTACATACAAATATTTTATTATTGTTATTTTATGATAATAATTAATTGTTTTAAAGCATTTTTTCTAAAAATTCTTGTGCACGTTTACTCTTTGGTTGTGAGAAAAATTCTTTTGGAGGAGCATCTTCCACTAATACGCCACCATCTAAAAATAGTACTCGATCCGCAACTTCTCGGGCAAAACCCATTTCATGTGTGACGATAGCCATTGTCATTCCCGTATGTGCCAAAGATTTCATTACTTCAAGAACTTCCTTAACCATTTCTGGATCGAGCGCAGAGGTTGGCTCATCAAATAACATAACATCAGGCTGCATCGCCAAAGCCCT
Source organism: Bacillus sp. CGMCC 1.16607 (assembly GCF_042683745.1). Lineage (NCBI taxonomy): Bacteria > Bacillati > Bacillota > Bacilli > Caryophanales > Bacillaceae > Bacillus > Bacillus sp. CGMCC 1.16607. The sequence goes on from NZ_JBHUJX010000025.1 coordinate 431,512, forward strand.
TGCAATAGCTACTCTTTGTTTCTGACCTCCAGATAATCTAGTCGGATATTCATTCGCTTTTTCAGCTAAACCAACCTTATCTAATAATTCCAAAGCCAATTTTTCTGCTTCCTGTTTACTTAGCCCCTTCACCTTGATGGGAGCATAGGTCAGATTCTGCATTACAGTTTTATGAGGGAATAAATGGAAGTGCTGAAATACCATTCCTACATTTTGTCGTACACTCATAATATCCGCTTTTTTATCTGTAATATCTTTGTTATTAATGAATACTTGCCCACCCGTTGGAGTTTCTAGTAAATTTAAACAACGTAAAAAAGTAGATTTACCAGATCCTGATGGCCCGATAATTGCGACCACTTCACCTTCTTTTATCGTTGTCGAAATTCCTTTTAACACTTCGAGTTTCCCATAATTTTTATGCAAATCAGCTACTTTAATCACTTCGTCTCATTCTCCCTTCTAACACTTTTCCAAGAACAGTTAACGTCATGACCATTAAGTAATAAATAAGTCCAGCTAGCAATAGCGGCTCGAAAAAGGAAAATTTATCTGCACCAACAATATAGGAACGACGCATAATATCCATTGCTCCAATGGTTGTTACGATCGCAGATTCTTTTGTTAAAGTAATAAATTCATTCATAAGTGCGGGTAAAATATTTTTTAAAGCTTGTGGTAAAATTATATCCCACATCATTTTCTTATAAGGAATTCCTAGTGCCATAGCTGCCTCTTGTTGACCTTTATCAACAGCTAATATTCCCGCACGAATGATCTCAGAAATATAAGCCGCAGAGTTCAGGGCAAATGCTAGGACAGCTGCCGTATATGGCTCAATTTGATAGCCAAATATTTGTGGAGATCCGAAGTAAATAAGCATCAATTGCAGTACTAATGGAGTTCCACGGAAAATGGATGTATAGGCATCCGCTAACCAATTTAATATTTTTAGTGATGATATTTTTAATAATGCCAAAACGACACCGAATGCAAATCCAAGTATACCAGCGACAAGAACAATTTTAAGAGTAACCCCTACACCCTTTAAAATAAATGGCAGGGAGGGAAGAATATCTGCGAAATTTAAATTCATTCCATAAAACAACCTTTCATAACATATTTTAAAAACGTTCAGAAGTTATATCTCCTGAACGTTTTTAACGAGAAACCATTATTCTCCGCCAAACCATTTCACTACTAATTTATCAAGTTCACCATTTTCGATCATTTCATTTAATGCTGTATTAAAATCTTCTGTTAAATCGCTGTTTTTAGGGAATGCAATCGCAGAACCAGCTTCTTCTGCAGCAGCATCTTCGATTGTAAATCCTTCAATATCTTTGTTCTTTTTAAAATATCCGTTTGCTACTGTATCCTCGATAATCGCCGCATCAAAACGACCTGCCTTGATTTCTTGAATTAACTCAGGAATACGATTGCGATTTTCAATCTTGAAATCGATTGTTTTAGCCATTTCCGTTGCTTTTTCCTCTTGAATTGAACCAAGTTGTACCCCTACTGTTTTACCTTTTAGATCATCAATCGATTTAATTCCACTATCTTTGCTAGAAACGATCATATGATGTGCTGTATAGTAAACATCGCTAAAATCTACACTTTTTTTACGCTCTTCTGTTGGAGTCATCCCCGATAAAACGAAGTCAACTTGACCATTTTCTAAGGCTGAAATTAAACCGCTAAATTCCATATCTTTAATTTGAACTTCATATCCAAGCTTGTCAGCGAGAGACTTGGCAATATCTACATCAAAACCAATAATTTCTTCCCCTTTAGCTGTATCAATATATTCAAATGGTGGATAATCCGCCGAAGTTCCCATAACAATCACTTTCTTCTCTTCTTCTTTAGAACCGTTAGTTGAATTATTTGCTTTATCGCTTGTCCCACAAGCAGCGAGTAAACCAATTAATAGAATCATCATAATCGAAAAACCTTTTTTCATTTTAAGATCCTCCCCATATTTTTATAAAAAATATTAATATTTATTCACATAAATGTATTTTAACACGGTTTTATAATTATGCAATAGTATTTTTAAATATTAATAGAGAAGGGGGATCCGCAAAAAAACAAACCCCAGATAATCTCTGGGGTTTTTAGTGTGTTACAATTCTTCACAATGTTGGTCAAAAGCATTTTGTAATTTTGTCACGACTGACATAGGGTCATGACCTTCAATTTCATGTCTTTCAATCATAGTAACCAGCTTACCGTCTTTTAAAAGGGCAAATGAAGGTGAAGAAGGTGGGAACCCAGTAAAATAAGTTCTTGCCTTTTCAGTTGCCTCCTTATCTTGCCCAGCAAAAACAGTAACTAAATGGTCTGGGCGCTTGTCATAATGTAATGAATGAGCCGCTGCTGGTCTAGCAATTCCACCTGCACAACCACAAACAGAATTAACCATTACTAGAGTCGTACCTGTTTTAGCAAGTGCGTGCTCCACCTCTTCAGACGTTTTTAACTCCTCATATCCTGAAGCCGTTATTTCTTGACGTGCTTGGCGAACAACGTCATTCATAAATAAATTAAAGTCAATATTCATATAAAAAACTCCTTTCTAATTTTATAATAACATCATACCAATTAAAGAGGGATTATTTCAATTTGAGAATAATTCATCAACCGCAGCTGAAACTGTTTTTTCTCCATTCATCACAGCTTTTTCAAGCGCTGGTAGTGATGCTCTTACTTCTTGTTTATGGAAAAAACGATAATGTAGCTGATCACTGATCATAGAATAAAGCCAATGTTTATTTTGTTTTTTCCGTCGGTCATCGAATACGCCCGAGTTCCTCGTTGTTTTTTCAAATTGTAAAATCATATCCCATATTTCTATGATCCCTTCAAACTTTAGTGACGAACATGTATAGGCTTTTGCTTCCCAGCCTACCGTTGCCGGATGAATGAAATGTAGGATACGGTTATACTCAGACTTTGTTTTCAAAGCGCGAGGCTTATTTTCTCCATCCGCTTTATTGACAACAATGGCATCGACTAGCTCCATAATTCCTTTTTTCATGCCCTGGAGCTCGTCTCCAGCTCCGGTTAGAACAAGGAGCATGAAGAAATCGACCATGTCACGAATAATTGCTTCACTTTGCCCTACTCCGACTGTTTCGACTAAAATGACATCGAAGCCAGCCGCCTCACATAAGAGCATCGTTTCTCTTGTCTTTCGATGGACCCCGCCAAGTTTTCCCTCTGAGGGAGATGGTCGAATAAAGGCATTTGGATGACGAGAAAGCTGTTCCATTCTTGTTTTGTCACCAAGAATACTCCCACCACTTATGCTGGAACTTGGGTCGACCGCTAAAACGGCAACCCGTAATCCTAAGCTACATAAATGCATTCCAAACGCTTCAATAAATGTGCTCTTTCCTGCACCAGGAACTCCTGAAATACCGATTCTTAATGATTTTCCACCATGAGGGAGAATCAATTGTAACAACTCCTGAGCAATGGGGAAATGCTTTTCGGCATTACTCTCAATTAAGGTTATCGCTCTAGCCAAACTTGTACGATCCTTTTGCATAATTCCTTCATAGAGCATCGGAATAGAAATGGATGTCCCACTCCGATTTTGAAATCGACCTTTGCCAGATATTTGGTCCTTATTTTCTGCCATTTACGATGACACTTCCTCATAGCCAAGCTGCTTGTATATAGCTTGAATAACCTTTTGTGCACTCACGGGAATAACAGTTCCTGGCCCGAATATTGCGGCAGCACCTTGATCATATAGATATTGATAATCTTGGAAAGGAATAACACCACCACAAACAACTAAAATATCTTCACGACCTAACTTTTTTAACTCCGCGATTAATTGTGGAAGTAATGTTCTATGACCCGCAGCAAGTGAACTCATTCCAACAACATGGACATCATTTTCAACAGCTTGTCGTGCGGTTTCTTCTGGTGTTTGGAATAATGGTCCGATATCGACATCAAAGCCTAAATCAGCAAAAGCAGTAGAAATGACCTTAGCTCCACGGTCATGGCCATCTTGGCCCATTTTTGCAATAAGAATCCTTGGACGTCTACCTTCATTTTCTAAAAATTCGTCAGTCATTTCTTTGACTATATTAATCTCTTCCTCGTTTGAATAAGCACTGCTATACACACCACTTATTGAACGAATGACAGCTTTATGTCTTCCCGCTACCTTTTCAATCGCATCAGAAATTTCTCCTAAAGTTGCTCTAACTCGTGCTGCCTGAACAGCTAGCTCGAGTAAATTTCCTTCTCCTTTTTCTGCCGCTTTCGTTAATTGGGATAATGCTTCTTCCACTTGCTTCTCATCTCGAGAATCCTTTAACAGCTGTAACTTCTCAAGCTGCTTCGCACGAACCTCGGTATTATCGATATTTAAAATTTCAATTTGCTCTTCTTCGTCGAGTCGGTAGCGATTCACTCCAATGATTACTTCTTTACCTGAATCGATCTGGGCTTGTCTTCTGGCTGCAGCTTCTTCGATTTTCATCTTAGGAAGACCTGTCTCAATCGCCTTTGCCATCCCGCCTAAACTCTCAATCTCCTCGATATGCTCCCAAGCGCGATCGATAAGCTGCTTCGTTAACGCTTCTACATAATACGAGCCACCCCAAGGATCAATCACATTCGTGATTCCCGTTTCTTCCTGCAAAAATAACTGCGTGTTTCGTGCAATACGTGCGGAAAAATCGGTCGGTAAAGCAATCGCTTCATCAAGCGCATTCGTGTGTAAAGATTGAGTATGCCCCATCGCCGCTGCATGTGCTTCTAATAAAGTACGGATGACGTTATTATATGGATCTTGTTCTGTTAAACTCCATCCTGATGTTTGCGAATGAGTTCTTAAAGCAAGTGATTTTGAATTTTTAGGATTAAATGACTTCATCATCTTAGCCCAAATGAATCGTCCTGCGCGCATTTTAGCAACTTCCATAAAATAATTCATGCCAATTGCCCAGAAAAACGATAATCTTGGTGCGAAGGAATCAATATCAATTCCCGCTTTCAGCCCTGTTCTTACATATTCCAATCCGTCAGCAAGCGTGTAAGCAAGTTCAATATCAGCTGGTGCTCCGGCTTCCTGCATATGGTACCCAGAAATACTAATACTGTTAAATTTCGGCATATACTTAGCCGTATATTCAAAAATATCGGCAATAATTTTCATCGACATTTCTGGTGGATATATATAGGTGTTACGCACCATATACTCTTTTAAAATATCATTCTGAATCGTTCCAGACAGTTTTTCTTTACTTACCCCTTGTTCCTCAGCCGTAACAATAAAGAAGGCAAGTACTGGAAGAACTGCACCATTCATCGTCATAGAGACAGACATTTGATCTAAAGGAATTCCGTCAAATAATATTTTCATATCTTCGATGGAATCAATTGCTACTCCAGCTTTACCAACATCGCCCACTACACGAGGATGATCTGAGTCATAACCTCTATGAGTAGCTAAGTCAAACGCCACCGATAATCCCTTTTGCCCCATCGCAAGATTACGGCGATAGAAGGCATTACTTTCTTCTGCTGTAGAGAATCCTGCATATTGGCGAACTGTCCAAGGGCGATTCACATACATTGTCGGATATGGACCACGTGTAAATGGAGCGATTCCCGGCATATCATTTATGTGTTCAAGATTAGTGATATCTTCTTCAGAATATAACGCCTTTAATTTTATTTGCTCATTTGTTTCAAATAACAACTGATCTATATTTTGATTGATTTCTGTTTCCGCTTTTTTCTTCCAATCTTCTTTTGAGAATTTTTCCTGGGTATTCAACTTTATTTTTCGAAAATCAGGTTTATTACTCACTATGCTCCACCTCCTCAATCTCAGTAATGATGGAAGATAAAAATTCAAAGCAATTGGTTTTTACATGAATAAACTGATTAATTCCTGCACTTTGCCAATCGCTTTGTACATCTTTTTCTGGTAATCCAGCCAAGTATAAACTAACTTCAGAATGGGAAGAAGTTAGTTTTTTTACTATTTCAAGACCAAACTCATGATAAATCTCATTCGAGCTACAGATAACAAAATGTTTTGATGAACTTGCCAATAAAAACGCTTCTGCCTCATCAGAATTTGAAATCGAATGGCTTCTAACACATCCTAAACCACCCGCTGCAAGAAATCCTGTTATAAAATCTGCACGTGCTTTATGCTGCTTTACTTCCCCTAAACAAATTAACCCGATTGGAGATTGATTTTTTAATAAACTTGCCCTTTGTCTTAGTTTTTCAAAAGACTCTGATAATCTTAATGGTAAAATAGGATTGATTGAATGAAAATTTCCTGTATCAGGTATGCTTGCAGGTTCAATTAGATACGACTTCTTACCTGCTTCTTGCAGATTGGCATACACATTTGTTCCGATCACGCTTTGTTTCCGAGTATGAACATCGTTAAGGCGTTTCTTTAAGACTTTTGCAATTTCGGTTTGTAGCCAGTTGGATTCTAAAACAGCTAGAATCCCACCCTGATCATCTATTTCTAAAAAGGAATTCCATGATTTTTCGACTAACTCATTCGTTAATGATTCGATATACCAAGAACCACCTGCTGGATCCACAGTATTTTTTAGGTGCGATTCTTCTTTTAAAATTAGCTGAGTATTTCTAGCTAATCTTTCTGATAGAGTCGTTATCGTTTCTAGATCATTAAAGGCTTGAACTTGTAAGTATTGAATTCCCCCTAAAATAGCTGCAAATGCTTCATTTCCTGAACGAAGAATATTTACATGAGGGTCATACAAAGTTTTGGTAAAGGATGAGGTTTCTGCAATGATTTCCATTCCTCTATGTTCAGAAGAAATACCGTATGCTTCCCCAATTTTATCCCAAAGTACACGCGCGGCTCTTAGTTTAGCTAATTCCATAAAGAAGTTTGATCCAATTTGAAACTTAAAGATCAATTTCACAAACAGCTTTTCAAGTGAAAGTCCACGCTTTTTTAATTCTTCTATATAATACACAGCAGTTGCTAATGCAACAGAAAGCTCTTGGACGGAGCTCGCTCCACCGTTATGGTAAGGAGTCGTATCAATAAGAATAGTTTTGAGTTTCGGTAAAGACTGGTCTGTTAGACTAATTGATTCTGCCCAGGTATCTAAATAGCTTGAAATTGTTAATGGAAATGAACCTTGCTTGACTAATAAAGAAATTGGATCTTCTCCAACATAGCCGCTACATTTATTTTGTCCTAAAATTGCAACCAATTGTTCCAAAAAGCTTTTTTGTAATCCCTTAGTTTCAATTGCTAAAGGTGCTACCGAAATAAGTTCACTTAAAAAGTCTAGCGAATCCAATAAATCTTTTTTCACTTTAAAAGCTAAAGCTGATTGTCCTTTATTCAATGCTTCAGCAAGATTTACTTTTAATTCATCGACATTTTCATAAGATATGTTTTGAGCAATTTTCCAAGGATTTGTAAGATATCCGAGCGCATGTATCCCTCTTCGATAATCCTTATCACCTGGTAAACTTATTTTTTCAGATAGGTCATCCGCAGAATAAAGCGGTTTCAAAACGATATCCTCATATGTATGTTTCATTAAAGAATCAAGCTTTTTTCCTTTTAGTGATTCTTCAGCTTTTTCCTTCCAATCCTGAAAACTTGAAGGTGAAAATGTTTCATTCCTCATTTGGACGCTGCACAAGTACAGCTGCCCTCCCTTCTAGTAATAAAATTCTAATTATTAATACTATTTTAGTATAAAACCAATTAAAATCATAGAAATAATAACAAAGAGTGACTACCAATCAAAGTAGTCACTCTCATAATTATTAATAAACGGAAGTTGTTTCTTTTGAAGTGTTTTCTAAAATTTCCTTCACTCGTTGTAAGAAACGTCCGCAAACCAATCCATCTAATACGCGATGATCTAGAGACAGACATAGATTAACCATATCTCTAACAGCGATCATTCCATTATTCATAACAACTGGACGCTTCACAATGGACTCCACCTGCAGAATAGCAGCTTGAGGGTAGTTGATGATACCCATTGATTGGACTGAACCGAAAGATCCAGTATTATTCACTGTAAATGTTCCACCTTGCATTTCATCTGATTTTAATTGACCTTTACGTACTTTCCCAGCTAACTCAGTGATTTCACGAGCGATACCTTTAATCGTTTTTTCATCAGCATGCTTAATGACTGGTACGAACAATGCATCTTCTGTTGCTACAGCAATATTAATATTGATGTCTTTCTTTTGAATAATTTTATCGCCAGCCCACATTGAATTAATTTGTGGGAATTCCTTCAATGCTTGAGCTACAGCTTTTACAAAGAAAGCAAAGAAAGTAACATTAAAGCCTTCTTTTTTCTTAAATTCATCTTTGATGGAATTACGGTATTCCACTAAGTTTGTTACGTCCACTTCCATCATTGTCCAAGCGTGTGGTGCCTCGTGCTTGCTGCGAAGCATATTTGTCGCAATAGCTTTACGAACACCTGTAACTGGGATTTCAATATCCCCAGGAAGAGTAGGAACACTCACTGGTGCAGGTGCTGCTTTTGGTGCGACTGGTGCTGCAGGTGTAACGGATGTTGTTGCAGCTACAGATTCAACTGTAGGTTGAACTGATGCTGGGGCAGTACTTGCCTGTGGAATATTTCCTGATTCGATAATAGCAAGTAAATCTTTACGAGTAATCCGTCCGCCTGCACCCGTTCCCTTCACCTGTGTTAAATCAATTCCATTTTCTTGGGATAGCTTTAGTACAGCAGGTGAATATCGAGCTTTATTAGGAGCATCTGCTTCAATCATAGAGTTGCTTGGTGTAGTTTGAGCTTCACTAGTTGGTGCAGAGCTTGCAGGAGCCTGCTCACTTCCGCCACCTTCTACCTCAATTGTACAAATAATTTCTCCAACTGCTAAAGTATCTCCGTCATTTGCAATTAATTCCTTGATTATTCCCGAAAAAGAAGATGGAATTTCTGCATTAACTTTATCTGTCATCACTTCTGCAAGTGGATCATATTTATTTACTTTATCACCGACAGCTACAAGCCATTTACTAATTGTACCTTCTGTGACACTCTCCCCTAATTGGGGCATTTTAATTTGTTCGATAGCCAAGTGGTTAACCCCCTTAATTTAAAAGCGGAAGCGCCTTGCTCAGCCCCGACAAGCAAAAGACGAGCCCTAAAAGAAGGCGTTTTTTGCCTTCATTTAGGGATTGGCTTTTGACCTCGAGAGGCTAGGCGCTGCAGCTAGATAGTTAGAACTAAAATTCAGCCAGTTCACGCATCGCTTTTTCGACTTTATCTGGATTAATCATAAAATATTTTTCCATCGTCGGAGCATATGGCATTGCAGGTACATCCGGTCCAGCTAGACGTTTAATCGGTGCGTCTAACTCAAATAAACAATTCTCTGCAATAATAGCCGATACTTCACTCATAATACTGCCCTCTAAATTATCTTCCGTTACTAAAAGGACTTTGCCTGTTTTGGATGCTGCTTCAATAATCGCTTCTTTATCTAACGGATAAACCGTACGTAAATCAAGAATATGTGCAGAAATACCGTCTTTCGCTAATTTTTCAGCTGCTTGCAGAGCGAAATGTACACTTAATCCGTATGTAATTACGGTAATATCTTCACCTTCACGTTTCACATCAGCTTTACCGATCGGTAGAACATAATCTGTTTCAGGTACTTCGCCTTTGATTAAGCGATACGCTCTTTTATGTTCAAAAAATAACACAGGATCTTCATCACGAATAGCCGCTTTCAATAAGCCTTTTACATCATAAGGAGTTGAAGGCATAACTATTTTTAAACCAGGAGTGCTTGCAAACATTGATTCAACGGACTGTGAATGATATAGTGCACCGTGAACACCACCACCGTATGGTGCGCGGATAACCATCGGACAACTCCAATCATTATTCGAACGATAACGAATTTTTGCTGCTTCCGAAACAATTTGGTTAACTGCAGGCATGATGAAATCAGCAAATTGCATTTCAGCAATTGGACGCATTCCATACATAGCTGCACCGATACCGACCCCAGCAATTGCTGACTCCGCTAGAGGTGTATCAAGAACACGATATTCACCGAATTGATCGTATAACCCACGGGTAGCTCCAAAAACTCCACCCTTTCTACCAACGTCTTCACCGAGAACAAATACTCTCGGATCTCTTTCCATTTCTTCACGAATTGCCATTGTTACCGCATCGATATATGAAATTACCGCCATGTTTGTTCCCCCCTACTATTCCGCGTATACATACTTCATTGCATGTTCTGGATCTGCATATGGAGCATTTTCCGCATAATCGGTTGCTTCGTTAACTAACTTCATCACTCGATCATTCATTTCTTTTTCGAGATCTTCTGTTAAAACTCCTACACCCTTCAAGTAAGCAGCAAAAGTAATAATTGGATCCTTTGCTTTTGCTTCTGCTACTTCCTCTTGTTCACGATATACTTTATCATCATCATCAGAAGAATGGGCAGTTAATCGATAGGAAATAGTCTCAACTAATGTAGGCCCTTCACCACGTCGACCACGATCTGCTGCTTCTTTCACTACTTTATACACTTCTAATGGATCGTTTCCATCTACTGTAAACCCTGGCATACCGTATCCAATAGCACGATCAGATACGTTCTCACAACCTAATTGCTTTTCAATAGGTACAGAAATGGCATACTTATTATTTTCACACATAAAGATCACTGGAAGTTTATGTACTCCTGCAAAGTTAGCTCCTTCGTGAAAATCTCCTTGGTTAGAAGAACCTTCACCAAATGTTACAAAGGTAACTAAATCTTTTTCTTCCAATTTACCTGCTAATGCAATTCCAACAGCATGTGGAACTTGCGTTGTAACGGGAGATGAACCTGTTACAATTTTGTTTTTCTTTTGGCCAAAGTGGCCTGGCATTTGTCGTCCACCAGAGTTTGGATCCTCTGCCTTAGCAAAGCCTGAAAGCATTAAATCTCTAGCGGTCATTCCAAAAGTTAAAACAACACCCATATCACGGTAGTATGGAAGAACATAATCTTTTTCACGATCAAGTGCAAATGCAGCACCAACTTGTGCAGCTTCTTGCCCTTGACAAGAAATGACAAAAGGAATTTTTCCTGCACGGTTTAATAACCACATACGCTCGTCAATTCGACGTGCTAATAACATGGTTTCAAACATTTCTAATACTTTTTCATCACTTAAGCCTAATGCTTGATGACGATTCTCTGCCATTTTTTTTACCTCCTATTTATAAACATGTACTGAAATTTCTTTTACCCGTGGATCGCTTTCCCATCAACCGCTAAAGCTGCTTCGCCAATAGCTTCTGACAATGTTGGATGTGGATGAATCGTTTGACCGATTTCCCAAGGTGTTGCGTCTAGGACCATTGCAAGACCCGCTTCTGAGATCATATCCGTTACATGCGGACCAATCATATGAACACCTAATAAATCATTTGTTTCTTCATCAGCAATAATCTTGACGAAACCATCACTTTCACCAAAAACAAGCGCTTTTCCAATGGCACGGAATGAAAACTTTCCTACTTTCACTTTATGACCTTTTTCTTTTGCTTGTACTTCGGTTAATCCTACGCCAGCTACTTCAGGTGTACTATAAATACACTTTGAAACAAGGTTATAATCGATAGGATGTGGATTTTCCCCAGCGATATGTTCAACAGCTACAATTCCTTCATGGGAAGCAACATGTGCTAGTTGTAAACCACCAATCACGTCGCCAATCGCATAAATATGTGATTCCTTTGTTTGGAAAAATTCGTTTGTTACAATTGCGCCACGATCAATTTGAATTTCTGTGTTCTCAAGGCCGATTCCCTCAATATTGGCTTGACGACCAACTGAAACTAAAATCTTTTCAGCTGCGAATTCTTTGTTCTCGCCTTTAATTTCAGCAGAAATCTTTACTTCAGTGTCTTTAACTAAAGTTTCTGGCAGAACCTTTGCACCTGTAACAATTTTCACGCCTTTTTTCTTCATTAATCTTTGCATTTCTTTTGAAATTTCATCATCTTCTGTAGGAATAATGCGGTTCGCATATTCAATAACGGTTACTTCTACTCCAAAATCTGAAAGCATGGATGCCCATTCGATTCCAATGACACCGCCACCAACAATAATCATTGATTTCGGTAATTCTTCCATCTTTAAAGCTTCGTCAGAAGTTAATATTTGCTGGCCATCTATTTCCAATCCTGGAAGTGTTCTTGGTCGAGATCCCGTGGAAATAATTACATTTTTCGGAATTAACATTTCATTTTCAGAGCCATCATTCATCTCAACAGAAATTGTTCCTGGCATTGGAGAAAAGATGGATGGTCCCAAGATTCTTCCTAAACCTTCAAATACATCAATCTTTCCTTTTTTCATTAAATGTTGAACGCCTTTATGTAATTGATCAACGATTTTATTTTTTCTTTCCTGTACCTTAGAAAAATTAACCGATACTTCGCTAGTTATGACACCATAATCTTCACTATGTTTTGTCTGTGCATAAACTTCAGCACTTCTTAATAAAGCTTTACTGGGGATACAGCCATTATGAAGGCATGTTCCACCAAGGTTTGCCTTTTCTACTACTGCTGTTTTTAATCCTAGCTGCGCGGCTCTAATCGCTGCAACATAACCACCTGTACCGCCACCTAGTATGACTAGATCATATTCACGTGCCATCCTAAACTTCTCCTCCTTATACTGAAGTTGTTTTCTTCATTTCACCAGGGTATTCTCTTTCCCGTTCTTCCCCTCTTAACACACGAAGAGCACCTTCGGCCAAAGCTTGAAGCTCATTTTCACCTGGGTGAACAATCACATCTGCTATCCAATTAATTCTTTCACTAATTTCATGAACAAAATCTTTTCCATAAGCTAAACCACCTGTAAGAATGATGGCATCAACTTTCCCTTTCAGAACAGCACTTGCAGCTCCAATTTCCTTTGCTACTTGATAAGCCATTGCTGAATAAACAAGGTTAGCTTTCTCGTCACCCCTTTGAATCATTTGCTCAACTTTCACCGCATCATTCGTGCCTAAATAACCGACTAATCCACCTTGACCAACTAGCTTCTTCATAATTTCTTCACGGTAATAATCTCCTGAGAAACAAAGCGAAACGAGATCCCCTGCCGGAACTGTACCCGCACGTTCCGGACTGAAAGGTCCATCTCCGTGAAGACCGTTGTTCACATCCACTACTCGCCCTTGTTTATGTACACCAACGGTAATACCACCACCCATATGAGTGACAATTAAATTCAGTTCTTCATACTTCTTGCCAAGTTGTTTTGCTACTCGTCTCGCCACCGCTTTTTGATTCAAAGCATGAAAGATACTTTTTCTTTCAATAAGTGAAAAGCCAGAAATTCGAGCAATCTCATCTAATTCATCTACCACAACTGGGTCGACAATATAAGATGGAATATTTAAACCTGAGGCAATTTCAAAAGCAATGATTCCTCCTAAATTTGAAGCATGCTGACCAGAATATCCTGCACGTAAATCTTCAAGCATCAAGTCATTGACTGAATAAGTACCACCTTCGATTGGTCGAAGTAGTCCTCCACGGCCACATACAGCACTTAATTTAGAAATATTCATTCCTTCATCATCCAAAGTTTCGAGAATCGTATTTTTCCGAAACTCGTATTGATCAATAATATTATCAAAGGAATTGATGATCTCGGAATCATGACGAATCGTTTTTTCTAAGATAGACATTTCATTATCGAAAACCCCAATTTTCGTAGATGTCGAACCCGGGTTGATAACGAGTATTCGATATTCTTTATCTAACAAAGTAGATTCCTCCATTGTAAGAAAAGCGCAAGCGCCTTGGTCAGCCCCGACAAGCAAATGCTTCGAAACCCATAAAGTCGTTCTTTGACTTTTTGGGTTTCGAACATTTGACCTCGAGGGGCTAGGCGCTGGAGCTAGACATTTTTGTAGTACAAAAAACTCTTTTTAAATTGTTAACAAAATGGGAATAAGGGGCTAGTCATGATAAACTTTCAGACCACGACCAGTCCCTCTTTCCTAATATGTTTATTACTTTCTACGGCTTAGGATATGATGACCGTTTTGTAAAAATTGACTACGAGAATTACGCATTTTTTCAATACGTTCTTCTGCCATACGATCAGCAGCTACATAAGTAGGTACTCCATCACGTTTTGCAATTTCGATAATTTTCTCGATACTATTGTAGATTTGTTCTACTTTCTTCATTGCACGTTCATGATTATATCCATATAACTCATCTGCCACGTTAATTACTCCACCTGCATTGATTACGTAATCTGGAGCGTAGATAATTCCCATTTCATGGATAATATCTCCATGACGAGTGTCTTTTAATTGATTGTTTGCAGAACCTGCAATAACCTTCGCTTTAAGTTGTGGAATTGTATCATCATTTACCGTTGCACCTAACGCACATGGAGCATAAATATCGCAATCTACACTATAAATTTCATTTGGATCAACCGCTTTTGCACCAAACTCTTCCACTGCACGTTGTACAGCTTCTTTATTAATGTCCGTTACAATAAGTTGTGCACCTTCTTCATGTAAATAACGGCATAAGGTATAAGCAACATTACCCACACCTTGAATAGCAATCACTTTTCCTTCAAGTGAATCTGTACCAAAAGCTTCTTTAGCAGCTGCCTTCATCCCAACATATACACCGTAAGCAGTTACAGGTGATGGATTTCCTGATGATCCAAATGCAGGTGAAATCCCTGTAACAAAATCGGTTTCTTCGTGAATAAGATCCATATCAGCTACAGTCGTACCTACATCTTCAGCTGTAATATATCGACCATTCAAGCCTTGAATATAACGTCCAAAAGCACGGAACATTTCTTCATTTTTATCTTTACGAGGATCACCGATAATAACTGTTTTACCCCCACCAAGGTTTAATCCTGCTGCCGCATTTTTGTAAGTCATCCCTTTTGCAAGGCGAAGAGCATCTTCAATAGCTGCCTCTTCTGATTCATATGTCCACATACGTGTACCACCAAGAGCAGGTCCTAATGTTGTATCATGAATAGCGATAATTGCTTTTAAACCTGAAGATTTATCCTGACAAAATACAACTTGCTCATAATCATACTTTTCTAAGTACTTGAAGATTTCCATTATTATTTCCTCCCCATTTTCAAAAAAAGTTAGTAATTATTCAAATTATTTTGCAGCAGAGCAGATTGCTAACGCTAGAGAATATAATTTACTCTCAGCTGTATCTGCTCTGGAGGTTAATACAATTGGAGCTTTAGCACCCGCAATTACTGCCCCAACCTTCGCATTAGCAAAGTAAATAAGGGATTTATACAAGGAATTTCCAACCTCTATAGTAGGAACAAGTAGTATATCAGCTCTTCCGGCTACTTTACTTGTGATTCCTTTATGTTCTGCAGCGAATTGGGAAATAGCATTATCTAAACCAAGAGGTCCATCAACGATACAATCTTGAATTTGTCCCCTTTGATTCATTAAAGTAAGTGCCGCGGCATCTAATGTTGCCTGCATGGCAGGATTAACTACTTCAACAGCTGCAATTGCTGCAACTTTAGGTTTTTCAACCCCGATTTTTCTCGCAATGGTTACTGCATTTTTTGTTATTTGAGCTTTTTGTTCCAAATCTGGTGCAATGTTCATTGCAGCATCCGTAATAATGATAAATTGGTCAAAGCCCTCTACTGCAAATACAGCTACATGCGAGAGAACATTCCCAGTTCTTAAACCATATTCTTTGTTCAATACTGCTTTTAGTATATTAGCAGTTGGGATATTCCCTTTCATTAATACAGTTGCTTCATTAAGTTTAACCGCTTTAACGGCATTTTCCGCTGCTAATTGTTTGGAATTTGTATGAATAATTTTCACAGCAGGATTTGACAGTAAATCACTGTTTTTTTCATTAATTAATTGTACAATTTTTTCTTTGTCTCCAAATAAGAGAAAACTTCCAAGATTATGTTTGATTGCCTCTGAAACAGCTTCAATGACTTCTTCATCCTCAGCGGCAGCTACTGCAACAGTTTGATTCTCCATTTGGGTTGCCTTGTTGATTAATACATCCAGTTTCATAAGTTGAATCCAACCCTTTCTATTGCTGTAAACATATACAATTTGTATATTGCAAGAACCGTGCCAACTTTAACACTTATGAAAACGCTTCATTTTTCGATAAAAAAAGTATTTGAGTGTGCATTTTTTTGCACTATATGAAATTTATTGCATGCCATTGTTTGCAATTTGATATTTTTCGAGCTTATAGTATAAATTTCTCAATGATAATCCTAGTGCTTTTGCTGTTAAGGTTTTATTTCCATTGTATCTGATTAAAGATTGTGAAATAACTTTAGATTCGTAATGATCAAGCATTTCTGACAAAGACTGATCCATATCAAAAATTTGAGGATCTTGTTGATCATTTTTTTTCAAAGTATATTTATTTTTTAATTCAGGTAGGTGATGAATATCGATCATCGTTTCATAATAATGCATAAAAATGATGGCTCTACCCAAAATATTTTCTAACTCTCGAACATTCCCCGGCCATTCGTATAACATAAGTTGATTTAAGGCCGCATCCGTTACCCCTTCGACATTTCTACCGTAATCACGATTAATTTTATGTAGTAATCGTTCACAAAGATCAGGAATCTCCTGTAGCCTCTTTCGTAAAGGGGGAATTTGAATAGGCATACGATTAAGACGATAATATAAGTCTTCCCTAAACGTCTTATTTGCCATTCCTTTTTCTAAATTTACATTCGTCGCTGCGATAACTCTAACATTAATTGGCGTTGGCTTCGTCCCTCCAACACGAATTATTTCTTGCTCTTGCAGAACTCGAAGTAATTTCGCCTGTGTGCCTGCTGATAGTTCCCCAATTTCATCGAGAAAAATACTGCCATTATTAGCTTCTTCAAAAAGACCTCTTTTCCCACCACGTTTTGCTCCAGAAAATGCCCCTTCGTCATAACCAAATAATTCACTTTCTAATAAGGTCTCTGAAATAGCCGCACAATTAACTCGAATAAACTTATTAAACTTCCGATCACTAGCATTATGTATAGCATGCGCAAACAATTCTTTTCCTGTACCGGACTCTCCTCTTAGCAATACAGTTGCAGGAGTTTTTGCTCCTAGCTTCGCTTGTTCAATGGCAATTTTCATTTCCTCGGAAGTGCCAATGATATCTTCAAATGAATATTTCGCTTCAAGGGTTCGAATGATTTGCCTTGCTCGATTCAATTCACGATTTAAACTTTGAATTTCTGACATATCATGAACGACTCCAACACTACCTTTGAGTTTACCATCAACAATAATCGGAGCTACATTGACAACAACTTCTTTCTTATTCGGGCCAACTCTCATCGCTACACCCCGAACCGGTCTTCTCGTTTGAAGAACCTTCATATGCATACTTTCACCTTCGGAAATATCAGCTGTTGCTGGTTTCCCAATCACTTCCTCTTCCTTTAAACCTGTTAACCTGGAATAGGCTCGGTTAATTAATATCCCACGTCCTGAATCATCTACTACTGATATTGCGTCATCACTTGATTGAATAATGGCTTGAAGCATCGTTTCAATTTCTTTTAAATTCGTAACCTCTTCCGCTAAATTGACAACTTCTGTAATATCTTTAAAAACGGCAAAGGCACCAAATAATTTCCCATTTTCATCGACCATCGGAATTCTGGTTGTAATAATTTTCAAACCATTTGATAAAATTTGCTCTTGGTTGGCTTCGATACGTCTCGATTCTAATATTCTTGGCAATCTACTATTTGGAATAATATCTAGGACATGTTTTCCAATCGCATTTTCACTTTGAATTTCAACCATTTTCTCTGCGCTACGATTAAAGAAAATAATTTCTCCCGTAACATTAATAACAATCATTCCATCATCAGTAGAATTAAAAATTAAATCTTGCTTATACGTTTCATTTTGCAATGTTTCAATTAGCTCTTCTTTTTCTTCCATTAATTTAGAAATTAAAAAAGCAACGCTACCTGGAATAAGAACGGTATTTTTACTCCTTGCATCTCTTAGTTCTTTAAATACGTCTTCATTTCCAGTAACCTCAATAATGATATCAATATCATCCGACAAAAATGGTCTCCAATCATTTCCAGTCTGAATCCCTTCTTGTTTAGCCAATTGTAATCCAGGAGCCGTCTGATTATGATCAATAACAACTTGCACATCCAAAACAGCTGTTTCTTTTAAAATTTTTAGAATCGAAGAACCGCCTTTTCCAGCTCCTACAATCATCACTTTTTGCATATCATCATCCTCAATTGAAAAAAATTTCTAAACTTTCACAAAACAATGTGAAAAATTTTTCAATATAATTATTTTACATGCAAACAGAGTTCTTGACAATTTTCTGCCTTGGTTTATCATTTTAATATTGACTCAAGTTAGGATGATTTAGATGACAAGAATTATTGCTTTAATCATTTTACTTATCCCAGGTTTCTTTGCAGCTGTCGGGATTAAATTAATGAGAGATATGCTTTTTGGAATTCTTCACTCCCCCTTTCCTTATTTATCTTTGCAGTTTATCGGCGGTCTCATTCTCTTTCTTGTTGGTTTAGGTTTTGTTGCCGGATTTATCTTACACCGTGATAAAAAGAGAAATAAGGTTCAAGCACGTTTTCAAAATAAAAAGAGACCATAGTTTATTTAACGGGTTGGGTTCCGGATTTCACAACCCGATTAGTATCATATTTTGTAAAGTTTTCAACATAATGGTAGCAATAAAAAAAGCAATGGAATTCATTTCCATTGCTTTTTCTTTCGAATTTCGCCATTTTTCATAATACGTCTAAAATCTATTTTACCACTTGAATACGCTCATCAATTTGTAGATTGTCGAAATCTCATATAAATGATGCTAGAAAAAAAATAATACTAATCCAAACACAAAGAGGGGAATAGAAGGCTGTATCTTGTTTTGCAAATCTAGTATGTTTAATTTTCTTAAAAAAACCTACATATTTTCCTTCACCGATAGCACGTATCAAGAAAACAATTCCTCCAGCCATACAAAGCCATTTTGAAAGAGAGGAGGATTTAATAACTGTGAACAAATCTATTTGAATTAATAAAAGTACAGATGCAAAAAAGCAAAGTAATCCGATAAAAAGTGTACCTAACATTCTTGGTCGTAATACTGGTAATGTACTGTCATCTTTAGTTGGAAGAACCGAATTTACTCCCCAACTTCCCCCAAATGCCCAAAAAACGTGTAATATACCAATAATTATAAATATTAGTGACGTTATCCCTATTAAAATCTTTATCAATTTAGCACTCCTTCTGTATGTTATCGTCCTCCGAATCTAAATTGCTAATCGATTTGTTTTATTCATCGAAACTCTAATAGATTACCAAATAAATGAAGCCCAAATCATATAAGAGTTGGGCTTCAAATTGATTTATTATTTTACTTTTGCTACTTCAAAACCAAACTCATTATCGTTTATTTACGGTATCTTTTTAATATTATTAAAAACTTGGATCGCTTTTACTGGATCATCGGTAATGAAGGCGCTACAGCCGATTTCAATGAGTCGGCGCATATCTTCTTCTTTATTAACGGTATAAGGTCTGACTGCAACACCATTTTCCATTGCACTTAAAATAATTTCATTTGGAGCTGCAACTAATTTGGGGTGAATCCCCTTCGCTTTAATTGAATTTGCATATACCCAAGGCATGAATAATCCTTCAGAATATAATGGTGCTGTTTCAATCTCCGGTGCAAGTCGATAACAATAAACTATACTATAATGATTAAATGAGGATAAAATAATTCGGTCTTCCAAATTATAGTACCTTATTAAGGAAATAACCTTTTCTTCCATCCCTGTATAAGGGAATATCCCATTTTTCAATTCAATATTACAAATTAGTGAATTTGAAGTCATCCATTCTAATAATTCCTTTAAGGATGGAATTGGTTCTTTTTTTAACCACTTTTTATTTTTGTAACTCGCATCTAATTTTCTTATTTCTTTATAAGTAATATCTTTAACGAATCCACTGCCGTTTGTTGTTCGATCTACTTTTTCATCGTGTATAACGACAACTTCACCATCTTTTGTAAGTTGTACATCGATTTCTAATCCGCAAGCGCCGACTTTTTCCGCTTCTATAAACGCCTTCATCGTATTTTCCGGAAAAGCAGCTGAATATCCTCGATGGGCAAAAATCTTTGTCATCCAAAAATACTCTCCTATCAGCAAAGATTGTCAATAAACTTAATTGTCTAATTCTAGTTTATGAAGCCTTATGCTCAAGACGAAGTTTGTCTGCAACCATTGCGATGAATTCTGAATTCGTAGGTTTTGCTTTTGACATACTGACGGTGTATCCGAAGAGAGAGGAAATTGAATCAATGTTCCCACGACTCCATGCTACTTCAATGGCATGACGTATCGCACGTTCTACACGGCTTGCGGTAGTATTATATTTTTTTGCAATATCAGGGTATAAAACCTTTGTAATAGAACCAAGTAATTCAATATCATTATAAACCATAGAAATCGCTTCACGCAGATATAAATAACCTTTAATATGTGCTGGTACACCGATTTCATGGATAATGCTCGTAATGCTTGCATCTAAATTTTTTGGTTTCTGCTCTAAAGGCTGACGGAAACCCATATTCATTGGCTTTCTAGTGACCTGATTCGATTGCCCACTCACTTGACGAATAATGCTTGCTAAATTTTCCATGTCAAATGGTTTTAAAATAAAATAGGACGCTCCTAATTCTACTGCTTTTTTCGTCACATCTTCCTGTCCAAAAGCTGTAAGCATGATGACATTCGGTAGAGAATTCTTTTTTATATCACGAAGTCTATCTAAGACGGCTAATCCATCTAAGTGTGGCATGATAATATCTAAAACAAGAACGTCTGGATCAGTATGTTCAAGCATTGTTAGACATTCTTGACCATTGTGTGCGATTCCAACAACATCTAAATCTTCTTGGGATGAGAGATAATCCTCTAATAATCCCACTAACTCTCTATTATCATCAACAATACAAACTTTGATTTTTCTCAATGCAAATTTCCTCCTCAGATTCGAATGTTGCCAAAACAATTCTTCTTTATTTCTATTCTAAATGACAAATTCGACAATGCAACAGAAAATCCTCTTGTTTTTTAAAATTTTCTTAAAATTTACGGAAAACCTTATATTTCCTCTGTTTTTCTAGCTGTTTCGACTTATTTCGATAGTTGACAAAGTTTTTATAATGATTTTGTCGAAAAATCTTTATTTTATTTATATAATACCATAAAAAATAGGCGCAAAACGCCTATTTTTTTATGGTATTACATATTAACTTGCCTTTTTTCTTGATTTCTCATAAATATCAATTCCCGCTTCATTAAGCATCCATTCGATATGGACTCCATATCCACTCGTCGGATCGTTTACAAAAACATGGGTAACGGCTCCAATTAATTTTCCATCTTGAATAATCGGACTTCCACTCATCCCTTGAACGATTCCACCCGTTTTATCAAGTAAATTTTTATCGGTTACTTTTAAAACCATTCCTTTCGTTGCTGGAAACTTTTGTGGTATCGTACTCACAATTTCGATATCGAATAATTCGACTTTATCATTTTCTACAACTGTTAATATTTGAGCTGGTCCCTCTTTTACTTGATGAGATAATGCAATTGGCAGTGGTTTATCTAATACTCCATTGGAAATGTCTTTATTTAGTTCGCCAAATATTCCAAATGGGCTATTTCTATTTATATTACCAATGATCTCACGGTCAGAAGAAAAGCGAGCGAGTTTTTCACCTGGATCGCCATTACTTCCTTTTTCTATCGAGGTAACAGTTGATCGAACAATTTGTCCATCTTCTACCACTATGGGTTTTTTCGTATCCATATCCGAAATGACGTGACCTAATGCACCATATTTTTTAGACTTTGGATCATAAAAAGTCATTGTTCCAATCCCCGCAGCAGAATCACGTATATACAACCCAAGTTTATAAGTGGCTTCATTTTCATCTTTTAAAGGTTGAAGATTCGTTGTAAACTCACCGCTTTCACGGCTAATAACGACTTGCAATGGTTTACCATTTTCACCAGAATTTTGCACAAATGGTGCAACATCTGTCATCTTTTCTATGGTTTGGCCATTTATTTTGGTAATAATATCACCAACTTTAATTCCTGCTATTTCTCCAGGAGACTTTTTGCCATTACTTGTACTAACCTGATGATGACCAACAACTAACACGCCAACTGTATTAAGTTTTACACCAATGGATTGGCCACCAGGTATTACTTTAAAATCCTTTAAAACATGAACATCGACCTTTTTTATTGGGAAACCTGCTAATTCAAGAAGCATTTCATTGTTTCCTTGCTCTTTTCCGCTAATATTTATCGTTTCTTTTTCATCTCGTATGGAAACACTTGAATTATTATGATTTAACGAGATGGCAGCCGGAATAGCTTTGTTTAACTGTAAATTCTGACCTTCAAATACGGTAATACTTTTAGGAATATCTATATATTCTTGAAAAAACGAGGAAAAACCTAATGAAATTAATGAAACAAGGAGAATTCCACCCATTATTTTTCTTAAGCTTTCAATGAACAAATTTTTCACTCTCCTCGCTTCTAGTCCACAAACGTCTTATTGGCTACAATTATAATTTTGCCTTGTAAAGGCTCATTTATAACTGGAAGATAAAGAAAAGCAGAAAAGAGTATATTGGAAAAGAAAAAAACTACCGTTTAGACGATAGTTTCTTTTTGTTTCTTCATATGTTCAGCTAATAAAAGAAGTTCTTTTGCGTGTTCCTTCGTTAAATCAGTTATTTCGATTCCAGATATCATACGTCCGATTTCTTTTATCTTTTCTTCATTAGATAAAGTGTTAACTGAGGTTTTTGTTCTTCCTTCTGTCATATTTTTAGAAATATATAAATGAGTGTCCGCCATCGCCGCTACTTGTGGTAAATGGGAAATACATAATACTTGTGAGTCAACAGCTACTTGATAAATTTTTTCTGCTATTGCTTGTGCCACTCGACCACTTACACCTGTGTCAACCTCGTCAAAGATAATCGATGTTACTCCTTGATGCTTGGAAAAAATACTTTTCAATGCAAGCATCATTCGTGAAAGCTCACCACCTGAGGCTATTTTCACTAAAGGTTTTAACGGTTCACCTGGATTCGTTGAAATGTAGAACTCAGTCATATCCGACCCAGAAAGAGAGAAAGTGTCATCTGCCTTTTCTAATCGAATTTCAAAAATAGCTTTTTCCATATAGAGCTCTTTAAGTTCCTTGTGGATTAAAACAGTTAGCTTATCAGCCCACTTTTTTCTTAATTTACTTACAGTTTGCGATTCCTTTTGCAGTTCTTTTTTAAGCTCGACCATCTCTTTTTCTAATTGACCAATATGGGTTTCTTTATTTTGAATGGTTCCTATTTCTTCTTCGATTGTTGCAGCATATTCTAAGATTTCTTCAATCGTTTTTCCATATTTTCTTTTTAACTGATTTATCTCATTCCACCTTTCTTCTATTTGATTTAAACGGTTAGGATCATATTCCAATCCACTAATTTCATTTCTTAATGTCCGATTTGCATCTTCAAGGGAATAAAAGATATTGGATACTGTTTCAAATAATTCTTGATATTGGGAGTCTAAACTTGCAGCATCCTCCAAATGACCCATGACTGTTCCTATCCAATCAAGACCTTTTTGTTCCCCATTTAAAGCCGTATACGAAGATTGAATCGAACTAAATATTCTCTCGAAATTGTTTAGCTTTTTCTTTTCTTCAAATAATTCTGTATCCTCATTTAACTTTAAGTTTGCTTTTTGAATTTCTTCAAATTGAAATTGAATCAAATCTAGCCGATGAGCCATTTGCTGCTCATTTTCACTTAAACTCTTTAGCTTTTTTACTGTTTGCTCATATTTACGATAAACTAATTGATATTCTTTTAATGCAGGCTCAATTTCTTCCGCCCCAAATTGATCTAATAAAGAAAGATGTGATGATTCATTCATAAGTTCCTGATGCTCATGCTGACCATGAATATCAACTAAATGACCACCTAACTCTCTTAATACAGAAATCGTTACTAATTTACCATTTATTCGGCAAATACTTTTTCCAGTCTTGGAAATTTCTCTTCGAAGTACAACCATTCCATCCTCAATATCAATTCCAAATTCAGAAGCTTTATGTAAAATCGGGTGTTCTTTTTCATCGATTTGAAACAAACCTTCAATTTCTGCCTTCTCCTCACCATGGCGAACAAATTCAAATGATCCTCTTCCACCTACTAATAAATGAATAGCATCAATTATGATGGATTTTCCAGCACCGGTTTCTCCTGATAAAACAGTTAACCCTTTTTCAAAAGATATCGCTTGACGTTCAATAATCGCAAAGTTCTTTATTGATAATTCAACTAACAATCCATTCACTCCTTTTTAAAGCATCTCAAGGAAGCGGTTTGTTATGATATCAGTGTCTGCAGGTGTTCGACAAATAATCAGAATCGTATCATCACCACAAATAGTACCTAATATTTCTTCCCAAACAAGGTTATCAATTAAAGCACCTATAGCCATTGCGTTCCCTGGTAATGTCTTCATTACTAATAAATGCCCTGCCGAGTCAATTTTTACAAAGGCATCCATTAATGTCCGCTTTAATTTATGTAAAGGATTAAAACGTTGGTCAGCTGGCAAGCTATATTTATATCTTCCATCCATTAATGGGACCTTCACTAAATGAAGCTCTTTTATATCACGAGAAACCGTTGCCTGTGTAACGTTAAACCCTGCTTCTTTTAAAGCATCGACTAATTCATCCTGTGTCTCAATATCATTGTTAGTGATTATTTCCCTAATTTTTATATGACGTTGACCCTTATTCATACTTTCACCTCTAATTACAAACCATTAATATGTAATAATTTGTCTTATCTAATCATATGTTAGCCCATTTTATCGGGATTGTACATGTTTTTTGATACCAAAAGAAAGAAGAGGATAAGTGTGATCTTATTCCTCTTCCTTTTTCGTTTTCAGTTCATTATGTGCTGTTTTCACCACATCTTCTGGTGTAATAGTGAGAAGGGATTCCCCATTCTTATTCTCTTGATTTCCTGCCCATTTTAAGTGGATTAAAAACTCTATATTGCCGTCTCCTCCAGTTATCGGGGAAAATGACAATTCAACCACATCGTAACCTTCTTGAATAGAGTGACGAATGATTTTCTCAATAACCAACAGATGGACACTAGGATCACGAACGATTCCTTTTTTCCCCACTTGGTCCTTTCCAGCTTCAAACTGTGGTTTAATGAGCGCAACTACATCACTGTTCGGCATTAATAAATGTTTCAAAACAGGTAAAATTAATGTTAAGGAAATAAAAGAAACATCTATGGAGGCAAACTCTGGTAATCCCATAGTTAAATCAGCCGGTGTGACATAACGGAAGTTCGTTCGTTCCATCACAACTACACGCTCATCCTGTCTTAATTTCCACGCTAATTGATTGTAGCCTACATCTAATGCATAAGACATTAAGACACCATTTTGGAGAGCACAATCCGTAAAACCTCCTGTACTAGCTCCAATATCAATCATCTTCTTGCCTTTAATATCAAGATTAAATACTTCTAAAGCCTTTTCTAGCTTTAACCCTCCGCGGCTTACATAAGGTATTACATTCCCTTTTATTGTTAATGGAATGTCTGAAATGACCTTTTCACCCGGCTTATCTAATCTTTGTTCCTTTGAATATACAAGCCCAGCCATTACTGCTCTTTTTGCTTTTTCACGTGTTTCAATTAATCCTCTTTCTACTAGTAAAACATCGAGTCGCTCTTTCTTACGTTTCATATTTACGCCCTTTTTACTTTTAACAATGCAAGTTTTTTTATTTTTTTAACTGCTTCTTCAGTTGTTAAACCAATTTCCTCTAATAAGCAGTCCACATTTCCATGCTCGATAAATTGATCAGGAATTCCCATTCTTTCAATTTTTGCAGATGAGTAGCCATGGTCATGAGCATACTCCAAAACTGTACTTCCAAATCCACCTTGTAGAACAGCTTCTTCAATCGTTAAAATCGGGATATCTGATTTCATTATGTTAAAGAGCATTTTTTCATCTAATGGTTTGATAAACCTAGCATTTACAACTTTAACTTGAATACCTTCTTTTTCTAATTGTGCGGCAGCTTCTAATGCCATTGGAATGGTTGTTCCAAAGGTGAGGATAGCCACATCATCGCCTTCTTTCAATACCTCCCATGTACCAATCGGAATGGTTCGTAGGTTTTCATCCATAGGTACACCAATCCCATTCCCTCTTGGGAAACGCATTGCAATAGGACCTTGATCATACTGAATTGCTGTATACACCATATGCTGACCTTCATTTTCATCCTTTGGCATCATAAGAACGAGATTAGGAATATGGCGTAAAAAAGCAATATCAAAAACACCTTGATGAGTTTCACCGTCTGCTCCCACTAAACCTGCACGGTCGATACCAATGAATACATTTAAATTTTGGCGGCAAATATCATGAACAACTTGATCATAAGCTCTCTGTAAAAAAGTCGAATAAATAGCAAGAAATGGTTTCATACCTTGTGTTGCTAATCCTGCTGCTACAGTTGCTGCATGTTGTTCAGCGATCCCCACATCATACATTCGATCTGGAAATTCACTTGCAAACCCCTCTAATTTAGAACCAACAGGCATCGCAGGAGTGATAGCTACAATGCGATCATCCTTACGCGCAAGCTTACGAACCGTTTCACTTACTAGACTGCTCCAAGCAGGTGGAGTTGGCAAAGATGGTTTGACAAAATCGCCTGTTTCCATTTTATAAGGTCCTGTACCATGCCAAGTACCCTTTTTATCATTTTCAGCTGGATGATACCCTTTCCCCTTTTTCGTAATGACATGAAGAAGTACAGGTCCTTCCGTTTTTTTAGCATATTTAAAATTCTCAAATAGTTCTTCATAATTATGACCGTCAACAGGGCCTAGATAGGTAAATCCCAATTCTTCAAAAAACATACCTGACACAAATAAATACTTGAGACTATCCTTTACCCTTTCAGCTGTAGAGGCTAATTTGCCACCTACCGCTGGAATTTTCTTTAAGATAAATTCCAATTCATCTTTTACCCACTGGTATTTTCCAGCAGTACGAAGTCTTCCTAAAACAGAATGGAGAGCACCAACATTGGGAGCAATAGACATTTCATTATCATTTAATATGACTATCATATTTTTCTTTTCATGTCCGATATGGTTTAATGCTTCCAAGGCCATACCACCCGTTAAAGCACCATCACCAATAATTGGGATAATATAAGATGATTCATTCTTAAGGTCGCGGGCAATTGCCATTCCCATTGCAGCAGATAAAGAAGTGGAACTATGCCCTGTTTCCCAAACATCATGTTCACTTTCGATCATTTTCGGAAAGCCGCACAGTCCTTTAAATTGTCTTAGCGTATCAAATTGGCTTGCTCTTCCAGTTAAAATTTTATGTACATAGGACTGATGTCCGACATCCCATATTAGTTTATCTTTTGGACTTTCAAAGCAAGTATGCAGTGCAATTGTTAATTCAACGACCCCTAAATTTGGTCCAATATGCCCCCCTGTTGTGGAAAGCTTCTCAATAAGAAACTGGCGGATCTCCTGGCTTAATGATTCTAATTCTGGGATGGTCATTCCTTTTAAGAAAGAAGGGTCTTTTATTTTCAAAAGATCCATAATAGGATCACTCACTTTCGTATCTTATTATTCCTATGTTTCTTACTCATTTTTCTATTATATTTCATTTGGAACTTTCTTAAGTAAGACATTGAAAAAATAGCCGCTAACACAAATGTGGTAACGGCCATTGTGAATATCATTTTATAATCTGATTGAAGTTTCATTTAATAAAATTGATTATATCATATATGTTATTTTCTCTCAAATCATGTTGATAACGTTGTTTAATGATCCCTTGAAGCGATTAAGTTGGTGATTTCCGCTAATAAGTCTGTGTTTAGTCCGCTCTCCACTAAATTCCTTTTTGCTTCTTTTATATGGTCTTGCAGTGCTTTTTTAGCCCCTTCAATCGTTAATAAGGAAGGATATGTATTCTTATTATTATGTTGATCACTTCCTACGGGCTTACCAATAATTTCTTGATCACCCTCAAGATCTAGAATATCATCCTGTATCTGGAACGCTAATCCAAGATGATGGGCAAAATTAGTTAAACATTTTTTCTCTATTTCAGTTGCTTCAGAAATGATTGCCCCAGCAAGAATACTAAACGCTAAAAGTTTTCCTGTTTTATGAATATGTATATATTCCAATTCACTTAAGTCCAAGCGTTTTCCTTCAGCTTCCATATCAGCAACTTGCCCACCAACCATACCTTCTGATCCAGCAGCTTTAGCTAATTCTTTTATTAATTCTAATTTAATATCGTTAGAAACGATTTCCTTTGAGGTTTCCGTAATTACTTGAAAGCTATATGTTAGTAAAGCATCACCAGCTAATACAGCAATCGCTTCACCAAAAACTTTATGATTCGTCGGTTTTCCACGACGTAAATCATCATCATCCATACATGGTAAATCATCATGAATTAGTGAATACGTGTGTATCATTTCGATTGCAACAGCTGTATCAAGTCCAATCGATGAATCTTTATTAAAAGCATGTATGGTAGCGAATAATAATAATGGTCTTATCCTTTTTCCACCAGCTTCTAAGGAATAAAGCATAGCATCCTTAATTATGGTTGGAGCATTTAATGAAAGGGTTCTACGTTTTAATTCTTCCTCAAGAATCGAACGAAACCTTTCCGAAAATTCAGGTAAAAGTAATGCCCGCACAAATTATTCCTCCTCGCGGATTGCAAACTGCACTGTCCGCCCATCCTCTGTTAACATTTGGGCTAACTGCTCTTCAACATATGTTAATTTATCTTGACAAAGCTTTGATAAATTCATGCCTTCTTTGTATATTTCTATTGCTTCCTCTAAAGGGACGTCTCCTTCTTCTAATCGTTCCACGATCACTTCTAATTTCTGAATCGCTTCTTCAAAAGTAAGTGTTACTTTCTCAGACATTCATATCACTTCTTTCTACATTAATTACTTGGCACTCCATTTTCCCATTATTTAATTGAATATTGATCAGATCATTTTTTTGTACCTGTTCAATTTTCTTTATTAACTGTTGATTCTTCGTATATACAAGACTATAACCACGATCCATAATTTTTAATGGACTTAGAGCATCTAATGTAGATAAAACATGTTGAAACTGTTGCCTTTTCTGTTGATGAATAGCAATTGTAGCTCGAACTAGCCTTCTCTGAGTCTTTTCAAACGAATCC
This sequence comes from Bacillus sp. CGMCC 1.16607, assembly GCF_042683745.1. Classification (NCBI taxonomy): domain Bacteria; kingdom Bacillati; phylum Bacillota; class Bacilli; order Caryophanales; family Bacillaceae; genus Bacillus; species Bacillus sp. CGMCC 1.16607. The sequence continues at coordinate 461,038 of NZ_JBHUJX010000025.1, forward strand.
TGTCCTTTTAGTAAAAGTTGGTTCGGGTGATTTCGTGTTATTCTCTTCATTAGCAAGTCAAGTTTTTCTTTTTTCTGATTCGTTGAAAGGGTTGTCCCTTTCATTAATCGATCTGTCAGTCTGTCCACCTGTTCTAGCTTTTGCTCATACAATTTTTTCGGATATCTAAATGCATAGGATTTTTGAATTCGATCAATACGAGCTTTTTGAAAACTAATTTTCTCACGCATAGCTCTAAATAGACGTGATTGTCGTTCGGCTACTTTATCTTTTAAATCATCAATATGTGGAACAGCAAGTTCCGCCGCACCTGTAGGGGTTGGAGCTCTTAAATCAGCGACAAAATCGGCAATTGTAAAATCGGTCTCATGTCCAACAGCTGAAATAATCGGAATAACTGATGAAAAAATAGCTCTAGCAACGATTTCTTCATTAAATGGCCAAAGCTCTTCAATCGAACCACCACCCCGCCCAACAATCAGCACATCAATATCCCCTAATTTGTTGGCATTTTCGATTGCTTTAACAATAGAAGAGCCTGCCTGTGCACCTTGTACTAAAGCCGGTAGAATTAAAATATTCGCAATGGGGTATCTTCTTTTTAAGGTAGTCAGTATGTCACGAATGGCTGCACCTGTTGGAGAAGTAATTACTCCAATTTTTTTGGGAAATGGGGGTAGACTTTTCTTAACACTCTGTAAAAACAATCCTTCTTGCTCAAGCTTTTTTTTCAATTGCTCGTAAGCTAGGAAGAGATCACCAATTCCGTCTGGCTGCATTTCTTTTATGTATATTTGATATTGACCACTTGGCTCGTAGAGAGATATATCCCCTTTTATTAAAATCTTCATGCCATTCTCTGGGGAAAATTTCATATTTTTATTATTGCTAGAGAACATAACAGCTAAAATCCGTGCTTTATCGTCCTTTAAAGTAAAATACATATGCCCGCTTGAATGCTGTTTGTAATTCGAAATCTCTCCTCTTACTAAAACATCCTGTAAATGTGGGTCGACATCGAATTTTCTTTTAATATATTTAGTTAAAGCATTAACTGATAAATATTTTTGATCAGACATGTTAGAGCTCCTTAAACAAAAGGCGGAGGCGCCTTGATCAGCCCCGACAAGCAAAAGACGAGCCGGCGGGAAGGTTGTTCATTAACCTTCCTGTCGGATTGGCTTTTGACCTCGAGGGGGCTAGGCGCTGGAGCTGGATTAAGATAAACTACTCCAAAGTATCCACATCTTGTTAAAATAATTTCCTACAAAAAAATGTCCAAATCCATTACGGCTATTCTCTACTATATTAAGTGTGAATAATGTAATGGACAAGGACTTGAAGGATTATTTAATTGAATTTTGAAGCGTTTGTTGCGTATTTTTTGCTGATTTTAATGTATTGTACATTAACATTGTGATCGTCATAGGTCCAACTCCACCCGGAACCGGAGTAATGAAGCTGGCTTTTTCCTTCACTTCTTCAAAGTCAACATCACCGCAGAGCTTACCTTCTAGATTGCGATTAATACCAACATCAATGACAACTGCTCCTTCTTTAACATGATCAGCTGTTATGAAATTCATCTTACCTACAGCAGCAACTAATATATCAGCTTGCTTTGTGATTGCTTTCAAATCTTTTGTTTTTGAATGGCAATAGGTAACCGTCGCATTTTCATTTAAAAATAGTTGACCTGAAGGCTTACCAACAATATTACTTCTGCCAACAACAACAACATGCTTACCTTCTATTGAAATATTCATTTCCTCTAACATAACCATTACACCGTATGGAGTGCACGGTAAAAAGGAATCCTGTCCAGTCATCATTCTACCGATATTAATGGGGTGGAAGCCATCTACATCTTTTTCAGGTAAGATGGTTTCAATGACCTTTTTTTCATTAATATGATCAGGTAAAGGTAATTGTATAAGGATACCATGAATGGTACGATCCTCATTCAATTCCATAATCTTTGCTAAAACCTCATCCTCAGTTACGGTTGCTGGATATTCTATTAATACAGACTTCATCCCGAGATTTTTACAAGTCTTTTCCTTACTTTTCACATATGTTCTTGATGCAGGATTATTCCCTACTAAAAGTACGGCAAGCCCTGGAACGATGTTTTTGCTTTTAAGCCTTTCAACTTCCAATGAAATTTCTTCGTGCTTTTTTTGTGCAATTAGTTTTCCATCAATAATCTTAGCAGCCATCTTTTCATTCTCCTCCATTTTTTGGAGAGAACCAATTCAAAGTGGTTTGAAGAATTAAGACATATGTTGTTTTATGTTAGCCAAAACCCCGTTAATAAAACGACTTGATTGGTCATCTCCATACATTTTCGCAATTTCTATCGCTTCATCGAGAATGACGTTAACTGGGACCTCATCGGAACAGTACTTCATCTCGAATATTGCCATTCTAAGTAAACTCCGATCTACATTTGCCAATCTTTCTAACGACCATTTTTCTAATTGAGCTTTAATGCTTTCATCTATCTCCGATTGATGTTCAATGACACCAAAAACTAATTTCTCTAAATAGGAGTCAGATGATTCCTCTTCCAAAACATGTTCAATTGCTTCACTTGGATCAATATCACTTACATCTATTTGGAATAAAGCTTGTAATGCTTTTTCTCTTGCTGTTCTACGTTTCATTTAATGATAACCCCTTTATCTAACTTTCATAGAACTAATTTCATCTATTTACTAAACGCTTTTCTTTATTATGACAAACTTCCTAACTAAAAACTAGTTCAATCAAGCACAAAGGAAATATTCGAAATTTTTTAAAAAATAAAGAACCAAAGACAGGGCCTTTGGTTCTTCTTTTATAACTCTTGTTCGACAACTAATTCATTTTTTGGGTTTTCAAATTGAATCCCTACGACATGGATATTAACTTCTTCCACGTCTAGTGCTGTCATATTTAATAAAGCTTGACGAATATTGTCCTGAACTTTTCCTGCTACAGTAGGAATGGAAATACCAAATTTCATCACACAATAAACATCCACTTTAATGCCTTCTTCTGAAAGTTCTACTTTAACACCCTTACCGTGAATCTTCTTTCCTAATCTTTCAACGACACCAGAAGCAAAGTTCCCACGCATCTGAGCAATACCTTCAACCTCAGATGCAGCAATTCCTGCGATCACTTCGATCACTTCAGGAGCAATTTCAACTTTTCCAAGTCCAGCATTGTCTTTGTTCATTTCTAAAATATTGTTTTCGCCCATATTAAATACCTCCCATGTATACTAGGATTTCATCACATCGTACATTTCTAGAAATTTCGTGTTAAACTGACCTTCTACGAATTGCTCATGTTCTAATAATCTAAGGTGAAATGGAATCGTTGTATGAATACCTTCGACAACAAACTCACTTAACGCACGCTTCATTCTAGAAATAGCTTCCTCTCGACTATTACCATAAGTTATTACCTTAGCAATCATGGAATCATAGTAAGGCGGGATGGAATATCCAGGATACGCTGCAGAGTCAATTCTTACTCCTAATCCGCCAGGAGGTAAATACATTTTGATTTTTCCAGGAGATGGCATAAAATTTTTCTCTGGATTTTCAGCATTTATCCTACATTCAATTGCCCATCCTGTAAAAGTAACTTCAGACTGTGTTAAAGGGAGCTTTTCCCCAGAAGCAATCTTAATTTGTTCTTTAATTAAGTCTACTCCTGTCACCATTTCCGTTACTGGATGCTCTACTTGAATTCGAGTATTCATTTCCATGAAATAGAATTTACGATTGCGATAATCATATATAAATTCTACCGTGCCAGCGCCTGTATAATCAACTGCTTTCGCCGCTTTTACCGCTGCATTTCCCATTTCTTCACGAATTTCCCCATCAAGGGCTGGCGACGGAGTCTCTTCCAATAGTTTTTGAAGTCTTCTTTGGATTGAGCAATCCCGTTCACCTAAATGAATCGTGTTGCCATAGGAATCAGCAAGTACTTGAATTTCTACGTGACGGAAATCTTCAATATATTTTTCAATATATACTCCTGGATTTCCAAACGCCGTTGCAGCTTCTTGTTGGGTAATGGCTATTCCTTTAATTAATTCTTGTTCATTTTTAGCAACACGAATTCCTTTACCACCGCCACCTGCTGTAGCCTTAATGATTACTGGGTAACCCATTTGGTTCGAGAGTTCAATTGCTTCCTCATTATTCTTTATAATCCCTTTTGAACCTGGTACAATCGGAACACCCGCTTCAGCCATCGTTTCACGAGCAATATCCTTCGTTCCCATTTTTGTAATTGCTTCAGGACTAGGGCCAACAAATGTAATATTCACTTCTCGGCATAACTCTGCAAAATCAGCATTTTCAGCTAAAAATCCATAGCCTGGATGGATAGCATCACAGCCTGTCAATTTAGCCACACTGATGATGTTTGTAACATTTAAATAGCTATCTTTTGATGAGGTTGGCCCAATACAATAGGCTTCATCGGCCAATTGAACATGTAGTGATTCTCTATCTGCTTCCGAGAAAACTGCGACAGACTCAATTCCCATTTCACGACAAGCTCTAATTACACGTACCGCAATTTCTCCTCTATTTGCAATTAATAGTTTTTTTATCATCCTCCAAATCGCTCCTTATTCAGGCTTTACTAAAAATAATGGTTGTCCGTATTCAACTAATTGTCCATCTTTTACAAGAATTTCAACAATTTCGCCGTTAATTTCTGCTTCTATTTCATTAAATAATTTCATTGCCTCTACGATACAAACAACTGAATCTTTAGAAACTTTAGTTCCTACTTTCACATAGGCATCTGCATCTGGTGATGGGGATTGATAAAATGTTCCCACCATTGGAGATGTGATTTTATGTAAATTTGACGTGTCCTGCACCACTTCTTTTGCAGGTTCTTGTGAAATGGACTGTACTTCTTGAACTGCAACTGGTTCAATAACCTTTTGCGGTTGAACCGCTGCAATCGATACAGGTTGTGGTTGTGCTTGGGTAACTGTAACGGTATTCGCTGTATTTTTTTTCATTTTAATTTTAGAACCTTCCGATTCATAAACAAATTCATCGATGTTCGACTGGTCCACTAATTTAATTAGTTCACGTATTTCTTGTACTTTTAACAAACGAAACACTCTCCTTGCCAAAATTTATATTTATTTGTGCAAAAAATTATATAACCATAAAAAAATTATCGCAGATTAACGGGCAGTAAATCCTCTTCTAGAGAATATAAGGAATCGAGTAAATAACTAGTGGGATAAACTGCCCGTAAATGCCCGATATGTTCAACTAACCAACAGTAGGGAATAAGTCACCCTACTGTTGGAAGTTTCACTTTATGACTAGATACTAATACTATACGATAAAAACTTATATAAGTTCAATAATGGAATCCATTCCTCCAATTATTTTTCACTCATTATTATTTTCATTCCTAGCTTTTGTAAAATTAGATGACATTTTGTTGAAGGATTTTGCTGAAAAATATCGAAATAATATATATTGTGACTTAAGGAAAGGGAAATGTACATGAATAATATCGAACAAATTAAGAAAGATGACTTAATGAGGAAGAATTCGCTTGTTATTAAAGCAGCCTTTGTCAGTGTAATATTAGCCACCGTTGTAGATATCGCTATGAAAAAAGATTTGGCTGTAATCTTATCCATTATTATTGCAGGTGGTATTGGTGTAGCAATCGTCGCTTCCCTTCATTATTCACGAAAATTGATAAAAATCATTCCTTATATATCTATAATTATCGTTACTTCTGTCATTTTTATTATTATGGAAAACAGCGTTTCACCAACAGCTTATTTCTTAATTTATTTTGTACTTGCTATAGCCGCCATTTATATGGATCGACTCATATTATGGCTAGCATCATTTTTAGGGTTAGTTGGAATTACAGCATTTTCCTATCTCCACCACGAATCTCTGCCTTTTGAATTAAAAAACTATGTAACGATTTACTTGTTATTTATTTTAGTGACTATACTATTAACCTTTCAGCTATCCATTTCAAAGAAACTGTCCGAACATATTGAAAAAGCACAAAAAGAAACCGAACAGCTTTTAACAAGAGATCGTCAAGTGCAAATGGCGATTTCCGAACACACAAAAAGCATTTCAAGTATGATTGAACTTGTAAAAAGTAAAAGTCAGGAAAACTATCGTGCTTCAAATGAGATGGACCGTTCAATATCAGAAATGGCGATAGGGATGCAAGTCCAATCTAATACGATTGTTGATTTAACAAAATCATTAGAGTATTCAGGTTATACCATTTCGCAAACTGCGACTCTAGTCGAAAAACTCCATAGCGATGCCATTCAAACAGATGAAGTAGCATCTTCTGGTTTTTCTCTTGTTTCGAGATTAAAAGACGAGATTCAATTTTCTTATCAAGATATGATTCAAGCTAATGAACAAATGACGAATCTTTCTAAACTGATACAAGATACATCAAGCTTTGTTACAGCTATTCAAGAAATAGCAAATCAAACAAATTTATTAGCATTAAATGCCTCTATTGAAGCTGCCCGTGCTGGAGAAAGTGGTAAGGGATTCGCAGTTGTCGCAGAAGAAGTACGAAAACTAGCAGACAATTCTAGTAAAACAGCTTCGCAAATTTCAGATAATCTAAAAAGTGTTTTTATTGGTACAGAAGAGACAATGGAACAAATAAGCAACACAAGTAGAAAGACTACAGAAAATTTACAACTAGCCATTGAAACTCAAGAATCATTTTCTAAAATTAGCGAGTCCTTTGTAAAATTGCGAAGTGATATTTCTAAATACGAGTCTTTAACAAAGGAGTTTAGTCATTCATCCAAAACAATGGAAGTTTCGGTTAATGAATTTAGTTCTATCATCGAGCAAGCAAGTGCAACTTTACAGGAGTTATCCATTTCGGTTGGACTCCAAACATCTGAGCATGAAAAACTTTTTCAAGCCATTACATCCGCACATGATTCGATTGAGAGTTTATTAGAATTACAAAAATAAAGGAAAGCCAAGTTGGCTTTCCTTTATTTTATTTCTCGATTTGGAAATCAACTACAACGAATTCCATTGAGCCAATTTCGTCTCTTACTAGGCGTAAAATATCATTTGCCGCTTTTTGTGATTTCTCTTTTGCTTTTACAGTAATGCGGATGTCTTCTCCATCAGCTCGTACTAACGCATCATCATACCCTAAAGTTTTAATTAACGTTTCTAGCATTCTTTCTTTATCTGCCACTTCATTTATTTCTTTCATTTCAACAACTGCATCATTAATTTGGTCTTTAGGAAGTTCAGTGCTTGCAATGATGGTCTCTAATTCTTCTTTTCTTTGACTACGTGCATCCTCTTGATCCATGCGAAGTGATTCAAATACTTCATCGCTTGCGATACCAGAAGTGATGTTAAGTTCTTTACCTGAACTAACTACATCTTTTTCATTCCCTTTTTCTTGTTTCTTTTCTACGGAAGCCAAATCCGAAATTTTTTGCTCAGGTGATGTTATATAGTAAACGGATAATACTACTACTAAACTTAACATTGTTAATAACCATACTGTTTGTTTTTTTAATAACATTTAATGAATCCCCCTTAGTTTTTTTTAGGCATGACCGCAACGCGATGACTGCCCACATCAAGTACTCTTGTTACCGCCTCAATAATCCATTTCTTCACTTGGATATTTTCAGCGCCTTGTGCAACGACTAACACACCACGAATCTTAGGCTTCTTTGTTTCTAATAGAATAGGCCCTTCTTTTTCTCCCTCTCGAACAATGACTAATTGTTCATTTATGGAGGCATCTTCGACTTTTCTTTTACCACCTTCGCGGTCGGTTTCATTTGTTGTCTGAGACTGAGTAGTAACATTTTTTTCTAATACTTTTTTATCTGTTGCATCAACATTGACTATGACGGTGACCTTATCGACACCTAACATTTGCTCTAATGCATCCTTAAGCTGAGCTTCATAAGCTCGTTCATAATCTGAGATGCTTGTTTTTCCTCCACCACTCGATTTCGGACCGAACACTTCAACGTCTTTTTCGGAATTTGCTTGATTCTGAAAAGTTGAAATCGATTGATCCAATGAAGATTTATCAGAAAAAAGAATATTATTCGCTAGCATGATCACTGCTCCAAAAAGTCCAACGAGCAATAAATACTGCATTTTCACATTTTTTTTTCCTTGCTTTTCTTTTGTAGGCAGAAGATTTCTCAACCGAGAAAATGGCCCTTTAAGATCCATTTTTGCCTGTCACCTCCCCTTCAATCAAAACTTCAATCGCGCTTTCTGTTACATTCCATTTTTCAGATAGGAGCGTAGTAATTTCTTGTGATTGGGCTGTTAATCGTTTAGATGGAGGAGGAGTTACTGTATTAATCTCCACTCTCTGTACCACTTCTACAACCTGCGTTTCTTTCTCTGACTGCTTCAACTGGACGATGACTTTTTGGAGGTTATCTGGGAAAGCCTGATTGTTTTTTGCTTCATCAACTAAGAAATCAATGTTTGCGATTTCTAAACCGTATTGTTCCATCAACTCCTCCGCTGTGTCCTGTTTTAGTTGGACAGCCATTTGTTTTAAAATATATGCATCTGATGTAGCTTGTATTTCTTTTTTCTTAAATTCTATTAAATTTTCCATATTTTTTTCTTTAGAGTCCTCAAAAATAGGGATTGATGCAAGAGCTGATTCAAAATCTTTTGATATTAATTTCAATACGGGTGTTAAGATGATAGCGATCAGCAAAAGTCCAGTTACAATTTTAGTGTATTTTTGAAAACTTGAATTTGGCAATAGCATGTCAATGACTGTGGCAAGTAGAATAAATAAAATAATATTCGTAACCCATTCAGTTAAAAATTGCAATGATTTCCACCTACCTTACCATCATAGTTAAATTTCCAGCGGCAATAATGACAGTAATACTAAGAAAAAACATAAGTGAAACGATGGCTAAAGCGGCAAAAACGTAAATAACGCTTTTACTAATAATGTCAAGACAAGCAATTACTGGTCCTCCACCTAACGGCTGAAGGATCGCCGCAGCAAATTTATATATAAAGGCAATCATTAATATTTTAATAGCTGGGAATGCGACGATTAATATTAAAATGGCCACGCCTGCAATTCCAACTGTATTCTTCAACAAAACTGAAGCATTGATAACCGTATCCGTTGCATCAGTAAACACCCTACCAATTACTGGGATAAAATTACCTGTAATAAATTTGGCCGTTCTTATCGTTACTCCATCTGTAATCGCAGTAGAAGCACCTTGTACAGAAATGACTCCTAGAAACACTGTTAAAAACAGACCAAGTAATCCTATACTCCAATTTCGTAATAAATTCGCCAATTGGCTGACCTTGTAATGCTCTGTTAACGTACTTACGATACTTAATAATGCCGATAAAAATAGCATCGGTAACACGATATATTGAATAAATACTCCACTCATATTCATGAGAAATAAGATCACTGGGTGGAAGAATGCTGCAGATATAAGTCCGCCAGAGGCAGCTACTAATGCCAAAAGTAGAGGGATTAGAGCTAATATAAATGAGATCATCGTATTAATAGCTTCCTTTGAATATTCAATGGCAACATGAAAGCTATTTAAAGCAATAATCATTAAAACCATGAAGACAATGGAATAGGCAACTTTACTAATCGTGCTTTTTTCAAAGGAATTTTGTAAGGTCTGTAGAAACATACTGAAAATCGTCAAAAGGATTAATGAGCCTAATAACTTTCCATTCATAATAAATTCTTGAAAAGCAAATTTGAACATGCCTGTAAACCATTGTTTAAATGAAAATTGCTTTTCACCTTTAATAAAATCATATAAACTCCCTTTTTGACTTTCAGGTAAAAAACCACCATATTGCTGCAAAATATTTTCCCAATATTGTTTTAATTCATCCATATTTAACGTATCTAGCTGAGATTCAACAAGCTGCTGTGGGGTTAAAGGCTTTTCTTCTTCATTAGTCTGAGGTGAAGCTTGTACAACTGGAGTGAAAATAAAGGATAATAGGACTATGATAGATAATAGGAACTTCGATCGCTGCTTCATTTTTTCCACCTCGATTTGTGTAAATCCTAGTACATATTAATTTGGAATGAGTTGAATGATCGTTTCAATCATGACTGTTAATATAGGAATAGCCATTGCTAGGATAAGAATTTTTCCACCAAGTTCAATTTTCGAAGCAATCGCTCCTTGACCAGCATCTTTTGTAATTTGCGCAGCAAATTCAGCAATATATGCAATTCCAATAATCTTTAAAATCGTTTCAACGTATATTAAATTTACATGTGCATTTGAAGCGATTTTTTGAAGCATTTGAATGATTTCATAGATTTGGTCGACTAAGAATAGAAAAATTGCACATCCGACAAACACAATTAATAAAAAAGCAAAATTTGGCTTTTGTTCTTTTACAATTAAAGCTAAAAAGGTAGAGACTAGAGCAATTCCGACAATCTGCAAAATTTCAATGGTAGGAATCCTCCTTTAACTTTGGAATAAAAAGACGGATTTAATTTTCTGAAATAAATCATCGACGATGGAGGCAACCATAAATAAAATATATATAAAGCCAAAAAGAGTGACCCATTGTGCATATTCCTTCTTTCCAACCTGATCCAAAATGGTGTGTAAGAAGGCTACTACAATTCCCACCCCAGCAATTTTGAAGATGATATCTACCTCTAAACCCATTATTTCTCCTCCTAAAAATTACATCAGTAAGATGACAAGTAATAACCCTGAAAGAAATCCAAGACTTTTAACCATTTTTTCATATTTCACTTGTCTATCTCTTGCTTCCATTTCCTCTCTTTCGAGATGCGAGAGGGTCAACATAATATGTTTTTGCTGTGATATCCGATCATGTCGGCCTAATGTTTCACCAAATTGTTTCATGATTTCGAATTCGGATTGCTTAAAAGCTGTTAACTTCCAAATCTCCTTTAAGCTTTCTTCCCATGCATCTTTTACAGTTGTATCGGAGTCAGTCAGTTTCTTAGCGAACGATTCAAAGAACCATGATACAGGGTTAGATAATTGGGAAGAGAGCCTTCTCGCAGCTTCATGTAAAGGAGTATGTCCATACATAATTTCTGCTTCAAGCGACTGTAAAGCTGATTTTAATAGCCTTAATTGTCTTGGGCGTTCACTTAAGTGCCTAGATGCTTCGAAACCTGTCCAAGTGGTGGCGACAATAATGAATATGGCACCAATTACTTTCATCATTTTTTAAGTCACCCTCACTTTACTTTTAATTTCTTTACCAAAGCTGTCCTTTATTTTTGTTATTGTTCCTGGACCTTTTTGCCTGCTTAATTCAATAAATCTTTGAAAGATTCCCTGATTTAATATCATTTGCAAGCTGGGGCGGTTCTGTATCTCTTCCAATGAATCCCCATGTGTGGTCATCATTAATTTAATTCCTGCATTAACTGCCTCTAATATAGCTTCTGAATCTTCCATTCTACCGATTTCATCTACAATTAAAACTTCAGGGCTCATGGATCGGATCATCATCATCATTCCTTCTGCCTTTGGGCAGGCATCTAAAACATCTATTCTCGGTCCGAATGTTAACTGTGGGATCCCATTCACACAGCCTGCAATTTCTGATCTTTCATCGACGATCCCAACCTTTTTGGCTGAAATCGATTGAACTGGAATTCCTGTGGATGCAATTCTTGCAATATCTCTTAGCAGAGTCGTTTTCCCTGTTTGTGGGGGACCGATGATGATAGTATTTTGCCATTGTTGATCATAAAGAAGGGGGACAAGCGCGTCAGCAATCCCAATCTTCTCCTTTGCAATTCGAATATTAAAGGACGAAATATCTCTAATGGCTTTTACTTTCCCTGCCTCTAAAATCACTTTTCCTGCAAGCCCAACCCGATGACCACCATCAATTGTGATATATCCCCTTCTTAGCTCCTCCTCGAGGGCATAAATAGAGTGATGACTAATTTTATTTAAGAGATGGAGGCCATCTTCTGGTTTAACTGTATATGGTAAAAAAATCGACTTTCCACCTAGCGTCAATTCAATTGGTCGCTTAATCCTAATCCGAATTTCCTCAATTTCTAGTTTCTGTAAAGGAGGGATAAGATGTAATTGTTCAATAATGGTTTTCGGCAAAAAAGATAGGACAGTATCCATATGGTTCCTCCTCTTAGAGCAAGTCTCTCATTATTTAAAATGTATGCCTGCTTGGACACATTATGACTTTCAATTTGGACAAATTATCATTTAGTCGTTTTCCTTTTAAGAGTTTTCGACTTTTTATTAGTCATAGTATGTTTGATAAGTAAAGGAAATACATATATAAGGTAGAGAGAGGAGGAAAAGAACGTGTATTACAACTATCCAGTGTCAACCTTTTATCGACAGCAGATGGGGAAAGTAGAAAATAAGAACATTATTAGGGTAAATGGAGAAGGCGTGGTGACAGCTGTTCCTAATCAAGCTACTGCTACAATAGGCGTGATTACGGAAGGAAAAGATTTAACTGAGGTACAAGAAAGGAATTCTAGTATCGTTACCAATATGATGACAGTATTAAATTCGTTCAACATTCCTAAAAAAAATATCCAAACGTATGACTATCAAGTGAACACTGAATATGATTACGAGAATGGGAAACAAATATTTAGAGGATACAGGGTTCAAAACCTATTAAAAATGACCATCGATCAGATAGATGAACTCGGTAAGATCATCAACGCTATTATCAAGGCAGGTGCAAATTATGTTTCAAATGTGCAATTTCAAGTATCTAATCCAGAGCAATACTACTTACAGGCATTAAGAAAAGCATTAAAGAATGCTCATGAAAAAGCAGAGACAATTGTATCGGATTTAAAAGTCAACTGGAATTCGATCCCTTTACGAATTGAAGAGAGAGGGAAAGAAACCAGCCCAATTCATCCACAGCAAACCTATGTAAAAGCTGCCTCCACAGAGCAATTTCAACCAGGTATACTTCAATTTACTTCATCCTTAGTTGTAACGTATCAATATTTTAATTAGACAAAGAAAAGCTGACCGTGCTGGTCAGCTTTTCTTTGTCTACATATTAAGCACGTGAAACATAGCTTGATTCGACAGTATTAATTATTAATACATCCCCAACATTAATAAAGAAAGGAACTTGAACGATTAATCCTGTTTGAAGAGTAGCTGGTTTCGTACCACCTGAAGCTGTATCCCCTTTGATTCCAGGTTCAGTTTCAATAACTTCTAATTCCACCGTATTTGGTAGCTCAATACCAAGTGATTCACCATGGTAAAGCATAATGTGAACATCCATATTTTCTTTCAAAAATTTCAATTCATATTCTATGCTTGTTGCTGGCAATTCAATTTGTTCATATGATTCTTGGTCCATAAAGACGTGTTGATCGCCACTTGCATATAGATATTGCATTTTACGATTATCAATTTGCGCTTTTGCTACTTTTTCGCCTGCACGAAAAGTTTTTTCTTGGATTGCTCCCGTACGAAGGTTACGAAGCTTAGAACGGACAAATGCTGCCCCTTTACCTGGCTTTACGTGTTGGAAATCAATAACGCGCCAAATGCCGTTATCCACTTCAATAGTTAAACCTGTTCGAAAATCATTTACAGAAGTCATGCTCATACTAAAATTTCCTCCTAGATAGTCATTATAAAATAATGAGTTCTTTCGTTGAATGAGTTAATGTTTCATTAAGGGTTTCAGTGATCATCGTATCGTCTTCAATTCGGACACCACCAAGTCCCGGAATATATATACCAGGCTCAACTGTTACAATCATACCAGGTTCAAGAATGATATCTGATTTTGAAGATAAAGAAGGACCTTCGTGTACTTCTAGACCAATTCCATGGCCAGTTGAATGACCAAAGTATTCTCCGTATCCCTTTTCAGATATATAATCTCGAGTTAAAGCATCAGCTTGAATACCTGACATTCCAGGCTTAATACCAGCCATTGCTCTTAACTGAGCTTCTAATACGATATCATAAATTTCCTTTAATTTTGCACTAGGCTCTCCTACTGCAACCGTACGGGTAATATCTGAAATGTAACCTTTATAGTAGGCACCGAAATCTAAAGTAACGAAATCGCCTGTTTCAATTAATTTATCAGTTGCTACACCATGTGGGAGAGCAGAACGATATCCTGAAGCTACAATGATATTAAACGAAGAAGAAGTTGCACCAGCATTTCTCATAAAGAACTCTAATTCATTCGAAACCTCTAGCTCTGTTTTTCCAGGTGCGATGAAGTCTAGAATATGTTTAAATGCAGCATCAGCAATGTCTGCTGCTTCCTTTAATATCTTAATCTCTTGTGGAGTCTTAATCAAGCGTAAGTTTTCAATGATACCTGAAACTGGAACCAATTCTGCTTCAACCGCTTTTACGTAGGATTGGTGTGCTGCAAATGTTAGTTGATCTTGTTCGAAACCAAGCTTTTTAATTCCTAGCTTCTTAGCTTGAGTTGCAACCTCCTCAACTATAGTTCCCATATGCTGGACGATTTCATATCCTTCACATTGCTTAGTTGCTTGCTCAACATAGCGAAAATCAGTAATAAATAATGCCTTTTCTCCACTAATTAATACAACACCAGCAGAACCTGTAAAATTTGTCATGTAGCGACGATTATATGTACTTCCAATAAGCATTCCATCAATGCCTAATTTTTCAAAACTGGATCTTAACTTCACTAATTTCTCCATCATTTTTTATCCCCTCTCCTAATTTTTAGACTAGGGATTCCTCATCAAGTGAAAAAAGAATGCCCACATTAGACATTCTATCATAAATTATTTCTTAAGGACTACTGACCACTAAGTGGTTTGAATTTCTTTTTGTTTTGCTTCTTTCATTTTTCTTATTTCACTTTCTTCATACGAGATAGAGTATCCAACAAAAGCGCCGAAAAGAATGTAAATACAGATGGATGTTACAATCGTATTTTTATCCAATTCACTAAATGGGGAAATTCCAGGAAATATCGGATTCAAAACAAAAAACACTAATAAAAATAAAACGATACCGTAGGCAATTCCTACGAACAATCGTGTGAGTTTTCTTAAAGTAAAATAATAGATTAAAGAAGCACCAATTGAAAATATACCAATTAAAATGATCGAAATGACCGTTCCTAACCAGCTACCTTTCCAATCACCAATCGTCCAAGGTTCCAAAATAACATTTGGGCGGATATCGGTAAAATGAAAAACATAAGCTAAATAGGCAATTGAACTCCAAAAAATACCTCCAAATAATCCAGTTACAATTGTAAGACCCATTAATGACATCGTTTTTTCACGTTGTTCTTGTTCATGTTTCTGGTCTTTGTTACCCATTAAACCACCTCCATACACATTTCCTTCCTTATTATCTGTAAGAAACGTCAAATTATTTATTAAATAATTGAACCTTTTTATAATTTCTTCTGTCTTTCCTAGAGGTTTTCGAAAACTTTTAGTAGAATATAGCTATATACAAAACAGGAATGGAAAATCTGTCTTGTCAATAAAATAAAGTAGGTTGGTGTTCATACAATATGTCAAATCAACAAAAACCTGTTTATGGCGGTCAAGCTGTAGTAGAAGGGGTTATGTTTGGTGGTAAACACCATACAGTTACCGCGATTCGCCGTAAAGATCAATCCATTGATTATTTTCATCTTCCAAGGAAATCAAATCCTTTGTTTTCTGCTTTAAAAAAGGTTCCCTTTCTTAGAGGAATCGTCGCGATAATTGAAGCAAGTGCCAATGGCTCAAAACACTTAAATTTTTCAACAGAGCGTTTTGATGTAGACCCAAATGAAGACCATGTCATCCAAGAACAAGAAGTTTCGAAGGTACAAATGGTTTTAGGTGTCGCTGCAATTGGGGTTATTTCTTTCTTATTCGGAAAATTTATTTTTACATTGGTCCCTGTCTTCTTAGCAAACTTTACCCGTCCTGTTTTCTCTAGTGATCTTTCACAAATTTTAATCGAAGGCTTTTTCAAGCTAATGCTTTTGTTAATTTATATTTATACAGTCTCCCTTACACCTATTGTAAAAAGAGTGTTCCAATACCATGGAGCGGAGCATAAAGTAATTAATGCTTTTGAAAATAACAAAGAATTAACTGTGCAAAATGTCCAGGCTCAAACTCGCCTTCACTATCGATGCGGGAGTAGTTTTATTTTATTTACCGTAATCGTTGGAGTTTTTGTCTATATGTTAGTACCAACTGACCCGCTCTGGTTGCGTGTAGTTGACCGTTTAGCATTAATTCCTGTTGTACTTGGAATATCTTTTGAAGTCTTACAATTTACAAACAAATTAAAAGATGTTCCTGTATTAAAATATTTAGGTCTTCCTGGTCTTTGGCTTCAGCTTTTAACAACAAAGGAGCCTTCAGATGATCAAGTGGAAGTGGCTATCCTATCCTTTAAAGAATTATTAAGAATCGAAGAAGAAACCGAGAATCAACAAAACATGGAAGAAATCGTGTAATAGTTGTTTAAAAATAGAAAAAAATGATTATGATGCTCTTAGGGAGGTGGCTTTCTTGAAAAATCGGACTTCATCCATTTTCGCTATTAGTATGATCCTACTTGCTCTAATCGGTGTCGTTAGTAGCCTTGTCCAAAATCCAGCCGCTTTTTTACAAAGAATAGCTGTCATGATTTTGATCGGTTTAACCATATATTTTGTTTTTAAACGATTTTATAAACCTAGTCCTGCAAAAAAGGAACAAAAAGCTTTTCTAAGAGCAGCAAGAAAAACAAAACGTAAAGTGCATCGAAAAAAAACTGATGAAGGTACAAAAACCCATACTTTGACAAAATTGACCCCGATACGAAAAAAATCCTCAGCCCATCTGACTGTTATCGAGGGAAAAAAGAATAAAAAGAAAAATAGAGCTTCCTTTTGAGGGAGGCTCTATTTATGTTTAATAACTCCATCTATTAAAAAATTGGTTGGCCTGTTTTTCACCAAGATCAAAAAGGGTTTGCTTTCGCTCATCGGTAAGTTGAAATTCTGTTGTTAAAATACCCTCTGTTGGAATGAAAATGATATTTTTCTCATGCTTTCTCGAAATATATCTTGCATCATGGGCATCTTTCATCGTTTCAAATAATGCTTCAAACATTTGAATTGCATTATTTATTTTATTCTTTGGTTGTTGATTTTGCTCTCCATGACTAAGTTTAATGCCCAGTACAGGTCTTTCTTTTTTAACATTTTCTTTGTCAAATAACCACATTGGAAAATTACTTAACACTCCGCCATCCACAATGATATTATTTCCTTCTAATGTTCTTAATTTAACAGGTTCAAAAAAATATGGTAAACTGCAGCTCATACGAATGGCTTTCGCAATGGAAAATGATTGGATTGGAACTCCATATTTAGGTAAATCATCTGGTAGGACAACAAGGCGACCATTCGTTAAATCAGAAGCAATTACTCGTAGCGTATTAGGTGGTATATCTGAGAAAGTTCGGATCCCCCTTACCGCCAGTTTACTTTCAATCCAAGCCTCTAATTCATTTCCCTTATAAAGTCCTAAACGCCAATACAATAGAAACCATTTGGCAATGGCAGAAGGAATCAACGTCCTTCTAGCATCTAAAAAACTCGTTAAATTTAATTCATCCATCATGGCAAACATTTCTTTGCTTTTATAACCTGCCGCAATTAACGCTGCAATAATGGAACCTGCACTAGTCCCAGCCACTCGCTTAAAAGTAAATCCTTTCTTTTCAATCGCACATACTGCACCAATTAACGCAAGCCCTTTCACCCCTCCACCAGAAAAAACCCCGTCTATTTCCACCTGAGTTTCACTCCCCTCGGATGCTCATTGATACATCTTTAAGCAGTACGGGTGGAAAATAGTACGGAGGACATGCAGTATTTTTTTAAAAAACTGAATGAGAAATTGTTTCGCTTGAGAAGAATTGTATTAATATGTCTGATCGGTCCAGCTATAGTTAGTGGCAAAGAAGTAAGGAAAGAGAAGTATATTTTAATATACGCTGCGACATTTTGCTATGATGATACACGATAGCCATACAGATAGAGATCCTGTATCTTTGTTACAGATCGATTCCTTATCGAGTATGTATTGCAAAAATACACGGTTAATTTTTTCCAAGATTGGAAGTCTATAAAGAGGTAGGTGTTGAAATGGTAGCAATTATTCTTTCTATATTGTGGATATTGGTTGCCATAAAATTCGGTGACCGAGATTGGAAAAAATATTACCCTTCAATGTTATTTGCTGCGCTTGGGAATGCTATTTACGAAATCCTCTGTTACAAGTATCAATTGTGGCAAATGGAACCGAACGGACTGAAGTACTCGATCATCCCAATGCTTTTATTAATATTAATCGGTATGCCGCTATCAACATGGGTGTTTCTATCTCATTATCCATACCATTCTAGTTTATTTCGAAAGATGCTGTATGTATCTTTCTTTATCGCAGCCTTTATAATTTTAGAATATATTTCAATCAAAATTGGTGCAATCACTTATCACCATGATTGGAATCTCGGATGGTCATTTTTCTTTGTGGTCGTGATGTTTTATGTTATTCGTATCCATTACACAAGGCCATTAGTTGCCCTAATCCTATCAGTTCCATTCTCCATTTTGTTGTGTATTATTTTTGAGGTAACTCTGGATAAAATGAAGTAAGGAAACATTAAACCTACTTCTATTACTCGTTAAGCACAAAAGAAAAGAACAAAAAATACAATTGTCACCTTAGAATTAACTAATGAATTAGAAAGCCAAATTTCTCGGTTAGTGAAGTTTGGTTTTTTACTTGTTTTACGGGTACCGTTTAGCAATTAATCTGATTCTTTACTTATCTTTAAAATAAAGTATGATCAAAAATACCCCGAAAATCCACATTTTACGTTAAATTAAAAGAACCCATTTTGAAAGAAAGATTGATCAAAACGAGCTCATTATTTATGAACTATTGCGCAATTTTATAAAATAAGGTTGACCATTTCTATGATCCAATCCTCTACAAAAGCGCCCTTTTCCTGAATAAATAGAGGAAATGAATGAGTTTTGTAGAACTTATACGAGAACTTTTATAGATAGTAAAAAGAAAAGGGGGGAAATGAAAAGTGATATATCAAATAATCCCAGCATTAATTTCTTTTGTTGTTGTTTTAATTTTATCTCCACTATTAATTACTGTTTTGAGAAAACTTAGGCTCATTCAACCTATAAGAAAAGAACTTCCTTCAGATCATCAGTTAAAAAAAGGCACTCCGTTAATGTTTGGAATTATTCTGTTTGTAGGAATTATTGTATCAATTCTTTTTTCACCTACTCCATTAATGTATTTCTTGACTATTACCTACATTCTTTTTAGTTTTGTTGGGTTTTTGGATGATTTTTGGAAAGCTTCCCGTCAAGATCCAGGAGGAGTATCGGGTAAGACCAAACTTATTTTTCAATTTATTTTTACAGGTACTTTGCTTTTTTATGTGATAAACGTACTGGGCGTAGACACCAGCATTAATATCTATAAAAATATTTCCTTGGATCTTCCTTTGGTTTTATATGTCATTGTCATCACCTTATTTGTCGTAGGTTCTGCAAATGCCATTAATTTCACGGATGGTTTAGACGGTCTTTTAGGAGTTGTTGCAATCCCTACATACTTTTTCTTCTTTATGGTTTCAGACAGATCAGAGGTGGAAATTTTTTGTTTAATTATGATAGGATGTTTACTCGGCTTTCTCATTTATAATATCTATCCAGCCAAAGCTTTTATGGGGGATACGGGATCATTGGCAATAGGGGGATCACTTTCATTTCTTGCTGTAATTGAGAAAGTTGAAATTTTAATTCCCATTTTGTTCTTAATATATTTTGCTGAACAACTTTCGGTTATTTTACAAGTTTCGTCATTTAAACTTACTCATAAGCGTATTTTCAGAATGACACCTATTCATTATCACTTTGGCTTAAAATATGGGTGGTCCGAAACTACAATTGTCACAGTTTTTGGATTTATTTCTTGGTTTTGTGCCTTTATCTGTTTAGCTTATTGGAGATTTCTTCTACATCTATAAATAAAGTTATAATCATTACAATTAATATTAGAGGTAACCAGGAAATGCATAACGCACAAAAAAAATACCAAGGTCGAAAATCTGCCACTGCACAAATTAATGTACTAATCAATAACCCCATAATTATATAAACGGATATGATCTCCATTTGTCATTGAACTCCTTTTTAATATTATAAAAAGGTTCACTTGTATGGTTACTAAATTTTTACATAATATTGGGATTTTTCAGAAATATAAAAAATAACCTCTTTTCGGCTATAATACCAAAGAGGTTATTTTTTGTCAGACTTTATTATCCATTATCAATCTACATTTTAAATTATCGAACTTTATTCAAAGCCAGAATTCTAAACACTTTATCTTATTTATAATCCACATTTTAATTGAGCATTACAATTCGTACATGTATTACATCCACCAATTTCCTTCACTTTACCTTTTCGACAAACTGGGCATGTATTTCCTACTTCAGATCCAATTGTTACATCTGTGGAACGAAGTGGAGTGATGGTGTCGACTAGAACAACATGTTGTTTTGGTTTTTCTCTAAATGCTGTTTCATTTACGTCGTTTTCTTCAGCTTTAAGGGTTAATACTTGCGAATCACGAGAACCATCGACATAAACAGTTCCCCCTTTAGCACCACCACGATATAAACGTTCGTAAACTTGCTCAACTTGTTCAACACTGTAACCTTTTGGCGCATTAACCGTTTTACTGATTGAGCTATCAATCCAACGCTGAATGACGCACTGAACGTCTGCATGTGCTTCTGGAGCTAATTCCATAGCTGTTACAAACCAGTGTGGTAAATTACTTGGATCTACTTCAGGATTTTGGTCTAAATATTCCTGTACGATATCTGCTTTTACTTCAATAAATTTTCCTAAACGTCCACTTCGATAATAGGAGAAAGAGAAATATGGTTCTAAACCTGTGGATACGCCAACCATTGTACCCGTGGAGCCCGTCGGAGCGACAGTTAGCAAATGTGAATTTCTTATTCCGTATTTTAAAATATCTTGGCGAACGTGTTCAGGCATTTTTTTCATGAAGCCAGTATTAATAAAAGCGTTACGAAGTCGATTTGAATCTTCTTCTAATTCACCAACTAAATAAGGAAAACTTCCTTTTTCTTTTGCAAGTTCAATACTTTCTTCGTAAGCAGTAGTGGCAATTGTCTCAAACACTTTATCTATTAATTTATTACCTTCTTCAGATCCGTATTCCGTTTCACAGTAGATTAATAAATCATGTAAACCCATAACCCCTAATCCAACACGGCGCTCACTTAAAGCTTGCTTTTTGTTTTCTTCAAGGAAATACGGTGTAGCATCAATTACGTTATCTTGCATTCGAACTCCAACCGCTACGGTTTGTTTTAATTTATCAAAGTCAACCGTTTTGGTATCTTTATTTGCCATTTCAGCTAGATTAACTGCCGCAAGATTACACACCGAGTATGGTGCGAGAGGTTGTTCCAATTTTGTTATCATGGAAGTTTTTTATCATCCATTTCTTACACTTCTTCTTTTGTGTAAGTTCAGCATAACTTTTCATTACAATTAGCAATTTTTTTCATAAAGTGTAAAAGTTCTTTTCTTCCCCGATCTTCTCCAAAAATAGCTGTTGAAATAATCCTATAATCCTTTACCCCAAATTTTTCATTAATTTCACCAATCAACAATTTCAAGCTAGTATTAATTTTGTTATAAAGGATTTGATTTACAAATATCTGATTAGTCCTACTCCACTCAATTATGAAATTTTTTATTTTAATATGTCTTTCTACCCGTAAATTCATTTGTCTCTGAGTAGCAATTTTAATATTATTAGAGCCAGCACACTTCTGCCTACAGTATGTTTGGTTAGACGAACTTAGTACAGTAAAGGACCTTCCACAGACTAAACAATTTCTTGATTCTCGTGGTATTTATATCCTTCCTTTCTGAGCTAATCCACTTTCCGCAAACCTTCCAGCATTCTTTCCTTTGCCTGACTATCTGACATCCATAATCTTTTTGTATGCTCTCCAATAACTTTTTTAGTTTTATTACTGTGTTTCAATAAAAATGTCCATTGTTTGGACCACTTAGAGATTTATTTATTGTAGTTTTATTAGACATATTCCATTCATTAATTGTTGAATTGAGTGAAAAAGGTAAAGACTTGTATAAGATTAATAGTTCCTCATAAGAAATTAATTCACAGTAAAGTCCTGTTAATTTCTTAAGTTTTTCTAAATTGAGTTCAGCAGCTTTTTTGGCATTCTTTCTTTCGATTTAATTTCAATAATATTTATAAGACTTCCTTCTTCACTATAAATAAAAAAGTCAGGCTTATAAATTTTATGACCTAGATCAAAGGATTGAACTTCATATTTCCATTCAACTTTATTAAAATCGAGGTATTTGGCGTATGCATATTCGTAAGAACTTCTTAAGAAGACCCCGTTATTATATCCTGCATATCCCCTATTCATTTCCCACCTCTATATTGATAAATTGTAATGTTGCGGCCTCGTGGGAGAATTATATTCTACTTTAAAGTAGGTTCATCTCCTATGCGTTGCCCCTGACTGATTTTTTACATTCAGCCTTCGGTTCGGATTAGCATCTCAGCCTTCCCGCTTTATTCCGCAATTTTTTACATGAGGCAAACTAAGCGACTTTACCACATGGGTTGGTAGCAACCACTTTTTGTCCATATGCCTTGGCATTTGTCATATCGTTAGCGTTATCGATAAAGAAAATTCCTGGCTCAGCAGAATACGTCGCGCATATATTGATCAAATTCCAAAGTTCTTTTGCTTTGATTTTTCTATACGTACGAACTTTATACCCTAGTTTTTCCCATTCACGAACATCGCCGATTTTTTGCCATTCTGTATTATAAACTTTCATTTCATCAGCACTGTAGCTCTCAATATCAGGGAATCTTAAATCATATACTTCGTCATTTTCAACAGCATCCATAAAATCATTCGTCAAACAAACAGAGATATTGGCACCTGTTAGAAATTCCGAGTTATGGACACTATAATTCCCACCTGTATTTAATCTATCTTCTGCTTCAGCAATAATGGATGCATTAAAACCACCATAACCTGGAATATTCTTGAAGTTTAAGATTCCTTGATACATCGCTTTTTCTTGTTCTGTTAAAGGAGTGAATTTAAGCTTATCCTTTGCAAGCTTTTTAATCGTCTCATCACTTGTCGTGTCAATTAAGAAACGTAAAATGCGAGGATTTTGCATTTTAGAAATGATGAATTCGATGATGTCCGGGTGCCAGCTCGATAACATAATCATCTGTGCTCCACGTCTTGACCCACCTTGCTCCACAAGATGTGTTAGCTTTGCAATGTCATCTAACCACGAAACTGATCCAGATGATTTTCCATTTACGCCTTTGGCAAGTGTATTACGCGGTCTTAATGTTGAACCATTTGTTCCAACGCCACCACCGCGGCTCATGATTTCCATGACTTGCTTACGGTGCTCAGAAATTCCTTCACGGGAATCTGGTACAAAAGGCATCACGTAACAATTAAAAAATGTCACTTCGGTTCCTGCCCCGGCACCATATAGAACTCGTCCAGCAGGGATAAAATTCATACTCATTAATTCATGATAAAACTTCTGATACCATTCTTGGCGCTTTTCTTCTGTTTTTTCCACAGAAGCAAGTCCAGTTGCATTTCGCTTTGCCACTTGCTCGTAAAATACTTCTAATGGCTTCTCAATAATATCTAATGAACGAATAATCATACCTGTGCTCGACTCTTCTGGGTCATCTAATACCCCTCTGAACTCTTCCTCGACTAACACTTTAGCTGTTTTCTTTTCCCAATCAATTTCTTGAATGAATCCAAGGCCACGTGCAGGAAATTTTGGGTCTTCTTTTATGGTGAGAACAACGAAGTCGCCGTTTGTTAAAGTGATTTTTTCCGTATCTTTAAATGTATAACGGTCCAACATAACTAAACGGGAAACACCTTTGTGAGAAATTTTCATATCTGGAGTAACAGGATGCACTTGTGGAAATAAGCGAATATCCTCGTTTAATCTTTCAAAATTAATATTCATTTTTTGTCTTAACACAACAGACATGATCACATCTCCTTCAAAAATCTTAATAGATCAATGATTTAATAGTTTCTATTAAGCAAAATCTAGTTGCTTGTTATAAGGTATCATAAAATAATACATATAATCAATATGTAGTGTGCAAAAGTTTTTCGACACCACTACATATTGTGGTTAACATACAAAAAATATATTTTGTCAAACTTAAAATAAAGTAGATTTTAAAGATTTTAAGAGATATAAACGGAAAAACCGCAAATTTTGACTAGTTTTAACAAGTTTCAACACTTGCTCTTTTCATTAATAGTAAATATGAACTAAAGAAAAAATTCCCATAAAAAAAAGTGACTATTTTAGAAAATAGTCACTACTATCTTTTATAATTCCATTCATCCGATTCATATCTTGTTACGGCTATATGATGAACATAGTCTAGTTCTTCATCCGAAAGAATATACGGTTTCAATTCAATATTAAGTCCCTCTTCAAAGCCTTTGAAAAATGCTTCCTTCGCCTCTTTTATGGTAATTTTTCTGGCAGAAATCTCATTCATTGCAACTGCTTTATCCTTAAATGCTTTCTGCATCCGTTCTTTCACACGTTCACTAGGGTATTTAAATAATTGAAAGAGCTTATCTTCATCTAAATCTAAAAGGATCGACCCATGCTGAAGGATAACTCCCTTTTGTCTCGTTTGTGCACTACCTGCTACCTTCCGTCCCTCTACAACAAGTTCATACCAACTAGGAGCATCGAAGCAGACGGCTGATCGTGGGCTTTTTAATGCCTCTTTTTCCTCCGCTGTCTTTGGCACTGCAAAATAAGCATCAAGACCAAGTAACTGAAATCCTTTTAAAATCCCTTCTGAAATGACCCGATATGCCTCTGTTACTGATTGTGGCATGTCTGGATAGTCTTCTGAGACAATGACGCTATATGTAAGCTCATGTTCATGCAGAACCCCTCTACCTCCTGTTGGTCTCCTAACAAAACCAAGATGGTGTTCTTTTACTGCATCCAGATTAATCTCTTTTTCTACCTTTTGAAAATAGCCAATCGATAAAGTAGCAGGATTCCATCCATAGAAACGAATCGTTGGAGGAATCTTCCCCTCACTATGCCAATCCAATAGTGCTTCATCTAAAGCCATATTAAATGAAGGAGAACAATCTCCAGAATCGATAAATCTCCAAATCTGTTTTTCCATGTCATTAACCTCTTTTTTCAAATATATGTTACGATTATTTAGTCTAGCAAAAGAAACGGTAAAATCAAAGTTCTATACATCCTTCTAGAAAAAATAATCATGTTTTCTTTACTATATTGTCCTTTGCCCTATATAATGAAAGGTAGATTAGTTAGCTTGAAAGGAGCAATTATTTTTGGATACTCTCATTACATTACTCATTATCGCAGGTGCTATCCTAACTTATTCTTTGATCACTTGGTTCTATCAGAAGAGAATTCTAACAACCTTAACAGAAGAAAAGTTTCGAGAAGGATATCGAAAAGCACAGTTAATAGATGTTCGTGAGCCGAATGAATTTGAAGGTGGACATATTTTAGGAGCAAGAAATATTCCATTATCACAATTAAAAAATCGTTTAAAAGAAATCCGTCCAGACAAGCCAGTTTATTTATATTGTCAAAGCGGATTAAGAAGTGGTCGTGCAGCAACAATGCTTCACCGTAAAGGATACAAAGAGCTATCTCACTTACAAGGTGGATTTAAAAAGTGGTCTGGGAAAGTTAAATCGAAATAAAAGATGATTTTGAAGCTGCACCCATCATTTGGGGTGTAGCTTTTTTAAATTGCTATGAAATTAAATGTTATTTTTCAAAGTGAATAAAAAGCTAAAAATGACCACTTTCTCTTTTCTTGTTCAACCGTCGATTAAAAACTTTAATAGTAAAGGGTAACCCACACTCCCATGGGTTACCCTTTACATCTTATTGCTTTTGATATCGTAAAACTGGTTTACGTGCTGCTAGTGTTTCATCTAAACGACCGACTACTGTTGAGTGTGGCGCTTCCTGAACAATTTCAGGATTCGTTTCAGCTTCATGAGCAATTTGAATCATTTTATCAATAAATCCATCTAAAGTTTCTTTGGATTCCGTTTCAGTTGGCTCAATCATGATACACTCTTCTACATTCAATGGGAAGTAGATCGTTGGCGGATGGTATCCGAAATCAAGAAGTCGTTTTGCGATGTCCAATGTACGAACACCAAGTTTCTTCTGACGTCTACCACTTAATACAAATTCATGTTTACAATGTCTGTCAAATGGCAGATCGAAGTGTGGAGCTAATCTTCTCATCATATAGTTTGCATTTAATACAGCATATTCCGTCACCGCTTTTAAGCCATCTGGACCCATTGAACGAATATACGTATAGCAGCGTACATTAATCCCGAAGTTTCCATAGTATGGTTTAATTCTTCCGATTGATTGTGGACGATCATAATCAAGTACATATTCGTCCCCACGTTTCGCCACAACTGGTTTTGGAAGGAATGGAATTAAATCGGCTTTTACTCCTACAGGACCTGAACCAGGACCGCCCCCACCGTGCGGACCAGTGAATGTTTTATGAAGATTTAAATGGACGACATCAAAGCCCATATCTCCAGGACGCGCTTTCGATAAAACAGCATTTAAGTTAGCGCCATCATAATAAAGCTTTCCACCTGCATTATGCACGATTTCAGCCATTTCCAAAATATTTTCCTCAAATAAGCCAAGTGTATTCGGATTTGTTAACATAAGTGCCGCTGTATCTTGACCAACAACACGCTTTAAATCCTCGATATCAACTAACCCGTTCTCATTTGATTTAACTGTAATTGTTTCAAAACCAGCTACAGTAGCAGACGCAGGATTTGTACCATGCGCTGAATCTGGAACGATAACCTTCGTTCTATTAAAATCGCCATTTGCTTCATGGTATGCGCGAATCATCATTAATCCAGTCCATTCACCATGAGCGCCAGCAGCTGATTGAAGCGTTACTTCGTCCATACCTGTAATTTCGATTAAATGCTCTTGTAAATCATACATAAGCTCCAATGCACCTTGAACAGAGCTTTCATCTTGTAACGGATGAATATGAGCAAAACCAGCATAACGAGCAACATTTTCATTAATTTTAGGATTATATTTCATTGTACAAGAACCTAGTGGATAAAACCCTGAATCAATCCCGTGATTACGATTAGATAATGCAGTATAGTGGCGCATAATATCTAATTCCGACACTTCTGGTAATTCAGCTTCTTCCTCACGAATATATCCTTCTGGTAACAGCGTTTCAAGAGCTACTGTCGGTACATCCATTTCTGGGAGACTATATCCAACACGACCGGGCTTGCTGATTTCGAAAATTAGTGATTGATCTTGATTATGCATGGAAATCCCCCAATTCTTTTACAAGAGTATCGATTTCTTCTTTCGTCCGAAGCTCTGTTACGGCGATTAACATATGATTTTCCAGCTCAGGGAAATCACGACCTAAATCGTAGCCTCCGATTATTCCTTTTTTCAGAAGTGCTTGATTAATTTGTTTAACAGGTTTATTTAACTTCACGACAAATTCATTAAAAGAAGAACCGTCAAAAGCAACAGTAAATCCATTTTCTTTGAATAAATTTTTTGCATAATTGGCTTTTTGAATATTTGCTATAGCCATTTCTTTAACACCTTTTTTACCAAGTGCAGTCATTGCAACAGATGCCGCAAGGGCAAGTAATGCTTGGTTGGAGCAAATATTTGATGTCGCTTTATCACGACGAATATGTTGTTCACGTGCTTGTAATGTTAAAACAAAACCGCGACGTCCTTGTTCGTCAACAGTTTGTCCAATTAAACGACCTGGAACTTTACGCATTAACTTATTTGTTACAGAAAAATAGCCACAATGTGGTCCTCCGAAAGCTGCGGGAATACCAAATGGTTGTGCGTCTCCTGCTACAATATCAGCGCCGAATTTACCAGGAGGTGTAAGCGCACCTAAAGATAGTGGATTACTAGAAACAACGAACAATGCATTTTGCTCATGGATGATTGGTTCAAGCTCTTTTAAAGGTTCAATTCTACCGAAGAAGTTTGGATATTGAACGATAACTGCAGCGATTTCGTCATTCATCATTTCTTTTAAAGAATCCACATCAGTTATTCCATTTACATGTGGTACTTCAATCACTTCAATAAATTGACCTTTTGCATATGTTTTAACTACTTCTTTCGTTTCTGGATGTACAGCACTAGAAATTAATACTTTTTTACGACGTGTGTGCCCAGCACTTAACATTGCTGCCTCAGCAAGGGCCGTTCCGCCATCATACATTGAAGCATTTGCTACATCCATTCCAGTAAGTTCGCAAATCATCGTTTGAAATTCAAAGATTGCTTGAAGTTCCCCTTGAGAAATTTCAGGCTGATATGGTGTATAGGCTGTGTAGAATTCAGAACGTGAAATCACATGATCAACAATTGTAGGCATATAGTGATCATAAACCCCAGCACCTAGGAAAGATGTATTCTTTTTTAAATCTGCATTTTTTTCCGCCATTAACATTAATTCTTTCATTAATGCAGTTTCAGGCTTTGCAGGTTTAATTTTGTATTCCCCTTGGAAACGAACACTCTCTGGAATATCGCTAAACAATTCATCGATGGAGGACACACCGATCGTTTCAAGCATTTCTTTTTTGTCATTTTCAGTCATCGGTAAATAGCGATGTTTCATTATCTTATCTCCTCTTAATTCATATTTTTAGCAAAAATTATTTCTTTTCTTTTTTGTAAAAAGGAGTAGGGATCACGATTGCTTTTAAGCGCTTCCCTCTAATTTCAACTTCCACTTCTGTTTCTACGTTTGTATGTTCAAGCTTTAAAAGCGCCATACCAATATTTTTCTTTAATGTTGGTGATTGAGTACCTGTAGTTACTTCACCGATTAACTCGTCATTTTTATAAACTGGATACCCGTGACGTGGGATGCCTCGATCAATCATTTCAATCCCAACAATTTTACGTGGAAGTCCATTTTCTTTTTGGTTTTTTAATACATCTTTACCGATAAAGTCAGCTTCCTTAGCTATTTTCACAGCGAAACCAATTCCAGCTTCAAGTGGTGAGATTTCAGGTGAAAGTTCTTGGCCGTAAAGAGCAAGATTTGCTTCGAAACGAAGAGTATCACGAGCACCTAAGCCACAAGGTAGAATACCTTCCTCTTTGCCTGCTTCTAAAATTTCTTTCCAAAGTAAGACAACATCTTCTGGTTTGCAGTAAATTTCAAAACCATCTTCACCAGTGTAGCCTGTCCTTGAAACTAACGCATTCTTCCCGTTTAATTTTACCTCTTGTTGAAATTTAAAAAAGCCAATTTCTGATAAATCCACATCTACTGCAAGCTTTTGTAGAACCGTTTGGGCTAAAGGTCCTTGAATAGCTATTTGTGCAGTATCCTCTGAAATGTTTACTAGTGTTACATCGCCTTCTAAGTGGGCTTCAAGCCATTTATAATCTTTATCAATGTTCGAAGCATTTACAACTAATAAATAGTGATCTTCTTCCATTTTATAGACTAATAGATCATCGACTGTTCCACCGTTTTCATAACACATTGCAGTGTAAATTGCACCACCAGTTTTCGCTTTAGAAATGTCATTTGTCATCATTTTTTGTAAAAAGCTTAAGCTATCATTTCCTTTTACTTCAAACTCACCCATATGTGAAACATCAAATAAACCAGCTTTCGTACGAACTGCCTCATGCTCATCTTTAATACTTGAGAATTGAACTGGAAGCTCCCATCCACCGAAATCAATGGTTTTTCCACCGTATTCTTTATAAACTTCGAATAAAGGTGTACGTTTTAGTTCTGACATTCCTTTTCCCCCTTGAATCTTTTTTAAAATTTCTGATAAGGTACAAAAATTACGCAAAAAAGGACAGAAAACCCCCTATGCTTTTAAAGAAGGTCTCTGTCCTTGCACCTGAAAGTTTACCGAAAAAGGTTTTCCCCTTTGGTGGCTTCCCATAGAAGCTCTCTCCAGAGGCGCGTCCAACAAGAGTACTTTTGCCTGAGAGATTCACAACGAAACGAGTCGTCGCTTGCTCCTTCGGCGCCACATTTGCAGTCTCTCCCCTTGCTATCATTCGCATTTATAAAATTTTCCAAGTTGGTCATAATAAAAGAACGTGAAAAGTGTAATTAAATATTTCTGATTGCTTTAAATATTTAATACTTTCCAAGCTACTATCATCCTACATGAAAAATACTTTTTCAGCAATCTTTTTATAAACCTATTTTTTTATTAAATTTGATGTGGCTGTAATTTGAAATGGAGATGAAAAAATTGACGGTGCAAATCGAATTCGATCATTCTTGGCATGATGAATTTCTTAACCTAATTGAAAATGATGGTCCATGGGGAAATTTCGAATTATATAAATTAGCGATTGAAGTGGAAAATCATCTCATAATTCCTGACTTCGAAGGTTTGCAAGCACCGAAACATTTAACCAATTTAACACCATTACCTCATCAGCTCGAGGTAGCAAAACAGGTCATTGAAAATATGAACGGAAAAGCTATTTTAGCTGATGAGGTTGGGCTAGGTAAAACAATTGAAGCTGGACTCATATTAAAAGAATATATGATCCGAGGGTTGGTGAAGAAAGTTCTCATTCTCGTTCCAGCATCATTGGTAACTCAATGGGCATTTGAACTAAATACGAAATTCTTCATTCCAGCAATGACACAAAGAAAGAGCTATGTTTGGGAACAAGCAGATGTGGTTGTTTCTTCCATCGATACGGCCAAACGAAATCCTCATCGAGAGATCATTTTCAAACAGGATTATGATTTAATTATTATTGATGAGGCACACAAACTAAAAAACAATAAAACCAAAAACTATGAATTTGTTCAGAGTTTAAAGAAAAAATTTTGCCTACTACTGACAGCAACCCCTATTCAAAATCGAATAGAAGAGATATTCAATCTTGTCTCTTTACTAAAGCCTGGTCATCTTGGAAACGAAACAGCTTTCTATGAGAAATATAAACGTGATTCACGAACATTAAATGATAATGAACATTTAAAAGAATTAGTCAATAAAGTAATGATTCGTAATCGTAGAAATGATACTGGTATTGAATGGACGAAAAGAAAAGTTGAAACCTACCCAATTGAATTTACTGAAGAGGAAAGAGAATTATACGAAGCAGTGACCAATCTTCGAAATGAAGGAGATTGGTTGGGGACAAGTCAATTTTCTGTAATGACACTCCAACGGGAAGCATGTTCCAGCCGTGAAGCAGTATTTTATACGCTAAAAAACATGCTCGAAAGAAAAGAAAATCCATCTAAAACATTTCAAGATCAAATTCAATTATTAATTAAAAAAGTTGAACAAGTAAAGGCCAATTCTAAAGCAAATAAAGCTCTTGAATTAATTCAGCAGATTGATGATAAGGTAATTATTTTCACAGAATACCGAGCAACTCAACTATATTTACAGTGGTTCTTAAAGCAACATGGGATTAGTTCTGTTCCATTTCGTGGAGGATTTAAAAGGGGGAAAAAGGATTGGATGAGAGAGCTCTTTCAAAAGCAAGCACAAGTCCTTATTGCTACTGAAGCTGGTGGAGAAGGGATCAATCTTCAGTTCTGCAATCATATAATCAATTTTGATTTACCCTGGAATCCAATGAGACTTGAGCAAAGGATCGGAAGAATCCATCGTCTTGGGCAAGAAAAGGATGTCCATATTTATAATTTTGCAATTAAAAACACAGTGGAAGAGCATATATTAAAGCTTTTATATGAAAAAATTGAACTATTTGAAAAAGTAATCGGTGATCTCGACGATATATTAACAAGATTAGAATTTGGAAATGTAGAAGACCATTTAATTGATATTTTTGGACAATCTAGTTCAGAAGGTGAAATGAGAATTAAGATAGACAATTTAACAGCTATGATTCAATTTGCAGAAGAAATGAAAGGAAGCGAAAAACATGCAGCAACAGGAAATTCATAAGTTTTTGGAAAAGTATTTCTTGTCTAACCATTGTGAGATTGTTGATAGCGGAAATGGATATTTGACTGTTCAGTTAACAATTGAAATGGACAAAGAGTTAATGAATCGCCCGTTTTACTGGCATTATCTAGAGAAAACGGGTGGTATTCCAAATCCAATGAAACTAACGTTTATAACGGATAGGCAGCTAGCTCCAGAGCATGTAAAAGGTGAATTCATTCATTTTGGCTCACCGCGACTTCATCAAATTTTTCAATCTACAAAAAAGCTAGCTGGCTATATTAGACTTTATGAAAATCACCTAGTTAAACAAACGCAAGTCCCACTATTACCTTGGTTAGGATTAAATATTAAAATTTCTTATCAATGCGACCGCAAACGTGACCACTTTAAATCAATTGGTCTTCAATTAATAAATGGACAAATGGTAGAAGGCTTTCATGACCGACTTTTAAACATGCAGCTTACACCTAAAATCCCTGATTATTCTTACACCCTTTCCCCACTTGTCATGCCACGTAGTGGGGTATTTCGAATAGAGAATTATTTTAAACAACAGATTGAAAAAGAGGATCATACATGGGCAAGTGAAGCTGTTACTAGATGGGAAAAGGACTTGAAGTTACTTAATCATTTCTATGAAGATCTTGAAGAGCAGAGCGATAGCTACGAAACGGAAAAACAAGCATTAAAAGAACAGTATGAACCGAAAGTAAGGATCTCGATTATCAATGGAGGACTTTTTTACTTGACGGAAAAAGCTATATAAAAGTGCAAATTCCAAATAGAGAATGAAGAGAAGCAGTCTTACGAACTGCTCCTCTTAATGATTCTTTTTTTTCATAGTATAGTAAAATAGATAAGGTAACACACCAAACCATTTCATAAGAAATGGTTCCTTTTCATCCTTTTTTGCCAATTTCACTTTTCGTCTCTCATCTTTTGGTTGGTCAATATATTTGACAACAGTTTGTGTAAGATATTTAACGTAATCATTTGTTTTCATGAACATACCTGCCTTTTAAAAGAAAATAGTCACACTATTTCTTCCTTTATTAATCACTTTACAAGTATACCCATTTAACTGATTTTCAATCTTTGAACAATCTCTTGTACAATCATATCAACTGACTTATCTGTTGTTTCGATTATTATTTCTGCTGTTCCCAAATACAAAGGCATTCTTTCTTGTAAGATTTGAGGCACTTTCGTTTTTTTATCACCCAATAATAAAGGACGAGATTGATCGCCTTCAAGCCTTTTTAATATTTCATCTGGTGTAGCCTGCAAAAAGATAACGGTTCCATTTTGTTTCATCCAATCACAATTGACATGACGTAAGATAACACCCCCACCGGTAGTGATAATCGAATCCACTACTGGCAGGCTTTTTAACATTTCAGTTTCAAATGCACGGAAACCATCTTCCCCTACTGCCTCAAAAATCTTTTCAACCGATTTACCTTTCTGGCGAATAATCTCTTCATCTGAATCGTAGACATTCACCTTTAACTTCTCGCTTAATGCTTTTCCGATTGTTGTTTTACCAGAACCCATAAATCCAATTAAATAAATTACTTTCATCATTTCACCTAGTTTTTTTCTATCCATTTTACCATCTTCATTTTGTTTTTGTCATAAAGTCCGTATCCGAACATTTCTTCAGATGTATTCATCCTGATTGTAATACTGGCTTTCATCATCGTGCTGGATAACGATTCAATACGATAATTAGCTGTACCATTATAATAATGGTATTGACCAGTACTGTTTAAAAATTCATTGTCCGTGAGAGATTTTTCTAACTTATAGAACGAAATGTACATATAATATTCTTGTTTTAAAATATTTTTTGATTGTTGGAATAGCTTTTGTTCTGAAAGGTAGAATTGTATTTGTAGGGTAAAGAACAAGGATAATATTACAATGATAAATAAAACAACTGGGTATGTTAAACCTTTTTCATTTCTGTTCATTTTCTTTTACACACTAGTAATAAATAATCTAGCTGTTAATGAATAATTATTATTCCATATGTCTTTGACCAAAATGAAAACGCCATTTTTCACTTGAGTAAAACTTACATTTTTTACATTTTGTAATATTATTTCATGCCCGGCACCGTTTACTCTTCTTCTTAATTTAGTGCCATATTGTTCATACGTAACGGAGGCAACATCCTTTGTTAGTGAAATAAAATTAGAATTTATTTGAATTTTATCGCTTGTTCGGATTTCTTTCTTAATTTGACTAGAAAAAACCTCCCATTCCATCTTTTGTAATCGACTTTCTGTTTCTGTGATTCCATTAATAATCTGCATTGTGAAAGGAAAAAGCGCAGCCATCAAACAAAAAGCAGCGAGGCCGAGAATAGCTTCTAATAACGTAAAACCCTTATTCCCAATATTCACATACTTCATATTTTTTCTGATTACGATTTTCAAATTGTATACAAACCTCCTTCGTTTCTAAATTCGACTTCATGTCATACTGCTTCTCATTTTTGATAATCTTTTGAGCAGTAGGCACTTCTCCTTCAACGATCATTTCTTGAAGTTTTTCGTATAATAAAACAGTTGCAGCATATTCTTCCTTTTCATCCATTGAGTTCTCCATAAATTGAATCCCTATCGGTAATATCGTTACACTTATGAGCATCCAACATGATAAAGAGAGTAGAAGATCAACCATAAAAAACCCTTTATGATTCCACAATGTAGAAACGTCCTTTCCCGAGTTGAATCGTCAATTTATAGGATTTGCTACCTATTTTAAAGTTTAGAGAACCAAAATGACTGACATTTCCATCTGGTAAAAACTTAAACATGAATGGAAGTGAGCCTGGACCAAAAGTAATTGTAGGTAAATAATATCTTTCAACGATATACTTAGCATCGTAACGTTCATGGATGTAATAATAGTTTCTCTCAGGAATAATTTTCACTGTTACCTCTATTTGATGAGCAATGGCGTATTGTTGAGCAACATAGAGATCGGACTGGAATTGTGTAAGGAAGAGATGGTTTGCGATTAATTCTTTTTGCGGCTTTATTAATACGAAGGATCCTAAGGAAATGATTGCAACGATGGATAAAACGATTAACGTTTCAATTAATGTAAATCCTTTGTCTTTCATCATTCAGTGGTAGTAGGTGGTGTGGTAAGGGATACTTCACCAGTAGAGGAAATGGATATTTGCTTATCTTTTCCACATGTTGAATTTACCGATGTTACATACCCTTCCGTTTCTAATTCTTGTATCGAAATAGGATACTTATTTTTATCCATTTCAAATGCATGGACTTGAGCCTGTACCATCTTCACATAAGCAGCACAACCCTTTTTATTGATATTATCATTATGCTTTGTCATATTTGGAATCGTTATGATTAATAACACCGAAATGATCATTAGGACGATTAACATTTCTATTAAAGTGAATCCTTTTTGATTTTTCATATATATTGCCTCCATTTTATATTCCATCTAGCATTCGAAACATCGGTAACATGATGGATAAGTACATTGAGATCACTAATATCCCGATGATTCCATATAATATTGGTTGAATTAATTTGAGCAGCTTTTCCATTTTTTCTTCGAGCTTTTTAAGACAATTATTACTGAAAAATAATAGTTCCTGATCAAGCTTCCCATTGGATTGTCCATGTTTAAATACGAAGGGCAGTTCATATTCAAATAAGCTAAGTTGCATCAAAATATTTGGGAAATCTTCCCCTCTTTTTAATTTTTCCGTTATATACAATCCGATTTCCCGATAAAACACATTCTTAGGAGCATTTTCAAAAAGTTGTAAGGCTTCATACACAGATAAACCACCTGTCAGCAAGTAACCAAGCTGAAGTGATAGGTACTGAGTTTGAAGTAATCTTAAGGTCGCTCCTAGGAAAGGAATTTTTAATAGATATTTTCTTTGAACTAATATAGGAAGTTTTGAAAAGTAAGTGAAATACCCTAGGATAAGAATGATGATAAACAGGAAGAGTAGGATGAGAAATTTCGGGAGCATCTTGCCTAACGAAGCGACTAATTTAGTGAATAAATTCACCTCCAATCCCATCGAATCGTAAAGGGTAAAATATTGAGGGAGCAGCGTCTTTTCAACAAAAACAAATAGAAGAATTGTCATCATAAACAAAAGTGTAGGATAAAAGAAAGCTTTTTGAAGCTTTTGAAAATGTAAATGTTTTTTGAGGATCATTTTACTTGCTTCTGCAATCGCCTCTAACATTCCACCATGTTTATCCGCGAAATAGATATAACCAATTATATCTTTTTGGAATTTTAATTCTGCTAAAACACTATATAGTGGATGTCCAGCTTTAAGCCCCTCTAAACAGATTTTCATTTCCGAATGTCTCTTTAATGGGATTTGATAAAGGAGCGACTCCACAGCTTCAGAGAAAGAATATCCTCTTTCAAGTAACTCGCCAGTTTTCTTTAAGAAAAGCCCTTGTTCTAGTAAGGTCCATTTTTTACGCATCATCGTCACAAACCCATCTTTCATATTCACCCTCTTTAATAAAGCCTAAGGCAATCCCTTTTTTAATTACATCTCTTAATGTTCGGTATTTAATTTCCGCATTTTCGCCCTTTGCCTCTTTTAACACGCTTGTTAAATTTTTACCAGTTAATAATTCAAACACACTAGCCCGTTTCCATCCGTCATAGGAAGAACATAACGGTGAACAATCACCCTTGCATAAAGGACAAGCTAATTCCACAAGTCTTTGCGCTGTCACGGCAACAATCGTCTGTTCCACCTCTACCCAATTCACACCAAATTCATGTAACCGATAAATCGCCCCCTTTGCATCTCTCGTATGCATCGTGCTTAAAACTAAATGTCCAGTTAATGAAGCACGAACAGCAATTTGTGCTGTTTCAGCATCTCTAATTTCACCCACCATTATAATATCGGGGTCATGTCGTAATATCGCTTTTAATCCTGTAGAGTAAGTAATACCAGCCTTTTCGTTAACTTGCACTTGCAAAACCCCATCATAACTTTTCTCGATTGGATCCTCTAACGTAATGATATTGCGATGGAATAAATGGGCTGTTTCGTTTAGTAGAGAATATAGGGTTGAGGTT
This sequence comes from Bacillus sp. CGMCC 1.16607, assembly GCF_042683745.1. Classification (NCBI taxonomy): domain Bacteria; kingdom Bacillati; phylum Bacillota; class Bacilli; order Caryophanales; family Bacillaceae; genus Bacillus; species Bacillus sp. CGMCC 1.16607. The sequence goes on from NZ_JBHUJX010000025.1 coordinate 498,446, forward strand.
TTTCCACTGCCGGTTGGACCAGTGAAAATAATCAATCCATGGGCATGCTTTAATAAAGCTAGAAGCCTTCTTGTCATATTTGGAAATAATGATAATTGATAAAAGGGAATTTGTTCTTGCTGAGGTAATAATCGAATAACAAGACTTTCACTACTATTCGAGGGTAAGGTTGAGAGACGAAGACCATAGGCTTTACGATTAACGTAGCTAACAAAAGAACCACTTTGCGGTCGCCTTTTTTCGCCAATATCCATATTGGCCATAAATTTAAAATGAGAAACTAATCGATCACATTCATCCTTTGGTAAATAGAGACGTGGAATAATGTTGTTATTCATGCGAAGCTGTATGAGAGTATCGTGTTGCCGGGGAATAATATGAATATCAGACGCTTGATTCCGAGCAGCATCAGTAATAATTCGATCTGCAAGCTGCTCAATTGAGCTTTTACTAATAATAAACACCACCTTTACATTTCTTAGTAAATGAATTCGACCATTCTCTTTCAAATCCTTTTTATAAATTGTGAATATTTTATGACAATCAAGAAATAATATTGTGAACATTTTATAAACATATAGTGTTTATGTTATTAACCTCATTCCCAGATATGTGCAGCTGTATTATAATGAAGAAAATTATAGGACCGAGGTGAATTGAGATGGAAGAAACATTAAAAATAACCAATGTTTTATCTGACCCAACACGCTATTACATTTATCAATATATTACGAAACGTCATGAGGAAGTTACTGTTCAAGAGATAGCGGAAAATTTTAATATTCACCCGAATGTTGCTAGACTCCATTTATCAAAACTTGAAGATGTTAATATGCTCATATCAGAGACTAAGAAAACCGGAAAAGGGGGTCGCCCAAGCCGTTTGTATCGCTTATCCGATGATGTCATTCAGCTTCACTTCCCATTCCGTGACTATATGCTTCTCTCTAGGGTAGCCATCCAAACGATGTTAGAGCTTGGAGAGGAAGGTAAAAAAGCTCTATTCCAAACAGGGAAACGCTTTGGAACTGAGATGATAGAACAAGAAATAACAAAAAAAGGGCAAAGCGGCAGAGAATTAAGTTTCCAACAAAAGCTAAACATATTAAAAGGAGCAGCTACTTTAGCCGGCTTCTATCCAGAATTTGAAGTTAATGATGAACAAACCAAAATTTATTTCAAAATATTTAATTGCCCTTTTAAAGAAATTGCTATGGATCATTCGGAGTCAGTTTGTCACATGCACCATGAATTTTTAAAAGGCATGTTTGAGGTATTATTTCAAACAGTGGAATTAATCGAAAACGAAAACATGATGTCTGGTTGCCAAACCTGTACCTATCAGGCATTTGTTTCGAAGTAGTCACGAATCTGTTATTTACTTTTTGAATCACTATCATTTATAATATGTTGTGATGGACTTGTGGTAAAGGAGGGATACATATGGATCGTATGTTCAGAGTATTAGGTTTCTGGACAGGGATTTTTACTGTCATGTTCTACTTAGGTCATATGGAGACCGTGTCTTTAATATTTTTATGTCAGACAGGATTCTTCTTATTGTTAAGCTATTTAAAACTATCTGAGCGTATGTATATTTACGTTTTCGGCGCATACTTAACTGTTTTCTTTGCTGGATTTACGTATTATACTACTTTCTTGATGGTACCAGGTGCTGGTCATTAATTATCATTATAAAAAACGGTGGACATTCCACCGTTTTTTATTTTTCAAAAATATTCCTGTCTGTAACTTCAGTCCCTTTTTCTTGCAAGACAATATGAAAATAAGAACTCATTCCTGGCATAATTAAACTTCGTATCGCCCGATTTCTTTTGCTCTTCTCCGAAAAAGGGTTCGGATCATAATTATCTTCAAGTTCTTTGAGAATTCCCGCGGACACTAAAAACTCATCTTGTCTTTGTTTCTTAAGAAAATGTAATCCCAATTCTTCCCCTTTTTTAATAAGATGATCAAAGTGAATATGTGTCGTAATATCCATTTCCCCTGGATGTAATATTACATCTGAAATCATTTGATGTTTATAATAACCTCTTAGACTTCCCCTACGATGTTCGGGAAGTTGCCACTCTTCATTCGTATAACCATAATCAATCGTTGCAACAATTCCTTTTTCCACCGTATTTGAGATTTCATTTAGCATTACTTCCATTTGTAAAGGAATTTCAATCCGCTGATTTTCCAATAAAGACATTTGATTCGTTTCTAAAAAAGTGAAAATGTTGGGATTATGCAATGGTTCAAGTTTTTCAATCAATTGTTGTCCATCCCAACCAATCATTACTTCAAACAATTGCCCATTTTGCTTTTCGATTACATGCACTGGAAAAGCATCGAAAAGCTCATTTGAAAAAACGAGTCCATGAAACGGTTTTAATTCAGATAAATGTTCAACTTGGTAAACCCCTTCTCCAATTGGTAATATTTCTTCTTGTAATTTTTTATGGTAGGGACTAGTCTCAACAATATAATACGACAATGGAATATCCGTTTCATTTTTCCAAGTATCGAGAAAAGCTTTGGCAAATCGACCATTCCCTGCACCTAGTTCACAAACATAAGGGTCTATCCCATTATTCATCACTTGATACAAAAACCATTTGGAAAAAACGGCACCAAAAATCGGTGATACATTACTCGTTGTTATAAAATCCCCGTCCTTGCCTATTTTCACACGATCCCTCATATAATAACCTTTTAAAGGATGGTATAACGCAAGTTCAATGAATTGTGCATATGTAATAAGTTTGTTTTTCTCTTGGTTTATTTTTTCAATAAATATATTATCCATAATAACTCCTTTTCGAATTTACATCATTGACATAGTGAATACTTTATTATATTGTAAAATTAGTAGCTTAATTATATCCCCTCCCATTATTATGAAATGAACATCCCCCAGAAAAACCCTTCTCTTTAGGAGAAGGGTTTTTCTATTTTCGAAAATTATCCAGCGCAAGCGTCCTAGCCACTAAGTACAGGATGTACGAGTGTCTACAATGCGACAGGACGTCGCGCCATTGTCGACCAGTCTTCTTTAGCGGGGCTGATCAAGGCGCTCCCGCTTATCCTATTAAAACCCATTTAAAAATGGGTTCAAATCCATTTCATCTTCAATAATGGTTTCAGGACCGTGTCCAGAAAGAACAAGGGTATCCTCTGGCAGAGTAAGCAGCTTTTTGTGGATACTTTGTAACAATTGCTCATGATTTCCCCCATACAAGTCCGTCCGACCTATACTTTGATGAAATAATGCATCACCCGACACAACAATTCTTTCTTGCGCAAAATAATATGAGACACTTCCAGGAGAATGTCCTGGTGTTTCGAGTATGCTAAAATTAAACAGGCCGATTTGCAAGGTCTCTTCTTTATGTATGACAACATCTGCTTCCTTTACAATCATCGGTTGCATGAAAGATTGAGAACCATTTCGATACGGATCACCGAGCCATTTAGACTCTTTAGCATGTATGTAAACTGGGATTTGAAACGCATCCCTAATATAATCAACTGCTCCGATATGATCAAAATGTGCATGGGTTAAAAGGATTGCTTGGGGAGAAAGCTTCTTTTCCTTTAACCATTGATGCAGTTTCGACCCTTCCTCACCTGGATCAACAATTAAACATGTGCCATCATCTTCAACTAATATATAACAATTCGTTTGTAGCGGACCTAATGGAAGTCTAAACCATTTCATACCATCACCTCTTTAAATAAAAATTACTATTACTATTTTACACGATTAAATGAAAAAGAACAGGAAGATCATTTTAGAACATTTTTTTGTACACAAAAGTATCATTTTTTTGACCTCGACAAATACTAAAAAAAAATATAAAATAATACATGAATGCAATAATAAGGTACATATGAATTCAACGAATAAAATGGTAGGTAACTGCCTTATTACTTAATAAAGGGGGTAAAATATAATGAATGCTTTAATGATTATTTTCGCTTTAGTAACAATTCTTGGTGGGTATGGTACATTCACTGCTTTAAAAAATAAAAATTTACTAGGAATCGTCTTTGGTGGTGGAACACTTTTAGTATTCGGCTGGTTTACTATTATGACCATTCTTCACCACGGTTTTCCTACAGCGCATTAATAAAAAAAGACTACGCTTCGTAGTCTTTTTTTTATTCGCTTTTTCTAATTAGGGAGATTAATGAATGATTTTCAAGTTGCAAAAGCTGATCCAGTTGATAACCAATTAAGCATAGTTTTCCGTTCGGTGAGCAGGTAAACGGAACATTTTCAGTATGATCCAAAATGACTTCCGTTTTATTTGATGTTAAATCAAATGATACGAGCTGGAATCCCTCTCGATATTGATCCACTTCTTTACTTTCTAAAGGCAGCATAGTTAAAAAATGTTGTTGATCATCTATTAATCCATAATATGGGATTAACCATCCAGAATAATTTGTTAACACCGGAACCTTGTAACTATTGTGTAGATTATTTCGATCATCATCAATTTTGTAAATGGCTTGCTGTTCTGCCTGATTTATTTGAACTGTAAATTTTTTATCAAAAAAAGTGTCAAAATGAATGAGCTCTTCTTCTAGTATCTCTTCATCATTTTTTCCGTTTATTTGTACAAGTGGGGCAACTAATGAAATATCATTTTCATCCCAATCTAAAAAAGCAAGTTCATCCTTCCCCGTCCATTTTGCAAATGGTTTTCGAAGACTACTTTGTCGTAATTCCTTTTTATCTAAGTATAAAAAATAATTCGTGAAACTCCAATCCTCTTTAAATGTAGTTATAAGGAGTTGGTTTGGATCATTTTGATTCCATTCGATGACGATTTCAACCGATGGAAATTTCTCCGAATACAGATTTTCTCCTTCAATAGAGAGCACTGTGACATTTCCCTCATATGTAGTAGGTGAAGTATGTATTAATATATTTTTCCGATCAGGACTGATCATAGCAGAAACAATTGGAAACTGACTTTTATAAAGTAATTGATTCATTCCCATTTTCAAATGATACCTGTAAAGTTTCGTACTATCGGGCGAATTAGTCATATAAACGATTTCATCATTATTAAGCCATCCTATTGCTTTTGTAAATTCACTAGTAGAAACAGAAAAAGGTAATTGATATTCTCTAAAAAAAGAAGGTGCTGGAGCTTTCTTTAAATTATTTATTCGATTGATTTTTGAATGACTATTAGCTGAATAATGATTATCCTGTTCGCAACTGGTTAATAGGAAGAGGTTAAAAAAAATGATCAATAATCCAATCAATAAATATTTAGTTTTTCGTTTCATTTCCTCCTCATCACCTTTTTTAAGTCATTATTTAATCATACGAATAGAAGTAAGATATGTTTCAAAATCCTAACCATTAATACAAAATAGGAAAAAGCCGGATAAACGGCTTTTCCATAGACAATGAACCTATTTTAATCGATTTCCATCTGCAAAGACAAGTTAAAAATACTTATATTTTTTTAAATCTTTTACATATACAACGAGGCCAAAAAGATACCAAGAACATGCTCGTAAATCTCATCAAACTGTGATAGTGGTAAAGGATTTCTACCACTCCCCAATTCTAGGGTAAATCCGGGTTTTCGAAAATCTTGAATAAACCAATCTTTAAATCCTGCATGACTATCAATATAACGAATCGATTGATATCCACTAAACCTAGCATATTCCTCAGCAATCTTTTGGGATTCCTGCGGTTCAAGATTTTCATATCCCCAATAAAATTCTTTTCCTTGTGTATGAAAGGCAACCACTAGATCAAACTTTCGACTTTTAGCTAAATCTGCCATGGCTATTGCTTCTGGTTCAGTTAATGGAGCATCCCCTGGATAATCTCTTGGTGCAGGAGATTTCGCTTCTTTTCGATCTTTTTCAATTTGCCAATTCGCGGGGTATTGATTATTTAAATCAACCCCTCGAATATTTGCCTTCCAATCTTTAAAATCAGTACTACCACCATTCATAGCCATTACGTTTTCACGAACCTCAATTGGCGGTCCTTGCAAAACAAGATTAACCCCATCCGGATTCACCATTGGTACAATGGATAACTCTGTCTGTAAGTATAAAGGAACAGAAGACAATCCCCTCATATTTGTTCCATTCGTTAATGATAGTAAGTACGTATTCAGGAATTGCATCAGAATGGGTGTAGTGATCCATTCGTTCGCATGGAAAGAAGCATTCATATGAACTTTCTTTTTTCCTTTACCAATTCTAATTTCTTGTAAAGGCTTTCCAAGTACACTTTTACCAATTGTTTGAATGCTAATAAATGGATATACTTTCTTTAAATCATTAATATCTTTCAATAAGGACTCGAAGGAATAGGCTGTTTTTCCTAAAACAATAGGCGCTACTACTCGTTTTGGAATAAAAATGGTTTCGCTAATGGCAAGTTGATTCGCATTTATATTACTATTTAATAAAAGCAGGGCATCGACAGATAAATTTCTGGCAGCGGCAATTTTCCATAAAGTATCACCGCGTCTTACCTTATAAGGGATAATTTGAAATCCTGGTATTTTAACTTCCTGAGAAATCTTTAAGTCTGAAGGATTAATTGAGGGATTAGAGTTCAAAATTAAATTTAAAGGTACTAAAAATAAATGGCTATAATACCATAAAGTGTCACCTTTTCGAACTTGAACCTTCATATATTTCCTCCTTTCAAAACAAATACAACTACATTTTTCTAGACCATCACAAAATACTTATGTAAAAAATGAAAAATAATGACAAAAAAAGAAGCCAATCGGCCTCTTTCTTATTAGTTCATTGGTTTAGACTCCTCATAAAAACGAAGCAAATCACCATAAATGATCTTATCCGAAAACTCAAGTTCATTTTTTGATTTTTCCATATATGGTTCGCATAACTTTTTATCCGTTGGTTCTTCAGTATTCTTATCATAACAAATATCACGAGTATATAAATGATCTTTTGTAATAAAACTTCCATCTCTTAAAACAGTAAACTCCATCTTACCTTTTGCAAATAAATCTGAACCAAACTCGATATCCTTTTTCGTATCAATTCCTAAAAGGTGAAGAATTGTTGGTTTTAAATCAATTTGACCTGAAACAGTTGAAATCACTTTACCCTTTTGACCCGGGATATGAATAATTAAAGGAACACGTTGAAGTTGCGTGCTTACATAAGGCGTTACCTCTGTTCCTAAAAATTGCTCCATTGCTTTATTATGATTTTCAGAAATTCCATAATGGTCACCGTATAGAATGATAATTGAATCATCGTATAATCCTTCATCTTTTAAACGTTGAACAAAATGCTTTAATGCCTCATCCTCATATCGAACAGTAGGAAAATAATTGTTTAACGTGTTACTATCCGAATTATATGGTTCAATCAGTCGGTCCTCTTCACTTATATCAAAAGGAAAATGATTAGTTAAAGTTATAAATTTTGCATAATACGGTTTAGGCATTTCTTTTAAATGTCCAATGGATTGTTCAAAGAAATCCTTATCTTTTAATCCCCAACCAACTGAATTTTCCTCTTTAATATCATAATCAGTCATCGAGTAAAAACGTTCATATCCAAGGGATTTATACATAATATCTCGATTCCAGAAACTTTTATTATTCGCATGAAGCGAAGCAGTAAAATAACCATTCTTATTCAAAATTTCTGGAGTAGCATTAAACTCATTACCCGAATGTGTAAAGAAAACCGCTCCACGACTTAATGGATATAAAGAATTCTCTACAATAAACTCTGAATCAGAAGTCTTCCCTTGACCCGTTTGATGATAGAAGTTCTCGAAGTAATAGCTATCTTTAATAAAATCATTTAAAAAAGGCGTAATTTCTTGTCCATTTACTTGTTGGTTAATGACAAAATTCTGCGTAGACTCTAAAGAGATCAAGATAACATTTTTACCCTTTGCAATTCCAAACATATCTTCGTTCGGCTGGTCATAGCCTGCGCGGACATAGTTATCGATATCTACCAATTCACTGCCGTCAGCTAAAGCACGTTGAGCAGAAGACTTGGATTGTAAAAAGGCATCATAAATATGATAGTTATACGTTCCAATGTTTTTGACGAGCATTTCACGGTCGAATGTTCTCGTTAATAATTGTGGGCGCTCGGCTTCAGCTAATCCTAAATTAAAAAATGCAATAGAAATGGCAATTAAAAAATAGGCTCGGCGATTTGATTTGGATAAATCACGGTTCTTAATAAACTTAGGTGTAAACTTTATGAATCCCAGTAAAATAAAAAAGTCAGCAAAATATAAAAGATCACTGATACTTAATAATTCATTGACACTACTTCCAAGGTCACTCATATTCGATGTTTGAAAAAGGACTGGAATAGTTAAAAAATCATTAAAGAATCGATAAAACACGACATTTGCGTATAATACAGCTGATATTAGAAAACTGGTAATTAACACAAAGCGTTTTTGGACCTTTTCTTTCATTAAATAACCTAATCCAATAACAAACATTAGAAAGCTTAATGGGTTAATAAATAAGATAAACTCTTGCTTCCAGTTTTCTATTTTAATATCGAAACTAGTTTGATAGACAATGTATGTTTTAAGCCAGAGCATCACAATCGCCATACCAACAAACGACAGTTTTGGCCCCTTTATTTTATTCATATTTACCCTCCATGTTAAAACAGTTGGAAAATTCATTTTTTCTTTACTTTTTAAAATTTCTATGAAACAATCAATCACTATCTTAAACCTTAATTTACAAAAAATCAAACCGTCGTTAACGAACAAGTATTATAATGGGACATGATTTATCGATATTCAATATCCTTCTATATTAGACGTTTGAAAACTATTTTTGTTTCAAATTTGTCCGATTTCCTTTAAAAATACTTCTTAAGACTTAGACTATACCTTTGCTTTCTTCTCACGAAAATTGTTTTTATGAATTTGTACCTAGTAAAATTGAATTAATAAACACACAAGGAACTTCCTTTTCTTGAAGGGAGCTCCTTGTGCGTTTTTCCTCATATTATTTATTGAATTTATTTTTTATTAACCATGCAGCTCCAATAACTCCTGCATCATTTCCTAAGGTCGCAATAGCCAATTTTGTAGATTCTTTTACTCGTTCCATGCAAAACCTATCAAAATTTTCTTTAATGGCTTGTAAAAGTATTTCACCAGCTTTAGATACACCGCCACCTATCACAATTTTTTCAGGATTTAGCGTATTAGCAATATTAGCTAGGGTTAATCCTAGGTAAAAAGTGACACTTTGAATAATCATTTTTGCTGTATCATCACCATTTCGTGCACAATCAAAAATATTTTTAGCTGAGACTAAGCCTTCCTTTTTATACAAATCCGTCAACTCACTTGAATATAAACCTTCTTTTAGTAATTCTGTTGCTACTCTTACAATTCCTGTTGCCGACGCAATTGTTTCGAGACAGCCTGTTTTTCCACAATTACATAAGTAGCCGTTGGTTGGAACTGCTGTAATATGTCCGATTTCGCCTGCTGCACCACTAACACCTTGGACGATTTGACCATTAGCTATTACCCCCCCACCTACTCCTGTTCCGAGAGTTACGCAAACAAGATCCTTTGCACCGTTTCCTGCTCCCTTCCACATTTCTCCGAGAGCAGCACAATTGGCATCATTATCAACTACTGCTTGCAACGATGTTTCAATTTCAAGCAGATCCCTTAAGGGAAATGGCTTAGTCCAGCCTAAATTAACAGCGTTATATATAACTCCTGATTTTGTATCCACAGGACCAGGGGCACCCATTCCGATACCAATTAATTTAGTTTTTTCAACACCAAGGTCTAACAATTTCTGATCAATGGTTTTCGCTATATTAATAATAATATTTTTTCCATTATCAGCCTTATCCGTTTTAATCTCCCACTTATGGACTATTTCACCGTACGGATTAATAAATGCAAGCTTTGTGGTCGTTCCACCTAAATCAACACCTACAAAAAATTTCTCTGTCATTATTCTCACCTTAACTTATGACATACTTTTCCTTTTATCTTTCTCAACTTCTGCCTCATGTCTTAGTAATAACAAAGCCATCTGAAAGTCTTTTATATCGATAAGTTGGGATTGATATAATTCTTTCATTTCTTCTTCCATTAATTCGAGGTCAGCTAAACGGTCGCCTACATAAATAATGGTTCCATATTTTTTTAAAAATTGTTGAACATCATAAATTGTTTTCATTATATTGTCCTTTAGTAAGTGATATGAATACGAAGTATATTTCATTTAGAAGTATAACCGAAATGTTTATGCACCTCAATCAACAGATTGAATGTAGCTATTGATTTTATTTAAAAGCTCCTGATAATTTTTATTTTGAGGAGCCAACTCAATGGCCTTTAACACATGTTCTTTTGCTTTTTCTGTTTCTTGAAACTGAAGCAATAAAATGGCAAGATTATAATGCGCTTCATGGAACTCGGTATTTAATTGGACCGCTTTATTAAGATGATTCTTTGCTTCTTCAAACATTCCCTTTTGAATTTCAACATAAGACAGTTGAAAATAATAATGTTCAGAAAGGTTCTTTGAATTCTCTCCGAATTCGGTAAGTAATGAATACGTTTCATCATACTTCTTGTCATTAATATATTCCTGTGCTAATTGAATAATCGAGGCCTCACTTTGAAATTGAAGAGGTTTATGGTAACCGTAATATAAAGAAGAAATAGTGATGATTATTCCCAAACAAAGAAAAAGAAATTGTCTTAGAAATTTTCTCCTTTTAGGGAAGTCAACCATTCCCGTTGCAATAAATCCTCCTATTAACCCACCGAAATGTCCTGCTTGATCAATGTTTGGGATGGAAAAACCAATTGCAATATTTAATAAAAGAACGACAATGACATTCCGACCTAAAGTTCGGAAAAATAATTTAGGATAGACCAAGCCTAAATATAAAAGCGCCCCAAAACATCCATAAATCGCCCCACTTGCACCAGCAGATAAATTAGGGCTAAACATAAAACTTGCAACAGATCCGATAAACCCAGCGAATAAATAGATCCAAAAGAAACGTGCACTTCCGTAAATTCTTTCAACTGCTGTGCCTAAATAATATAACCCAAGCGTGTTCATCAATAGATGTAAAAATCCGATGTGAATAAAAATAGGAGCAAAGAAACGCCACCACTCACCCTCAAGTATTAGGGGATTATATTTAGCCCCAAACTGAATAAGAGTTGCAGTATTTTCACTTCCACCCTTTAATTCTAAAAGGATGAAAACGATGACCTGCAATGCCATAAAAATATAAGTGAAAATCGGTTTTCCAAAGGAAAAAAGAGATTTTTCTTCTTGTATTTTGTTAAACGTCATTTGGAGAGTGTTTCTTTTTATTTCCTCTACTAACTCAGTTGATAGTGGTTTATTTTCAGTATTAGTCATATTAATTTTTTTTGTAAAATTAGATTGCAAATCAGCGATTGCATCATTGTATGTAGATTTGGCCATAATAATCGATTGTACAATTGTATGGTCAAATTTATTTGTTTGTTTGATGAGATGCTCATAATCGTCAACAGGTGGATATGGACTTATGTAGATATTTAAGATATGAAGGCCTTTCTTAAACGTTTGTTTTCGAATTTTTTCCCCGTTATATCCAGTTGTTTGTATGTCCCTTTCAACCCAATTGCTCCAATCTAATGCATGATTGACTAATCGAATGAATGGTGCTTGTTTCGAATCTGGATTTTCAAGCCAAAGTTCATTTTGTTCTTTTGAAAGATGAAGGACACGATAATTTTCCTCTCTAACAAAATGATAGGCAAGTTCCCAAAATGTATATTCCTCTACCACAATAATTCTCCTCTCGCCTTATAGCTATCATCTATTATAAACCAAATAAAAGAAAAAGACCGCCATTGGTCTTCACCAATTGGACGGTCCTGAAAAAACAGTAGATATCATTCTTTTTCGAATACCTGGGATATTCATAACTAATCGAACGATGATTTTTCTTAAATACCCTGTTCCTAAAATCATGTTCATTAATCGATAACGATAGCGAAAAACTGTGTATCCTAAAGTACCAATCATAATAATAGATGTGAATAATCTTGTCATATCCATCCCTCCTAACTGTAGTTTGGGAAGGTAGGTAGGATTTTATCCAAACAAATGAAGATACTTATAAAGCAATGAATAAATAAGTTAGAATGGCTAAACTTGGGGCTAAGAAACTAGATAAAAAATTCACTCCATCATTGTTTAAATAGTGTAACCCCCGTATTATTTTTGCCTTTTCACCACAATGGTTAGGTCTTTCTATTTCCATGAAGCAAATTTCACAACGATAAATTCTTTGGAAATAGGCTCCTAGAAAGGTATCCATTCCATTTCCGACGATTGCGAAGGCTAAAATGATCCATAGTATATTTAACGAAATAGAAAAGAAGATATACCCTGAAAGAATGATTAAACCTATTCCCAATAAGGCAGCAACTGTACCTAGTAAACTAATCGCTCCAGATGTTCCTTTACTGACTACTTTAAAATTTCGAATCGATACCGGAAGTCGTCGACTTAAAGGACCGATTTCAGATGACCAAGTGTCACCTGTAGCACTTGCTATCGAAGTTATAAACGCCAATAGCCAAATCGTTTGATTGGTGAAATAAAACAATAAACTCGCTAAGGCTGCAACCCCTCCGTTTGCTAATACTTGAACCCAATCCCTTTGGCTCCCTTTTTCCATTTTCTCCTCTATCACTTTTTTTTGCTGACCTTTAAAAACCGACCAAAAGCTAGATGTTCCGAAAAAGATTCCGAGTAGTATAAGACCCTTTATTTCAAATCCAATATAGATACTAGCACCAACAAAAAATGATGCAAAAGCTCCAGATTTAGAGAGAGCTCGAATCTTGTACGCTTCCCTTGATCCAATTGAAAGGACAAATAGAACGATTATTTTAGTAATCATCGATTCTAAAATTCTTATCATTCGTTATAATTTTCGAAACAGGAATATCATGCTCTTCAATCGGGAGGTCATCCTTCAATTGGATGGAGAAGGCAATTGAGATAGTGTTACCTTTATATTTTGTTAAAAATCGGTCATAATAACCTCCTCCGAATCCTAAACGATAACCTTGAAGGTTATATGCAAGCCCTGGAACAATTAATAAATCGATTTGGTCAGCTTCGACTTTCTCTGTTTTATTTATAATTGGTTCAAAAAGTCCATAATAAACAGTTTCAAGCTGTGTAAACTGACTAATTTTATGAAAGCTCATTTGTTTTTCTTTTGGATGACATTTTGGTACAACTACAATCTTATTTAGCTCCCAAGCTTTACGAATAATTTGGTATGTATCTACTTCTGGATGGTTGGATATAGTAACCCCTATCATTCTCGCTTCTTTCCATAATGGTTCTTCAAATAGTCGACAGGCAATTTCATAGGAGTATTGTTCATGCTCAGGTTTGGACAACTTTTTCAGGTCGTTAAGCACTTGTATTCGATACTCTTTTTTATTCATCGCGACTCGCAACCCTTCAAAAAATATTTTATTATTATAAAATTTATTTTTAAATGCACAAAAAAAGCAGTAGGATATCCCACTGCTTATTTTGTTTCACGGTGTGTAGTTGTGCGTTTCTCTCTTGGGCAATATTTCTTAAGCTCAAGACGATCTGGGTTGTTACGTTTATTTTTGTTTGAAATATAGTTACGCTCTCCACATTCAGTGCAAGCTAACGTAATATTTACACGCATTATATTTCCCTCCAAACGATAAAAGCTAGTACGTTTTTACGACTTTTCTATAATATCATTTATTTAAAGGAAATGCTAGTGTGTTTTTTTAAAAGCGTTGTATTTAGTTTAGATAATTCACTCTTTGCTTCCCCTTGAATCGTCCATGTAGAAGCCTTTTTTGTCTCATTCGAAGGAATAGAAAGATTTAAAGTAAATAAACTTACCGCCAATCCTTTAGCCATTGGCTGATATTTTAAAATTCCTTTTTCTTTACATGTCCACATATTATCTGTATTCATCGTCCAGAATGGTTGGATGGTGGCTTGTTGCATCAATTGATCTTCATAATGTCCATTAACTAAAAATACCTTTTTATTGGCTAAATGAAAAATAACCTGCTCTGAAGGAGAGATAAAGGTAAAGTGATCTTTTGATGCTTGCACATAACGATGCATGATGATTAATTTCATTTCTTTTGCGTATTGATTATGGTTTGTAATATAAATATTGCTTGACCTTACCTTGGAATGAATATGCTCATCCTTTACATTAATGGTTAGTTGTTCCTTTGAAATGATTTTTTCACTTTGATTGTACAACCAATAGATTTGGCTATTTACCCATATTCCAATCACCATTTTTAATTGTGATAACATTACTTCATCTTGTTGAGATTCCGCTACTCCCATTATTGTTTTCATATGTTCACCTTTTTTAATTTATTTAGTATTTAGATTGTGAATTTCTTTTTTATTCGAGGATAAAAGATGTATTTCTTCATACAATTGTTTCGTAAATTTTGCGATTTGTCTCCAATTATAGAGGTGACTCACGAGTTTCTTCCCGTTTCTTGCAAACTTTTTAGCAGTTTCTGGTTTATTTAAAATATAGTTAATCTGTTCAACCAGACTATCTACATCATTCATCTTCATAATAAATCCCGTTTCAAAAGGTTTAATTAATCTTCTTAGTCCACCTGTATTTGAAACAATGATTGGGCAAGTTGCTTTCATTGCTTCTAGTGCAACAATTCCAAAAGGTTCGTAACGACTGGGAAAGACAGCAGCTTTGCAATGTTTGAAAAAGAGATCCCTTTGCTCATCGGAAATAAAACCGATCAAGTAGACATTCTTTTCAAGTTCGTAATGTTTGATTAACTGTTCATATACATGATGCATCGGCCCAACCCCCGCAATGACAAAACAAAGATCTTTCCCCTTCATTTTTGCAGCCGCCTCAATAATTAAATCAAAGCCTTTTTCTCGTACTAGTCTGCCAATAGTAAAAATTATCGATCGACTTTCATTTTTTAAAAGGGGATGAAGAAGCTGAGAATTTTCTTTTATTTCCTCTTCCATTTCAATTCCATTTGGAATGACAGAAATTTTCTCATTGGAACAAGCGAAGATTTCTCCAACCTCATTTTTCATAAATTCACTACAAACAATGATATGAATGGATGCATGTATGAGAATGAACTCTTTATGATGTATAAATTGTTGAAGCTCTGTGTAAATACCTTCATTTCTTCCATACTCCGTTGCATGAATGGTAGTAATTAATGGAATATGCATTAATTTCGCTAAACATATGGCTGCTTCTCCAACTAACCAATCATGGGCATGAATGATATCATATTTATGAATATCATTTAAATCCAAAGCTTTTTGAATCATCGCTAGATTAAAACCGCCAATCCAGTTTAAAAATTGATCATCCATTCTATTTAACGGCTCTACCCTATGGATATGAATACCTGTCATATTCTCATAGTCGAGGTTTATCTCTAATGCTTTTGAGGTTATGACGGTAACCTCCACACCAATTTGCTGTAAATGAAAAGAAAGTCCTTCTGTATGTCTAGCCAAACCACCTACGATATGAGGAGGGAATTCCCAAGTAAGTAAAAGGATTCGTAATTTTTTTTGATTTAAAACATTCACTGCTAGATTCCACCTCCCACTTAAATTACGGCTATCTATTTTCTCTCATTCACATTTTCATAATAGCTATATGTACTTACATTCTGTCTCCAATCGGGCTTCCCGGTACTCATATTTTGGTATAAGGGTTTGACGCAATCTTTTCCGCTCAGTTTATGACTTGTCGGACATGCCATCGTAACAGCATTTGAACGGAGGATTGGGAAAAAGTGATTCGGATAAATTTTAAAGCCAATTTCAGTTACATACGTTCTTCCAGGCTTTACCCCTTTAACCACCCAACTTGATTGTTCTTCCTTTAAATAATATTCAAAATAGGAATGTGCATTTGAGCCATTAAAATGAAGATCTGTGACATCATAAATTCGAAATATAATGATTGATTGATTTACTTTTTCCTGAAAAAAGGACACAACCACTTCTTTCTGCCACTGAGCAATTTTCCAGTCTGAGGCTAATTTTTGATCCTTGGTCAATGTTAAAACTAAATAGTTCTTTCCTATGGAAGCCATATCTTCCATCATCAGTTCCCTCTTTTCAAAACTTATATGTATATGCTAAATCTATTCGAATTATTCCGATTTCCTTTAAATTAATGGTAGCACTGAACGTTCTCCCCCACAATGAACGCATATTGTCGTAATTTGCCTCATCAACCGACTCAAAAGCCTAGAGCCATAAAAAAATATTTCACATCTTATTCCTTCTAACTTTTCGACACATTTAACAATCTTTTTTATTTTTCTCATGACAAAATTACTCATTAATTTTCGTGAGAAATCGAAAATTGTTTTTATTAATGGTAGAATGGGGATAGAATTCGACATATTAAACGAGGTGCCATAAATGTTAAATATCATGATTGGGCTGTTAGTACTCTCCATCCTAATTATTCTGTTGTCTCTTTTCATAAAAGATCCTTATAAATCATTAAAAGAAGAGATTGATCAACTTACCCTACAGCAAGCACAAGATTTATACCAAATAAAGAAAAAGATTTCTATATTAGAAGAGGAACTATTAATGGATGGCTTTCATGCATCTAGTGGCTATACTGAACAACCAGCTTCACAAACCGTCGTTCACGATATTATCAAAAGTCAAGTCTATGCACTCGCACAGCAAGGTAAGACCATTGATCAAATTGCCCAACAATCCTCTCTTTCTCCAGAGAGCGTCTTAAGAATTCTAAATGAGAATAGAGGTTCTCAATATGAATAATCGAGCCTTTCGTTCGTTTGGTTTTGGGATATTATTCTCAGTTAGTATAATAGGCACTAGTTACCTTGTATTAGATAAGCAATCTGAAAAAACAGAGGTCACTGTTGAAGATGCTAAAAACACCTTAAAGAAAGCGGACTACCAAGTCTATACAACGAAGGAATTCGAGGAAGTTAAAAAGGAAATAAGAGCACAAATAGAAAAAGAAACAAAAGAAAATCAAGCGCAAAACAAAAATAAAGCAAAGTTAAATAATAGTCCGCAAAAAACAATGATTACCTATCATTTAGAAATCGTTAGCGGTATGACTTCCCAAGATATCGTTGACCGACTTTCAAAAGCAAAATTAGTTAAAGAACCCGAAAAACTACAAAATTATTTAGATGAACATCATTACAGCACAAAAATCCAATTAGGGGTGTTTGAGTTAACAAGTGAGATGAGTTTTGAACAAATTGCCAAAACCATAACAAAAAGCTAAGGAGTTTCCTTAGCTTTTTTCCCTAATTATTTAAATCATATCTCTTGCCTTTTACTAAATAAAAGACATGTTCAGCGATATTTGTTGTATGATCTGCTGCTCTTTCTAGATATCGGCTAATAAAAGAAAGTTGGGTTATTTGCGGAATAAATTCGGGATTATGAAGATTTAATTGCAATAAGTCCTGAATTGTCTGACCATATAAGAAATCCACTTCATCGTCCATTTCCGCTACTTTTTTCGCCTTTACTATATCCTCTTCATAATAAGCTTCTAATGATAAATTAAGCATTTCACGATTAATCTCATGCATTCTCTTAATATGCTCAATTGGTTTAATTAGTGGTTCATTTCCAATTCGTATCGTTGATTTTGCAATATTCACTGCAAAATCTGCAATTCTTTCAATATCATTGGCAATTTTTATAGCGACAATTACCCTACGTAAATCAATAGCAACGGGCTGCTGCTTAGCAATCAGTAAAATCGCTAAATCATTAATTTCTTCTTCCAAAATATCTGCTTTCGTATCATCTTCCATAATTTTTAGCGCTAAATCAATATTTTGGTTTTCCAAGGCAATCACTGATTTTTCAAGGGCATCCATCGAAAAATTGCCTAACTCTATTAATTTACTTTGTAATTCTTTTAAATCTACATCAAATCTTTCTCTAATTGACATCAGAGCCACTCCTTCCATCGCCTATTTGTTTTATCCGAATCTTCCCGTAATATAATCTTCCGTTCTCTTATCAGATGGAGTCGAGAAAATCTTATTTGTTTGGTCATATTCAACTACTTCCCCATTTAAGAAAAAGGCTGTTTTATCGGAAATACGTGCAGCTTGCTGCATATTATGAGTGACGATGATGATACTAAAGTTTTTCTTTAATTCTTGAACTAGCTCCTCTACCTTTAATGTAGAGATCGGGTCTAATGCAGAAGTTGGCTCATCCATTAAAATCACATCTGGTTCAATCGCTAAACAACGTGCAATACAAAGACGTTGTTGTTGCCCACCTGATAAACCATATGCATTTTGGTGTAAACGATCTTTTACTTCATCCCATATAGCTGCACCTTTTAAGCTTTTTTCAACAATTTGGTCTAAGATTTTTTTATCACGAATACCATGGATTTTAGGACCATACGCAACATTTTCATAAATCGATTTCGGGAAGGGATTCGGTTTTTGAAACACCATTCCTACTTTTGTTCGTAATTCTTCTACTGTATAGGATTTATCAAAAATGTTTCGCCCACGATAAGCGATTTCTCCAGATGTTTTTACGGATGGAATTAGTTCAATCATTCGGTTCAATGTTTTAATATAAGTAGATTTACCGCAACCTGAAGGACCGATTATGGCAGTAACCTCGTTTTCATAAATATCAAGATCTATATTCTTAAGAGCATGGTTTTCACCGTACCATAAATTGAGTTGTTTTGTTTGATAAACAGTAGCCTTCTTTAGTTCCTGTTCCAAATCCTTCGTTTTCACATCTTTTTCAATCACAATATTCATATTTTTGTTACCTCCTTTATGATTTTAGAAGATATTAATAACGCTTTTGATATTTATTTCGAATAATCACAGCGATTGAGTTCATAATAATTAACATAATCATTAGGACAATAATTCCTGAAGCAGCGAGGGCATGAAAATCCTCTTGTGGTCGACTTGTCCAGTTATAAATTTGCATAGGTAAAACAGTAAATGTATCAAAAACCGTTTTAGGTAAAAAAGCGATAAACAATGGCAAACCTAACACAACTAGTGGTGCTGTTTCTCCAATCGCACGTGACAACGCTAATATTCCCCCGGTTAAAATCCCTGGAATTGCCGCTGGAAGCACAACTCGTACAATCGTTTGCCACTTAGTAGCCCCCATTCCAAATGAAGCTTCTCTTAGTTCTTTCGGCACAGATCGAATTGCTTCCTGTGAAGCAACAATAATTACCGGAAGTACAAGTAAGCTCATGGTTAGCCCCGCAGCGAGTACACTTGTCCCTAAGGACATCGCACGGACAAAGAGTGTTAAACCAAGTAGTCCGAAGACAATAGACGGTACACCTGCTAGATTAGAAATGTTTACTTGAATAAAATCAGTAAACCGACTTTTCTTTGCATATTCCTCCAAATATAAAGCAGTTCCTACCCCAATTAATAACGAAATAGGTGCGGTAACAGCCATTAGCCAAATCGTTCCAATTAGGGCTGTTTTAATTCCTGCCCGCTCTGGTTTTCTAGACGGTAAGTTTTGTAGAAATTCCCAACTTAAAAATCCTGATCCTTGGGTGAAAATTCGATAGATTAATATTCCTAAGATAAATAAGCCAAATAAAGTAGAAAGAAAGAATATCATTTTAAATATTTGATTCCAAACCAATCTAGGAGTCATACGGCTGACCACTTTGGAATGATCAATTAATTTCATTAATATTCCTCCCTAAAACGTTTTGAGATATATTGCGCTAGTAAATTCATTACTAGAGTAAAGACAAATAAAGTCATACCTACCGCATAGATGCTGTAGTAAATGGTCGTACCGTATCCTGCATCCCCTGTACTAACTTGAACAATATAAGCTGTCATTGTTTGAATCGAATGCGTTACATCTAAACCTAAAGTTGGTGTAGATCCACCTGCAACTGCAACAATCATTGTTTCACCAATCGCTCTTGAAATCGCCAATACAATTGATGCCACAATCCCAGATATAGCAGCAGGAAGAACAACTTTCATTGAAACTTCAAATTTCGTTGACCCTAATGCAAGGGCACCTTCCCTCATGGAATTTGGAACGGATGACATTGCATCCTCAGAAAGAGAAGCAATCATCGGAGTGATCATAATCCCAATCACAATTCCAGGACTTAATGCATTAAATATTTCCAAAGAAGGTATCCACTCACGTAAAACTGGTGTTACGAACGTTAATGCAAAAAAACCATAAACAATTGTCGGAATCCCTGCAAGAACCTCTAATATTGGTTTTATTATTCTTCTTGTTCGATCAGATGCATATTCACTTAAAAATACAGCTGATGCAACCCCGATTGGAACCGCTACGATAACAGCAATCAATGTAACTCTCAAAGTACCTGAAACTAACGGTAATATTCCATATGACCCATTTGATTCCGAAAATGGGTACCATTTTTTAGATGTAATAAATTCAATGATTGAAACCTTTGTAAAAAAAGTAAACGTTTCAAATATCAATGTGAAGACTATACCAAACGTAGTTAACACCGAAATGATAGCTGTAATTAATAGAATTGTAGGTATCATTTTCTCGATAGATGAATGAATATTTTTTTTTCTTTTCTTTTTCTCTATCATTTCTTGTACAGATAATGATCGATTTTCTAATGCCATAAAGTAAACCCCCCCTAGTCAAATGACAAGATGAGAAGCATATTTTAGACGCTTCCCATCTTTTCATTTTCAGATTACTTTAACCCCTCTAATGCTTTTAAATCTTTATCATATTCCTCTTCAGGCAGACGGACATACCCTACCTCTTCAGATAAATCACCAGCATTTTCAATTGCAAACTTAACATAGTCGAAAACTTCTGGTTTTTTCACTGATTCATTTTTCACGTAAGTGAATAATGGTCGAGATAATGGTGCATATTCACCTGACTCAATTGTTTCATTTGTCGGTTCTACAGGACCATTGCCACCATCGATTGGGACAACCTTTAGCTTATCTTTATTTTCTAAATAGTAGGCGTACCCAAAATAACCAATTGCATTTTTGTCACCAGTAACACCTTGAACTAAAACATTATCATCTTCAGATAATGTTGCTTTTTCGACAACAGGTTTTTCATCTAAAATTACTTCATCAAAATAATCAAATGT
The DNA here is from genome assembly GCF_042683745.1 of Bacillus sp. CGMCC 1.16607. Lineage (NCBI taxonomy): Bacteria > Bacillati > Bacillota > Bacilli > Caryophanales > Bacillaceae > Bacillus > Bacillus sp. CGMCC 1.16607. The sequence goes on from NZ_JBHUJX010000025.1 coordinate 519,719, forward strand.
TCCAGAATCTGTACCAGGGGAATAAAATTTAATTTCTTCTGCTGGCCAGCCTTCACGAATATCAGACCATTTTTTTACTTTCCCATCTTCAATCCACATTTTCTTTAATTCATCAATTGTAAGGTGATCAACCCAAGTATTATCTTTATTTATAACCACCGATAGACCATCAAAAGCTAATCTTAATTCAGTGTATTCAATACCTTTTTCTTCAAGTTGTGCTTTTTCTTCTTCTTTAATTGGACGTGAAGCATTACTCAAATCTGTTTCACCAGCGATAAATGCTTTAAAACCACCACCTGTACCAGATAATCCTACTGAAACTTTTACATCTGGTTGAACCATTTGATATTCTTCGGATACAGCTTCCATAATTGGATATACAGTCGATGATCCGTCAATTTTGATTTCTCCTGAAAGTTGCTTATTATCTTCGCCAGCACCTGTGCTTTTTCCTGCTTCCTCTGCTCCACATGCTGCTGAGAAAACTAGCACGCCACCCATCATTGCAGTTAGTGCTAAATTTTTTAAGCTTTTCATTCGTTGATTCCCCCTAAGGATTTTGGTTGTTTATTTTGTCCTACACTTAGATCATAACGACCCACTGTTAACCTGGTTTTAATCGTTTGTAAAGGTTTTGTAAATATGAATAAACAGTGGATTTAACTGATTGTCTTAAATTGGATCTATTGGTATTTTGTACAAATACAAGAAAAAAACCCGTCTTTTTCGACGGGTTTACTGATTTTCATTATTATTTTCATTATTGTTCTCTTCAGAACTAGTTGCTGAATCAGGTCGTTCCACTTTATAAGTAGAATTTTCCTTTTGAGTATTTTCTTCCATCCTTTTCTTTTTTAGATTGAAGTAAGTATCTAACACTCTTCGACCGATATCATTGTTTGCGTGATGCCCCTCCTTAGCGTTATATGCCCATGGGACTAATACCGCCATAGCAACTTCTGGATTATCATGGGGAGCATATCCAACAAGACTTAGATTCATCACTTCTGGTGGTTTTTGGCCTCTTGCCTTAAATTTTGCCATTTCAGGTCCATCATATTGTGCTTGAGCTGTCCCCGTTTTTCCTGCTGGATGGTATGTGGCAGAACTAAATGCACCATAGGCGGTTCCACCTGGCATTTGCATCACGCGTCTAAATCCCTCTTGTACTCGCTCAATCCATTCTTGTTTTGCGTCAATATGATTTAATATCGTTGGTTTTATTTCTTCAACAATTGGACCGAGCTCATTATTATTTAATAATGGCTCCCGAATCTCCTTAACAATATGCGGCTGAACTCGGTAACCTCCATTGGCAATCGTTGAAACATATTGGGCTAATTGCATTGGTGTGTACGTATCATATTGGCCTATTGATAAATCTAGTAAGAAACCAGGTAATTTTTCAGTTCCTTTGAAGCCGACCATTTCATTTGGTAAGTCTAAACCTGTTCTTACACCCAAGCCATATTGACTAAAAGCGTTGCGTATATCTTCAAATGCATGAGTATTTTTAAAATAAATTGGTTGATTATATTGATAATTCCCTTTTCCAATATCTATAGCCGTTTTAAACATATAAACGTTGGAAGATACTTGTAAAGCTCTAATATCATTTACAGATCCAAAGTTCTTCCATGAAGATTTCTTAGGAGTCCCTTTAATTTGTATCGGCGCATCATAATGCGAGTCACCAGGATGAAGAGCACCGGTTTGATAGCCAGTTAAAACCGTGGCACCTTTAACAGCAGATCCCGCATTATACGAAGTCGTAAAGGTTCCATAAGCAAAATCTAACATTTCTTGTTTACCTGTCTCTTCATTCTTCGCAATTTGTTTTCCAGCAAGCGTTAAAATTTCGCCTGTATGTGGATCCATTACAACAACAAAAGCTCGGTCTAATAATTCGGTATTTCGCTCCCTTTTAGCATCCAGTAACTCTTCTTCGATAATCTTTTCTACAGCAAGCTGTAAATCCATATCAACAGTTAGTACTAAGTCCTTACCCCTTTTTCCTTCAGATACAACAATCGTATCTAGAACATTACCTGCTTTGTCCGTTTTATTCTTTACTTTAGCTTTTTGGCCGTGTAGTACATCCTCATATTGCTGTTCAATATAACTTAAGCCAACACGATCATTTCGGCTATAGTCTCTTGCCAAATAATAATCTAATCTTTCACTAGGCAATCCTTTATCAGACGAAGAAACCTTGCCTAGTATTGTTTTTAAAGTATTACCAAAGGTGTAAGCCCTTTCCCAATCTGTAGTCGTATCAACACCAGGCAGGTACTGTAAGTTTTCGCTCACAATAGCAAACTCTTCAGGGGTTACATTTTTATTCTTTACAATTTGTGGTGTTAAGGCATAACCACTATTAAATTCTTGGAAGATAGCTCGGATCTCCAAGTCCTTCTTTGTAAGCTCTTTTAATTCTTCTTCCGTTATCCGTTCTAACTGCAGTTTATAAAGATCTTTATTGGTCAATTTTTTTTCAGCGAATTTAGTCCATTCCGATTTTGTAATTTTTTCTTTTGCCCGGACAGGGTTCTTCATAATCCAATAATCTTTTTTATCCCGCTCTCGGACCTTATCCGTGTCCTTTTCGATGAGGGCAGCAAGTCGTTCTGCTACCTCCAGCATTTCTTCTTGATTTGTTCCTTGGTATTTCGTATAAGTAATCGCATTTTCAGGAGTATTATCAACGATTATTTGTCCATTTCGATCAAACATCTTTCCTCTAGGCACTGGATTATTTACTGTAATATCCTCTGTCCGTTCAATCTCTCTTTTAAAATCATCACCATAAACAATTTGGACAACGCCTAAACGTAAAATGAGTAATGAAAACAATACGAAAACAATGAAGAAAAGTATGTTCAGGCGTAAAGGAACATGAGTTTTCTTCTTTTTCTTCTGATTAACCACTAGGTCACACTTCCTTTAATTTAACATCCTTTTACTATTGTATAAGATACAGTTTTTTTTTTCTATGAGAAACACTTCCCAAATAAAAAAAGCGTAAGTGACTTGATTAGCCCCGATAAAGAAGACTGGTCGATTGGCGAGAGTAGCGAAGCCAGAGACCTAGTCGCACTTATGCAAACCGTTCTTTGGTTTGCCAAGCAAATGCTTCGAAACCCATCGTACTTTGACTTTTGGGTTTCGAACATTTGACCTCGAGGTTGACAAAGTCGCGACATCCTTTCGCATTGTCGGAACTAGTACTTCCTGTACGTCGGGGCTAGGCACTGGAGCTGGACAATGTAAAAAAGAAGGGAAATAACCCTCCTTTTTATGAAATAGATAATTTAATTTTTCTAACAAAGAAATAAATACAAGTATGACCGGCGCCAAGTATTAACAAAAGTGTGGGAATACTTGTTTTTTCATTAAAAAAAGTCACTGCAATAATAAAGGAAATTACTGAAACAGCTCGACCAAGATTTAAAAATAATTCCCTAACAACAATATATTCAATTCTCATTTCGCTTGCTTTCCAACCAGATCCAATGATGTCATACGTCATAGACATGTACGGAACAAGTAAAATCGGATAAGCAATGGCAATGACGCTTGCATAAATTAATAATTTTAGAAAGGTCACGTCAAATGCAATTAAGAAAATCGCAATGTATAGTAGACATCCTCCAATAAAGATGGATTTCTTGCGATATTCCTTTTTAATAAATCTTGAGGCTGCATAATAAGCGATAAATGCAATACCTGAATTTAATAAGCCATATGTACCAAGAGCTAGTTCACTACCAGTGGATATAAATACTAGTACAGAAATAACAAATAGAAAGGTCCCTTCCCTTAGCCCCTGGAAAAAGTGTGCATCTGTTATTAAACGCCAATTTTTATTATGCTTACGTTCCTTTATAATTCGTACAAATGAGAATTTCCCGACAGCGGAACGTCGCTTTAATGAAAAGCTAAAAAAAACAGCAAGCGTGAAAAGGGCTAATGATATCCCAAAAACGATTGTATAGCCAGTAAATCGTTCGAGCTTGGAAATGACGAATCCAGCAACAATAGGGCCAATCATACCTCCAGCAGATGATAAAATTCCTAAAAATCCATTAAAGAAATCTCTTGTTTCTGGTTCAGTAATCTCAAATGTTAAAACATTGAAGGCTAACCAATAAAATCCATACCCAATTCCTAAAACACTTCCTAGTAAAATTAAGAAAGAAGAAGCATTTTCCCCAATCCATAATACTAATAAATAGAAAAAGGCTAGGAAAATAACTCCGATTCGTAAAACAATAACGCGGTCAACCTTTTTCGCCCATCTTCCTGCTAAAATGAAAGTAAGAGGTTGTAGAACAACTACAGATAAATTGTAAATTCCTAAATCTAGAAACTCGCCTGTTTGCTTCCATAAATAAATATTTACAAATGTATTGGATAAAGCAACACTTAAGGAATATAAACCACCAATTAGAAGTAATAGCGTTAAATCTCTTGTTAATTCAACTTCTCCAATAATTCTTTTCCATTTCGACATATGTAAACTCCCCTTTTGTCGTTAGAAGTAGTGTTTACCAATGTGAGATGATTATTATTGGAAGAACTTTACATCCATTCTTATTTCAAATTTAAACTAAAAAAGAAGCAAGCGGCTAAACCCGCTTGCTTCTAAAAATTATTATTTTGCACTTTGGAAACGTTTTGATACTTCATCCCAATTTACAACGTTCCAGAAAGTTGTGATGTAATCTGGACGACGATTTTGGAATTTCAAATAATAAGCATGTTCCCAAACATCAAGACCAAGGATTGGTGTTTTACCTTCCATTACTGGAGAATCTTGATTAGGTGTGCTTGTTACTTCTAACTCACCATTGTTTACAGCTAACCAAGCCCAGCCTGAACCGAAACGAGTTGTAGCTGCTTTAGCAAACTCTTCTTTAAAGCTTTCAAAGCTGCCGAACTTATTATTGATAGCGTCTGCTAATTCACCAGTTGGGGCACCGCCACCATTAGGAGAAAGAATTTGCCAAAATAATGTGTGGTTTGCATGACCCCCACCATTATTTCTAACTGCCATACGAGCAGCCTCAGGAACAGCATCTAAATTTGCAATAACTTCTTCAACAGATTTAGAAAGAAGCTCTTCGTTTCCAGCTAATGCATTGTTTAAATTCGTTACATATGCATTGTGGTGTTTGGAATGATGAATATTCATCGTTTCCTTATCGATATGTGGTTCTAATGCATCATAAGCATACGGTAATTGTGGTAATTCAAATGCCATGTTTTTCTTCCTCCTTAAATTATGTATTGTTTTACTTTAGAATAGTTACATCAATAGAGATTGAAATATTTCTAAAGCACTTTAGCTTAGATTACCAAACTTAGGCAAACGTTTCAAATATAACGCTCATAAAAAAGCAGAAGCGCCTTGATAGCTGAACAAACTAACAAAGTTACCATTCCCCATTTAAAATAATTAATTCCTTACTTTTTATGATAGAATAACCTAGTAGTTGAAGAATTTTATCCAAGGATGTGTCTACAAAGAAATGAATTTATTTAATCAATTTATTAAAAGTCTATATTCTCCTAAAGACATTGCAAAATTCCGCTTCCAAGGTATAGGAAAAACAATCTTATACGTTTTTTTCCTTTCATTCCTATCATTGATACCTTCTGCTTATTACTTTTCAGCAGCAATCGTAAATGGGCTAGAAGTAACTAAAAATACCTTTGAGAATGAGGTTCCCACTTTTGTCATTAAAGATGGGCAGTTATCACTAGATAGCAAAACCCCTGTCACTATTGAAAAAGATGATTTTAATATCATTCTTGATTCAACTGGATCACTTCAAGCAGATGATATTGGAGACAGTGAGAATGCAATTGCATTATTAAAAAATGAATTTGTATTCGCAGCAGGAGGACAAGTACAAACCTATAATTATGCTCTGTTTTCAGACATGAAATTAGCAAATAAAGATATTGTGTCATTCATTCATTCTATGGATAACTTAAAAATGATCTTCTTGCCAATTCTGATTTTAGTTATGTATATTTTTTCAAGTGGATTGAAATTTATCGGTATCTCCATTTATGCTGCAGTTGGTATTTTCCTAGCAAAACTATTACAAAAAAATGTTCCTTATCGCCAACTATGGCGAATGGCTGCTTACAGCGTTACCATACCAACGATATTCTTTGCTATTATGGTCGCTCTTCAAACCACAGTACCAAATGGTTTCCTTATAAATTGGTTAGTGTCAATTATGGTATTGATGTTAGCACTTAAAGAAATACCTGTTAAAAAACAAAAATAACAACGTGCATATGCACGTTGTTATTTTTAAATTTTGAATTCATTAGTCTGCTCCATAAGTGTATTCGCAAGATGATTTAACTTTTTTCCAGCATGATGACTAGTAATTATTTTTTCAGATTGTTCTTGTGAAACAGAAATCATTTGTAAAGTATTAACAAGTGTTTCTTGGGAAATGGATACAAAGTATTCAGTACTTTCTTCCATATGTGGAAAATTCAAAGCAAGCTCCTTCACTTCTACTAATACTTTTTCTATATTCTCAGTTACATTCGTCATTTCCTTCAATAAAAAGTCGAATGACTGTTTACTAACGTTTGCTTGACTAATATGTTCTTTCATATAAGAACTCATTTTATCGAAATCTGTAGATACCATTATAGAGATTTTTTCCATTTCTTCGATAGAATTCACAATTTTTTCCGCAGATTTAGTGGATTGCTCGGCAAGTTTTCTCACTTCATTCGCTACTACTGCAAAACCTTTTCCACTTTCCCCTGCACGGGCTGCTTCAATGGTGGCATTTAAAGCTAACAATTTCGTTTGACTTGAAAGGTCCTTGATAAAAGAGACAATATTTGAAATTGTGGAAGTATGATTTTTTACTTGTTGAATCGAACCTGCTAAAATACCCATTTCATATTCTAATTTACCAATAGAAGAAACTAAATCAGACACACCTTTTTCACCATTTATAGCAGACTGGTTCATAGAGGATGTTTTCATTGTTATTTCGTCCATTTGCGAATGAATGGTATCGATAGATCCTTTCATTTTTTGAAATAATTGAATGGTCTGTTCCGAGCCTCCTGCAGTTTCCTCTGCTCCTATTTTCACAACCTGTAATGATTGTAATAAACGTTCGTTTTCCTGAATGGTTTCGCCCGATATGTAAATCAATTCCTGTCCAGTAGAGGACAATTGCTCAGAAGTCAATGCGATATTCTTTAATAATCCTGTCATTTGTTTTACCATCATTTGAAAACCACTTACTAGAGAAGAGATTTCAGGTATGGAAGTTTTCACTTTTGATGTGTCCATTAAATTCCCCTTTTGAATTTCCTTCATCACTACCATTAGTGATCTTAATGGTCTTGTAATGCTTTCAATAAAGAAAATACTTATTATTGATGAGGTAATAAGACTAATGAGCATTACCATCCATATAAATTCCCGTATTTGATATATAGGCTGTAAATAACTATCCTCATCAATGACAATAGCATATATTCCTTTCATTTCTTGTATAGAATGGAAGGCTATCGTGTATTCCTTCTTATCTATTTTTTCATGTAAGATTCCATTCTCTATTTTATTCATTTTTTCAATTACCTTTTTATCAAAACGAATGGTTGAATTTACATTTATGTCGAAAGGGTGTGCATCTTTTTTATCAAATAAGAAAAAATCGCTCTTTAAACCATCTTTGGCAAGCTCCAAATCCTGCTGCTTGATGATTTTATTCATTTCTTTTTTATATTTATCATCATTTCCTACAAAAAGGAGCATAGCATTTTGTGACATGTTGTAAACTGTTTTTACTTCTCGATCAAGCCTTTGCTCCATAAGAAGCTTCGTTGTTTTTAAGGATTTATCGTATGAAAAATATCCAACGATAGCGACCGATAAAAAAAGGAGCAAAAGAATTAAAGATAATAACCGAACTTTAAGTGAAATCTTATGTATAAACTGGATTTTCATCTGTTCTCCTCCCTCGTACACTCCCTATTATTGTGACGAATAAATATTAAGCAGATATTAATCCTATGTAAATTTTCCTCTGAACACTTATTTAAGTTCTAATGAATAACTTAGCTGCATACATATGGGACAAACGTTCTAAGGAGAGTTTGTCCCATGAAAAAATTATTTGGAGCACTCATCATTCTACTTGTATGCTATATTGTATTTTTTGATTTAACACATGGAACTCTTCCTACAGTAAACGAGGAAATCGAGTCGACTATGGCTGTAGAAGCGTCTGGAAATCCTTTTTTTGAAGAAAAGGTTATGGCTGGGGATACTGTCTTAACCATTATCGAAAGAAAACTAAACACTCAGATTCCCGTATCTATTGATAAAATTGTGACCGACTTTGTAAAGTTAAATAACGGCATCTATCCGGAGAAAATACAAATCGGAAAAACATATCGATTCCCTGATTACTCCAATTAGGGCATCTATCTTGTCAATTTTATGGTTTCACTGATAAAATAGTTGTATTGCCTATTTGGTATTTGAATTCGAACTTTTAAAGGAGCGAAAACTCTTGAAGGAAATCATCCATCGCACAAAAACACGTCCCGTTAAAGTTGGGAATTTAACGATTGGTGGAAATAATGAATTAGTGATTCAAAGTATGACAACAACAAAGACACATGATGTGGAAGCAACCGTTGCTGAAATTAAACGACTAGAGGAAGCGGGTTGCCAAATTGTTCGTGTAGCTTGTCCCGATGAACGAGCAGCCAATGCTATTTCTGAAATTAAAAAAAGAATTAATATTCCTTTAGTGGTTGATATCCATTTTGATTATAAATTAGCCTTAAAAGCGATTGAAGGTGGAGCCGATAAAATTCGAATTAATCCCGGAAATATCGGTAAACGTGAAAAGGTAGAAGCTGTTGTAAATGCAGCAAAAGCAAAGGGAATACCGATTCGAATCGGTGTGAATGCGGGTTCACTAGAAAAAAGAATCCTTGAGAAGTATGGTTACCCAACTGCCGACGGTATGGTTGAAAGTGCCCTGCATCACATCAAAATATTAGAAGATCTAGATTTTCATGATATTATTGTATCGATGAAGGCATCGGATGTGAACTTAGCTATCGAAGCATATGATAAAGCATCTAGAGCCTTTGATTATCCTTTACACCTAGGAATTACCGAGTCAGGTACTTTATTTTCAGGCACTGTGAAAAGCGCTGCAGGACTCGGAGCAATCCTTAATAAAGGGATTGGTAATACTTTAAGAATTTCATTAAGTGCTGATCCTGTGGAAGAAGTTAAGGTAGCTCGTGAATTATTAAAGGTATTCGGATTATCTTCAAATGCAGCAACATTGATTTCCTGTCCTACATGTGGTCGAATTGAAATTGATTTAATTTCCATCGCCAATGAAGTCGAAGAATATATCCAAAAAATAAAAGCACCAATTAAAATAGCTGTTCTAGGTTGTGCAGTAAATGGTCCTGGTGAAGCTCGAGAAGCTGATATTGGTATTGCTGGTGCTAGAGGGGAAGGCTTACTTTTCCGTAAAGGAGAAATTGTTCGTAAAGTCCCTGAAGCTACAATGGTTGAAGAATTGAAAAAAGAAATTGATGCGATTGCAGAAGAATATTTTATAAACAAACAAAAAGAAGAACAAAAAATTTAATTATAATAAAAGCGCAAGCGCCTTGATCAGCCCCGACAAGCAAATGCTTCGCCAGCCGGAAAGTCGTTCTTTGACTTTTTGACTGGCGAACATTTGACCTCGAGGGGCTAGGCGCTGGAGCTGGACAATTTTCGATGTCCGAAAATGTTATTATTTCTTATCTTTTTAAAAAGGCTGCTCCAATTGGAACAGCCTTTTTATCTGTTATAGGGTATCCACACTTCCTTATCTAAAAGAAAGGGACAATAAAGATACCAATAATAATCGATAATGCTCCCAAACCAATTGCCCAGTTCCCAAGTCCCTCTGAACCTTTTCGACGAGCAATGAAACCTAAAACAATCCCAGCAGCCCCAAATAGTACAGGGAGGACAAATAAAGACAAAATGGATAGGATAATGGCCGCAAAACCAATTCCTCTTCCACCTGATACTTCCCTATCATTGCCCCGAACACGTCCATGGTCAATTCTTATCGGCGCTGCTATTTCAGCAGAGGTTTCTTCCAAATGATCATGATCACCTATCTCGCCTCGATAACGAAGATGATCTTCTTCGAAATTTCGCTCTTGATCTGTCAAGTTGATCCCTCGCTTTCAATTTTAGGAGCATTAATATTGTTTACTTAGGAAATCCATTTCATTATGTTAATGTTTACCTCTTATGTGACAAATTTTTTCTTATGCTAAAATTTTCTTTTTAAACACTTTTTATTCTAGAAACGTTTTGTTAAGATAAATTCTAATGCAGTTAAAGTTAGGAGAATCCGTCTATGAAAAAAAGATTCGGTATTGATATTGATGGAACTGTTACATGTCCATCCTCCCTTATTCCTTTTATTAATGATGCCTTTAAATTAAATCTAACATTGGCTGATGTAAAACAATATGAGTTGACACCACTTGTCAATGTCCCGGAACAGGAATTTGCCGAGTGGTTCACTAAGACAGAACCGGCCATTTATAACGGATCACCGTTAGCTGAAGGAGCAAAAGATGTACTGTTCGATTGGGCTCGGGAACACGAATTATATTTTATTAGTGCCCGTGGTAATCATTTATTAGACATTACTGAAAAATGGTTCAAGAAACATGAAATTCCATTTCATCATATAGAATTAATTGGTACCCATCATAAAATTGAAGCAGCTAAAGATCACAAAGTAGATATTTTTTTAGAAGATAAACATGACAATGCTGTAATGATATCTGAGCAATGCCAAATTCCTGTATTATTATTTGATACTCCTTATAATCAGGATCCCATTCCCTCATCCGTTATTCGTGTGAATAATTGGCTGGAAGCAGCCACGTGGGTTAAGAAATGGTTAGAAGATGACAAAGAGGTTCGTTCATAATGAACGAACCTCTTTATTTTAAAAAACGCATTCCGGACAGCGACCATAGATTTCAAATTTATGACCTGATACATCATATCCCTTTAAATCTTCATTCAATCCATCCATCGGGCATACACCAATTTGTTTCGTTTTCCCGCACTCTAAACAAATAAAATGGTGATGATGATGATTGTGTGAGCAGGTGAAACGGAAATGCTTTTCCCCTGATAATTCTGTCATCTCGATAATCCCTAACTCTACAAATAATGATAAATTACGGTAAATCGTATCAAAACTTAAGCCAGGATAGGCTTCTTTTAATTGTTCTAATACATCTTTTGCCGTTAAATACTTATTACGGTTAGCAAATAGTTCAAGCATTTCTTCTCTTTTTCCTGTATGCTTATAGCCATTATTTTTTAATATTTCTAAGGCTGTTTCAATATTCATTGTTCATCACCTCATTTTCCCGCATTAATGATTCTAAATCTTCTTAACATGATTGCTATGACTAATATGATCACTGCAATCATAACAATCGTCCCACCTGGTGCAAGATCTAAATAATAAGATGAAGTCAGACCGCCTAATACGGACAGTTCTCCAAAAACAATCGAATAAAAAATCGTCTGTTTAAACCCTTTAGCAATACGAATACTTGCCGCAACAGGTAATGTCATTAGTGAAGAAACCAGTAAAATTCCAACGATTCTCATTGAAGCCGCTATGACCAAGGCGACCAAAATGATGAAAATAAAATGAACCGATTTTGCAGCGATCCCGGAAGCTTTCGCATGTTCTTCATCAAAGGAAAGTAAAAATAATTCTTTATACAATAAAATTATAAGAGCAATAACTAAAATACTGATTATAAAAATAATGAGTAAATCCATTCGGCTTACTGCACTAACACTACCAAATAAATAGCTAAATAAATCTGTATTAAAACCGTCCGCTAAGGAAATAAAAATTACTCCAAGACCTATACCTCCTGAAAGGATAATAGGAATAGCTAATTCTTGATAATGTTTATACACACTTCTTAATTTTTCAATAAATAATGACCCAACAACGGAAAAGGTCATTCCTAAATAAAGAGGGTTTAGACCAGAAAAGATTGAAAATTTCTTAGTCAGTAATAAACTTGCTGCAATACCAGCTAAAGTGACATGACTTAAAGCATCTGCAATAAGTGAAAGTCTTCTTACGACGATAAATACACCAATTAATGGTGCTACAAGCCCAATCAACATTCCAGTCAGAAAGGCATTTTGTAAAAATTCATATTGAAGTAATCCGGATATCATTTCGTGTTTCCTCCATGGTGATGATGATCATGTGAAAGAATATGGATATCATGTCCATAGAACATAGACATTTCATCATTTTGAAAATTTTCATATTCCTTTGCTTCACCGTGAAAATGTAAATTTTTATTTAAGCATGCGACATGGGTAACCTTATCCGAAATAGCGCTAATATCATGTGTGACAAGAAGTAAAGTGATTCCCCACTTTTTATTTAAATTTTCTAACATCTCGTAAAAATGCTTTACATTTTTTGCATCGACCCCTACTGTTGGCTCATCTAAAATTAGTAATTCTGGATTACTTACTAAGGATCTTGCAATAAATACTCTTTGTTGTTGACCACCTGAAAGCTCTCCAATATTTCGATTCATAAATGGCATCATATCAACAGAATCAATCGCATCCATTATTTTTTGTTTATCCTCTTTTTTTAGAAATCGAAATAATCCAAGTCGTTTTGTCAGGCCACTTGCTACTACTTCAAAAACGGTGGCCGGAAAACCAGAATTAAAGGAATTTGCTTTTTGTGAGACGTAACCGACTTTTTGCCAATCTTTAAATTTGTCAATTTCCTCACCAAATAAAAGAATTTTCCCTTTTAGTGGTTTCAAAAGATTCAATAATAGTTTTATGAGAGTGGATTTTCCCGAACCATTTGGACCAACAATGGCAAGAAACGCTCCTTTTGGGATCGATAAATGGATATCCTCAAGAACTAGTTCACTTTCATATTTATATGAAACATGGTCTATTTCGACAATGGTTTTTTTTAATTTCAACTATATCACCTTACTTAATTAAGAATCATTCCGATTTAACATTCTGTAGTATACCTTAATTATTCATCATTTGTAAAGTTTATAAACCGGTTCTTCTTTTGTCACAATCTTCTAAAAGGAAGCATAGGCTAATAAAGGAGGGGTGATAAACATGAAGATTTTCGAAAACATCATAAACCATAAAATAAATACGATAACAACTGAAGAATTATTAAAATATGCCCAGCAATTTCAAGTGAAAATTAGCCGCGAACACGCTAAAAAAATTGCTGATTACTTAAGAAATGAAAAGGTAAATATTTTCGATGATAAAGCAAGATCTACACTAATAAAAGAAATCGCTAGGATTGCCGGCCCTGAGACCGCCAAAGAAGTGAATCGACTTTTTATACAGTTTACGAAGCAATAGATATTTGGAAAGGGAAAAGCACTAATGCTTTTCCCTCTATTTATTAAATAAGTATAAATTTTTTCGACTTCGGAAATTTTCCAGCGCAAGCGTCCTAGCCCCGACGTACAGGATGTACAAGTGTCGACAATGCAACAGGACGTCGTCGCGTTCTTGTCGACCTCGAGCTCAAATGTTCGCCACCCAAAAAGTCAAAGAACGACTTTCCGGGTGGCGAATCATTTGCTTGGCAAACCAAAGAACGGTTTGCATAAGTGCGACTAGGTCTCTGGCTTCGCTACTCTCGCCAATCGACCAGTCTTCTTTATCGGGGCTGATCAAGGCGCTTCCGCTTTTCTTATTAAACTTATTGAAAAATCAAATCTCTAAAATTTTCTTCAAATTGTTGTTTTCTTAACATGTCGATTTCATGTTTGTATGGTGGTTTTTGGTTGTTCTTATCTTCACCAACATATGGTGTTTCGAGAATTTTCGGAACGTTTATTAATTGCGGGTGATGAACAATATGATTCAAAGCTTTAAAGCCAATATGACCGAAGCCGATATTTTCATGTCGATCCTTTCGCATCCCACGTGCATTTTTACTATCGTTAACATGAATGACTTTTAAACGGTTTATACCGATGATCTTATCGAATTCATTTAAAACTCCATCAAAATCATCAACAATATCATAGCCTGCATCATGTGTATGACAAGTGTCAAAACAAATCGAGATTTTATCGTTGTAAACAACACCATCGATAATCATGGCAAGCTCCTCAAAAGATTTTCCACATTCGGATCCCTTTCCTGCCATTGTTTCAAGAGCAATTTGCACTTTATCATGACTAGTAAGTACTTCATTTAATCCTTCGACAATCTTCTTTATTCCTTCTTCTGTTCCAGCACCAACATGTGCACCGGGATGAAGAACGATTTGCGAAGCTCCAAGTGCTTCCGTCCGGTCAATCTCTGAACGAAGAAAATTAACTCCAAGTTCAAAAGTACTTGGGTTAGTCGTATTCCCAATATTAATGATATAAGGAGCATGAACAATTATTTCATCAATTCCATTTAGCTCCATATGCTTTCGTCCAGCTTCAATATTTAAATCCTCAATTTTTTTTCTGCGTGTATTTTGTGGTGCACCTGTATAGATCATAAAGGTATTTGCCCCGTATGACACTGCCTCTTCACTAGCTGCTAAGAGCATCTTACTTCCACTCATCGAAACGTGTGAACCGATTTTCAACATGATTTAATCTCCCCTTGTATAAGCTAAGCATTAGAAATTTTCTAGATGCAGCTGCTTATTTACTTCTTTTTCTTTTGGATTCTTCTTTCCCGCTTTTTAATTTTGTCTACTTCCCACTGCATTTTCTTCTTATAGCCTGGTTTCACTTTATTCGGTTTTTGAACCATGCTGCGTGCCTTTTCATCGATTTTATCGACTTGCTTCTCGCGCTTTTTACGCTTATTACGGTCCTCCAAATCGATCCATTCACCTTTTTGGATATCAACAGAATGAAATTCAATTCCCATTTTTTCAAGACGTGCTAAAGCATCTTCATCCGATGTCTCATATATTGTTAAGGCAGTCCCTGAAAATCCTGCACGTGCTGTACGCCCAACCCGGTGAATATAAAAATCTAAATCTGTTGGGAGTTCAAAGTTAATGATATGACTGACCCCTTCAATATCAATTCCACGTGCCGCTAGATCCGTTGCTACGATAAATTGAAATTCAAGATTTTGAATTTGCTTCATCATTTTTTTACGGTCTCGTGGACTTAAATCTCCATGAATTCTTCCTACTTTTAACCCTTTTACTAGCAGGGCATCAGCAACTTCATCTGCTTTTTTCTTTGTATTCGTAAAAACAATAGCTAAGTATGGGTTATACAGCTTTAACGCTTCAAAGGTTAAAACTACTTTATTACGATGTCTTGTAGGTAAAAGCACATGTGTTAAGTTTGAAGCGGAAACCTGTTTTGGTTCTATATGAACATATCTTGGATTCTCCATATATTTTTTCAAAAAAGGTTTAAGTTTTTCTGGAATGGTCGCAGAAAAAACATACATTTCAAGATTTTCTGGCATTTTAGCAGCAATTTTGTCAACATCGACGATAAAGCCCATGTCTAACATGAGGTCAGCCTCATCGACTACTAAAATATTAGCAGTGTGAACAAAAAGAGCCTGTTCTTTTACTAAATCATTAATTCTTGAAGGTGTACCTACTACGATATGTGGTTGTACTTTTAATTTTTCAATGGAACGAGCTTTGTCTGTCCCACCAATATAACAGCGTGCAACAATTGTTTCTTCTTCAGAAGCATTTTCAGTTACTTTAAGAATTTGGTGATAAATTTGATTTGCTAATTCCCTAGTTGGCGCTGTAATTACTGCTTGTACTTGCTGTTTACTAGGATCAATTTTTTGTAAAATCGGTAGTACATACGCTAGGGTTTTCCCTGTCCCGGTCTGAGATTGCCCAATAGCACTTTCACCCTTTAAAACAATAGGAATCATTTTCTCTTGGATTTCTGTTGGTTGATTGAAGCCAAATCCTTCAACAGCATTTATTAAAAAATTCTTTAGATTATACGTTCGAAATTTTGATTCGGTCATTTTATTAACTCCTAGGTTATCCTTATTTTTGGTTCATCTTGTAATTATAATAAAGTTTGAAAGAAATCTCCACCTATCTCACTGTTTTCCAGTGATTATTGATTTTTATGTAATTTATAGGACACTTCTTTCTTTTTTACTAAAGCAAAACGAATATAATTGCATATTTTAATATGTAGGAACTATTTCTGTTATTTTCCTATTAGATAGGTATTATTCAAAAGGAGGGTATTAGGATGCCAATACCACTTAGGCCGAATACTCCAATGCAACACGGATATGGGCCAAGGATGATGCCACCTAGATTTCCGGGTGGAATGCATCGAATGCAAGGTATGCCAATGGCAGGATTTAATCCAACTCCTCAAAGGGGAGGATTCCCGCCTGGCATGGGTAGGAATCAAGGCAATAAAGGTGGAGGATTGCTAGCCAAAATTCTAGGACGTAATAAACAGCCACAAGGAGGATTTCAAGGGTCTCTAGCTCCCATGAGTCGTTCAGCACCTAGTAATACAGGAGGACTATTAAGAACCATCACAAACCCAGAAGCTCTAAATGGATTACTAAATAATACACAAAGTGTTCTAAAAACAGCTCAGCAATTTGGACCTGTCATTCAGCAATTTCAACAATATGTCCCTCTTGTCAAAAATTTACCAAGTTTATGGAAACTTTATCGTGGGTTTAAAGACGCAACAAGTGAGGACACGGAAACAAACTCTAGTCACTCAGAGTCTATTGATGTTGAGAGTAGTGATGTCAAAGAATCGCACGAAGACAAAATCGAATCGAAAGAAAAAACATCCCGTCATTCCCTCGAACGAATCGAAAGAAAAGGATCAAAAGAACACCATTCCATCCCGAAACTATATATATAATAAGGGTGCTAAAATGCGCTCTTATTTTTTTTGAATATTAGTACTACCTGATATGTGATTTCTTCCTTTGTAATCTTCTAATAGGTTTTATATAATATAGACGTAGATTAAGAGTATAAGAACGGGAGGATACACAAATGGATGTATTGAAAATTTCTCCACGCGGTTACTGCTATGGCGTTGTTGACGCAATGGTTATTGCACGAAATGCTTCATTAGATAAATCATTACCGAGACCAATCTATATTTTAGGAATGATCGTTCATAATAAACATGTTACAGATGCTTTTGAACAGGAAGGGATCATTACTCTAGATGGGAATGATCGAAAAGAAATACTAGATAAAGTAGATAAGGGGACAGTTATCTTTACTGCCCATGGAATTTCTCCTGAAGTTCGCGAGCTTGCCAAGTTAAAAGGGCTCGTAACGATTGATGCTACATGTCCTGATGTGACGAAAACACATCTTTTAATTGAAGAAAAAGTCGGTGATGGCTTTGAAATCATTTATATTGGAAAAAAAGGACATCCAGAGCCTGAAGGTGCCGTTGGTGTCGCACCAGGTAAAGTTCATTTAGTAGAGACGGAACAAGATGTAGAGAAGTTAACGATCAATCATGAAAAGTTAATTGTTACGAATCAAACAACGATGAGTCAATGGGATGTAGCGCACGTGATGCAGAAGGTACAAGAAAAGTTCCCACATGTAGAAATACACAAAGAGATATGTATGGCTACTCAAGTTCGTCAAGAAGCAGTTGCCGAACAAGCCACTGATGCAGATGTATTAATAGTTGTCGGTGATCCAAAGAGTAATAACTCTAATCGACTTGCTCAAGTATCGGAAGAAATCGCAGGAACTACAGCTTATCGTATCGCCGATGTCACTGAACTCGATATTAAATGGATCAAGGATGCTAACACTGTTGCAGTCACTTCAGGAGCATCGACACCAACTCCTATTACAAAAGAGGTCATTAGTTTCTTAGAACAGTTTGATCCTAACAATGAAAACACCTGGACAACGGAGAAAAAGGTTCCTTTAAACAGAATACTTCCAAAAGTAAAAAATATAGATTAAAAAAGAACGAGGGCTATCCCTCGTTTCTTTTTTAACAAGATTAGAAAGTATAACATTTTCGGACTTCGAAAATTGTCCAGCGCAAGCGTCCTAGCCCCGACGTACAGGATGTACTAGTGTCGACAATGCGACAGGATGTCGCGTTTTTGTTGACCTCGAGGTCAACTGTTCGCCAGCCAAAAAGTCAAAGAACGACTTTCCGGCTGGCGAAGCATTTGCTTGTCGGGGCTGATCAAGGCGCCCCGCGCTTTTCTTACACAAATTGAAAAGGATCTGTATCAATTTCTGAAGGAAAAACATTGATCTCATACTCTCTTTCTAAAAACGCTTGAGTTAATGTTTTTGCAACACCCTTTTTCATTACCTTTTCAATATTATGTCCAGGATCAATAACATTAAGACCTTGTGCTGCCGCATCATGGGCAGTATGATAATAAAAATCACCTGTCACATACACATCAGCACCTTTATAAATGGCATTCGGAAAGTATTTATTTCCATCTCCACCTAAAACAGCAACTTTCTTAACTTTTGCATCTAAGTCTCCCACCACACGAACCTTTTTCACTTCCAGAGCTGTTTTTAATACTTCTACAAAATCTCTTAGTGATATTTCATCTACATACCCTACTCTTCCTAGACCAAGGGTTTCTCCTTTATTGTCTAGACGGTAGAGATCGTATGCTACTTCCTCATATGGATGGGCTTTTATCATTGCACTTAATACTTTCTTTTCCAAATGCTCTGGATAAATGGTTTCAATTTTTACTTCTTCAACATCTTCTAAACGACCCGATTCACCTACATACGGTTTTGCATGTTCTCCAGGTAAAAATCTACCTGTTCCATTAGAAGTAAAGCTACAATATTTATAATTTCCAATGGAACCAGCACCCACTTTACCTATTGCTTCTCTTACCAAATGTTCATGCGTTTTAGGAACAAAAACAGCTAATTTCTTTAATCCTATTTCAAAGGTCGGAACTAATACTTCTGCATCCTTTAAACCAAGTGCCTCAGCCAGAAGATCATTTACCCCTCCAACAGCAACGTCTAAATTTGTATGGGCAGCGTATACGGCAATATCATGCTTAATAAGCTTTTCAATCAGACGACCTGTAGGATTGTCTGCCGTAATTTTAGCGAGTGGCCGAAAAATGGGTGGGTGGTGGGCGATGATTAATTGAACATCTTTTTGTATTGCTTCATCCACCACTTCTTCCAAAACATCTAAGGCAATCATGACATTTTGGACTTTACGATTTAAGTTTCCAATTTGAAGGCCAATTTTATCTCCTTCCATCGCCAAATTTTTAGGTGAAAAGCTTTCAAATACTTGAATCACCTCATACCCATTCACCGTTTTCATTTTTCCAATACCTCCTCTACCATTTTGATTTTTGCTTTTAATTCTGTCATTTTCCCCATGTTTTCTACCGTTTGACTTGCACTCAAAAGTTGGGTCATAATTTTTTCCCAATTTCTTTTTTCATCCAGCCATTTTTTTATAAACACTTCATTTCTTCTTTTCAATAAAAATGGTCCCAATAGTAATCCTTTATGTAATTCCATTTGATATGGCTTTTGGGAATTGCCTCTTTCCGCAACTAGTACCTCGTAAATTTTTCCATCTTCTTCAATAATTTCTTCTTCGACTAATTCCCAATCATTTTGAATAAGCCACTGACGTATCGAAATTGCACTAATATTTGGTTGTAAAATAAGCCTCTTTACATTTACTAGTTTTTCTTTCCCGGCTTCTAATATATTTGAAATGAGCGTGCCACCCATACCTGCGATGGTGATACAATCCACCTCACCGGGCTGAATCACCTCTAATCCATTCCCTTTACGTACAGAGACCCTGTTCGTTAACTCCTCGTCCTTAACTTGGCGTAAGGCAGACTGGTATGGACCTTCAACTACTTCACCTGCAATGGCAAAAGGAACAATCCCTTTTTTCACGGCATAACAAGGTAAATAAGCATGGTCTGAGCCAATATCTGCTAGATTGTAGCCCTTCGGAATAAAATTTACTACTAGTTGAAGTCGCGCTGATAATTTTTCTGTATTCATATATACCACACCAATCATTATTTCTATTACTTTTCTTAGTATAAGAAAAGTCCTTTGCTTATGCAAAGGACTTTTCAAAAACAATTATTTTAACGTTGTTAACCATTCGGCCATAGCATCTTCATTACCTGCTACTAATCCACCTGGCATACCACCAGGTGTACCGTTTGTTAAGATTTCTTTAATTTCGTCTTTTGTTTTTTTGTCGCCAATTCCTTTTAATGCAGGACCCATTCCGCCTTGGTAAGCATCACCATGGCAACCGATACAAGTGGATTTATACGTATCCTCTGGAGTCGCAGAAGCAACATCTTCAGTCTTTTCTTTTCCACCTTCAGCATCCTTAGCGATTTCTTCATGATCACCTAATCCTTTAAAAGATAGGAAAAACATGAGTCCGATACCAAAGACCATGATTAAAACAAATGGCATAATCGGATTACGATTCATTACATTACCTCCCTATGTAGAACTTCTTAATGTTATTGTGTACAAACAATTACTATTTTACTTTAAAAAAGTAGGAAGGGAAAGTCTTTATGAAAACTTTATATTAGAAATATATTTTTTTTGAAAATTAGCAACCAATTTCACGAGAAATGACCATTCTTTGAACTTCTGAGGTACCTTCACCAATTTCTAATAATTTTGCATCTCTCATAAATCTTTCAACATGGTAATCCTTCATGTATCCGTATCCTCCATGGATTTGAACAGCTTGGCTTGTCACTTCCATACAAATTTCAGATGCATAAAGTTTACACATTGATGCTTCTTTAGAAAACTTTCTTCCTTGATCTTTAAGCCATGCTGCTTTATATACCATCGTTCTAGCTAGCTCAATTTTAAGAGCCATATCAGCTAATTTAAATTGGATTGCTTGAAATTGTGAAAGTGATCGCCCAAATTGTTTTCTTTCCTTCGCATATTGTAATGCCTTTTCATAAGCCGCTTGTGCAATACCTACCGCCATCGCACCAATTCCAATACGACCACCATCAAGTGTAATAAGGAATTGTTTAAATCCTTCTCCTCTTTTTCCAAGAAGATTTTCTGAAGGTACATGAACATCTTCAAGTACAAGTTCTGTTGTATTCGAGGCATTTAAGCCCATTTTTTCATAATTATCGATAATTTTAAAGCCTTTTGCATCTGTTGGTACGATAATCGCACTAATTTCTTTATTTCCATCCTTTTGATCAGTGATAGCTGTTAAGGCTAAGTGTTTTGCGTAGCTAGCATTTGTAATAAAGCATTTACTACCATTAACCACATATTCTCCATCTTTTAGGACTGCTGTTGTTTGCGTTCCTCCAGCATCGGATCCAGCATTTGGTTCTGTCAATCCGAATGCACCAAACGATTCCCCAGAACAAATAGGGGCTAAATATTTTTCTTTTTGCTCCTTCGTACCGAATAGATTTAGTGGTGCTCCTCCTAAAGAAATATGAGCAGAGTATGTAATACCTGTTGAGCCACAAGCCCGACTTAATTCTTCAACAACGATCGCAAAGCTTACTGTATCAGCTCCACCTCCGCCATACTCTTCAGGGAATGGTAAACCCATCATTCCCATTTCTGCTAACTTACGAAAAGGCTCTATTGGAAATTCTTTTGTTTTATCGCGATCATAGGCACCAGGTGCTACTTCAGCATCGGCAAACTCCCTAATCATTTTTCGTATCATTTCTTGTTCGCTAGTTAAATCAAAATTCATTTTCATCCCCCTCAAATGTATGCGCTTACTATACTATTATAAAAGGGATTTAGTAATTTTCTCAACATTTAAAAACTTTTAAATATATTTTATTATACAAAAATAGAAATAATAATCGTAGATAGTCCCAATAAGCCTGAAATAGTAAAATAAATAAGTTTAAATTTAACCCCTGTAGCAACCCACATTAAACAGTTCAGAATTAGGGATATATATAGGAACAGCGTATTATTAGGATATGTATGAGAAACGATTTGAATGGTTGCTAATAGAAAAACAAGCGCTGAAAAAACAAATGACAGGTGAGACAATATTCCTTTTTTGAAAAAGTATTTAATTAAAATAATGCCGCACAACAAATAAAATAAATAAATGCTGATTTGCAATATGAAAGATAATTCAGTAAAATAAATGACAAATACAGAAGCAATTGCCATTAAAAACAAGCTAATAGACCAATTCCCTTGTTTTTTGCTTTTCAATTCCGTTCCTGGATGATTCCCTTCGGAATAAAGCGTCAATAAAAAATTGCAATAATGTTCTGGTAACAATGAACTCTCTTTCCAGTATTCAATTTCTTTTATAATGATTTTTTTTCTTTGAACGTCCATAATTTCTCCTAAGTACAAAATGCGTTAGAGGCTTGTTCAGCCCCGACAAGCAAATGCTTCGACACCTGGAAAGTCGTTATTTGACTTTTCGGGTGGCGAACATTTGACCTCGAGGGGCTAGCCTCTGGAGCTGGATCACGATAAACGAGTCCAGAGTACCCACATATTGTTAATTTTAATTTATTTAGCTAAAAAAAATAGTTTACTTCTATCATAAGAAGTAAACTATTATCTGACAACTGTTTTGTATTCTATTCTAAAAAGTCTTTTAGTCGTTTACTACGACTTGGATGTCTTAACTTTCGCAGTGCTTTTGCTTCTATTTGACGAATACGCTCTCTCGTAACTCCGAACACTTTACCAACTTCTTCAAGGGTACGTGTGCGACCGTCATCTAAGCCAAAACGAAGACGCAGTACGTTTTCTTCACGGTCTGTTAAAGTATCTAGAACGTCTTCTAATTGTTCTTTCAGTAACTCATAAGCTGCATGTTCCGATGGAGAAGTGGCATCTTGGTCTTCAATAAAATCACCAAGATGTGAATCATCTTCTTCACCAATTGGTGTTTCAAGTGATACAGGTTCTTGAGCTATTTTTAAAATTTCTCTCACTTTATCAGGTGTTAAGTCCATATCTTCAGCTATCTCTTCTGGAGATGGTTCTCGACCTAAATCTTGTAATAATTGTCTTTGGACCCTAATTAATTTGTTTATTGTCTCCACCATATGAACAGGGATACGAATCGTTCTTGCTTGGTCGGCAATCGCACGAGTAATAGCCTGACGAATCCACCATGTAGCATACGTACTGAATTTAAATCCTTTTCGAAAATCAAACTTTTCTACAGCTTTAATTAAACCCATATTTCCTTCTTGAATAAGATCCAAAAATAGCATTCCACGGCCAACATAGCGCTTTGCGATACTTACAACAAGTCTTAAGTTCGCTTCAGCTAGACGTCGTTTTGCTTCTTCGTCTCCTTCTTCTATTCGTTCAGCAAGAGAAATCTCTTCTTCACCAGACAGAAGATCAACACGGCCAATTTCTTTCAAATACATCCGAACAGGGTCATTTATTTTTACACCAGGAGGTACACTTAGATCATTTAAATCGAACTCATCATCTTTTGACAACTCTTGAATCTTTGGATCTTCATCTTCATCACTGTCACCAACTAATTCGACCCCTTGGTCACCTAAAAACTCATAAAATTCATCCATCTGATGGGAATCCAACTCAAAAGAAGACATTTTTTCTGCAATATCATCGTAGGCAAGAACACCTGTTTTTTTACCGATCGCTGTTAATTGGTCTTTTATTTGCTCAAGGGACAATTCTGTTTCAACTTCTTTTGAACCAGTTGATTTCTCACTCATATGGCCCCCTCCTTCCAAAATCCTTAGCATCTTACCTTATTTACTTTAATGCTTTTTGCAATTGAATGATTTCCATCCCTATTGCAGCCGCTTTTAAAAAGTCTTTTTGCTTTTCAGCTTCTTTTTTTTCTGCATTCATTTCCTTTATCTTTAACATTTTATGAAAATTCAACACCTGTTTTAAATAATCATTTAATTCTTGAGGTGTAATTTCTAAATTTATGGACATCATTTCAATTTCAACAACTATTCTTTTTAATGTTTCATCTTTTAAATAATTGAGAAAGTCACTCGGATTAGGAGGATTCCCCTCCTCATAATAGCCAATTAGATAAGTCATAATCGCTTGGTGTTCATCAATATTTAAAGTATTTCCTTTAAGAAGATCCTGCACCTGATAAGCGACATCACTATTTCTAATCATATGAGCAAGTAGGCGACGCTCTGCCGTTTGATAGGCAGGTAGCATACTTTTAACACGCTTAGTTGTCGTAACTGATGTTTGTTTAGCTGGAAATTTACTTTGTGTTAAATCGCCATTTTCACTTCGTGATATTGGGCCAAGCTGCTGATTTAAAGCATCTAAGGAATAGGAAAACTCATTTGCTATCTGCCGCAAATAATGATCTCGTTCTACCGCATTATTGAGCTTACGAATTTCCTTTAATACTTCTTCGATATAACGTAAACGATCTCCTTCATCCTGCAAGTTTTTTCCTCTTCGAAAATATCGAAGTTTAAAGGCCATCCATGTTAAAGTCGAACCCATTACTTCTTGACGAAACTTATCAGTTCCATATATTTTGACATAGTCATCAGGATCTAATCCATCTGGAAGTAAGGCTACCTTTGCTAATAAACCAGCTCCAAAGAGCATTGTACCTGCCCGGAAGGCAGCTTCGATACCAGCATGATCAGAGTCATAACAAATCGTTACAGACTGAACAATCTTTTTCAATTGATTTACATGGTCCTCTGTCAATGAGGTTCCCATTGTACCTACACTATTTTCTATACTTGAACGATCTGCTGCAATAACATCTGCAAACCCTTCAAAAAGAATAACGTGGCTTGTTTTACGAATACTTGGTTTTGCCAGATGAAAATTATATAAAATTTTACTTTTATTAAAGATTGCCGTTTCTGGACTATTTAAATATTTTGGCTCATCTTGCCCTAATGATCTTCCTGAAAAGGCAATCGTTTTTCCATGTCGATCAAAAATAGGAAACATGATTCGGTCACGAAAACGATCGAAAGAGCTTCCATCACTTTCACGTTTAATAATTAAACCGGATTTCTCTAATATTTCCGGTGTGAAATTTCTTTTCTGTAGAAACTTAGAAACAAATTCCCATGAATTCAACGCGTAGCCAATTTGAAATTTTTTAATCGATTCCATTGAAAAGCCACGATCTAATAAATACTCTAATGCATGTTGACCCTCTTTTGTATTTACTAACAAATGATGATAAAATTTACGTAACAAATCATGAGCATCAAGTATTTGTTGAACATCATCAGAAACTTTCGTCTCTTTACCTAAAGATGAAGGGTCTACAGAAAGTTCAATATTTCCTTTTTCAGCCAAAATTACAGCTGTTTCAAGAAAAGAATATCCTTCAATATCCATTAAAAAAGAAAATACATTTCCGCCTGCTCCACAACCAAAACAATGGAAAATTTGCTTATCAGGTGAAACGGAAAAAGAAGGAGAGTTCTCACCATGGAAAGGACATAAACCAAAATAGTTACGACCTTGTTTTTTCAGTTGGACATATTCACTAACTATTTCAACAATATCCACTGATTGACGGATTTGATTAATTTTTTCTTCTGCAATTCGTTCCGCCATAAAAACATCTCCATAAGTATTTCGTGATACAAATTTAAATTCCTGCAAAATTCGACAAAATTTTTGTTAATGTTTGAACAAAACAATCTCTGTCTTGTTGGGTGAATGCCTTCGGTCCTTTGCCATAAATCCCTTGTTTTCGAGCTTTTGCAGAAAGAAATCTCAAATCTAAAGCCGTATGAATCGTTTCTTCACTATATAAGGTTCCCCTTGGTGATAAAGCATAAACCCCAAATGGCAAGACCGTCGAGGCTAAACCAATATCCTGAGTCACGACAATGTCGCCTTTTGAAACCTGATTCATTATGTAAAAATCAACGGCTTCTTTATGAGTATCTACATACTTCCATTTAGCACGAACTGGATCTGTTGAAACATGTGCATAGGACGCAACAAACAAACAATTAACAGAAAAAGAATTAGCTATTTCGACAATCTCCATCTTCACCGGACAAGCGTCAGCATCAACAAAAATTGTCGGAATGTCTGTTATATTACTAGTTATTCTACATCACTCCACATTTTCCTTCTTTTAAATTCAACTTTTCAATTATTAACTTTATGTCGAATTTTTTTAAAACCACAGCCTTGACTTCTAACAATAAATAGTTTATTCGTAACATTGCAAGTCTAAACCTACTATCATGCTTTTTTATCACAATTTTTAATTATAGTATAGAAAAGATAGAATTTCCATGATTTTTTCAGTTTTTTATTTAGTAAAACGAAAACTTAATAAGAAAGCAAATTTGTTCTGAATTTACAGGATATTATTTAAAAAGTAAAACCACATAAATATTGCAATTATGTGGTTTGAAATGTGAGTTATAGAAAAATCCTAAGTGTATTCCCTTTTATTTCTATCCTCGTCTCTTAATTTGATACAAAATATCATTCGCCGTTTCTTCAACAGCTTTGTTTGTTACGTCAATTACAGTACAGCCAATCTTGTCTACAATTTTCTGAAAGTAGGTTATTTCCTCTTTAATTCTATCAATTTTGGCGTAACTTGCTGTATCATTTAATCCTAGGGAAATTAATCTTTCTCTTCGAATATGATTTAGCTTTTCAGGGCTTATTTTTAACCCAAAGCATTTTTCAATGGGAACTGAAAATAATTCCTCTGGTGGATCCACTTCTGGAACTAAAGGCACATTCGCCACTTTAAGACGCTTATGGGCTAAATATTGTGAAAGAGGTGTCTTCGAAGTTCGCGACACTCCAACCAAAACGATATCCGCTTTTAAAATTCCTCTTGGATCTCGACCATCATCATATTTCACAGCAAATTCAATCGCTTCTACTTTTTTAAAATAATCTTCATCAAGCTTTCGAACAAGTCCAGGCTCAAATAAAGGTGTTTTTCCACTTTGTTGTTGAATTTCGTCCATTAATGGTCCGATGAGATCAAAGGCATATATTCCTTCTTCAGTTGAGCGTTTAATCATATATTTTCTTATTTCTGGCTTTACTAATGTAAAAGCAATCATTCCTTTATCATACTTCACTAAAGATATCACTTCGTCGATATTAGCTTGATCTTCTACATAAGGAAATCTTTTCAGGACTATATCTGATCCATTAAATTGGCTTATAGCTGCCTTCGTAACAAGCTCAGCCGTTTCACCAACTGAATCAGATACAACATAGATGACAACGGAATTACTCATTTATTGACATTCTCCTCTCCACTTCGTTTATTGGTCTTGAGCAAGTGATAAAAAAGCTTTCGTTATATTTGTTTTTGTTATTCTACCAATGACTTCAAATCCTTTTTCAGTTTCTTTCACAATGGGTAACGCATCAATTTGCTTTTCAATTAGCTTCTTGGCTACTTCGATTAATAAGTCTTCCTTTTGACACATTGTTATGTTCGGCATTCGCGTCATAATAATATTCACAGGAATATTGGATAAATCCTGTTTTCCTAAACTTGCTCGAAGTAAATCTTTTCTAGAAAGAACCCCAACTAGAACAGTTGCCTGATCTACAACAAACATCGTTCCTACATCTTCTAGAAACATCGTACAAATAGCGTCATATACAGACACATTTTCACTTACAACTACTGGTATCGACTGATAATCCTTTACATAGAGTTTCTTTAAATTTTCCGTCAATAATTGTGTTCCCGATTTCCCAGTGTAAAAATAGCCTACACGTGGTCTGGCATCTAAAAAACCAGCCATCGTAAGAATGGCTAAATCAGGTCTTAATGTTGCCCTGGTTAAATTTAGTTGATCGGCTATTTGTTCACCCGTAATCGGGCCACTATCTTTGACAATTTGCAATATTAGCTCTTGTCGTTTATTTAATTCGATTGTGATCACCACCTAATTAATCAAATGATAAATACGATTTATTCATAAGAATTATTATATACTTAATATAGGTAAATGAAAAAGATTAAAAGCCTGTCGTAATGATGACAGGCTTTTACAGTTATTTGACAATGATCTCATTCACTTTTGCAAAGTTTAAAATATAATTTGCAAGAGTTGCGAGTAAACTTAATCGATTCATTTTGATTTCTTGGTTATCTACCATGACCATTGTATGATCGAAGAAATTGTCAATGGCAGGTTTTAAAGAGATTAATAACTCATAATTCTTTTCGTCGTTGTTCAAATGGTCAAGATTTTTCTCAAGTAATTGTATTTGCTCATATAATGTTTTTTCAAATTCATTTTCGAATAATGATGGCTTAACCTCTTGTATTTCGTCAATTTTCCCAGCAATATTTAATACCCTACTTAAGGCTTCCATATTCTCTTTAAAATCAACATCTGCTTTTTTCTGATCTAAAATTAAAGCACGAGAGACAAGTGAGCCTACAACACCGATATTTCCACCTAAAATAGCTTCTATAATATCATAACGAATCCCTTTTTCCTGTAGTAAATGTTTGATTCGAAGTTTAAAAAAGCTTATGAGCTCTTCATTCATTTCTTCATTTGATTTCTTTTGGATTTTTGCCTGTTCAATTAAATTGATTGTAAATGAAAGTATTTCTTCTAAAGAAACATTCCATTTTCGATCTAATAATATTTGAACAATACCTGATGCTTGACGTCGAAGTGCGTATGGATCTTGAGAACCGCTTGGAATCTTTCCAATTGCAAAGAAAGAGGTAATTGTATCAAGTTTATCTGCAAGAGCAAGTACAGCACCAACATTGCTGGTTGGAGTCATTCCATCAGCACTACGTGGCATATAATGCTCATTGATGGCTAATGCCACAAGATCATCTTCACCTTTTTGCATGGCATATTTTTCACCCATTACCCCTTGTAATTCTGGAAATTCATAAACTAAATTTGTTACTAAATCAAATTTACAAATTTCTGCCGCCCGGTCTACTGCTTTTTGTTCTTCGGCATTTTCTATCGTTAATAATGCAATTTTGTTTGCCAATTCACGAACCCTTGCCATTTTATTAGAAAGTGTCCCTATTTCTTCATGATAGACAATGGAATTTAGTTTTTGTAAACAATCATCAATCTTTAATTTTTGATCTTCCTTATAGAAAAATGCAGCATCTGAAAGCCTAGCACGTAACACCTTTTCATTTCCCTTTGCAACGGTTTCCAAGTGCATATGATCACCATTTCTTACCGTTACGAAGAAAGGCAATAACTGCCCTTCTATTGATTTAACTGGGAAATAACGTTGATGCTCTTTCATTGATGTAATTAACACTTGTTCTGGTAAATCCAAGAACGATTCTTCAAATTGCCCGAACAAAACGGTTGGGTACTCAACAAGATTTGTTACTTCCTCAAGTAAGTCTTCATCAACAGGAATTTGCCAATCTTTTTCTTCCATTAAATTTTCAAGTTGTGATAAAATAGCTGTCTTTCTTTCAGAAGCATCGACCATAACAAATTGACTAAGCATCCTTTGTACATAATCTGAAGGTGTATCGAGAGTGATTCTCTCACCTAGAAAGCGATGCCCAAAAGTGAATCGATCTGTATGAACATTCGTTATTTCAAATGGGATGATTTCAGTTCCAAATAAAGCTACTAACCACTTAATTGGGCGAATATATTTTAGATCCTGATTAGCCCAGCGCATATTTTTTGGAAAATAAAGATTTGTAATTACTTGTTTTAAGTTAGGAAATAATTCTTTCGTTTCCTTCCCCTTTGTAAATTTATTCACATGAGCATATTCAATTCCATTGATCTCTTTGAAATAGATATCCTCTACATTTACACCTTGACCTTTTGTAAAACCAATGGCAGCTTTACTCCACTCCCCTTGATCATTAAGAGCAATCTTCTTCGCAGGTCCTTTCGCCTCTTCTTGACTATCTTCTTGTTTTTCAGCTACACCTTCGAGAAGGATTGCTAATCTTCTTGGAGTGGAATAGCGGTATAATTTATCATAAGATATTTTATTTTCATCTAACCAAGCAGTAACCTTTTGTTCTAGCTGCAAGGAAGTTTCTGAAATAAAGCGAGCAGGCATTTCTTCTAATCCAATTTCCAATAGCAAGTCACGTTTACTCATTTTTGTTTGCCTCCTCACGTTTTAAAATAGGGAATCCAAGTTTTTCCCTTTCTTCATAAAATGTTTTCGCTACTTTTCGTGCTAAATTTCGGCAGCGGCCAATATAACCTGTTCTTTCAGTAACAGAAATGGCCCCCCTCGCATCTAAAAGATTGAAAACATGTGAGCACTTTAACACATAATCATACGCTGGATGCACGAGACCATTATCCATTTGCTGGTGTGCTTCTTGTTCATATATGTTAAATAGATTAAAGAGCATTTCTTTATTAGAAGTTTCAAATGTATATTTTGAATGTTCGTATTCAGGCTGATAAAAGATATCTCGAACTGTAAACCCTTCTGTCCACTCTAAATCAAATACATTTTCTTTGTCTTGAATATAAGAAGCTAAACGTTCAATTCCATACGTAATCTCAACAGATACAGGCTTACATTCTAATCCACCAACTTGTTGGAAATACGTAAATTGAGTAATTTCCATTCCATCCAACCACACTTCCCATCCTAAACCTGCACAACCTAAAGATGGGTTTTCCCAGTTATCTTCAACAAAACGAATATCATGCTCAAGTGGATTAATCCCTAAGGCTTTAAGTGAATCTAAATAAAGCTCTTGGATATTATCTGGTGATGGTTTCATAATCACCTGAAATTGATGGTGCTGATAAAGTCGGTTAGGATTTTCCCCATACCTTCCATCAGCAGGTCTACGTGATGGCTCAACATAAGCAACATTCCATGGCTCTGGTCCGATCGCTCGCAGGAATGTATACGGACTCATTGTTCCCGCTCCTTTTTCAACATCATAGGCCTGCATCAAAATGCAACCTTGCTCTGACCAATGCTTTTGTAACGTTAAAATCATGTTTTGAATATTCATTGGTACAATACACCTCCATAAATTTTTAAAAAACAAAAAACTCTCGTCCCTATGCCTAAGCATAGGGACGAGAGTTACCCGCGGTTCCACCCTAATTGCAACCTTTAAAATATAAAAGTTGCCACTTTAACTAAATGCTGCTCCAGAACGCCTTCCTTATTGTTCTATCACCTAGCTCCCACTATCCTAGGCTCGCTTTCATAGAGGGAAATAAGTACTATTTTCCTTCTTAGCAACTATTTTTTTGTCTGGCTCCAGCGCCTAGCCCCTCGAGGTCAAATGTTCGAAACTCAAAAAGTCAAAGAACGACTTTCTGAGTTTCGAAGCATTTGCTTGTCGGGGCTGATCAAGGCGCTTACGCTTTTCTTATATAATAAAGATATTATATTAAATATTTACTCATTGTCAACAAGGTTATAACTTCATTCGGAATTGGTCCATTTGGTCAAGAAATTTTTTGGATTTTAAATGAAGCCCAGAATATTCTTCATAATAAGCATGAATAATTTTTTTTAGTTCCTGTTTTGTTTCTGCTTTTACCGAAATATCTCCTAATCTAGATAAATCAAAAAAATAAAAGATCCTTAATAACTTCACGGTTGAACTTGAAATCTTAAAATGATAAGGATCTGTTTCTAAGCATCGATGACAAATGAAGCCATTTTCACGAATAGAAAATGAAAAATGACCGTCTGTTTTACCACAAACGGCGCATTGATTTAAAATTGGATACAGACCTAAGGAGTTTAACATTTTCATTTCAAAAATATGAATGAGAATGTCTAAATCGTACTCTTCATTCATATAGTTAATTGTTTGTAATAATAGTTCAAATAAATAAGGATTAGGTTTTTTTTCATCTGTACACTTATCTGTTAATTCTAAAATATAGCTGGCATAAGCAGTTAAAATGATATCTTCACGAATGGTTCTCATGGAAGAAATCATTTCTCCTTGCTGTAAAGTACCTAAACCATTTCCTTTTTGAATTAAGTAATAACCGTAAGAAAAAAGCTGAGTGATGGCAGCCAATCGACTGTTTGGCTTTTTTGCACCACGCGCCATCACTCCTACCTTTCCCCATTCACGGGTGTATAATGTTACAATTTTATTTGTTTCACTGTAATCGGTTGTTCTTATGACGATGCCTTCGCATTTTTGAAGCATCTAGCGTCACCATCCAATATATTTGTGACAAATCTATGAGATGGGAAAATCAATCTCAGCTAGCTCATCATCCTGATTTCTGGGTATTTCTTGCTTTTCCTTCTCTAACTCCTTAAAGATTAGATAAGTGTCAATGTTACCTGTTTGAGAAAACACTTTCCAGGTAAAATCTAACATCGAAAACCCCACCTTTCAATTTTTACTAGCGTTGTAAATCCCAAATCCTTACGTTTATCTTAGCCAAACAATCAAATTTCATGAGACGAAATATTTACTAATTCTAATTATGAATAAACATTTTTTACCAATCTAAGGATTAATACTCATCATCTCGAAATCCATAATCTCGTAACTGTGACATCTTATTCCGCCAATCCTTTTGAACTTTAACCCAAAGCTCAAGAAAAACCTTTGAACCTAATAAATTTTCAATATCGATTCTCGCACGTTTCCCAATTTCCTTTAGCATACTTCCTTGTTTTCCAATAATAATCCCTTTTTGGGAATCTCTCTCGACAATAATTGTTGCCATTACATTGATGACATCTTTCTCATGTCTTCGTTCCATTTTTTCAATTACAACTGCTAAGGAATGAGGTATTTCTTCCCGTGTTAAGTGTAAAGCTTTTTCACGAATTAATTCCGAGACAATAAATCGCTCTGGATGATCGGTTACTTGATCTGCTGGATAATATTGTGGCCCTTCAGGTAAAACTTCCTTAATTACCTTTAAAAGATGTTCAACATTATTTCCTTCCAATGCCGAAATTGGGACGATTTCCTGGAAAGGATATTTTTCCTTATATGATTCAATTAATGTAAAGAGTGCGTCAGGGTGTATTTTGTCAATTTTATTAATGATTAAGAAGATAGGTGTATTCACAGTCTGAAACTTTTCAATGATAAATTCTTCTCCACGGCCAAATCCTTCTTCAGCATTTACCATAAAGAGAATAAGGTCTACACCTTTTAACGTATTTTGTGCGACCTTCATCATAAAATCGCCTAGTTTATGTTTTGGTTTATGAATTCCAGGTGTATCGATAAAAATGAGTTGCGAATCTTCTGTTGTTAATACTCCTTGGACTTTATTTCGAGTTGTTTGTGGTTTATCGCTCATAATGGCAATTTTCTGCCCAATGACTCGGTTTAGGAAGGTTGATTTCCCAACATTCGGTCTGCCAATAATGGAAATAAAACCTGATTTGTATGCTGTGCTTTGCTTTTGATTGTTCATTTGATTCCTCCGGTATGCGCATATCCTAGTAAGTACAAATTCTAAAATCTTTAGTATAAGCAATTAACAGGTTAAACTAAATTTCTTTATTTCTTATTTTACCTCATTTCTTTTCCTATTTCATTAGTTGTTGCAAAAACGTAATATAAAAATTTGAATTTTCTAAACATTTAAGGCTATTTGCCTTATTTATGTCATTTTATCGAAAGTGTTTAACATTATCAAATAAGGTTGAAAAATAGAGGAGCTTATTTAGCTCCTCTCAAAAAAGTGTAATAATTTTAGGAATGAAGATGATCATTCCTATAATGATGGATAAGAAAGCATACGTTAGAACAGCACCTGCCGCGATGTCTTTTGCTTGTTTAGCTAATGAATGAAACTGGTAGTCTGTTACTAAATCAACTACCCTCTCTATTGCAGAATTTATCATTTCCAATGCAAGCATTCCGCCAATAGCAAATAAAATAAACATCCATTCTGTACGATTGATCGAAAGACAATAGCCGATAAATACGACTAATAAAGAAATAATTATGTGGATCCTCATATTTCGTTCTTGAAAAATGGAACAACAAATACCTTCAATTGCAAACTTGAAGGTATCAGCAAATTTACGTTTCCGTTTTTTATCGTTTAAGGCCATAATCTTCTAAAAGTTCTCTTTGTAAAGAAAACATTTCCTTTTCTTCTTCCTCCGTTTCATGGTCAAACCCTAATAAATGGAGAAAACCATGAACCGCTAGAAATCCTAATTCACGCAGGAAAGAATGACCATACTCTTCTGCTTGTTCCTTTGCCTTTGGGATGGAAATAATAATATCTCCCAAAACTCTTGGTTGATCGGCTCCGACAATTTCCACTTCTCCTTCACCAAGCTCTTCCATTGCAAAGGAAATCACATCTGTTGATTTATCCTTGTTCCGGTATTCTCGATTAATTTCTTGAATCCTCTCATTTGTAACAAAGGTAATGGAGATTTCACTCCCTATTTCAACCTCTTGTCTCTTAGCAGCAAAATTCAATAAACTGCCTATTTCCGTAATCTCTTCTACAGATAAACTACTTGTTTCATCTACAAAATCAATTTCTAAAGTCATTCTTCGTCCACCCTTGATTACTCATTTTTTGGATATTCTATTCGTGAATGGAATATACCTTTAAGTGTTTCACTTAATGAATGTGCAACTACATTTATTTCCTTTAAAGTTAAATCACATTCATTAAATTGACCATCTTGAAGTCTGTCCGCAATAATATTACGAATTAATGATTCAATTTGTTCAGCAGATGGCTGTGACATCGACCTGACAGCTGCCTCTACACTATCTGCAATCCCTATGATAGCTGATTCCTTCGTTTGTGCACGTGGTCCTGGATAACGATAATCTTCTTCTTTAGCCTCAAGACCATTTTTCTTAGCCTTATGGTAGAAGAATTTTAATAAAGTTGTCCCATGATGTTGTTCCGCAATATCCACAATTTCTTTTGGCATTCGGTGCTTTTTAAGCATTTCTGCCCCATCTGTCGCATGAGCAACAATGATATTTCTACTCGTTTGAGGTGGTAAACGATCATGAGGATTTTCAATATTCATTTGATTTTCAATGAAAAATTGTGGCCTCTTAGTTTTCCCAATATCATGATAATAACAACCGACACGTGCAAGAAGTCCATTTGCACCAATCGCCTCACAGGCAGCCTCCGCTAGATTCGCTACCATTACACTATGATGATATGTCCCCGGTGCTTCTGTAAGTATTTTTCTTAAAAGCGGATGGTTAGGATTAGAAAGCTCAATTAAGCGCATCGTTGACAAAATCCCAAAGCTTGCTTCAAAGAATGGTAAAAACCCGATTGTAAGAACAGACGAAGTAATCCCTGATACGAGAGCAACAATGACATAAAAACCGTAGTCAAGACCACTATATTGCCCATTTTGTAAAAACATTAACGAAAATATAACGACCAAATTAACCACTGAAACATAAAGACCAGCCTTTAAAATTTTTGATCGATGATTTTGTCTACTTAAGATAAGGATGCCCGCAATCCCGCTACATAATATATAAATTCCAACTGAAGTGTTAAATGTACCTGCTACACCTTGATTAAAAATTATACTGCCGCAAACGGCAATAATCATAGTAAAAAGAATCGAGAGCTTTTCTTCCATTAATATTTTGATAAGAAGTGCTCCCATTGCAACTGGATATATATAACCGATTTCTGCATAGTCAAATTGTTGGAACAAGCTAACTATTTTCATAATGATAATTGCTAAAATAAAGATGATACTAAATAAAAGTAAATAAGATTGTTTTGTCTCTGCTGATGTTCTTAACTCGTTAAAATAATAATAAATGGAAGCGAGCATAATAGAAATAATCAATGTTAGACCAACAAATGGTTGGATAGCCTTTTCACTATTTATCAATCCTACTAGTTCTAACTGACGATAAATATCTGGATTGACGAGTTGACCTTCTTCAACAATAATTTGCCCCTGTAAAATTTTCACAGGTTCAACACTTTCCATTTTTTGCTGTCTTGATTCTTCTGTAGCTTTTTGATCGTAAAATTTATTTTGAATAACTGCATATCTACCAATTTCGATAGCCGCAGATTTTAAATTACTATTCAAGCTTGAGAATTTCAGTTGCTCTTCTAATCGCTTTTTCGCATTTTCCACACCATCAGCTGAAATACTAACGCTCATTACTTCATTAATGGCAGTAATGGTTAAATCCTTTGCGATCAATACTTCATCTTTCTTGGCAAGGAGGAGCGCTTCGAAAGTTTGGTTCGAAAGTTCTTTAGTTTCATTCTCAGTCAATTTTTCTTTTAACGTTGTTACCCTTGTTTGTATGCTTGGAGGTATTTTGTCTGTTTCATCTGTATTCGCAAGTGATTCCTTTATATCTTCATTTACCTCAAGAGCCGATTCAAATATCGAAATCGTTAAATCAATTCTATTCTCAGCAATTTCCCGATTGACAACATAAACATCTTTTACCTGTTCTGATGCTTCTTTCCTCTTTTTCTCCGTACTTAACTTATCTTCCACAGTACTTGGCGAACGTACTGTTTGTTTTGATACCTCTAATCTTCTAATATCTAGTTTTTCAGGTTTGACATTGCTATACATGGACATAAATAGAACAAATCCCATAATCAAATACAATAAAACACGAAAAAAAGAAATATCTAATAAATTCCTTAATTTCCCTAAGTGTTTTTGAAAATTATCCATATCTTCCCCTCCTATCACAGTCCATGATTAGACTAGATAAGCGAATGCTTTCGCATTTCAGTATGTTTTGTAAAATCATAACAGTTTTCATAACTTTTTTCACTAAAAAACCCTTTAATGCGCCAAAATGCAAAAAAGACTAGTCTTAATCATGAAATTCTTGTAGACTAGTCTCTTTGTAAATTTAATTTAGTGTCTCATAAGCCGCAATGATTCGACCTACTAAAGGATGGCGAACCACATCGCTTTGCTCTAAATAAATAAGGGAAATACCTTTTACATTATTCAAAATTTCTTCAGCGACGATTAGCCCAGATTTAGCTCCCTTTGGCAAATCAATCTGTGTTCGATCACCTGTGATGACCATTTTCGACCCAAATCCAAGACGAGTTAAAAACATTTTCATTTGAGCGTGTGTAGTGTTTTGTGCTTCATCAAGAATAACAAAAGCATCATCAAGTGTACGTCCCCTCATATAAGCTAAAGGGGCAATTTCGATCGTTCCTCGCTCCATGAGTCTACCTGTATGTTCTGCTCCTAAAATATCATGTAAAGCATCATATAAAGGTCTTAAATATGGATCCACTTTTTCTTTTAGATCTCCTGGTAAAAAGCCAAGACTTTCTCCCGCCTCTACTGCTGGCCTAGTCAAAATAATACGTTTCACTTGCCCGTTTTTCAATGCATTAACAGCCATGACAACAGCTAAATAGGTTTTTCCTGTACCAGCAGGCCCGATACCAAATACTAAATCATTTTGTTTAATCGCTGTGACATAATGACGTTGTCCTAGTGTTTTTATACGGATCGATTTACCTTTTGCATTTTTAGTAATTTCTTCATCATATATTTCAATGAAATATTCCAAAGTCCCTTTATGAGCAAGCTGAATGGCGTATAACACATCTCTTGAACTGATATTTATCCCTCTACGAATAATGAAAAGAAGTTTCTCTAATATCTTCCCAGCTATTTCAACATTTTGAGAGCTACCTGATATGATTACTGATTCTCCTCTTGTGATCACTGAAACAGTTAATTCTTGTTCGAGCATCTTTAGATTTGAATCTGCATTACCAAATAAATTTAATGCCTCATTTGGGTTATCTAGATGAATATCCATTGTTTTAATTTCTTCTGTCATTTACGAGTCTCCTTGAGTGATTGGTTGCGCCTTAACAATATCTTCTATAACTTGGAAATGAATTGATAAGTTAACTTTACCATTCTGAATGGATTGGTGCAAAACTTTTTCACCCTTTATACTAGCCCCTTCTGACAAGATCCCTTTAATATCTTCTCTTGCCAAATTGCTTGCCATTTGTAAACCTTCTTCTTTCGTGTATTCCCTAGTTACTTTTTCTCGCTCACGATATGTTTCCTTTACATAGGAAATAGGGAGCTCCCACTTTAAAAGACGAATTTTCTTTTCTGTTGTTTCCTTTTCATACTCCTGAAATGGAATTTTTCCAAATCCCCAAAATGGAACTTGAAATTTCCCAAATCGAATCGCTTGTTTTTCCTTCTCTCCACCATTGAATACGTAGAAAGTCGATTTCAACGGTAAAGTCACATCAGATTTATACCATGTTTCACCAAGAATTTCTGCTTTTGCTGGGATAATCGTTGGCTGCTCTTCCTTACCAATTGTACCCGATACTAGCAATTGCCCAGGAACAACATGATCAAATAGTTTTACCTTAGCTTGTCCTTTTTCGACAAATATTTTTACGATGACCGCTTTTTTCTTAGCGACCAAATTTCTTGGACTTAAAAGCTTAGGTTTTTCAGGTTGATTTTTTTCAACAACTTGAAAGTGGTAGGTCGTCCCTTTTAATTCCACACCGATCCAAGTCAATGCTTCGATTCGATCTGTTAATTTTTTTTGAATTGTATCAACATCATCAATATTGAATTGAAGCTTTCCTACATCTATTCCTAGTTTCGTTAGTTCTTTTCTAATTTGATGTTCAGTTGAAGGTTTTGCTCCTTTAATCTCAATCCCCCATACCATATTTGATAGGAGGATCATGATAAGGATAAAACCAAGTGCTCCAACTAGGAATCCGCCATTACGAAACAATCTTTTCAAAAGAAATGGTGCACCTTTTCTTTGCAGGAATTTAACTTTACAGTCAAATGACCGTTTTGCTTTACGTAAATGTTTAACATCGGATAATTTCATCTTAAAAAGAATTGTATCGGTTCCCACCTTTTTGACATTCCAAATAACAAGCCCATTTCTTGTGAGGGAATTAATAAATCTTTCAATCCCTTTTCCAGTAACCTTTACAGTGACTATGCCGGAATAAAATTCGATCCACTGATTCTTCATTTTCTTCCCCCTGAATTATTCGTTTAAATAAATGACATGATCTATTTTTCCTTCTAAGAGGATTTCCTCTGGTAGTATAGTTTTGATAACAAATCCTTTTCCTTTTACAAGTAATTGACCTTGTTTCAATAAAAGGCGCAACTCTTGGTCAGAGAAGGTTAGAAGTCCACGGTGATTTTCTATATAAATATGAATTTGTCCGATCATCGTAATTCGGGGTAAATCCATCATGACATCTTGAGGAAGATCCATTTTTTCTGTCATCCATTTTCGGACCTTAAGTCCCCATCTTTTGGTCATAAAAAAAGAACCCCCTTTCATCTCAAATGTATGAGATAAAAGGAGGTAATAGAACATTAACCTTATTTTTTAGCTATTCTTCTTGTTGAATGAGATTTTAGAGCTCTTGGTGGTCCAAGAATTTCCGCCCAAATAACCCCCTCAATCACATTATCTTTTTTAGGAGTAAAGTCAAAATCCTCCCCATTTTTTTCAATTTCCGAAATGATTTCTTTTCGTTTTTCTCTTTGCTGACTAGTATGTTTTATAGAAGTAATTTTTTCATTTTGAATACTTTTTTCAGAAACTTCCTTCCTATCTTCGTACTTCTCCAGCCTTTTCTCTTTTTTCATACTTGGTTTCGAGTCGGAACGTAAAATTTCTGGTTGGTTTTCATGAACTATTGGTGGAAAGTCTCTCCCTTTTTTCCATTCCGTTTGTTTTGTTCGTGAATGATCATTATTCGATTCCTTTAATTTTTTTAAAACGGAAGTAATCGCTCCAATAATAAAGAGAAAAACCACCCAATTGTCAAAGATAAAATCCAAAAGGGAAACCTCCCTTCTTCGCTAAAATAAATCTATTTATTTCTGTCATCATCTTTTTTATCACTAGACAATTTGCCGATTGAACCTCTCATATCGGTATCTGCTGAAATATTTTGGATATTCATATAATCCATGACACCAATATTTCCAGATTTTAAAGCTTCCGCCATAGCCAAAGGAACCGTAGCTTCTGCTTCTACTACTTTTGCACGCATTTCTTGTACTTTCGCCTTCATTTCTTGTTCTTGGGCTACCGCCATTGCACGGCGTTCTTCTGCTTTTGCTTGAGCAATTTTTTTATCTGCTTCTGCTTGTTCCGTTTGTAATTCTGCACCGATATTTTTACCGATATCTACATCCGCAATATCAATCGATAGAATTTCAAATGCTGTTCCTGCATCTAAACCTTTAGAAAGAACTGTTTGTGAGATCATATCTGGGTTTTCCAATACTTTTTTATGATTATCCGATCCCCCGATCGTTGATACAATCCCTTCCCCAACACGGGCAACAATCGTTTCCTCACCAGCACCACCTACTAATCGTTCAATATTAGCACGAACAGTGATTCTAGCTTTAGCTTTCACTTCAATTCCATCCATAGCCACACCCGCGATAAACGGAGTCTCTATTACTTTTGGGTTAACACTCATTTGAACAGCTTCCAACACATCTCGACCAGCTAAGTCGATTGCTGCACATCTTTCAAAGGTTAACTCAATATTGGCTCTATGTGCGGCAATTAAAGCGTTTACAACTCTGTCTACGTTACCACCAGCTAAATAATGACTTTCCAATTGATTAATTGTTACATTCAAGCCCGCTTTATGAGCCTTAATCAATGGGTTAATCACTCGACTTGGTGTCACTCGGCGAAGTCTCATACCTACAAGCGTAAATATATTTACCCTTACACCAGCTGCCAATGCTGAAATCCAAAGCATTACTGGGACAAATGTTAATAATACAGAAAGCAGAATGAAGCCAATAACAATAATAATAATGAAAAATGCTAAACTCGGATCAATCATTTTCTTCCTCCTTTGTTTCTCTAAATTCCCTTACGACAATCCTTGAACCTTCAACCTTAACAACCTTAATAAGCTGATCCTTTTGTATGAAGGCTCCTTCGCTAACGGCATCAACAATTTCTTCATTTATCATAATCTTTCCAGCTGGACGAAGCTGGGTTAAGGTAGTTCCCTTCCTACCAATCAACTCGGTTCTATTCACATTGGAAACATATCCTTGTTCCGTTGTAGTAGAATCGGTTAAGATGATTTTTTTGAAAATACTCATTTTTCTCCCCAACACCTTTATCATGAAAATAGACGCAATGATTGAAATGAAAAGTGCGATTACTATCGATATCCCCATATGAATTATATTATCACTAGCCAAAAATAAGCTTGCTAACATAGCGGCAAGACCAATGATACCAATAATTCCACCAGGTAAAAAAAGTTCTAATAAGATAAGTGCAAATCCGATAATAAAAAGAAAAATCATTTCATATCCAATTAGACCTTCTACAAGATGGCCATAGAAAAATAATGAAAATGCAGAAAGCCCGAGAAATCCTGAAAAACCAAATCCCGGAGAATAAAGTTCAAGCACAAGTCCTAGACAACCTATGGATAAAAGTATCGTGATTACGATAGGATTGGTTAAGAAACTTCCTATATGTCGTAGTGAACTTTCATCAAATAGAATACTCAATGAAAAGCAGGTAATAATAAGCAGAAAAAAGAGTAATACCCCTTTAATTCTCATCTTCTTCCCCCCTTTCTTTTGTCTTACTTTTAAATACGAATGAAAAGAGTGAAAGTTTCATTTTTTCGTTTAAGAAATTTAAATACTCGGATGTGATCAACACATTAGCAATGTATGGTTCACGTCCAGCTCCAGCGCCAAGCCCTATGCTTTTGTTCATTCTTTTTAAAAAGACCGCAAGCATAATGCTTGCGGTCTTTGATGTTTAGTTATGAAAGGTGTTGTTGTACAAGTTTATTTACTAGTGATCCATCAGCCTTACCTTTAACTTTCGGCATGATGGCAGACATCACTTTACCCATATCCGCTTTTGAAGTGGCACCAACTTCTACTACTGCTTCTTTTACAATATTAGCGATTTCCTCTTCAGAAAGTTGTTTTGGCATGTATAACTCAACTACTGTTATTTCTTGTCGTAGTTTTTCTACAAGGTCATTACGACCAGCTTTATCAAATTCATGGAGGGAGTCTTTGCGTTGTTTCATTTCGCGAGATAGGACCGTTAGCTCTTCTTCTTCAGAAAGCTCCTGCTTGCCAAGCATAATTGCTTCGTTTTGCATCGTAGCTTTGATCATCCGAATAACGGAGAGCTTGTCTTTTTCTTTGTTTTTCATCGCTTGCTTCATATCATTATTTAAACGCTCGAGAAGACTCATTACATACACCCTCTCTTACCACTTACGTTTTCTTGCAGCCTCAGACTTCTTCTTACGTTTTACACTCGGCTTTTCGTAGAATTCGCGCTTTCTAGCTTCTTGTATAGTACCAGATTTAGATACCGTACGTTTGAAGCGACGAAGAGCATCTTCAAGCGATTCGTTTTTGCGAACGACAGTTTTAGACATTCTCTTTCCCTCCCTCCGAACACAACACACTAACATCAAACAATGTACCTTACGATTATAATATAACAGTGAAACAAGGTCAACTGTAATTAAAACGTATTCGCGTTGTAATTTATCTCCTTATTTCTACAAAAAACTACATTTATATAGCTGCCTTTTCTTTTAAAGAGACATTTTCATCTAATACCCGAACAAACTGCCCCTCATTATAAGGATATCCTGCCTTCTCGATTTTTACTTTAACAATTTTTCCTATCATTTCTTCATTTCCTGGAAAAATAACTTTTAAGTAATTATCAGTATAACCCTCTAACAATCCTTCTGCTTCGCCGTTTTTGAAAACGTCCTCTGGTATCACTTCTAGCACTTCATCTTCAAACTGTGATGCATACTCTTTTGCTAATTGATCAGAAAGAGAAATTAAGCGATGGACACGTTCATTTTTGACTTCCTCATCAACTTGCTCATCCATACGAGCAGCTGGTGTTCCAGTACGTTTTGAATATGGAAAAACATGTAATTCTGAAAATTTATGTGTTTTTATAAAATTATAAGTCTCCATGAATTCTTCTTCTGTTTCGCCAGGGAAACCAACGATGACATCAGAAGTAACCGCCAGTCCAGGTAGGACTTCTTTCAATCGATCCAAACGTTCACCAAAGAATTCCATCGTATATTTACGACGCATTCTTTTTAAAACAGAATTTGATCCTGATTGTATAGGAATATGCAAATGACGAACGATAATATTGGATTCATTTATGACTTCAATCACTTCATCTGTGATTTGGCTTGCTTCAATAGATGAAATACGAAGACGTTCAAGCCCAGTTACTTTTGCCTCTAAGTCCTTAAGAAGCATAGCCAAATTGTAATCCTTCAAATCTTCCCCATATCCACCTGTATGAATGCCTGTTAACACAATCTCTTTATAACCCGCATCTACTAATTGCTGTGCTTGATTAACGACTTCTTTTGGATCACGAGATCTCATTAAACCACGAGCCCAAGGAATAATACAGAAGGTACAGAAATTATTGCAACCTTCTTGAATTTTTAATGAGGCACGAGTACGATCGGTAAACGCTGGAACATCTAACTCTTCATAAACTCGGTTTTTCATAATATTACGAACACCATTAATTGGCTGTCGTTCGTTTTTATATTGTTCAATATAGTCAAGCATTTTAACACGATCTTGGGTACCTACAACGACATCCACACCAGGTATTGCCATGATTTCAGCTGGTGATGTTTGTGCATAACATCCAGTTACACAAATAACTGCATCTGGATTTTTTCTTACTGCACGACGAATCACTTGACGACTTTTTTTATCCCCTGTATTTGTAACCGTACAAGTATTAATAATATAAACATCTGATGACGATTCAAATTCGACTCGTTCATAGCCCTCTTGTTTAAAAAGCTGCCAGATGGCTTCTGTTTCATAATGGTTTACTTTACATCCTAATGTATGAAAAGCAACTGTTGGCATGATAAATCACCTCGATAATTCAAAATGATAGGAAACAGCTGATAATAAATATAAAGGAGCTGTTTCTGTTCTTAATATTCTTGGACCTAGTCCACATAATTGAAAACCATGCTCCTGTAGAAGGCCTACCTCATTAGAAGTTAAACCACCTTCAGGACCAAAGACAACGATCAAGGATTGTTGATCTTTTAATTTTTGTAGCGATTTTGCTAATATTGAAGTTTCGCCTTTTCGTGACTCTTCTTCAAAAGCGACAAGTTTACATTCAAAACCTTCACTTAAGGCAATTAATGATTGCAAATCTACTGGCTCATGAACACCTGGAATCTTATGTCGATGAGATTGTTCAGCAGCTTCTTTTGCAATTTTTTGCCATCTTTCGACTTTTTTTTCAGCCTTTTTATTGTCCCATTTCACAATTGAACGGGCTGCAGTAAAAGGGATAAATTGATTGGCACCAAGTTCTGTC
This sequence comes from Bacillus sp. CGMCC 1.16607, assembly GCF_042683745.1. Classification (NCBI taxonomy): domain Bacteria; kingdom Bacillati; phylum Bacillota; class Bacilli; order Caryophanales; family Bacillaceae; genus Bacillus; species Bacillus sp. CGMCC 1.16607. Next base: position 564,245 of record NZ_JBHUJX010000025.1, read on the forward strand.
CCTTTTTGTATAATCCATTCCAGCTTATCCCCTTTAGGCAGACCACTCGCAATGACCACACGAATCGGTAATTCGGAAGTTCCTTCTTCCCATTTTACTACATCACATTGAACGAATTCATCGGTAATTTCTGCAATTGTGCAAATCCCTGATTGACCTGAAGAGTTCACACAAACAAGTTGATCCCCTTCAGACATTCTCATGACTCGAACAATATGATGATAGTCGTCACCTGTAATCACAACTTGTCCATTTGTATTTATATCGAAGGAAAAGTAACGTTGCATTTACCACACACCCAATCTAATATTGTAAGAAAAGCGGGAAGCGCCTTGATCAGCCCCGAAAAGCAAATGCTTCGAAACCCAGAAAGTCGTTCTTTGACTTTTGGGGTTTCGAACATTTGACCTCGAGGGTCAGAACGCTTGCGCTAGACATTTTTCGAAGTCCGAAAATGTTGTGCTTTCTTAACTTGTAAAAAACACAGAAAAAAGGGGAAGATCCCCTTTCTTTAGAAAATTAGATTCTTTTTGCGATTAAAGCAACCCAATCTTCCATCAATAGTGTTTCGATAATTTCAAATCCAGAATTTGTTAGTGCATCCTTCACATCTTGTTTTTTCTGTTGGATGATACCCGAGGTAATAAAATAGCCGTCCTTTTTAATAATTCTTGCGGCTTCATCTGTGAATCGAACAATGACTTCAGCTAAAATATTGGCAACAATTCCATCTACTTCTTCCTCTACCCCATTAAGAAGATTTTTTTGCGAAACTTCTACAATATCTTGAACCTTATTAAGTTCGATATTCATTTTTGCTGTTGTCACAGCTACTTCATCAAGATCATAAGCTGAGATTTTACTTGCTCCAAGCATTGCTGCAGCAATACTTAGTACGCCTGATCCAGTCCCAACATCAATGACTTTATCGCCCTTTTTAACCGTTCTTTCTAAAGCCTGGATACACATAACTGTAGTGGGATGTGTTCCTGTTCCAAAAGCCATACCTGGATCAAGTTCTATAATAAGCTCATCACTGTGAACAGGTGTATATTCTTCCCAAGTCGGTACAATCGTAAATTTTTCAGAAATTTTCACAGGATGATAGTATTTTTTCCACGCTGTTGCCCATTCCTCTTCATTTACTTCACTTATACTAACTTTATTTAATCCAATATCAATATTATGCAGAATTAGACCATTGATCGCCTCTTTTATGCCATCAACCGTTTCACCTAAAAAACTATTTAACGGGATATAAGCTTTAATGATTACACCTTCATCAGGATAATCCTTTGGATCAAGTTGGTAGATCTCACCAAACTGGTCTTCCCTTTCTTTCGTTAAGTCAAATGGATCTTCAATTACTACACCACTAGCCCCTGCCTCATGCAGTATATTCGAAATTGGTTCAATCGCTTCATTTGTCGTATGAATGCTAATTTCTGACCATTTCACATCCGCCAACTCCAATCCTTTAGTCACCTTTGAAGGCACGTTTTACTTTCGAGAAAAAACCTTCCTCTTGCTCACCATGTGGAACACTACCACTAATTTCTGCAAACTCTGTTAAAAGTTGTTTTTGTTTTTCTGTTAGTTTAGTCGGAGTCACAATTCGGACAAGGATATGTTGATCACCCACACCATAGCCTCGAACATTAGGAACTCCTTTTCCTTTTAATCTAAATTTAGTACCTGTTTGTGTTCCTGCTGGGATTTTAAGTTTAATTTTCCCTTGAATTGTTGGAACCTCAATTTCGTCACCTAAACTCGCCTGAACGAAAGTGATTGGCATTTCACAATAAATATCATCGCCATCCCTTTCGAAAAACTCATGTGGACGAATATGGAATACAACATATAAATCACCTGCTGGACCACCATTTGTACCTGGCTCACCTTGACCAGCGACTCTCAATTGTTGGCCATCATCCACACCTGCAGGAATTTTCACATTGATTTTTCTTCGTTTTTTTACTTTTCCAGTTCCACTGCAAGTATTGCATTTGTTCTTAATTTCTTTTCCAGTACCATTACAATAATGACAGACTCGTCGATTCACAATTCGGCCAAAAGGTGTATTTTGTTCCACGTTCAATTGACCAGAACCTTTACAGTGGTTACATGTTTCAGGTTTAGTCCCCGGCTTTGCACCTGAACCGTTACAAGTATCACATGCTTCTTCGCGTGGAATTTCAATGTCCATTTCTTTGCCAAAAACAGCTTCTTCAAAATTGAGTGTCATTGTATATTGTAAATCCGCCCCTTGTCTTGGAGCATTTGGATCTCTTCGTCTCGTTCCTCCTCCACCGAAGAATGAGTTGAAAATATCCTCAAAACCGCCAAAACCTCCACCAAAATCAGAACCACCAAATCCTTGATTAGGACCTGCATGACCAAATTGATCATATTGGGCTTTTTTCTGGTCATCACTTAAAACTTCATAAGCTTCAGCAATTTCTTTAAATTTATCAGCGGCATCAGCTTCTTTGTTTATATCTGGATGATATTGTTTTGAAAGTTTACGGTAGGCTTTTTTTAATTCGTCTTTTGAAGCACTTTTACTTACTCCAAGTACTTCATAGTAATCCCTTTTACTCATCTTTTCCACTCCCGATTCGTTTCACATAAAGATTATTTTATCATAAAGCATAACACTTAGAAAAGTGGAAGCACGTTAGTACAACGAAAAAGTCAAAGCCATTTTAAAAAACTGACTTTGACTTTTCATTAGGCAAGGCTTATTTGTCGTCTTTTACTTCTTCAAATTCTGCATCAACTACGTTATCATCTTTCGGAGCACCTTGTGCAGCTTGTGCTTGCTGTTGAGCTTGTTCATATAGCTTCACAGTAAGATTTTGAACGATTTCTTGAAGTGCATCCTTTTTCGTACGAATTTCTCCAAGATCGTTTTTCTCGATAGCTTCCTTAAGAGCATCTTTTGCTTCATTTGCCTTAGCAATTTCAGCTTCATCCACTTTGCCTTCAAGGTCTTTCATCGTTTTCTCTGTTTGGAATACTAATTGGTCAGCTTCATTACGTAGTTCTACTTCTTCTTTACGTAATTTATCCGCTTCTGCATTTTCTTCCGCTTCTCTTACCATTCTTTGAACTTCATCATCTGAAAGGCCAGTAGATGATTTGATGGTGATTGCTTGTTCTTTATTTGTACCTAAATCTTTTGCACGAACATTTACGATACCATTTTTATCAATATCAAATGTAACCTCAATTTGTGGAACTCCACGAGGTGCCGGTGGAATATCAGTTAATTGGAAACGTCCTAAAGTTTTATTATCCGATGCCATTGGGCGTTCACCTTGTAAAACGTGAATATCAACAGCTGTTTGGCTATCAGCAGCAGTAGAGAATACTTGTGATTTAGATGTAGGGATTGTTGTATTACGTTCAATTAATTTTGTAAATACAGATCCCATTGTTTCAATACCTAAAGATAATGGTGTTACATCAAGTAGGACAACATCTTTAACATCACCGGAAATAACCCCACCTTGAATAGCGGCACCCATAGCAACAACTTCATCTGGATTAACCCCTTTAGATGGCTCTTTTCCAGTTTCTTTTTTAATTGCTTCCACAACAGCTGGAATACGAGTTGATCCACCAACTAGGATAATTTTATCGATGTCAGAAGGATTTAAACCTGCATCACGAAGAGCTTGGCGTGTAGGGCCCATGGTACGTTCAACAAGGTGAGCTGAAATTTCATCAAACTTCGCTCTAGTCATTGTTACATCTAAATGTAACGGACCAGCTTCTCCTGCTGTGATGAATGGTAATGAAATTTGTGTAGAGGTTACTCCAGATAAATCTTTTTTCGCTTTTTCAGCAGCGTCCTTTAGACGTTGTACAGCCATTTTATCTTTTGACAAATCAATGCCGTTTTCTTTTTTAAATTGTTCAACGAGGTAATCCATTACAACTTGGTCAAAATCATCTCCACCTAGACGATTGTCACCAGCAGTTGCTTTTACTTCAAAAACACCGTCTCCAAGCTCTAAAATAGACACGTCAAATGTACCGCCACCAAGGTCATAAACAAGAATCGTTTGGTCTTGGTCCATTTTATCTAATCCATAAGCTAAAGCAGCAGCAGTAGGTTCGTTAATGATACGTTCTACTTCAAGACCCGCAATTTTCCCAGCGTCTTTCGTTGCTTGACGTTCAGCATCATTAAAATAAGCTGGAACCGTAATAACCGCTTTTGTTACTGGCTCTCCAAGATAGTCTTCTGCATAAGACTTCAAATATTGAAGAATGATTGCCGAAACTTCCTGTGGAGTGTAATTTTTACCTTCGATTTCAACTTTATGATTTGTCCCAATATAACGTTTGATGGACATAATCGTATTTGGATTCGTAATAGCTTGGCGTTTAGCCACTTCCCCAACTTGTCTTTCACCACTTTTAAAAGAAACTACAGAAGGTGTTGTACGGTTACCTTCTGGATTAGGAATAACTTTTGGCTCTCCGCCCTCTAAAACAGACACACATGAGTTTGTTGTACCTAAGTCAATACCAATAATTTTGCTCATGAATTTATCCTCCTCTTATTTATGTAAGTCTTTACTGACTAACTTTTACCATTGCAGGTCGAATCACTCGATCCTTTAACTTATAGCCTTTTTGGAATTCTTCTAATACGATTCCAGAATTAGTATTCTCAGCTTCAACTTGCATAACAGCTTGATGTAAATGTGGATCAAATTCTTTTCCAACCGCATCAACTGCTTCAACACCTTCTTTATTAAGAGCTTCTAGTAGACTTCGATAAACCATTTCCATACCTTGAAGTAAGGATTTGGCTTGCTCATTATCTACTGGTGTTTGCAATGCACGTTCGAAATTATCCAAAACTGGTAATATGTCAGAAATAATATTTTGTGCTCTATATTTTTGATTCGCTTCAAAATCAAGTTTTGTACGTCTACGGAAATTGTCGAAATCAGCTTGTAAACGAAGATAACGAGTATCAGCCTCTTCTAGCTTTGCTTCTAGTTCCTTTTGAATGGTTAACTGCCCAGTTTCTTCTACTTCTTCAGCGAAAACTTCCTCAATTGTTTCTTTCGTACCTTCTACTTCTGTTTCCATTTCAGCATTTGCTTTTGTTTCTTCTGTTGCCAACTTACTCACCTCCCTTAAAAGTAGTTATCATTTATTAAAGATTTAAGGGAGAGCATGTCTCCCACCCTTTAATCAATATTTCCACGGCTATTTACTTTGATACAGTTTCGTTAAAACAGATGTTAGATCATTGCTAATAAATTGGAGCAAACTAATTACTCTAGAGTATTCCATCCTGGTTGGTCCAAGGACGGCAATAGTGCCCAGTGTTTCAGTTCCTATTGAATAGGTTGCTGTGATTAAGCTACAATTCTCCATTGCCGAATTATTATTCTCTCGACCAATTTTCACATGGATACCAGATTGCTTTTGACGGATAAAATTATAAATCCATTGTTCCTGTTCAATCATATTAAGTAAGCTTTTCACTTTTTCAATATCATTAAATTCAGGTTGGCTTAGCATATTTGTTTTTCCGCCATAGAACAACTTTTCATTTGGGGCGATCGTTAAAGCATCTGCAAAAGTATTAATGATTAAATCATAATTTTCGATGTGCTGATGCAATAAGAAAGCCACTTCTTTATAAATTTTATCTGTCAGATCTACAATTGGTACGCCTACTAATCGATCATTTAGAATATTGACCATTTTTTCTATTTCATTCATATTCATGGTCTTTGGGAAATGAAACATTCTGTTTTCGACATGGCCCGTGTCCGTAATAATGATGGCTACAGCTGTCTCCTGATTCAACGGAACAATTTGTATTTTCTTCAGTTTATTCACATTGACTGCAGGTCCTAATACGATAGAAGTGTAATTTGTCATTTCCGACAAAATTTTTGCGGACTTTTGAACAATTTTTTCTAATTCATATATTTTTTCCGCAAAGATCGATTTAATTTTCCCGACATCATGCTGATTCAATGCCTGAGGAGAAACTAAGTGATCAACATAATAGCGATAGCCCTTTTCAGACGGGACTCTCCCTGAAGAGGTGTGCGTCTTTTCAATGTACCCCATCTCCTCTAAATCAGCCATTTCATTTCTAATCGTAGCCGAACTAAAGGAAATTTCCTCTTTTTTCGACAGACTTCTAGATCCGACAGGTTGAGCAGAATGGATAAAATCATCCACAATAACTTGTAATATCAGTAATTGACGATTCGTAAGCACATTTATCACCTCTGTTAGCACTCACCAGTAACGAGTGCTAATTCTAATAATAAATTATCAAAAAGGTAGGGAGGATGTCAATCATTTAGATACCTATAAAGGATTGAAAAACTTCATTCCCTAAAAATATTCCTTGCTTTGTGAGGTAAATTCGATCATTATCGATCTTTAGTAAGCCGCGCTCCTGTAATTCTTTTATTGGTTTTGAAAAATATTCCACTGGTGATACTCCATATTTCATTATGAAAGTAGCATTCGATACTCCATTTATTTTTCTCAAACCTAGGAACATTTCCTCTTCCATTTGTTCTTCTTTCGTTACAAAATGATCTTCCATAATTGGAAGCTGAGAGTTTTTCAATGGATCAGAGTATTTCTTTAAAGGACCATAATTAGCTTTTCGATATCCATTTATATAACTGTGTGCGCCTGCACCAAAACCGTAATAATATTCATTATTCCAATATGTTAGATTATGTTTACTTTCAAAGCCTTTTTTTGAAAAATTACTTATTTCGTATTGTTGATAGCCATTTTTAGCCATTTTATCTATTAATGTATCGAACATTTTGGCTTCCATATCTTCACCGACAAGAGGAAGTTTGCCTTTTTTCATTAGATTATAGAAAACCGTTTTCGGTTCGATAATTAAAGAATATCCAGAAAAATGAGGAATATTTAATGAAAATGCTGTTTCCAGCGTTTCCTCAAAATCTGATAGTGTTTGTTCAGGAAGACCATATATTAAATCAACACTAATGTTTTCAAATCCTGCAGTCTTCGCCCAGTCAATCGATTGAAAAACGTCTTCAGGTCTATGAGATCTTCCGATTTTTTTAAGTAATTTTTCATTAAAAGTTTGAACACCAAAACTGATTCGATTGACGCCTGCATCTTTTAGGATTTGAAACTTTTTCAAATTTAGGTCGCCTGGATTGGCTTCAAAGGTGAATTCCGTTTCCGAATCAACTGGCAACTGTCTTTGAATGATTTCACATAAGTGGACTAACTGATTTTCAGATAAAGCTGTTGGTGTTCCGCCTCCAACAAAAATGGAATGAAGCTTTTTTGTTGGTGTCTCCTTCAACGTTAAAATCATTTCTTGTTCCAGCGAGTCTAAATATTCTCCCACAGGCTGGTCTTTTAGGAAAACTTTATTAAAATCACAGTAGTGACAAATTTGCTGGCAAAATGGGATATGGATGTAAGCAGCTTGAATCACTATAATCACAACCTTTAGTAAGTATTAAAAAGAGGCTAGCGCCGCTAACCTCTTTAAAAGGAAATTATTTTTTAGAGTTATTGTCGTCCATTTTAAGTACTGCCATAAACGCTTCTTGTGGAACTTCAACAGATCCAACTGACTTCATGCGTTTCTTACCTTCTTTTTGTTTTTCTAATAGCTTCCGCTTACGGGAAATGTCTCCCCCATAACATTTAGCCAAAACGTTTTTACCCATCGATTTGATCGTAGATCGTGCAACGATTTTCTGACCAATCGCCGCTTGAACCGGGACTTCAAATTGTTGTCTAGGAATTAGTTCCTTCAATTTCTCAACAATGATTTTCCCGCGTTCATAAGCAAAATCATTATGAACGATAAAGCTTAGTGCATCCACTTTTTCAGAATTCAAAAGAATATCCATTTTCACAAGCTTCGATGGTTTATATCCAATAAGCTCATAGTCAAATGAAGCATAGCCCTTTGTGGAGGATTTCAATTGATCAAAGAAATCATAAACAATCTCTGCCAAAGGAATTTCGTATACAATACTTACTCGATTGGAATCTAGATATTGCATATCAATAAAAATTCCGCGTTTCGCTTGGCAAAGTTCCATGATAGCACCAACAAAGTCATTTGGAGTCATCATCGTAGCTTTTACATACGGCTCCTCTACTCTGTCAATCTTTTGTGGGTCAGGCATATTCGATGGGTTGTCCACATTAATCTCTGTTTTATCTGTCATAATCACATGATAAATAACACTTGGTGCTGTTGTAATTAAGTCGATTTTAAATTCGCGTTCAATTCGCTCTTGAATAATTTCCATATGAAGCAAGCCTAAAAACCCACAACGGAATCCAAATCCTAGTGCTTGGGATGTTTCGGGCTCAAATTGAAGTGCTGAATCGTTCAATTGAAGCTTCTCTAATGCATCACGTAAATCATTAAATTTTGCCGTATCAATTGGATAAAGACCGCAATACACCATTGGATTTAACTTTCGGTAACCTGGAAGAGCTTCAGTCGCTCCATTTTTCGCATTCGTAATTGTATCCCCTACTCGAGTATCTCCTACATTTTTGATTGCAGCGGTTAAGAAACCTACATCACCAACGGTCAATTCATCTCTTAAAGTGGCTTTCGGTGTAAATACTCCAACTTCATTTACTTCAAATTCTTTGCCAGTGGCCATCATTTTGATTTTGTCTCCGACTTTAACGGTTCCTTCCGTTACTCGGATATAGGCAACGACTCCACGATAGGCATCAAATAAAGAGTCAAAAATTAGCGCTTTTAAAGGTGCATCTGGATCTCCCGTTGGAGCAGGAACTTGTTTAACAACTTGCTCTAAAATGTCCTCGATTCCAATGCCTGCCTTAGCTGAAGCCAAAACGGCTTCGGAAGCGTCAAGACCAATAACTTCTTCAATTTCCTTGCGAACTTTTTCCGGATCTGCACTTGGCAAATCAATTTTATTAATAACAGGAAGTATTTCAAGATTGTTGTCTAAAGCTAAGTAGACGTTTGCTAATGTCTGTGCTTCGATCCCTTGTGCAGCATCCACAACTAATACAGCACCTTCACAGGCAGCAAGACTTCTGGAAACTTCATAGGTGAAGTCAACATGTCCTGGGGTATCGATTAGATGGAAAGTATACTCATCACCATCTTTTGCTTTATATTTTAATTGTACGGCATTTAATTTGATGGTTATTCCACGTTCACGTTCTAAGTCCATGGAATCTAGTAATTGATCTTTCATTTCACGGGAAGTTAACGCATTTGTTTTCTCCAAAATACGGTCAGCCAATGTTGATTTCCCATGATCTATATGTGCAATAATAGAAAAATTACGTATTTTTGATTGTCTTTGCAGTTTTTCTTCTCTATTCATTAAAAAGCTTCACTCCTACTTTACGACCAATTTAAACTATTTTTGATTATATCAGTAGGTTTATGAAGATTCAATAATTACTACAAGTATTGTAAATATACATCTCACTTTACTAATTTAAAGCACTGGGGGACTGTCCCCCAGTGCTTTAAATTAGTAAAGTGTATTTATTTTTCCATTAATGCTCGTAGTCCTCCGCTTATAATCGTTGAGATTTTCTTTCCTAGGTCTGAAAAAAAGTTATAGGCTTTCAGTTCTTCTAGCTTTTGTTTTTTTGATTCTATATCGTGACTTGTCACGTCATTACCTAATACTGAGGCGTGCAACTCACCTGATTCCGTAGTCTGAAGGGATAAAGCACTTTTAAACTTTGGATCTTCGTAGCCTTTCATTTTTTGGATTCCGATATTTGCTTGCTGCATCCCGAATAATACCGAAAGAAACATGAGGGACGCTATGAGCAAGCTTTTAAATAAAAATAATTTCAATGTTATCACCTTAATTCGGTATTATTGGGCTTCTGCCTCTTGCTCAATTGGGGAAGTAACTTTTTCTGCCTGCCAATAATACTCACTAAAAATATCTGCTAACGCATCTGCTGTGCGATATAATTCTTCAAAAGTATTATCTACTCCACCAAATTCGATTAAGATAGCTTTATTTGACAAATCTTGATTAAATTTACCATTCGTTAACTTGCCCTGTTTCGCAGTAACTGCACGACTTAAACCTGGGTACTTTTTATTTAAACGCTGATGCAATTCTTTTGCTAATTTAAGATTTTGCTCATAGTTGGCATGTTCCGCACCAATAATAAAGGCAAGATTCGCATATGATTTACCATTTATGTTTGTAGTTGTAATATCTTTTCGATGGCTATCACGATGAATATCAATAAAATATTGTAGCTCTCGATTTTGTGACATTGCCGTTTGAACTACTGGTCGCGATTCTTGATAGGCTTGACCAAAGACCATTTTCTTTTTGTTTAAATTTCCCATTACATCCGTTTTACTTACTTCCGTACCAACCCCATTAGCCTCAAGGCTATCTTTCAATCTGTCACCAATTTTTGTTACATTCACCTTTGAATGATAGGCTCGATTTGGATCTGTTTCACCTTTCAAATAAGGTAAATAAGACTCTCGATTATGTGTAAAGTAAACAAATACCACTTTCCGTTCCCCTGTAGTCAAAGCTGGAGGTGTAGGATTTGTATCTTGTCCGGCGGACTCCACATCCTCTAAATTTTGAAGGGCTGCTTCACTCTCCGCCTTCATAACTTCTGTTGGGGGGGCCGATTCTACTGGCAGATTTGTATAGTTTACTCCTTTATCTGCTACAATAATTTTACTATCAAATAGCGAAAATCCAGGTAATTCCCTTCCTAGTAGGCTTCTGGGATCATTTAAATTGATATTTGTGGAAAGTTTTAATAATAGGTTGGTTAACTTAGGACTACTATTTTCATTCGGTAAAGCCGCTAAGAAATAATGATTTTCCCATCCTAACACTTTATAAAAAAGATCACCTGTTAAATTATTGGCCGCATGGTTAACAGAAGAAGAAGTTAACCGATATTGTGGCTTTAGAGAAGTCAGCAATCCACTAATGGAAAATACCAAAAATAAAAAAAGTACGAAAGTTAATATTAATTTCAATATGCTAGTCCCTTGAATGGAAATGAGTGTTCCAGTGGACTTACTATTTCTCATGTTCCCACCTCTTTTCGCAAGTCTAGTAAAACATATGACTTTGCTAGAGAAGCTAGAACCATTTTTTAAATTTCTTATCGAGTATAGAATCCTGTATTTTCTTGATTTACCTTTTTATGAAGGGCAGCATTTAATCCATTGGCAATTAAATTAGCCATATCTTCAATAAATACATCTACTTCTTTTGGCGTTACCATCAAGTTATGTCCAAGTGGGGAAAGAACCTCATAAATCAGCCTTCTCTTTTCATCATCAGGCAATGTTCCGACCATTCCTAAAAATGTTTTTCGATGCTGTTCTTCAGGTAGATCCTCGTCCGTTAATTTCCTCTTCTCACCAAAGCTCATTCCTGCTGGTGCGAGTGCCCTTGAGGGTCGATTACCTTCTTTCATCTCCTTACCAAAATGTTTTAAGATAAAGTCAATCGTATCACTAGTAATGGTTGCAGCATCAACCACAGTTGGAACTCCTATAGCGATTACCGGAACACCTAGTGTTTCTTTACTAATTTCCTTACGTTTATTCCCCACTCCAGATCCAGGATGGATACCAGTGTCGGAAACTTGTATCGTTGAATTCACTCTTTCAATGGATCTTGAAGCGAGGGCATCGATAGCAATAACAAAGTCGGGCTTTGTTTTCTCAACGACTCCAAATATAATATCACTCGTTTCGATTCCCGTGATCCCCATTACACCCGGTGACAGAGCACTAACTGGGCGATATCCTTCCTCTACATTCTCTGGTTGAAGCTGATAAAGATGTCTCGTCACTAATAAATTTTCGCATACAAGAGGACCTAATGAATCAGGCGTGACATTCCAGTTACCTAATCCTACGACTAAACAAGAAGCTTTTTCAGTTATCCCTAATTCTTTTATAAATCTAGAAAATTCTGAAGTAAACACTTCTTGAACGGTTTGTTGCAGTTCTGTATCTTGTTGGCGAATGCCGACTGCTTCCATCGTTAAATAACGTCCTGCTTTTTTCCCAATTGCTGTTTCTCCCTCTTTGGTAATTTCAACCAAGGATACCTTAATCCCATTTTCTTCTTTTTCCTTTATAATGACGCCCTCAATTTGCGAAATATTTTCCTGCTGTTGTACACTTCGGTCAGCAATGACCATTTCACGCGCCTCAACAGCTAAGTCTGTTCTTATCGAATACTTGCTTAAATCCACTTGTTCATTCATAAACAGCAATCCCTTCTTACGAAAATGAAAACAAACCTTTTCCTATTTTTGCCGTAATAGCAAAATATCATTCATCTAATACTAATCAATAACGTTATTTTCGCTAATGGTATTGCATAATATCGTTGCTTTTGATAGAATATCCTTTGTTCTCTATTATTAATAATGTAAGTGAAAGTCGAGTTATATAGTCTCGGGTTCTTATTAGGAGGTGAACGAAATTGCCAAATATTAAATCTGCTATTAAGCGTGTAAAAACAAGCGAAGTGAAAAAAGCTCATAACGCAACTGTTAAATCTACAATGCGTACTGCTGTTAAGAAAGTTGAAGCTGCGGTTCTTACTAACGATGAAAACGCAAAAGAACTTTTCAAAAATGCTTCTAGTAAATTAGACAAAGCTGCTCAAAAAGGACTTGTCCACAAAAAAGCTGCGGCTCGTAAAAAATCTCGTCTAATGAAGAAATTGAACGCTGCTCAATAATTTTTCATCGAAAAAAGATCCCAAGCTTTGGGATCTTTTTTTAGCTTAAAGAATTTAATTTGAAGAAAATCATTTCAATGATCATTGTTTTATTTAGACTACCTGTTTTCATTTGGTAATCAGCTTCTGCAAACAACCGCATCATTTCTACTAATTCTTTATCTGTAAATAGACTCGCTTGACCAGCAGCTAGTTTAACTCGGTAAGGATGTTGTTTGATTGCACTTGCTATTTGTTGTTGCCCATAGCCTTTTCTAGCTAATTCCTTCACTTGATAAATTAAGCGAAATTGGCCCGCTAATAAGGCTAAAATTTTTAATGGTTCTTCATTTTGTTTCAAGAGATCATAATAAATTCGAAGTGCATCCTCTGTTTTTCGGTGAACAACCTTATCTACAAGTTCAAAAATATTTTGTTCGAGCGTTTTCGATACGAGTTTTTCTACTGTTTGCAAATCTATTTTCTTTTCGTTCCCTACATACAGGGACATCTTATCTATTTCATTCGTTAGTACAAATAAATTTGTACCTGCAATAGCTATCATTTTATCTAATGCTTTTTCTTCCATTTGAACTCCATTAACAGAAATTCTATCTTTTATCCAATTTCTTAATTCTTGATCATTTAATTTCTTTGCTTCACCCATCACAGCATTTCTTTTCAGCTCTTTTGTAATTTTCTTCCGTTCGTCCAATTTTTCGTATGGAGCTGCCAAGACAACAATTGAATAAGGGGGAGGGTTGGAAATATAAAGTTCAAGTTTACTTATATTATGTTCCACTTTTTCCTTTGTTTTTTCACTTGTTAAAAACACTGGATTCTGTAAAATAATTAATCTTTTTTCTCCAAGAAAAGGGAATGTTTCAGCATCCTCTAAGGCAACTTCAATTGGTATTTCCTCTAAATCGTATGTAGAAAGATTGAAATCCTTTTCATCTTCATTCAAAACATGATTAATAAGAAGTTGAATGGTTTCATGGATAAGAAAAGACTCTGATCCATATAATAAATAGAGTTGTGCAAATTCTCCTTTTTTTATTTGTTTCCAAATATCAATAATCATTTATACTCTCCGTTCTAACATTTCCTTCTTACTATCGTAATGAAGAGATGACCATTTGACAAGTATAAGGAGCAATGTAAGTCTTTCCTAACATTAAAAGGGAATTGACACCCAGTTAAGTCAATTCCCGTTCTATTATAAACGCCAGCACATAAGACCTAGGAACTTATCTGCCAGACGGTATGTCTTGTTTGTAATCTTAGCATATGTTTAACCGGAAAAAGTATTTGTGACAAGTCTTGTCATTTATAGGAATGGTTTATTTGAATGGAATTAAGATAAGCGTAAAGCTTCTTAAGTTGGACAAAATTAATATTGAAATACTTTTGAAAGCTAGATTTTTTTTATTGTTTCGCTTATACTAAGAAGGAAATAGGAGGGGTAGACTGTGAATGAATTTGAAAAGAATGTTCAAAGCAAACGTAATGATGCAATAGATTCTGGAATGGGATTTATCGTTTCTTTCGGATTCTTTGCGACCATGTTTATTATTGCAACAGTCATTAAAGTAGTTGGATCATAATCAAGTAGTTCTACATATTAGAGCTTGCGGGACTGCATTTTTCATGCAGTCTCTTTTCATTTCTAAAAGATAAATTATACATTATATTATGGGAATGCTTTATAAAAGGTTCCTTTTTCTCTTTTAAAATAAAAAGTAATTCCTCCATGCCTATCCGTTCTTAAGATATTACTCCCTTCTTCTTCTAATATTTTTAATACTTCTGGATGTGGATGTCCAAAACGATTTTGTTCGCCAACAGAAATAAGCGCATATTTCGGGCGAAAATACTCAATAAATTCTTTAGAGGTTGAATTTTTACTACCATGATGCCCAACTTTCAAAATATCTATGGTAATATCGGGATAATTTTCGATAATTCTTTGTTCCCCTTCCTTTCCCAAATCTCCCGTAAACAGCCATTTAGAGCCACCTATTTTTGCATTTAAAACAATTGAACCCTCATTTTTGTCGCCACTATAATTTTGAGGCGGAGAAAGAATATGAAATTCATTATTGTTAATTTTCCATGCCATCCCTTCATTCACATAAGTTACCTTAATATTTTTCTCTTTCGCTATTTTTAATAATTCCATTTCGAATGACGATTTTTCTGTATTATTGGATGGTAATAATAAGTTCTTCACCTTTATTTCCTTTAATAAAGCAAAACTTCCACCTATATGATCCATATCACCATGGGTCAGGATTAATAAATCGAGTATGTTAATTCCTTTTGATTTTAAAAATGGAACAAGAACATCATGTCCTACATCATATTGATTCTTCCTTTGTCTCCAATCGCTAACAGAGAAATTCAGGCTTCCGCCAGTATCAATTAAATAATTTCCTTTGTTTTTCGGAAGTTTAATGAGTATACTATCCCCTTGCCCAACATCTAATAACGTAACCTCACCAAGAGAAGAAAAATGAGGAGAAAAGAGATGAGCTCCTAATACCATCCAAGGCAGTACGACCCTCCATCTTAAAAAATGGAACTTTTCCCACGAATAAAAGGACAATAAAATACTTACTAAATATAAGATAAGAAAAGGGACAGAAGGTTTTCCTGGACTGGACATCGTCCAACTAAATGAAGAAATAAATTCTGCCAATTGATCACTTTTTTTGATCAAAAAAGAAAGCAACAGTGATAGAAAATCAAATAAATCATTAGAGAGAAATTGAATGACAAAGATCAATATAAGTCCCGGTAGAAAAATAAAAGAATAAAGCGGGACAAAAATCATGTTTGCTACAATAGATAAAAGAGGGATTTCATAGAAATGAAACAACAAAAAGGGAAGGGCTGATATTTGGGAAATATAAGATGTGGTCATCATTTTAATAAAATTCGACCTTATCTTTGAAGCAATGGATAAAGATAAAAGCAAAGAAAATGTAACGATATACGATAATTGAAATCCAATATTGTATATAATCATTGGATTAATTAAAGTTAACAGTAAAAAAGATAGGCATAATCCATCAATAGACTTAAGTATAAAGGGGAATTTAATATTTATGATAGCTAAAATCATCATAGTCATAATAACTGACCGATTCACAGATGGGGAAGCTCCGGTTAGAATAGCATAAACTGGAAGGAGCATTATTAATATTCTTGAAAGCTTTTCCCTTACAAAGCCAAGTCGAATTCCTAAATAGAAAATCAAACCGACTAATAATGCCACATGTAACCCTGAAATAGAAATTAAATGGATGACACCTAGCTTTTGATACGCTAAAATTGTCTCTTCTTCTAAAAACTCTCTAGAACCAAAAATGAGCGCTGCAGCTAAGGGGGCGGTTTCCTTAGTAAAATTTCTTTCGATATTCGTTATGCCTATATCACGAAATCTTTTAATTTTGTCCAATAAATTTATCTTTCCTCCCCTACAATTTTCCACCCTCCAGTTAGTAACCTGCAATTCCCAAAAAATATTCTTCTGCTTTAAATACTCCTGATAATTAAAGGCGTTTACATTTCTTGAAGGACTAGGAATTTCTAATTTACCTTCTAAAATACAAATATTTTTTACCATTGATTTATTTTGGAGGATTTTTTTCTCTGATTCTGAAGCTATTTTGTAGGATAAAACAAGTTTTTCTTTACTTACTGAGTCAATTACGACCGCTCGGATACTTTTTCCATCAATCTTCATTTCATCTAAAAATTGAACTTGAAAATGAGTTTTTTCGCTAGGAAGTATGGTTTTGTTGTGATATAAGAAGTAAGAGCTAACAATGAAATAGAGGATATAGACTAGGGTTAAAAATAAGATTTGTTTTTTGGGGATTTTTTTCACTAAAAACCAAAAAAGATAAAGAAGGAATAAGCCAATTGACCACATTCCTTCAAACGTACTGATAATCCCTAATAGAGCCGAGAGTGAAATAAAAATCAAATTTCCTTTCATTTTTGTTCCTTTAAAACGGAAAGAGTTTTATCGTTTAACAGGACTTGTTCAGTCTTTACCCCCGCCTGAGTAAATAGTTCCAATGCATAAGGGTGATTTTTATAATCCTCTGCATAATAAACTGTTTTAATTCCAGCCTGAATAAGTGCTTTGCAACATTGTAAACACGGAAAATGAGTGACATAAATATCTGACCCCTCCGTTGGCACCCCAAATTTTGCACACTGAAGTAAAGCATTCATTTCTGCATGAATGGTCCTTACACAATGATTATCGATAACATAGCATCCTTCATCAATACAATGGACTCCACCCGCGATGGAACCGTTATAACCACCAGCAATGATTCTTTTGTCTCTGACAATCGTGGCCCCAACTGTTAATCTCGTACATGTACTTCTTAAAGATAGTAGCTGGCTTTGGGCCATAAAATACTGATTCCAAGATATGCGCTCCAACCTTGTCCCTCTTTTCTATTATTTTCTATTAGTCTACTCGATTTTATTTATCGTGGAAAGATATGATTTTATTTTACGGTAATAAGTGGAGCTAATTTTTCAAAAGTTTTTTCACCAATCCCACTAATTTTTTTAAGATCTTCAATTTTTTTAAAACCACCGTTAGTCTCTCGATACTCAATAATGGCTATTGCCTTTGAAGGTCCAATTCCAGGCAAATTTTGTAGTTCACTATCACTTGCCTTATTAATATTAATTAAGGTGCTTTTCCCGGAACTGCCCATTTCTTGAGATACACCACCTGCATCACCTAGGATTGGTACAAAAATGACCATTTCATCCTCGATATGCTCTGAGAGATTTACTTGGTTTTGGTCTGCATTTTTTGTAAAACCACCTGCTTTATGAATAAGATCAATCACTCTTTCCCCTTGAATTGCATGATATACACCTGGCTGGATTACAGCCCCTTTTACATCGACCATTATATTGACTGGTTCTTCTGGTACTTTAGTTACCGTAGATTCCACTTCCAATTGATCATTTTTAGATGAAGAAATTTCTTCAATCATCAATCCATCTTTATCATCTCCCCCAGTTAAATAAAAATAAAAACTTATAATAACTAAAATAATTCCCCCGAAAATTTTTATTTTATGAACAATTAACCAATCTTTCATTACTAACACCCTTTCATTTTGGTATAAATTTTTATAATCGTACATATGGTTATATGAGAAGTTTGCTTATGAAGGAGGGATAGGACAGTGGAGATAGGGATTATTGGTATAGGTAATATGGGGAGAATCTTGACCGAGGCAATGCTGGATTCAAATGCCGTTCCCCCTTCTTCCATCACAGTCACTAACCGCACAACAGCAAAAGCATTATTGCTTAAAGATATATATCCAGAAGTAACTGTAGAAACAAATATCGTTGAAGTGGCAAAACGAGCTGATCTCATCTTTATCTGTGTCAAACCATTAGATGTATACGGAGTGCTAAAAAGTATAAAGCACGTGCTATCAAAAGAGAAATGCATCGTTTCCATTACAAGCCCAATTTGTGTTACAAAGTTAGAAAAAGTAGTGGATTGCTCTGTTGCACGTGCGATTCCTAGTATTACCAATCGAGCGTTATCTGGGGTATCACTTTTAACATTTGGGGTAAATTGTGAGTCGCAATGGAAAGAAAAACTTACACAATTATTTACTCATTTTTCTGTTCCACTCGAAATTGAAGAGAATATTACAAGGGTATCCTCTGATATTGTTAGCTGTGGTCCTGCTTTTTTTAGTTATTTAGTACAGAGGTTTATTCATGCAGCGATAAAAGAAACCGAAATTGATCAGGAAACCGCTACAAAATTAGCAAGTGAGATGTTAATCGGATTAGGTGAGCTCTTAAAACAAGGTCACTACACTTTACCGACATTACAGGAAAAAGTGAGTGTAAAAGGTGGAATTACTGGGGTAGGGATTAATGTTCTAGAAACAGAGCTTGGGGATGTATTTGAACATCTATTTCAAGCAACGCACCGAAAATTCGCTGAAGATCTAGCACATATTCAACAACAGTTTTCGGATGAATAGCTTAGTAAGTATTTTGACAGACAGTTCTGTTTTTCCTTCTATTTTTTAAAAAGCTGACAAAAAAATTTGTCAGCTCTTTTTCTTTGCAATAAATAAAATTCTTTCTGATTCCATCGTTGGTGATTGATGCTCTAAATCCCCTAAAATGTGAAGGGTCTCAAAACCAGCCTGCTCCAACCACTTTATATATTGATTGATAGCGAAGGTTCTTTGAAAATGATATTCCTCAATTCGGTCATACTTTTCACTTGTAGCGTCCTTCACAAAAAAGGTAAGTTCATGCTCAACACTTAAAGGAAATTCCCCTTCGAAACAATTCCAAATATAACAAAGATTTTCATCATTAAGGGTAAAGGTTTGATTTTTAAAAATATGCTCCATTTTAAATTCCGAGTGAACATCAAAAAGGAATAGCCCCTGATTTGACAGATGCTTGTATGCTCCCTCTAACGTATCTACTACCTCTTGTTCATTAGAAAGATAATTTATGGAATCACAAAAGATGGTAATATAATCAAACGTTTCTAACCCTTCTAATTCAGCCATGTTCTGCTGATAAAAGGGGATATGAAAACCTGCTTCCTCCGTTTTTGCCTTAGCTATCGCTAGCATATCAGAGGAGAGATCAATTCCTGTAACTTCATATCCGCTAGATGCAAACCTGTAGGATAACTCCCCTGTTCCACAAGCAAGATCTAGAAGTTTTTTACCTGTGATTTGATGCTTCTTTCCGTAATAATCAGTAAGTTCTACCCACTTTTCATAAGGCATATCTTCCATTAACTGATCATATAGGTAAGCAAATCTTTCATATGTCATTTATTTAACTCGCTTCGTACATCTTCTGTTGGAGCATCTCCCCATAAGCGTTCAAGGTTATAATAGCTTCGCTCTTCTTTATGAAACACATGAACAACTACGTCTCCTAAATCAACGAGCACCCATCTTGCTTCATCAAACCCTTCCATTCTTTTAATCGAAAAGCCATTTTCTTCTGCCTTTTCTTTAATTTCTCTAGCAATCGATTGAACTTGCTTATCTGAATTTCCGTGACAAATTAAGAAATAATCCGTTATAACTGATATCCCTTTCATGTTTAAAACTAGAATATCCTCTGCAATTTTATCGTCGGCTGCTTTATAAACAACATTTAATAATGATTGATTACTCATCTATTTATCCTCCTATTTCATTACAAGGTCATTATAGGTAAGGAATGTATCTGGATAAATCGGCTGCTTTTTTTTCATTAAAAAAATAATCGTATTCTGGATTGATTTAATTAATGCATCTTGTAAGCTATTCTCTGCCAATTCTCTTACCTCTTCAACTCCTGGAAAATGACGCCCTGGTTCAATATAATCTGCAACATAAATAATCTTTTCTAATAATGTCATTCTTGGTCTACCAGAAGTATGGTATCGAATCGCATCGATGATTTCAGAATCAGTAATGCCTACTTCTACCCCAACTAAAAACGCTCCTACAGGTGCATGCCATAATTCTTCATTATATAAAAGCAAATCAGCAGGGAGGCATTGATCAATAATGATTTGCTTCATTTCTTCTTTTGGACGAAATTTTGCATAGTCATGAAAAATCGCCGCTATTTCTGCCTTTTTTTCATCTGCTCCAAATAGTTTAGCAAGTTTTATAGCCGTTTCCATCACACCAATTGTATGAACGTATCGATGCTCTGTGAGTTGTTTTTTTACTAGATCAAGGGCTTTTTCGCGGTTCATTCGAATGGATCTCCTTATGGCAATTGAAGCTGCTTATTTTCGATCGATTCTTTATAAAGGACAATTATATTTCCGATGATTTGTACTAATTCAGCATCTGCTCCATTGACTAATTGTTCCGCAACGATGTCTTTATCTTCATCACAATTTTGCAGAACACTTACTTTAATCAATTCACGCGCTTCAAGAACGTCTGATATTTGATTAACCATATTTTCATTTACCCCACCTTTACCGACTTGGAAAATCGGGTTTAAATGGTGTGCTTTCGATCTTAAATATCTTTTTTGCTTCCCAGTTAACATTGAGTACCTCCTAATTGATCCAACACATTCTTTTTCATTTTTTCAATACATGGGGAAATGCCTGTCCAATATTCAAAGGCTAACGCTCCTTGATGAACAAACATATCGACTCCATTTTGGGTGATCGCTCCAAGATTTCTAGCCTGTTTTAAAAGACTTGTTTCTAGAGGATTATAAATAATATCACTAACTAAACATCCACTTTGCAGATGATTTAATTCAATTGGAATGGATTCATTGTTTGGTGTCATTCCAATACTTGTTGTTTGAATAATAATCCCATATTGTTGTATATGGTTTTCCGCTTCTTTAACAGATAATGCTTTTGAATCTAATTGATAAGGACAATGTTGAATTAGTTGTTCAGCATTCCTTAACGTACGATTACAAATATCTATTTTTTTAACCCCTGATTTTGCAAGTGTATAATAAATGGCTCTTGCAGCACCACCAGCACCAATTAGTAAGACTTTTTTTTCAACAAATCCAGGGTCAAGTGACGAGAGACCAGCAAGAAAGCCTAATCCATCTGTATTATAGCCAATTAATCTGCCATTTTTATTTACGACTGTATTGACCGCTCCTATTTGATGGGCGAGTGGATCCACTTCATCTAAAAAAGGAATGATTGCTGACTTATGCGGAATTGTCACATTAAAACCTGATATTCCTATTGCCTTTAATCCTTTCACTGCATCATGTAAATCTTCACTTTTTACTAATAATGCCTGATAATGAGCATCAATAGAATAATATTGAAATAAATGATTATGCATCTGCGGGGACATGGAATGTGCTATAGGGTCTCCAATGACAGCAAACAGTTTTTTCATCCAGATTCCACTCCACTTAACTAAATAATTGATTTTCTAAGAATCACTTGAACTCCTTTTGGAACGTAAGCAGCCACTTGAACACCAGCCTCGTTGATCGTAACCCATCCCAAACCTGAGAAGACGATATCCGTTTTGTCCTCTTTAATCGTAAACTCATGACGGACCAATTCTGGAAAAGAATCTAATTGGTTTTGTCTAGGTGGAGTTAACATCTCACCAACATGCTTATTATATAATTCATTAGCATTTTCCAACTTTGTTCTATGAATGTTTAATTCATTTGAAATATAAGTAACAAAAGATTTTCTGCCACCTTTAATATAATCAAATCTAGCTAATCCGCCGAAGAAGAGTGTTTGTCCTTCATTCAACTGGTAAACTTTCGGCTTGATTTCTTTCTTTGGTGTAATAACTTTTAAATCCTGTTTATCGACAAAGTGAGCCATTTGATGGTGATTAATAATCCCAGGTGTGTCGATTAAAGATTTATCATCATCTAATGGAATTTTTATAATATCCAATGTCGTTCCCGGAAAATGAGAAGTTGTAATAACATCGCCTGTTCCAGTTACTTCTTTAATAATTCGATTAATAAATGTTGATTTACCGACATTCGTACAACCAACAATATAAACATCCTGATTTTGACGAAGCACATCTATTGCAGAAGCTACTTCTTTAATGAAATGTCCTTTTGCTGCACTAACTAAGAACACTTCTTCTGGTTTTAATCCAAGCTGCTTCGCTTCATGCTTCATCCAATTAATCACTTTATTTGGTTTAATTGATTTTGGTAGTAAATCAACTTTATTCCCGATTAATACCACTTTATTATTGCCAACAAATCGATGGAGACCAGGCAACCAGCTACCATTAAAGTCGAATATATCAACAATTTTCACAATTAAGCCTTTATTTTTTCCAATTTCATTTAAAATTTTTAAAAAATCATCATCTGTCAAATGGACATCCTGAATTTCGTTATAATGCTTTAATCGAAAGCAACGCTGACATATAATCTGTTCCTTTTCTAATGCTGAGGTTGGAGCGTAGCCAATCTCTTCAACATTTTCAGTTTGAATTTTGACACCACAACCAATACATATAAATTGCTCATTATTCACATTTATTCCTCCCAATGAATCATGCCCTTTTTACGGAACCAATTTAAAATTCTCCGCTCTACTAAACGATTAAATTTAGTAATCAGTCCATCCGTTTTCGCAACAGGAACAACCAGAACGGTATGGAATCCTCCTCGATTTCCACCAAGTACATCCGTTAAAAGCTGATCACCAATTACTACTGCCTCTTGTTTTTGTAAACCCATTTGATTTAATGCCCGATAAAATGCACGAGTCATTGGTTTTCTAGCTTCAAAAATAAATGGAATATTTAACGGATCGGAAAATGCCTTTACACGGTTTTCATTGTTATTTGAAACAATCGTAACAGCGATATTATTTTTTTTCATTTCTTCAAACCATGATATTAATTTAGGTGTAGCCAATGGGCGATCCCATTCAACTAATGTATTATCTAAATCCGTGATGATTCCTTTTATCCCATTAGCCTTTAATGATTCTGGTGTTATTTCAAAAATGCTCTTCACATGCTGGTTTGGTAAAAAGTTTTTTAACAAGTCTATACACCTCTTAACTTTCTAGCTCATTAACTTATTCATTTTAACCAATTTCATCTGTTTGTACAAAACAAACCTAGTTTCCTTGTCATTATCTTTTACAAAAACGACATTTTCCTATGTAATGAACGAATTGTCAATGAAATTTGAAGTTTTTTATCTGTTTTAGTCGAATTTTGCAGATTTGTTAAAGAAAAATAAAAATTTTTCGACAAACACACCGATCATTCTACACTGTGGATAACCTTATTCACATTACACATGCATACCAAATCTATATAATTACCAATTATAAACAAATTAGTCACAGGTTATCCACTGAACATTGTGGATAACAGAACGGTTGTTCTTATTGGATAAATTTGATAAATTAATATTACAACGAAGACAACCTAACATTATATGCTTACACAATTTCTAATAGTACGATTTAATAAAATTTGGAGGTGGATGTTGACATGCGCAAATTGTCAGACGAATTGTTGATTGAATCTTATTTTAAGGCAAGAGAATTAAATCTTAGTCTTGATTTTATTCGTCTCATTGAATTAGAAATTCATCGTCGCTCACTTACAAATAAAATTAAAGTAATTTCATAAATGCATATCCCTAGAGCCCATTAAAGGGCTTTTTTTATGTTTAAAAATATGTGAAATGCATGATATTTTGAATTCAAGAATTCATGACCCCGATTTTTTCACCTAGCTTGATATGATAAGGTGCTTTAATAGACGGGAGTAGTGACATTTGTTTCTCCTGAAAGAGAAGAATAACGGTTGAACCAAATGTGAAATAGGCCATTTCGGAACCTTTTATTACATAATCATCCTGGTGAGTTAGTTCAATTGAATTAACAAACATTGCCCCAACTTTTACTAAAGCAAAATGGCTCCCTTTTACTTCAATTTCCGAAATCGACCTGTAATTTTTCGATAACGTTTTCCTTCCATACTTTAATCCCATCTTATTTACTGGATACGATTTTTTCCCAAGAACCCATTGTTCTATTATTTTTCCGGAAACAGGCGCATGAATACGATGATAGTGACTTGGACTTAAATAAAATATCATGTAGGTACCATTCAAATAATGAGCTGCTTTCTCATCGCTGCCTAGCATTTCGGAAATAGAGTAACTTTTATTTTTTACAATAATCGTAGAATCAGGATGAATTACACCAATATCCTCTATTACAGCATCAACGGGGCTGACAACTGATAATTCTTCTTCATTTATAGGTCTTGCCCCTTTTTTTAATTCTCGAATAAAAAATTCATGAAGAGTTGGATAATCATGGATACCCATAAGCATCTCATTCGTGTTGATCTTATATGTTTTGGCAAATGAAGAAACCACATATTTACTTAAACTCGATTGTGAAAATCGTTTTAATATGAATGAGGACCATCTACCGTTAGTAAGTTCAATTAGCACTCGATATATTGTTTTTAACAAAATCGGTAACCTCCGCAAAATTAGATTCCATGTGTGCTATTATATCATTCGGAGTAGCGACTGCACTAATATTATAATAGCTTTAGCCGAAATAGAAAAAACACACCGCCAGAAGCTGATGTGTTTCTTCATCTTTAAAAATTATTCATTGGTTAATTCAAGAAAATCTTCTACATCTTTCACACATAGTTTCACTGCGTCTTCCCAGAATTTTCGTTCTGTTAAATCAACATTTAAATGTTTTTCGGCAAGTTCTTCCACTGTCATACAAGCAGTATCTTTTAATAATGCGATATATTTTTCCTCATAGCCTTTTCCTACTTCTAATGCTTTTGCATAAATACCTAGAGAGAATAAATATCCAAATGTATATGGGAAATTGTAAAATGGTACACCAGTAATAAAGAAATGAAGTTTTGATGCCCAGAATAATGGGTGATATTCTTCTAGGCTATCAGCATATGCTTCTTTTTGTGCTTGGAGCATTAACTCATTTAATCTCTCCGAGCTAACCATACCCGTTTTTCTTTCTTCGTAAAATTTCGTTTCAAATAAGAATCGAGAATGGATATTCATTAATAAAGCAACAGAACGTTGAACTTTATCCTCTAATAACGCAATCTTCTCTTCTTTCGTCTTCGCATTTTTTACGGACGCATCTGCCAAAATCATTTCGGCAAAGGTTGAAGCTGTTTCAGCTACATTCATCGCATAATTGCGATTTAAAGAGTGTAAGTCCCTCATCGCATAAGTATGGAAGCCATGTCCAAGCTCATGTGCTAAAGTAGAAATATTTGATGGCGTTCCAGAATAAGTCATGAAAATACGGGATTGGCCTGATTCTGGGAAATACGTGTGAAAACCACCTGGTCTTTTTCCAGCACGATCTTCAGCCTCAATCCAGCGATCTTCGAAAGCCATTTTTGCAAACTTCGTTTTCTCTTCTCCAAATTCGGAAAAATGTTCTAAGATGAAGTCTGCACCTTCTTGATAAGTCATTTTCGATTCGCTATTTCCAATAGGTGCATCAAGATCATACCAGCTTAGCTTTTCTAAACCTAACATTTGAGCTTTTTTATTCATATATTCCACTAATGGTTTTTTATAATCTGAAATGACTTCCCACATAGTCTCTAATGTTTTTTTGCTCATGCGGTTAATATCTAGTGGTTCTTTTAAAGTGTCTTCCCACCCACGTTGCTTGTAAACGTTAAGACGGAAGCCAGCTAAATGATTTAAAGTTTTAGATAGAACATCAGACTTTTCTCCCCAAGCCTTTTCCCAATTTTCAAACATTGTTTTTCTGATAGTACGATCAGAACTAGAAAATTTATTGGAAGCTTGACCGACTGATAAAAGTTTTTCTTCACCTTGTTCATGAAAAGGAATTTGAATGGATCCGACAATTAAATCATACATTTGTCCCCAGCTATGATATCCGTCAACACTTAATGCATTGATTAACTTCTCTTCCTCTTTTGAAAGCTTTTCCTTTGCACGATCACGTCTTTCTGAAAGGATAAAAGCAAGTTCAATTAATCTCTCATCTTTTAACATCGCTTTCCAAGCTTCTTCCTCAAATGAAATCAACTTTTCGTCAAATTCAGTTAAGATTGATTGAAGAACAGCACTTATTCCTGTTACACGAGAGCGCAGTTGGTTAGCCATTTTATCAGCAGTATTTTGAGCCTCTAAACAACTAACAAATGCTCCTTCTTGTCTGATAGCCTTTGTCACCGTTTGAAACTCATCTAACAGCGCAGAAAGAGAATTAATGTCTTCTTCTACTGTAGAACGTTTCCACTGTAAAACCTTTTCCTTAAATTGATTTATTTTTTGCTCCGTTTCAGCTAAATGAGCTTGAAATTCTGGAGAACTACTTCCCCCATCAAAAAATACATCTAAATCCCAAACAGCCGAATATGTAGTCGTTGTCACGAATATCTCCCCCTTTAATATGTACCTTTTTATTATAATAATATTTTTTGAAAATTTCTATTTTTCGATACTCAGTGTTTAAAATTAAATAAAAAAATAGGTGGCTTTTGCCACCCCTTTACCGCTTTTTCCTTTTCTCTTTTTCCGCACGATAAAATTCGTGAAACATTTTCATCAATGCCCTTTTTTCAATTCTTGAAACATAGCTTCTAGAGATTCCTAGTTCTTTAGCGATTTCCCTTTGCGTTTTCTCTTTTTGCAAATCTAATCCGAAACGGCCAACGATAACTTCCTTTTCTCGTTCATCTAGAACGTCAATATATTCTTTTATCTTTTCAAGCTCCATATTTAATTGAATTGTGTCAATCACATCTTCGGACTCTGATTTTAAAACATCAATGAGTGAGATTTCATTTCCTTCTTTATCCTGACCAATTGGGTCATGTAAGGAAACATCTTTTTTTGTCTTTTTTAATGCGCGTAAATGCATTAAAATTTCATTTTCGATACAACGGGCTGCATAGGTGGCAAGCTTCGTTCCTTTTCCTTCTGAATAACTCTCTATTGCTTTTATTAATCCAATTGTCCCAATCGAAATAAGATCTTCCGAGTCTTCACCAGTATTTTCGAATTTTTTTACAATATGAGCGACTAAGCGCAAATTATGTTCGATCAGCATATTTCGGGCGTGCGAATCTCCTTCTGCCATCAATCGTAAATATTTACGCTCATCAGCTGCGGATAACGGCTGTGGAAATGCATTATTTTTCACATAAGAGACGAGAAACACAATTTCTTTAACTAAGAAACCTAGTGCTGTTAGGATACCGGACATTTTAACACCCCCGTTTAAGACTTTTGCCTATAACTAATTCCTATGAAAGGAGTTGATGGAATGTGTCTGTCCTCAATAATATTTTGTTGAGAAAATTACCATTAAAAAAGCATTAACCATTTCGGCTAATGCTTTTTACAATGATATAAAATTAGTCTACACTTACTTCCGCTGCAATAATGCAACCAATTACACCGGTGATCACAAGTCCCATAACCATCATAAACATTTGCTAGCACCCCTTTTTTAAAATATCATAACATATTTTCATAATTTATCCTATATATGTCGTGATTACTTTGTTAAGAATCGAATTATTTTTTCCTTTTTTTTCGGAAAAACATAGTAAATAAGAGCAGATTTAAAGACATTAAGTACCTCCTATAATATTGGCATAGCTAGGTGGTATCTTTCATCACCCATAAGCAATTTCTACACGATTGTTTCAGCATCAACATTTTAATAACCACCTTTCCTTTTTAAGTAAAAATCAAAGTATTAATATATTCGAGGAAGATTTGCTATACGCATTCTGTTTTCTTCTTCAACTTTTCGAATCATTTCCTGTTGCATATGTTCTTCAGGACTGACCATTCTTTTTTTGATCGTAACAGTCATAAATAAAATATTTAATGTCATTTTTTTCACTTCCTTTTCTTTAATTTTGAAATAATCATTAGTACAAACGCTGAATATTCATTTGGTGGTTTCGATTTTCTTCGATCATTTTATAAATTGATTCTTCATGCAAATAATCTTTAGCTGTCATTTTTCTTTTTTTAATGGTTAAGGTAAAAAATAAAATATTTAATGTCATGGCTCTCACCTCCTTTTAATAATCGATATTGCACACAAAATAGCCGCAGGAAGATATCCCTGCGGCTTTGACGGAAAAATAGTTAAAGTCATTTTTCCAGACATAAAAATGCCACAGGGCACAACTCTCCCTGCGGCATGGATAAATAAGATCGCGAATAACTTTATGAAGCGATTCCATTCCTATAGGTCGAATGTGTTTGTTCTACATATGAAGTTTTTATTTCTAATACAGTTAACTTTTTCATCATTCAACCTCCTCTACAGAATTTTTTCGCTTACTTGGTAAGTATAACCACATTTGGAAACAATGTAAACCCCTTTTTTAAAAATTTTCCATTAAATAAAAAAAACGCCTAATTTTGGCGTTATTTCTTCGTCAAATATTTTTGTCCATCTTCTGTTTCTTCTAATTTTATTCGAAGCGTTTTGGAAAGTTGGAAAAATAAAATAGATGCTGCTAAAAATACAATAGACCCGCACATTTCTGCTATTTGACTAACTGTTGTATTCATTTCATTCGGAATAATCGTTCCAAGATAAAAAAACACTCCTACAGCTAATAAAACAGTTGCAAATCGATGATAATCGATCATTTTTTCATATATTTTTTTAATCTCTATTTTCATGGCTCATCACCTATCATTTTAGGATTCTACTTATCTACTCTAACATAGAAACCATGATAATAGCGTTTGTAAATTTTAGTTATGTTTCCATTTTGAGCCCTTAAGACATATTAAAAAAAGGGACCATCCTATTATTAGGATAGTCCCGATATATTAATTTTCCAATGCTTGCTTTAAATCTTCAATTAAATCTTCTACATCCTCAATACCAACCGAAATTCGCACTAAACCGTCTGTAATACCTAGTTCTGCACGACGCTCTTGCGGGATTGATGCATGAGTCATTCTTGCTGGTACAGATATTAAGCTTTCTACCGCACCTAAACTTTCAGCCAATGTAAAGTATTTTACTTTTGCTAAAAGCTTATCAGCAGCCTCCATGCTTCCAACGTCAAAAGATACCATGCCACCAAAGCCTTTAGCTTGCTTTTTAGCAATATCGTGATTTGGATGTTGCTCTAATCCTGGATAAAAGACTTTTTTAATGGAAGGGTGTTCCTGCAAAAATTGCACAATTGCTTTCGTATTAGATTCCGTCTCTTCCATACGAAGACCAAGTGTCTTAATTCCTCTAATTAATAGCCAAGAATCTTGAGGTCCAAGAACACCACCTGTTGAGTTTTGAACAAAATGTAAGTCCTCACCAAGTTTTTCATCAGCTACTACAACTAATCCAGCAACGACATCGCTATGCCCGCCAATGTATTTTGTTGCACTGTGTAAGACGATATCTGCCCCTTGTTCAATTGGTGTTTGCCAATAAGGGGTCGAGAAAGTATTATCAACAATCGTCAATAAGTTATGTTCTTTCGCTAATTTAGCTGCAGCCTCTATGTCTGTAATTTTTAATAAAGGATTTGTTGGCGTTTCAAGATAAATGGCTTTCGTGTTTGGACGGATCGTATTTTTTATATTTTCTAAATTACTTGTATCCACAAAAGTAGATTCAATTCCAAATCGATTTAATACTTTTGTCATAACCCTGAATGTTCCACCATACACATCATCAGTTAAAATAATATGATCCCCACTGTTAAATAACATCACAACCGCTGTAATCGCAGCCATGCCAGATCCAAATGCAAAACCTCTTTTTCCACCCTCTAAATCTTTAATAAGCTCTTCAAGAGCGTGACGTGTCGGATTGCCAGTTCTTGAATATTCAAATCCTTTATGGCCACCAACACCTTCTTGCTTATAAGTACTTACTTGATAAATTGGGATCGACACAGCGCCCGTATGAGGGTCACTGCTTATACCACCATGAATTAATTTTGTTTTTTGACGCATTTAAATCCCTCCTTCGTATATTTTCTTACTTAAGTATCTTTCACTGCTATCAGGAAAAATAATGACTATGTTTGTCCCTGTTTTTGCTAATTTTGCTTCTTCTAATGCGGCATGAAGGGCTGCGCCTGAGGAACTACCTACTAGTAGCCCTTCTTTTAATGCCACTTCTTTTACTCGATTGAAGGCATCTACATCCGAGATGGTATGAATGGCATCGAATAAACTAATATCCATATATTCCGGCAGAAATTCCATCCCAATCCCTTCTGTTTTATGTGGTCCGGCTTCTCCGCCATTTAAGATCGAGCCTTCAGGTTCAACAATAACTGTCTTTACCATAGGATTTTTTTCTTTTAAAAATTTGGCAGTTCCCATAAAGGTTCCACCTGTTCCTGCTCCAGCGATAAAAACATCAACCATACCACCAAGTTGATCCCAAATCTCTGGACCTAATGTTTTGTAATACGTTTCAGGGTTTGAAGGATTTCCAAATTGCTGAGGACTATAGGAATTAGGGATTTCTGCTAACAATTCATTTACCTTACTTATTGCTCCCTTCATCCCTTCAGATGTTGGGGTATGCACAATCTCTGCCCCTAACGCTTTTATTAAGTCTTGCTTTTCGATACTAAATTTCTCTGGGATACACACCATTACTTTATAGCCAGTATTCAAGGCAGCTAATGCTAATCCAATACCTGTATTTCCAGCTGTTGGCTCAATGATCGTTCCGCCCGGCTTAAGTTTACCAGATTCGATTGCCTCTCGTAATAACTCCTGACCTAGACGGTCTTTTACACTTCCACCAGGGTTCATGAACTCAAGCTTGGCGAATAATCGAACCCCTTCTGGAAGTGAAAAATGATTCAATTCAATCATCGGTGTCTGACCAATCATTTGATGTACATTTTGAAATACCTTCACAATTAGTCCTTCTTTCTAACTTATTGTTCATTAACGGCTTTAACGATTTTCATGACAAGGTTAGCCGAGTTTACTGCTGCTTTTTCTAAATACTGTTCAAATGAAACATCAGACTCTTTCCCTGCAATATCAGATAAAGAACGTATAATAACAAATGGTATTTGGAATTGATGGGAAACTTGAGCAATTGCTGCTGCTTCCATTTCAACTGCTTGCAGGTCAGTAAATTTACCTCGGACATTTTCAACACGTATTGGATCATGCATGAACGAATCCCCTGTCGCAATTAATCCTTTTACGACTTGGATGTCATTGATTTCTTCAGCAGCTTTTACAGCTATTTGAACTAATTTTTCATCTGCTTGGAATGCTGCAGGAAGTTGAGGTACTTGACCGTATTCATAACCAAAGGCAGTGACATCAACATCGTGATGGCGAACATCTGAAGAAATAACTACATCTCCAACATTTAATTCTGGGTTAAAGCCGCCTGCAGAACCTGTATTAATGACAACATCTGGTCTAAATTTTTCTAACAAAATCGTTGTCGACATTGCTGCATTTACTTTCCCAATTCCTGAGCGTAATAAGATCACATCCGCACCACTCATTTTTCCTGTTGTAAATTCGCAGCCAGCAATAACCGTCTGTTCTTTATTGTCAATATGATCTCGTAATAAAGTAACTTCCTCTTCCATTGCTCCGATGATAGCTATTTTCATTAATAAACCTCTTTCTTTACTTTTTTTCCGCTTCTAATATCCAGACAAATTCATTACATTTACTAAAACGAACATCAAAACCATTTTTTTCGAGCATCGCTCTTAAAATAGGAATCGTTGTATAATATTCTGTTTGAAGGTCATTTGCTAGATTTAGATAGCCTTTAGATAACGCATCTGTGATAGCTCCTTTATAAGCTTCCTCAGACTCGTACATCGTATCCGCAAAGACTATTTTACCACCAGAAGCTAATTGCTTGCTATATTTCTCTATTGCATGTTCTTTTTCAACATCTGTTAAATGATGAAAGGCATAAGTACTTACGAAAGTATCAACTTGTGTCAAATCTGGATAAGTCATAAAATCTCCATCCAATACTTGCAAGCGTTGACCTAGCTTTTCATTTGCGATGGATCTCATCGCAGGTGAAGGTTCGATTCCCGTCACTTGAAGGCCGTAATTAAGTAATTGTGTTGTTAAATTTCCTGTGCCTACTCCAAATTCAACTACATGACCTTTTGATCTTTTCGTAACTTCCTCTAAAATCCGATCATAGTGTAAAAAAACTTCCTTATATTCCTCATCATGACCAACCACTGTTTCATCATAATAATCAGCCCATTGCTCAAATAACTCCAAGAATTCACGACCCATGTTTTTCACTCTCCGCTTATTCATATAAATCCTATGAGTATACTATGAATTAAAAATAAACCTGTTCCCAATTTAACACACAAACCACCAATATTCAACTCCAACTTTAGCACAGTAACGCACTGGGGGTCTGACCCCCACCGCTTTAAAGCAGTGAAGGATCAGACCCCTTTTTAATGTTTTGTTGTTATATTAGAGTTTATCGTCGGTCATTTTGAAGGAGTTCTTCGACTTTTAGTGGTTTCCATCCTTGGCCATCGACCCATTCGATGATGACACGATAGATTTGAGATTGGTCTTTTGTAGATATCGTTGCAATCGATTGACTTCCAGATGGATTATTTCTACCTAGGAACCATACTGTCGTATTGCTAGGATCAAGTCCAGTGGCATATGTCATTGCTTGAATCATTTCTTGCCAATCAGTAGATTCGGAATCATAAACTGTATTATGTTCACCCGATTGCGTTGTGCCGACGGGTTTCCAATTAGGGTTCGTGATAGTTGTTTTCACATTTGGATCATTTCCACCTTCAGTTACAA
Source organism: Bacillus sp. CGMCC 1.16607 (assembly GCF_042683745.1). Taxonomy (NCBI): domain Bacteria; kingdom Bacillati; phylum Bacillota; class Bacilli; order Caryophanales; family Bacillaceae; genus Bacillus; species Bacillus sp. CGMCC 1.16607. The sequence goes on from NZ_JBHUJX010000025.1 coordinate 597,388, forward strand.
TATCTTCATACTCAGAATCATCTAGTGATTCGTCTTCTGTATTTGAGGTATCATCTGATGATTCAGAGTCTGTCCCTGAAACAGTTTCTGTTTCAGATTCACCAGTTGAGGTTGATTCATCATCTGAATCTTCTACATTTGATTCATTTTCTGAATCGTCTTCCTCGTTATTTGTACTTGAATCCTTTTGTCCTTTATCTTTGTTTTCTGTTTGGGTTGAATCATCTTGAGAAGATGATGCTTTCTCACCACCACCCCAAAAAATTGAAATAGATACAATGATGATTAATAAGACAACAATAGCAATTAAGCTATTTAAAATTAGATTTGTTTTTCTCCTTTTCGCTCTTTGATTAGAACGAGAATCCCCATTAAAACTATGTTTCATCTTATTCTCTCCCTTGCCTCTTCTCTAAGTACAATTACACTATTTTAACATGTCAATTTAAGAACTGTCATGTTCCATCATTTTGGCTTTTATTTTCATATGGGAAAATAGCATTAACCATATCAGCAAATAATGGATTTACCCCACCTTCATTTGAAGGGACCCCTAAATTAACCGCTACAAGAGCATAACGAGGATTTTTATAAGGAAAATAACCTGCAAACCATTTATTATGTAATTCTTCACCGTCATTAATAACGCCCGTTTGTGCTGTTCCTGATTTACCTGCTACTTCATATGGAAGTTCTTGAAACCATCTCCCCGTACCATGCTCATTGATAACCACTTCTCTTAATAGCTTTTGTAACTTCATTGCTGTGTAAGGGGCGATTGTCTCTCCTGGTATGATTTTTTTATCAAATTCAGCCATCGTTGTTCCATTTTTATATTCAATTTTCGAAGCTACCCTAACCATTTCCTTTTTTCCACCTCTTGCAATAGTAGCCATCATATTCGCTACTGCTAATGGTGTGGCTCGAACCTCATGCTGCCCTATCCCTGAGTAATAAACAAAATTTTTATCTTTTTTAGCATCCTCAGTAGTGAAAATCCTTCCCTTTTCCTCATCTTTCAGTTGACTGAACTGTTCAAAATGGTAAATGTTCCCTTCCCATCCTACTTTACTATTCATCCCTAGTCGATTGGCATAGTCTTCTAACAGGTTTGGGTCAATATCTTTTAATTCCCTTGCAATGGTCCCGAATGTGTTATTACAGCTTCTCGCAAAACTATTTGTAAAATTAAGCATACCATGCTGATATTGTAAATCAGGCTTTCCATTAATGACATTACAATCAAATAATCGTTTCGGATCATCCAATTTGTAATCAATCGCAGCAGCAGCTACAACCGTTTTAAAAACAGAACCAATAATCTGTTGTTCCACCATCATATTATGCATACCTAACCCATTATATGGATCTTTTTGATTTATATTCGGCCTTGAAACCATTGCCAGTATGGAATTTTCTTGTATATCTAGTAAGACTAACCCGCCTTTTTTTATACCATATTTATCTACTAGTTTTTCAGCTTCTGTTTGCAATTGGCGATCAATCGTTGTTCTAATATTTAGCGGATAAAAGGAGTTACCAGGATCGACATATTTTACATTAATACCAAATAAAGGAGATCCATCTCCATCCACGTGATAAACAAGCTTAGACTTTCCTTCCGCTAATAAAAATTCATCAAAGCTTTCTTCCATGCCGGATACACCTATTAAAGTCTGAGTCGATAACTTTTTATCTGGGTACCGTTTTATTAATTCATTAGGATTTTCGCGAATAATTCCAATTAATTGTTCTGCTGGATAATCGGCGATACTATATTTTTTTTCAACAGCAAATACCCCTGGAATATGAAGATCATTAATTTTTTCCATTTGCTCTTTTGACAAAAGAATCGGGTCTGGATCCCCTAGTGCAAAAGGCTTATCATTTTTTTCTATTTCTTTAATAAGCGAGTATTTAGACATATCTAAAATATCGGCAACAGTATTTATATTCCACTCCATCTTACTTAGGAAGGGGAAAAGGATTAAAACGGGCAGTTTCTCATGTGTTAAAAACTCACCATTACGATCAAGAAAGTCCCCTCGTCCATTATCAACAATCATTTCTTGAGAACGTTGTTTTACACTTGCCTCAATTAAGTTAATATGATGTTTCGTAAAATCCTCAGTTGCAAACAATTGAACTTGAATAAGCCTACCAATTAAGGCCATAATTCCCATCAACCAAAAGGTTAATGAAAGAATCGCCCGTTTTTTCCATTTCATTTTGTTCACCTCTCGTCAAAAGTGTTGACGAGTTTGCGAAAAATCAAACAAATAAGCTAAAAAAAGGACTCATTCGTTTTAGAATAAGTCCTCTTTTCATATTACTATTTAATTTCTGTAATTCTTACAGTCATATCTCCACCAGGAGTTTGTACGGATACTACATCTCCAACCTTTTTACCCATTAAGCTTTTCGCAATTGGGGAATCATTGGATATTTTTCCTTCAAATGGATCTGCTTCAGCACTACCAACAATAATATACGTTTCTTCTTCACCGTCAGGTAACTCAACAAATGTAACAGATCGACCTAATGTTACACCGTCTGTGCTCATTTCAGCTTCTTCAATGATTTTCGCATTGCGAATCATATTTTCTAATGTTGTAATACGCCCTTCAACAAATGCTTGTTCTTCCTTCGCTGAATCGTATTCAGAGTTCTCGGATAGGTCACCAAAGCTGCGAGCAATTTTAATCCGTTCGACAACTTCCTTACGCTTAACCGACTTTAAGTGCTCTAATTCTTGTTCAAGCTTTTCTTTCCCTGCAAGGGTCATTGGAAATACTTTTTCTACTGCCAAGACATTCACTCCTTCTAGTCTTCACAATCCCCCAATAGATTGCGTTTACGATTGTATGTAATAGTAGCGCGTCCTTGAAGGCGCGCGCAGGTGATTTCAGTTCAAAATGAACTGGTTATTTCTCTGCTACATATTGTACTGATTATAACTAATACTTTACAAATAATTAACAGAGTTTATGAATTATCTATGCTATTGTTTCATAAAAAAGACTTTTGTTCAAGAATAGTTTGAATTTTTGTTACCATTAAATCAATAGCAACATGGTTATGCCCGCCCTCAGGTATGATCACATCAGCATATCGCTTTGTTGGCTCGATAAACTGGTTATGCATTGGTCGAACGACACTGATATATTGTTCAATGACCGAATCCATTGAACGTCCTCTTTCCTTAATATCCCTTAAAAGTCGTCTAATAATGCGAAGGTCTGCATCTGTATCCACAAAAAGTTTAATGTCCATTAGGTTTCGTAACCGCTCATCTTCTAGTATTAAAATACCTTCTAAGATAATTACATCCTGTGGCTCAACATGGATTACTTTGTCAGATCTAGTATGAACAGTATAATCATAAACTGGCTTTTCAATCGGTTCATAATTCAGTAATTGACCAATATGCTCAATTAGTAAATCATTGTCAAAGGCAAGAGGATGATCATAATTTGTTTTTAGGCGTTCCTCAAACGGAAGGTGACCTTGATCCTTATAATAATAATCTTGCTCTAGCATTAAAATCGAATGTCCCTTAAAGGAATCGAAAATGGCTTTTGTCACACTAGTTTTTCCTGAGCCGGAGCCACCAGCTACACCGATAACAACAGGTTTGCGTGTCATCTTACTGCTCCTTTCGCATCATGTTGTTAGGGTATACAGGCTTATCTACTTTAAACCTTACAATTTGTAATGGATGACGAGCAGCATCTAACTCTGTCCCCTTCTCATCCCAAATCTGATCAATGATCTGTGTAAAGTTCTCAATTTCAGGCCCAAAAAACTCTACTTCATTTCCTGGCTTAAAGAAATTTCTTTGCTGCAATGTAACAATTTGAGAAACAGGATCATAATCAAGTACTAATCCGACAAAATCAAAAGCTGTCTTTTTGCTATGATTTCCAAACATCTGCTCTTTATACCCAGGCACCCCTTCGAAAAAGGCTGGAGCCGTTTCACGGTTTGCACATTTGTCTAATTCTTCTAGCCATTCTTTCTGAATTTTGAAATTGTCAGGATCAGCACAATAGGCATCAATGACTTTACGATATACACTAACAACTGTTGCTACATAATGAATCGACTTCATACGTCCTTCGATTTTTAAACTATCAATACCCATTTCAATCATTCTTGGGATCGATTCAATTAATTTTAAATCTTTTGGACTCATTGCAAATGGTGCATCCCCATCTTTAAATAATGCTCTTTCATCCTCTGTCGTTTGCTCATATAAATCATAATCCCATCGGCATGATTGACAGCAGCCGCCACGATTTGAATCACGAGCGGTCATATGATTACTTAATGTACAACGTCCAGAATAGGCGATACACATGGCACCATGAATGAATGTTTCAATTTCAATATCGACTTTTTCTTTCATTTCTTGAATTTCTTCCGCACTTGTTTCACGAGCTAATACGACACGCTCAAGACCTTCTTCTTTCCAATATTGGACAGCCTTCCAGTTAGATAACGATTGTTGGGTGCTTAAATGAATTTCAAGCTTTGGTGCGCTCTTTTTACATGTTTCAATAATTAGAGGGTCTGCGACGATTATTCCAGCTACTCCTGCCTCTTGGAGCCCTTCTAAATACTCCTCCAACCCATCCATATTCTCGTTATGAGCAAAAATATTGGTAGTTACATAAATTCGAGCATTATATTTTTTGGCATATTCTACGCCTTCCTTCATTTCTTCAAAAGTAAAATTATCAGCGTTTGAACGTAAGCCATATTCTTGTCCACCAATAAATACGGCATCTGCCCCATATTGGACGGCAATTTTTAATTTTTCAAGATTTCCCGCCGGAGCCAGTAACTCGGGCTTTTTCACAATTACACGTTTTCCGTCAATCATTTCGGAAATCGGCTGTTTCGTTGCCATCATGTTATTACCTCCCCTATATTAGTAAACCGTCTCTTTAAAGAAAAACCCTGTATCTAATGGTCGATTTTCCGGTTGAATTTCTTCAATTTTTTCAAGTAATTCGCTTTTCTTCTCATCGTATAAATCTTGGTCTTCAAAGTATGAATCAATCGCTTCTCGATATAGCTTTGTTACATTGATAATATAATCTGATGTTTGTAGAATTCCATCGATTTTAAACGAATCTACACCTGCTTCCAATAGATCCTGAAGTTCATCAATAATACAAATATCATTTGGACTCATAATATGAGTACCATTTTCGTCTTCAAAAATAGGATATTTATTTCCACGTTCTTTATCGTGTAAAATCATATTTTTTTGCTGTTTGCGATTTTCAATTTGCATTTCCGTTCCTTGGTATTCAAAATAATTTCCTAATAAGGAGCGTTTTGATTGAAACATCGCTGTCATCCCGTGAACCTGAACTTCAATTTCAACTTCAGCATTTTCTTTCATTTCAATAATAGCGTCCATATTTATTTCACGAGCTAAAACAGCACGTTTTGCTCCTCTTTTTCCCCAGTAATTGCAAGTAAACCAGTTTGTAGCAGTAGTTTCCGTATTCCAGTGTAGTGGCATTGTTGGTGCAACTTCACGAACGGTCATGATTATCGCAGGATCTCCAAAAACAATCGCGTCAACTTGTACGTCTTGTAAGAACTGAATATACTCACCGAGCTCGTCTATTTTTTCATTATGAAAAATCGCATTCATCGCTACGTACACTTTTTTTCCATTTGCATGTGCGATTTGTATCGACTTTCTAATGTCGTCCCGGTTAAACTCTCCAGCAAGTCTTAATCCGTAACGCTGTTCCCCAATGATAAACGCATCGGCTCCGGCTTCGATTAGTGCATTGATATCTTCAACACTCTTTGGTGTTACAAGTAATTCTGGCTTTCTCATGCCATTCACCTCTTTTTACTTATTGCTATTCCATCACCAACAGGAAGAATTGCGGTATCAAAATTAGGAAGATTCATTAACCAATCATTAAAACCATCAATTTTCCTAACTAAACTTCGAATGCGCTTATTTTCAATATTCTCCTGACAAACTAAGCCTTTGAATAAAATATTATCAGTGATGATAATACCATTTTCATTTAATAGCCTTGAATACATTTCAAAAAAACGTTGATATTGACCTTTTGCTGCATCAATAAAGATGGCATCAAATGGTCCATATTTCTTAACAATATCCTCTACTTCAAGTGCATCACCTTTAATGAGGATTATCTCCTTCGTTCTTCCTGCTCGTCCAATATAATTTTCAGCCATTTTTGCTCGTTCCTCATCACGTTCGATGGTAACGATTTTAGCATCAGGCAAAGCAAGTGACATCCTTAACGCAGAATAACCAATTGCTGCTCCGACTTCGAGTATCGTTTTGGGATTTTGAATGCGTAAAATTTGAAGTAAAGCTTCAATCCCGATCAGTTCCATAATCGGTACTTTTTCATCGTGAGCAAAGCTTTCTATTTCTTGAAGCAATTCCGTTCTATGATGAATTTTACCTTCTATATATGCTTGCAACTCTTCGTTAATCAAGTTGCATCACCTCTATTCCTCAGTTAACTCTATTAAGACATGAAAAAAAGCGTTCACAAAGTTGGACTAACTGGAAGAATGACGACATCATTTTTCCTGACAAGCAATAAGCTTGAATCCTCACTACTGTGGCTAACGCTAACAAAATCGTATATGCAGTAAAACACTTGAATATTTTATCATAAATAAAGAGGGAATGCTAATCTTTCTCGATTCCCTCTTTTTGGACTTCGAAAAATTGTCCAGCTCTTGTCGCCGACAATCGGGCGCATTACGCTTTTCTACTTATTTGTGATATGCTCCGCTTTTTTCTCATTATGCTCTTCTAAAGTTTTCGAAAATAGCACTTCGCCTTCTGCATTTGCTAAGAAGAATAGGAAGTCCGTTTCCTCTGGGAATAATGCTGCTTCGATGGACATAACTCCAGCGTTCGCAATGGGACTAGGCGGTAAACCTGTTACTTTGTACGTATTATACGGGGAATCGACTTCTAAATCTTTGTAATACACTTTTTCTTTATGTTTTCCTTGAGCATAAAGTACTGTTGGATCTGTTTGTAAAGGCATTCCTTTTTCGATTCGATTATAGAAGACACTAGAAATTTTATGACGATCCACTTGCTCTGATGCTTCCTCTTCAATTAATGAAGCCATCGTAAGCAGTTTATGCGGGGTAAATCCCTTCTCTTCCATATCAACCATATACGGATCAATCGATTCTTTTGTTTTTTCTAGCATTTCGGTAACCATTTCTTCAAGTGACGGGTTTTCTGTGTAAAAAGAATAAGTGGCTGGAAACAAATAACCTTCTAAAGGATATTTAATATTTTTTGCTAGTATTTCATCCGTCAAGATGTCTGGATACTTTTCCATTATAGGTTTAATAAAACTCGGATCATTTAAAGTTTTAAAAACAATTTCTGTATTTTGATTTGTCTTTTTCGCAATAATTTCTGCGATTTGTTGTAATTGAATTCCTTCCGGCAAAGTGATTTTAAGAGTCACTTCCTTACTAACTGTTCCGGTTTTAAGATTTTCAATGATTTTCGGAATTGTCATCGAAGGACTTAATGTGTATTCGCCTGCCATAAATCCTGATTCATTTTTAAATTTCACATAATATTTAAACACCTTGGCATTTTTAATAATGCCTTTATTTTCTAATATTTGTGATATTCCTGAAACGGATGATCCTATTGGTATATCGATTTTTTTCTCTACTTTGCTGTCAGGATTAACTGGCTTTAAGGCAGATTGAATATATAAATAACCTCCACCAGCGATTACCACTATTAATAAAAGCACAACTGCCGAAATCGTAAAAACAATTCTTCTCGCTATTTTTGCTTCCTTTTGCTGTTCTAGCATCTTTTGACGTACCGATTCTTTCCTATCCTTATTTTCATCCATACTCCTACCCCCTAGAGGCTCAGGGATTTTCCCTACAAAATTTATTCAAGCCATCATTATACTCTATTTTGCTATTCCATTTGTATAAATATTAGACCTCTTATAACTTATTGTCGTTTTTTCTGCAATAAAATGCAAGCAGAAGCTATAAACGTAATTTTTTAAAAAATGGCTTTGTTAAATAGTAATGTTGTTTTTCAGGCAAAAAATATGGGAACGTCTGATTTGGACGTTCCCGTTCTTATTACGTTAAAGCAGCCGTTAATGAAATGAGGTAATTTATTTAATATATTCTTACCAGTGTACTTGAAGTTTATTACCACTTGGGTCATAAAAGTGGAAAAAGGCATGACCATTATCTTCTTTTATATCCTCGACCTTAACTTGATTATCAATTAAGTGCTGATGAAATTTAGATAATTCTGGACTTGTAAAGCCAATGCTAAATTCTTGTTCATTATCAATTGTAAAATGTGCAAATGTTTCATCTTCGGTAGGAACTAAGATAAGTAAGAAAGGTCCTTCATTTACTTTTAAAATGGCAAGTTCCTCAGTATTGTTTAGTAACTGGAGCCCTAATACATCTCTATACCATTGTGCAGACAGTTCTAAATCTTTTACAGGAATTCTAATATAATGTACTTGTTCAATAAATGATTTACTCATAGCCTTCTCTCCTTTATTTAATCCGGTATATCCAATAGTTCCCTTTCTATATACCTTTTTCCTTCCGATTATTGAATTAACTTGCCCTTTAACGGGACAATAAACTTCCTTAAGTTCAAAATCCATCTGCTTTAATGCAGTTAGAATTTTATACCTCCAATAAAAAAGCTTCACATAATGAGCACCAATGAGTTTAGCTGATTTTCGAAGGGAATACCCCTCAATCATACATTCGATAAACTAAAGCCATTTAATCGGAATATGTGTTCTGAGAAGAGGAATGTTCGTCATTTCTGTGAATGTTTTACAGTACTCTTTGCAACGGTATCTTTGGCGTTCAATGGTATTGATTGTAGTTTTAACTTGGTATTTACCGAAACGAATGACGTTAGTGAATTGACAATGAGTACAGGTGTAGCCGTCTATGTGTTTCTGTTCTGATACAACTTTGAATACAGACTCTGTATCTGCTGCACTCCCTAATGAGTTTATAAAGAACTTCTTTAATCGCTGCTGGACTCTTCGGCTAGATTTCTGATTTGGTTAATTATGTACGCTAACACCATTAAAACTCACTCGCTCGCGTTAATTTTAGTCCACCTAATATAGAGCGAATGTTCGAGAAAATCAAATAACAACATTATTCTTTAACAAAGCCTAAAAAATAAAAGAAGCTGACCATTATTTAGTCAGCTTCTCATTTTTATTCTTCGTCTTGTTCCTCTAAGAATGTGTTCAACATTTCTTCGATTAAATCCCACTCTTCGTCCGTCTCAATTGGCATTAATTCGCCGTCTTGATTGTCTTCACTAGGGATAAATGCAGAGGCATGAATTTCGATATCTTCCTCATCGTCATTATCTGCACCAATTGGGTAATACAATACATATGATTTTCCAAATTCATCTGAATCAAATGTGAATAATACCTCACATAAAATTTCGTTGCCTTGCTCATCCACTACAGTAATATTGTTTTCTCCGTGATTCATGTTCTCACCTCATTAATTATTACTGTCAAGATAACCTTGAAGGATCATGACAGCGGCCATTTTATCAATGACTTTTTTCCGTTTCTTTCTACTTACATCTGCTTCGAGTAACACTCTCTCTGCTGCCATCGTTGTTAACCGTTCATCCCAAAGAATCGCTGGAATATTAAATCTCGTTTCAAGCTCTTTCGCAAACTTTTGACTTGCTTCTCCACGTGGACCAATGGTTCCATTCATATTCTTTGGTAGGCCAACAACTACTTTTCCTATGCTGTATTCTTGAATGATTTTCTCGAGCTCCTCAAAACCAAACGAATTTTGCTCTTCGTTTATTTTCAATGTCGATAGGCCTTGAGCAGTCCAGCCTAATTCATCACTTATTGCTACGCCGACTGTTTTCGAGCCGACGTCTAGACCCATCACACGCATTTTTATCCCTCACGATGTCTCTTTAAGTAATACTTAACTAACTCCTCGATGATTTCATCTCTTTCAAGCTTACGAATAATGTTCCTGGCATCTTGATGTCTCGGGATATAGGCAGGGTCACCTGATAGTAAATATCCTACAATTTGATTAATCGGATTATACCCTTTTTCATGAAGAGCTTCATACACTTTCAATAATACCTCATTTACATCATGTTCATACGGCTCTTCAGGAAAACTAAATCTCATTGTTTTATCAAATGAACTCATTCTTTTAGCACCTCGCTTTTTTGATGGCAGCGATACATTGCTTTCATATCTTCATTCTACACTAGTTTGTCCTATTGTAAAACCTAAATGGTTTGAAGAAATTCTTCTACATAATTTAATGCACTTTCTAGTTTATTAGGGTCTTTCCCTCCAGCTTGCGCCATGTCCGGGCGTCCACCACCACTTCCGTCGCAACGAAGGGCAACTTCTTTAACAATTTTACCAGCATGATAGCCTTTTTCAATTAAGTCGCTTGTAACCGCAGCAATTAATTGCACCTTACCATCCGTATTACTTCCAAGTACGAGGACAGCGGATCCTAATTTCTGTTTTAAATCATCTGCCATATTTCTTAGATTATTCATATCAGTTGCTTGAACTTTAGCAACAAGCACATTTACACCATTGATTTCTTTCACCTTAGAAACAAGGTTTCCGGCTTCAATGTTTCCTAATTTAGATGCTAATGATTCATTTTCTCTTTGTAGCTGTTTCATTTCTAATAAAAGAGTGTCTACACGACTAATAATATCCTTTTGATTCGTTTTTAATTTATCTGCCACTTCTTTCAATAAACCAATTTGAGAATTTAGTAGCTTATATGCTTCTTCACCTGTTACTGCTTCAATCCTTCTTGTTCCAGCTCCAATTCCACCTTCTGATACAATTTTAAATAGGCCGATAACTGAAGTATTTGGCACATGACATCCACCGCAAAGCTCGATGCTGTAATCTGCAACTTGAACAACACGAACGATTTCACCGTATTTTTCACCAAATAATGCCATAGCTCCAAGTTCTTTCGCTTCAGCGATACGCATATTGTCAATTTTCACAGAGATATTTTTCCAAATTTGCTCATTGACCATTTTTTCGATTTGTTCTAATTCCTCTGGTTGGATTTGTCCGAAATGGGAGAAGTCGAATCGTAAACGATCAGGTTCGACAAGAGACCCAGCTTGATTGACATGCTCACCTAATACATCCTTTAATGCTCGATGAAGTAAATGTGTAGCCGTATGATTTTTAATAATTTTACTTCGATTATCTGCATCGACAGTCGCGTCTACTTCTACATTTGCTTGAAGTGTCCCAAGTTTTACGATGACAGAGTGAAGATTTTGTCCATTTGGAGCCTTTTGAACGTCTTTAACCTCGATCTTCAAACCATCTGATAGTAAAAGACCCTTATCAGCAATCTGACCGCCGCTCTCTGCATAGAATGGAGTGACATCAAGCATCACTTGGACCTCATCACCCGCACTTGCTTCTTCAATCAATTGACCATCTTTTAATAATACAGTCACTTTAGATTTAGTTTGTAGTTGATCGTAGCCAACGAACTGGCTTTGGACGGTGATATCTCCTAATACCCCACCTTGAACTTGCATGGAATCCACATCTTGACGCGCAGCACGAGCACGCTCACGTTGAAGTTCCATTTCTTTTTCAAAACCTACATGATCGACCTTCATGCCTTCTTCCTCTGCATATTCCTCTGTTAATTCAACTGGGAATCCATAGGTATCATATAATCGGAATACATCTTCACCTGAGATTGTATCATTTCCTTTTTCTTTTTCCTTTTTCATCACATTTGATAAAATCGCCAGTCCATCGTGAAGAGTTTCGTGGAAACGCTCTTCTTCATTTTTCATGACCTTTTGGATAAATTCTTCTTTATCCTTCACTTGAGGATAGAAATCTTGCATGATTTCTCCAACCACTGGTACAAGCTCAAACATAAAAGGACGATTAATATTAATTTGCTTAGCATAGCGTACAGCTCTTCGAAGTAATCGGCGTAACACATAGCCGCGGCCTTCATTCGAAGGTAGTGCACCATCACCGACTGCGAAAGCAACTGTACGGATATGATCGGCAATCACTTTAAAGGCAACATCTTTTTCTTTATCCGTACGATATTTTTCTCCTGAAATCTCTTCCGTAGCCTGAATGATCGGCATAAATAAATCGGTATCGAAGTTTGTCGGTACATTTTGAACAACAGAGGCCATACGCTCAAGACCCATTCCCGTATCAATATTTTTCTTTGGAAGTGGTGTGTATGTCCCGTCTGGATTATGATTAAATTCCGAGAAAACAAGATTCCATACTTCTAAATAACGTTCATTTTCTCCACCTGGATATAATTCAGGATCATTTATGTCATTTCCATATTCTTCGCCACGATCATAAAATATTTCCGTGTTCGGACCACTTGGACCCTCCCCGATATCCCAGAAGTTACCTTCCAAACGAATGATACGCTCCTCAGGTATACCGATTTTATTCTTCCAAAGCTCGAACGCCTCTTCGTCCTCAGGATGGATGGTAACGGATAATTTTTCTTTTTCAAAACCAATCCATTTTGCTTCCGTTAAAAATTCCCAAGCCCAATCAATCGCTTCTTCTTTAAAGTATTCACCAATTGAGAAGTTTCCAAGCATTTCAAAGAAGGTATGATGGCGAGCTGTTTTTCCTACATTTTCAATATCATTTGTACGAATGGATTTTTGAGCATTGGTGATTCGTGGATTATCAGGAATGACTCTTCCATCAAAATATTTTTTTAATGTAGCCACACCACTGTTAATCCAAAGTAGGGACGGATCATCATGTGGAACAAGTGGAGCACTCGGTTCAACAGAATGCCCTTTTTCTTTAAAAAATTCAAGAAACAAACTACGAATTTGGGAGCCTGATAAATTTTTCATTACATTTCCTCCTAATTAATAAATACAAAAAAGCCCTCATCCCTAAAACAGGGACGAGAGCATGCCTCGCGGTACCACCCTGATTATGAATGAAAGTCCTTTCATTCATCTCTCAGCTCCTTAACGCGGATAACGGCAGGGATTAGCTGCATTCCAGATTAGCTTTCTGTTACCCTTCACCTAGAACTTCTCTCAGCCATGGAAGTCCCTCTCTTTAAATGGTCTATAACATACTTGATCTTTCGACATTTTCTAATTATTTTCTTATAGCCGAATTATATCGACTGAAAAAAACTTTGTCAACGTTACAACTTACACGGCTTCATTCTTTTTCATGAAATGATTTCTAGCATGTAAGATTGCCACTTTAATAATGGCCAAGATCGGAACCGCAAGAATTAATCCAACAATTCCACTTACCTCTCCCCCTGCTAGTAAAGCAAACATGATCATAAGTGGATGCATATGAAGGCTTTTTCCAACGATCAGGGGTGAGAGGATATTTCCTTCAAGAAATTGCAGAACTAATATGATTATGACAACAAATATAACCATCTTAACTGAGATGGTCGCGGCAATGATGACAGCTGGAATTGCTCCAATGACTGGACCAAAATATGGGATAACATTCGTCACTCCAATGATAAATCCTAATAATAAAGGATATTTCATTTGAATAATCCAAAAAAATAACGCCGAAACCGCACCAATGATGACACAGACGATTAATTGACCACGTATATAACTTCCTAAGGATTCATTCACATCTTTTAAAAAAAGAATGCCCTGCCTTCTCCACTTCCTAGGTGTCAAATACCAAGTAGCCTTTTTCAATTGATCGATATCTTTTAACATATAAAAGGAAATAAACGGTATTATCGCAATGACGAAAATAGAATTAATAATATTCATCATACTTTTCAAAACAGTGCTTAGCAATGTTTCTAGTCTTTTCTCAAAGCTAACAATTCCATCTTCAATGCGTTCGTGTAAACCCATCGGCCACTCAGAGGTTTGAGCTTGAATCGATTGTAACCAGTTTCGATATTGGTCAGCAAATACGGGCAAATTTTCAGCCAAATCTTTTATTTGTTTAATAAAAACTGGGATTCCTTTATAGAAGGCTACTCCCACCCCGCCGAAAAATAACGTATAAATGATAACAACAGCGATTCCTCGATGAATTCCCATTGAATGGATCTTTTCAACTAACGGATGAAGCAAGTAGGTTATTAATGCGGCAACAATAAATGGAAATAAAACAGTGAAGACAACCTTTAAGATAGGTAACCAAATCAATTCTATTTTCAAAAAAACATAGGTCACAACAAATAATAAGAGGAGAAATCCTAAACGATAATACCACTTCATTCGAATATCCAATACAAGTCCCCCCTTTTCTCAAGTAGTTTTCATCAAGGACTCGTAAATATTCATTTTAAAATAAAAAATCCCCAGCACGGGGATTTTTTATTTTGTACAGCTAGAAGCGCAAGTTTGCATTTCAAGTTTAAAACATTTTCGTTATTCTTTTTGTCATTTTTTTCATTTGACGATTCGTCATTAAGTTATTTTTTTGAACGTAATTATAAGCAACCATACCCGCACCAAAGGCGATGGCAGAGGTCAACATTTTATTCAAGACGTTTCACCTCTTTTATCGTTAGTTTTTACACGCTATAACGACGATCATCTTCTTCGAACAAATCATCTAACGAACTTAAACTACCGTCTTCTTCCACTTGGTGGGTAAATATGAGCCCTTTTGTAAGAGTTAGCTCAATAAAGCAACTCCAGCAATAGTACTGATTGATTCCGATCTTACCTATATCTTTGCTTTGACAATTTGGACACTTCATCATGGAAAAGACACCTCACGTTATTTAACCTTTACGATGATGGCATCTTCCCCAATCGAGGGCGATTCAGACGTTTTTACGACCTGCTTTCCCTCAGTAATGTCCGAAAAGAAACCATCCGAAATTTCATACCCTATAATGGTTCCCATTTCCTCCATAAAATATACGTCTTCTAGTATCCCAAGCTTTTCTCCCTCAGATGTCATAACCACTTTTCCTTGGAGGCAATGCTTGTGATCAAGTGTATACTCAGGAGTTGGCAAAGATTCAATTTTCCCGACATCCTCAATCATAACTCCATCCCAACCGAAGGAAGCAACGTTTCCAATATCGATCATTTGGCTCTTTTTAAACAAGCCACCCTTTTTAAGAATTAAACCCTTAACTAACCCATTACTTGAGATATTTAAATCGCAAACATTACCGATTTTTTTCCCCTTGCTCATTTCATATACAGGGAGTCCCTTTAGTAAGGAAAATGTCCGCAAAAGTCATCAACCCTTTCCGAACATTTTTAGTTTGAGTCTTCTGCCATAAAATCATAAGGGGAAACGTTTTCCATTCCGATCATTGGGTCAACTTCCCAGAGTATTTGTTCAGCCGGTAAATCCTGATTGGGTTTTTCTGTAACTGTCTTAGTTGAATCATTCCCATTGAATTGTGCTTTTATTTTTTCACATAAGGTCGTGTTTCTACTTTGTTCATCTGTTCTTTCAACTCCCATTTTTAAAGCCTCTTCTTCTCCACAAAGGATAAGAAATTGCCTACTACGGGTAATGGCTGTATAAATGAGATTTCTCCTTAACATTCGATAATAGCTTTTCGTAATGGGCATTATAACGATAGGAAATTCGCTACCTTGAGATTTATGAACAGAGCAACAAAACGCATGTGTAATTTGATTTAAGTCTTGACGAGTATAAGTCACTTCATTTCCATCAAAGGATACGAGCACCATATCTTGTTTTTCTGTATTCTCTTTTGCGAAAAAAATCGAAATGATTTCTCCAATATCGCCATTAAACACATGGCTTTCAGGTTGGTTGACAAGCTGTAAGACCTTGTCGCCAATACGATATTTAACATCTCCAAAAGCTAGTTCTTTTTTTGTTTTATCCGCATTGGGATTAAAAATTTCTTGAAGCAATACGTTTAAACGATCAATACCAGCAGGACCTTTATACATTGGTGCGAGAACTTGAACATCCTTCGCGGAATAACCTTTTTTCTTCGCGTTTAAGACAACCTTTTCAACCACTTCTGGAATTTGTGTTGTATTGCATTGAATGAAAGATCGATCCGCTTGTGGTTTAAGAATATTAATCGGCAAGCGCCCTTTTTTCATTTCATGGGCAAGTTCAATGATGGAAGATCCTTCTGCTTGACGATAAATATCAATTAAACGTACGGTTGGGATACATTCAGATTGTAATAAATCCTTTAAAACTTGGCCTGGTCCAACAGAAGGAAGCTGGTCTTCATCACCCACCATAATAACTTGAATATGTTCAGGTAGTGCTTTAAACAACTGATGTGCTAACCAAATATCAACCATGGATGTTTCATCGACAATGAGAATTTTCCCTTCTAAAGGGCTATCTTCATTTTTATCAAAGCCTTCAATCCCGTTCCAACCAAGTAGGCGATGAATCGTCACAGCAGGTAGGCCTGTTGATTCCATCATTCTCTTTGCTGCACGACCTGTTGGGGCAGCTAATAAAAATGGAAAAGGCTCCTCCTTTTTATAATCTTTCGGATTCAAAGAACATCCATGTAACTCAGAATACAGTTCAACAATCCCTTTTATGACCGTCGTTTTCCCCGTTCCTGGTCCGCCTGTTAACATAAGCATAGGAGACATTAGTGCGGTTTGAATGGCTTCCTTTTGGCTTGGTGCATATTCGACGCCAATTCTTTCTTCTAACTTCCCTAATGCTAATAAAAATTCAGATTCAGGAAATTGTTCTTCATATTCCTTTTGGTCCAAAATGCGTTTAATATTTTTGACAAGACCTATTTCAGAAAAATAAAGAGAAGGCAAATATACTTTCTGTTCCTCTCCGATTACCTTCCCTTCTTCTGTCAGTTTAATAATTTCTGCAGAAATAGCTAAAAAGTCAATTTGATCTCGTTTATTTTCTTCTAATAATGATTTAACCTTTAATAATAGCGCTTCCGCTTCAACAAAAACATGCCCCATCTGCATGCATTCTAGTTCTAGAGTATATAAACATGCTGCCTTGATTCGATCGGGATGGTTACCAGATATGCCAAGCTGAAATCCTAACTCATCCGCTCTTCCAAACCCAATTCCTTCAATATCCTCGACTAATTGGTAAGGATTACTTTCGATCAATTGCAGAGTTTGATCTTTATACATTTGGTAAATTTTCATAGAAAGCTGCGGACCAAATCCGTATTGATTTAAGCCAATCATGACTTGTTCCAAGCCTTGATGCTCCATCAAGGTATCATACAAAAGTTTGGCCTTATCAGGTGGGAGTTTGGGAATACTGTCTAATAAAGAAGGGGTATTTAGAATTTTCGTTATTGCATTCTCTCCAAGAGTTTGAACAATACTTTCAGCTGTCTTCTTTCCAATTCCTTTAAATAACTCTCCTGAAAGGTAATTAATCACACCTTGCTTCGTTTGTGGGATGTCCCTTCGAAAATGGTTTGCCTGAAACTGCAATCCGAATTTAGGATGGTCCTTTAATTCTCCATAAAAAATATAAGTATCTTGTTCAAAAATTTTTGGAAAATAACCCGTTACTACCGCTTCCTTGTCATCATACGTTTCGTTCGTGTCTTCAAGGCGAATTCTCATCACGGTGTACAAGTTTTGTTCATTATGAAAGATAGTGACTAAATGCTTTCCTTTCATAAATTTCCCTTGTTCGGAGAATAAATCAAGCGATTCTTGTTTGCTCAAACTCTAAACCCCCCTTCTGTTTGAAAAAATTAATTATTTATGTTCGATTAATTTTTTTCCATAGCCAGCTAACACATGATCAGGCTGAAGCTCGAGAGCTTTATTAAAATATTGTAATGCACGTGTAGCATCCTCTTTAAAACCATAAGCAACACCTAAATTGTAATAAGCATCTGCGTGAGATGGATCAATCTTAACGCATTGTTCGAATTGTTCAATGGATTCATTTATAAAGCTTTCTTGAGCTAAACAAAGCCCATATTGAAATCTCGCTTCTGCATCTTGCTCTTCTAATTCAACACTTCGTTGTAAATAAGGAAGGGCAAGTCTCGTCTGTTCCAAATTTACTAATGTCAAACCTAACATGAAATAATTATCACCTGTTTGCAGTCCTTTTTTTAGAGCTTGTTCAAACATATCCTTTGCTTTAACAAAATTTGAGTCATTAAAATATAGATTTCCCACACTATAAAAGGCAGCAGCTGCATTTTCATCTAATTCGATTGCTTTATTGAAAAATTGAAGTGCTCGCTCGTTATCATTTAAAGCGGATAATAAATTCCCGAAATTTATGTAAGCAATCGGGTCTCTAGGATTTGCTTCAATTGCCTCATTGAAGATTTTGGCAGCTTCCTCCCATTTTCCTTCTTGCATATATTGAATACCTAATTGATTATTTTCCATTTTCTCACACCTTTCGTTCATACAAAAAGTATAGCATAACACGGGAAAAACCTCGATTCTATCATCGAGGTTTAGCCTACATAGGTTAAGATTTGATTGTCTTTATAAACTTTATCAATCGTTCCTCCACCTAGGCACTCATCATTAAGATAAAAGACCGCTGCTTGTCCAGGAGTAATCGCGCGAATCGGCTCATGGAAAACCACTTTTACTTCATTATTATCAAGTAAGTGAACAGTCACCTTATGATCTTCCTGGCGATAGCGGAATTTAGCTGTGCATTCAAATTGCTTATCTTTCGGTTTATTAGAAACCCAGCTTACATTCGTCGCTGTGATCGAGTCTGAATATAATTTTTCATGATGAAACCCTTGTCCTACATATAAAACATTGCGCTTTAAGTCTTTACCTATCGAGAACCATGGGTCACCAGAACCACCAATACCTAATCCATGGCGTTGACCGATCGTATAATACATAAGCCCATCATGCTTTCCTTTTACAACCCCATCAAAAGTTTCCATATTTCCAGGCTGAGCAGGAAGGTATTGACTTAAAAACTCCTTAAAATTCCGTTCCCCGATAAAACATATTCCCGTACTATCTTTCTTCGTAGCGGTAGCCAAATTAGCTTCCATCGCAATTTCTCTTACTTTTGCTTTTTCTAAATTCCCGATTGGAAACATCACTTTTTCAAGCTGATCTTGGCTTAATTGATTTAAGAAATAAGTTTGATCCTTGTTTTCATCGTGCCCACGTAGCATTTTATATTCCCCATCGCGATAAGCGACTTGCGCATAATGTCCCGTTGCTAAATAGTCAGCACCTAAATTAACAGCATGCTCTAGAAAAGCTTTAAACTTAATTTCTTTATTACACATGACGTCTGGATTAGGTGTTCTTCCCGCTCGATATTCATCTAAGAAATATGTGAATACTTTGTCCCAATATTGTTTTTCAAAATTTACTGCGTAATAAGGGATTCCTATTTGATTACACACACGTATGACATCTTCATAATCTTCGGTTGCAGTACAAACTCCGTTTTCATCGGTGTCATCCCAATTTTTCATAAAAATCCCAATGACGTCATAGCCTTGTTGTTTTAATAGTAAAGCAGCTACCGAAGAATCTACTCCACCTGACATTCCAACTACAACTCTTGTATCTTTCGGTTCTTTTTGCATTTATATCACCTCGGGTGGCTTAACATTTTGTTAGTCTTTTAACAATTTTCGCTATTTCTATCGCAACTTTATCGATTTGTTCTTCTGTATTACCTAATCCAAAGCTAAACCGGATGGAATTACGTATGCGTTCTGATTCTTTCCCAAACATGGCTACTAACACATGTGATGGTTCAATAGATCCAGCTGTGCATGCTGAACCACTTGATGCGGCAATTCCTGCTAAATCTAAATTTACTAGCATCGCTTCAACATCCGTTCCAGGAAAGCTAATATTTAAAACATGTGGCAATGAATGGACATGTGAACCATTTACATCAAATTGAACGTCTAGCTCATTTAGTTTCGAAATGAACTGATTTTTATATTGTAAAAACAAGCGTTTTTTTTCTTCCATTTCTGTTTGAGCAATCAATACTGCTTCTTTAAATCCTGCAATGGCAACAACATTTTCGGTACCTGGACGGCGCTTACGTTCTTGGTCACCACCAAATAGCCTAGGGGCGGGCATTATTCCTTCCCTCACATATAAATAACCAATTCCTTTTGGACCATTTAACTTATGTGCAGACACAGACATTAAATCGATGTTTAATTCATTTACATTGATGGGAATTAATCCGTAGGCTTGAACCGCGTCCGTATGGAAAAAGGCAGATGAATCTTTTACAATACCACCAATTTCTTCCACTAATTGAATAGTTCCCACTTCGTTATTACCAAACATGATCGAAACAAGAATCGTATCGTCTCTTAATGAGGCTTTTAAATCGGCTAAAGATATTCTACCTGTGTTATCAACAGGTAAATATGTTACTTCAAAACCCCGTTTTTCTAATTGTTCACATGTATGAAGCACAGCATGATGCTCGATTTGAGATGTAATGATATGCTTTCCTTTATGCTGGTAACCTTCTGCGATACCAATCAATGCGTAATTATCGGCTTCTGTTCCACCACTTGTGATAATCACTTCATTTGGTTTTGCACCGATGCTATCAGCTAAAACAGTTCTTGAATCATCGATTATTTTACGTGCTTCACGACCAAAAGAGTGGATACTTGATGGATTACCAAAATTACTTTTCATGATTTCCAGCATCGTATCAGCTACTTTTGGATGAATAGGTGAGGTCGCTGCATGATCAACAAATATTCGTTCCATTTGATTTCCCTTCTTTCAAAATTGGACTTCGAAGCAATTAAATATAAAACATATAAGAGTCGGTATTATCATCGTCTGAATGGCTTGCCATATCTTCTAAAGTTGTATTGTCCAGGACATCTTTAACCGCGTCACGAATTCGGATCCAGAGCTCCCTTTTAGCAGGTTCCTCATCCTCGATCCCTTCCACAGGACTAATCGGTCCTTCTAAAACTCGGATAATATCTCCAGCAGTTATTTTAGTCGGTTCGTCACCAAGCACGTATCCGCCGTAGGCACCTCGAATACTTTTCACAAGCCCCGCATTTCGCAGTGGTGCAATTAATTGTTCCAAATAATGCTCTGATAAATCATTCGATTGTGCAATCGTCTTCAGAGAGATTGGACCCTCACCATGTTTCTTCGCTAATTCAATCATTATGGTTAAGCCGTAACGGCCTTTTGTGGAAATTTTCACGAACTTACACCTCTTTTGATCTTACTGTTTTCATTTTCTATATGACTATCTGGTTTTAATCTATCTAATATTATATTCGTTAATGATCTACATTGCGGCATCGCATAACCAAATATCGGTCCTATTAAAAGACTTATAAGAAACGTTCCCCAAAATACAGGTCCACCTAGCATCCACCCGATAGAAAGGGCGATGATTTCCATAGCTCCTCGAATATTTCTTACTTTCCACCCGGTTTTATTCGTTAAGACAAGCATGAGACTATCCCGGGGACCAGCACCAAGATTGGCAGAAATATATATCCCCATTCCATAACATGAAATGATTAAACCTAGCAAAAACATTACAAGTTTTCCGATTAAGTGACTCGGAGTTTGTAAGAAAGGAAGGAATAAATACATATCAATAAAAACTCCGACAAGAATCATATTTAAAAAAGCACCGATCTGTGGCATTTTTTTATCTATTATGGCAGCCATTCCTAAAATGAAGAAGCCAACAATAATCGACCAACTTCCAATCGTTAATCCTAATTGGTAATACAATCCTACATTCAGAACATCCCATGGAGTGGCACCTAAATCGGCCTTAAGAAGCATGACAAATCCTAATGTCATTATTAAAAGGCCAACAAAGTATATCATAAATCTAGGAAAGATTTGTCCCCTTCTCATTTGCATAAAATGGTTTCCCCCAATTCAGTAAAACAGCTTAATGAGAAAAATTGTACCAGAATCCTTAGTAATAAGGTAGGCTTTTGACATTATAGCACAAAATGACACTAAAATATGCATTAAACTCCGCTTCGTGTTATGGTATACGAAAACAATGATATTAAATTCGGGTGATGAAACATGGAAAAACCTCTTGCCTTTCGAATGAGACCGAGGAAAATTGAAGAAGTTATTGGACAGCAGCATCTTGTCGGAAAAGGTAAAATCATTCATCGAATGGTTGAAGCGAAGCAGCTTACATCGATGATTCTTTATGGTCCTCCTGGCATAGGGAAAACTTCGATTGCAAGTGCCATAGCTGGAAGTACTAAATATGCATTCCGAACGTTAAATGCTGTATCTAACAATAAAAAAGACATGGAAATTGTTGTTGCAGAAGCAAAAATGTCGGGAAAAGTCGTTCTTCTTTTAGATGAGGTTCATCGTCTAGATAAAGGAAAACAGGACTACCTACTACCATTTTTGGAAAATGGGTTAATCGTGTTAATTGGGGCAACAACAAGTAATCCCTTCCATGCCATTAATCCTGCGATACGAAGTCGCTGTCAAATTTTCGAGCTAAAGCCGCTAATGCCTGAGGAAATTAAAAAGGCGCTTTTAGCTGCCATTTCCGATGAAGAAAGAGGATTGGGACGTTATGATATAGCCATTTCGGATGAAGCACTAACCCATTTTTCTAGTGCATCAGGGGGAGATGTGAGAAGTTCTTTAAATGCATTAGAGCTGGCTGTACTTTCCTCTCATAAAAATGAGGCTGGAAAAATTCAAATTTCCTTAGAAGATGCGGAAGAATGCATACAGAAAAAAAGTTTTACTCATGATAAAGACGGAGACGCGCACTACGATGTTTTATCAGCCTTTCAAAAATCGATTAGAGGCTCTGATGTAAACGGGGCACTTCATTATTTAGCAAGATTAATAGAAGCTGGGGATCTCATCAGTATCAGTCGCCGGTTATTAGTAATCGCCTATGAAGATGTAGGTCTGGCAAATCCTCAAGCTGGAGCTCGCACTTTAGCAGCCATTGAAACAGCAGAAAGAGTCGGATTTCCTGAAGCACGTATTCCCATTGCTAATGCTGTCATCGAGCTCTGCTTATCTCCTAAGTCGAATTCTGCGATCACAGCGATTGACTCTGCATTAAGCGATTTGCGAAAAGGAATAACAGGTGAGGTTCCAGACCACCTTCGCGATGCCCATTATCAAGGAGCACAAAAATTAGGTCGGGGAGTTCATTATTTATATCCCCACGATTATGAAAATGCATGGGTGAAACAACAGTATTTGCCTAATGCGATAAAAAATAAAACGTATTATCAGCCTAAGAAAACAGGAAAATTTGAACAGGCACTGGCATCCGTATATGAAAAATTATTGAATAGGAGAGAATAATAATGTAAAAAGAGTGAATTCCAAAATGTACTTGGAATTCACTCTTTTTTATTTCTCATCTTTTACACGACGAATTTTAATATCCGTTAACAATTCTCTTGTTACATAACTAGCCATAATTAGACCTGCAACTGAAGGAACAAAGGCATTGGAGGAAGGAGGCATTTTTGCCTTTCGGATTTTTGCTTGGTCATTCCCTACCTCTTTACGTACGTCTTCCAGAATGACAATTGGACTTTCATCTGAGAAGACTACTGGAATGCCCTTTTTAATCCCTTCTTTACGTAGCTTTGTTCGAATGACTTTTGCAATTGGGTCGGTATGTGTTTTCGAGATATCCGCTATTTGAAATCTTGTCGGATCCATTTTATTAGCAGCACCCATGCTAGAAATCATTGGAATGTTGCGTTGTAAACATTCTTTCATTAAATGTATTTTATACATGATCGTATCTGAGGCATCAATGACAAAATCAAGACCATAGCTGAAAAATTGTTCATATGTTTCTTCTGTGTAAAACATTTTTAAAGCAATGACTTCACAATCTGGATTAATATCTTTAATACGATCTCTCATTAACTCAACTTTAGGTTGTCCTACAGTAGATAAAAGCGCAATGACTTGTCTATTCACATTCGTAATATCCACATCATCTTTATCAACAAGAACTAATCTTCCAACTCCAGAACGTGCAAGTGCTTCTGCCGAAAAAGAGCCTACCCCACCGATACCAAGCACAGCAACGGTACTATTTTTTAATTTATTTAAACCCTCTTTACCAATCGCAAGTTCATTTCTAGAAAACTGATGTAACATGATTCTCAACTCCAAACTGAATCAAATGATATCTTTTTATTTTTACCCCTAAAAAATATACCATACTTCAATATAAAAACAAGTATATCGATGGGGATAAGGGTGATTAAACTTTATTGTAAGACATAAGATATTTCACCAAAACACGAATTTTTCACAGAAATCCATAAACCGTGGAATTTTCCCAAAAAATAAAAAACCTATTTTCACATAGGTTTTGAATGAGTCATATAAAAAGAGTCCCAATTGTGCCGTTGGGTTGATTTCCTTCGTTTTGAACCCGCACATAAGCAGGTGGGTGTTCTGTTTAAGCTTATGTAAGTCCTTTCTAGACAAGGCATTTACGCTGCTTGAAAACTCCGAACTCCCGTAGGAAAAATGTTGGTCAAAACAATAGGTAAAACAACGAACACTTCAGGACTCTTTACTTCATATTTGTATGTTACCATTTTTATTTTGCTTTTTCAATAACGCTAGAATAGGTACATTCTATTGTTTTTTTAAGTTAAGGGCTAGATGTAAGTCCTGTAATTGAACTTGGCTAACTTCACTTGGTGCTTCCATTAATAGGTCGCTAGCACTAGCTGTTTTCGGGAACGCAATCGTGTCTCTTAAGTTCGTTCTTCCAGCTAGTAGCATGACAAGACGGTCTAAACCAATCGCAATTCCCCCATGTGGCGGTGTTCCATATTCAAATGCTTCCATTAGGAAACCGAATTGAGCGTTGGCTTCTTCTTTAGTAAATCCAAGTACTTCAAACATTTTTTCTTGAATATGTCGCTCAAAAATTCTTAATGAGCCTCCACCTAATTCGTAGCCATTTAACACTAAGTCATAAGCTTGAGCTCTTACTTTTGAAGGATCTGTATCTAATAATTCTAAATCCTCACGTACAGGCATTGTAAATGGATGATGTGCGGCAAAATATCTTCCTGCTTCTGCATCATATTCTAGTAAAGGCCAATCCGTGATCCAAAGGAAATTGAATTTGCTTTGATCGATTAGGTTTAACTCTTTACCAAGCTTTAAACGCAGGGCGCCTAAAGAATCAGCGACCACATTTCCTTTATCTGCAACAAATAAGAGGAGGTCACCAGTTGAAGCATCTAATAATAATTTAATGGCTTGTTGATCCTCTTCGGTAAAGAATTTAGCTATTGGTCCTTTTAGACCATCTTCTTCTACTTTTAACCAAGCTAAACCTTTAGCACCATAACGCGCGACAAATTCTGTTAAGGCATCGATATCTTTACGTGAGTAGTTATCAGCAGATCCCTTCACATTTATTGCTTTTACTTGACCACCGTTTTCAACAGCAGCTGCAAAAACTTTAAAACCTGAAGTTTTAGCGAATTCAGAAGCATCAATCAGTTCAAGTCCAAAACGGGTATCAGGTTTATCAGAACCATATCGATTCATTGCCTCAGTATATGACATTCTAGGAAAAGGAGCAGCAATCTCCAATCCTTTTACCTTTTTCATAAGCTTAGTCATCATATCTTCCATCATCGCGATAATATCATCTTGACTCATAAAGCTCGTTTCAATGTCGACTTGAGTGAATTCAGGCTGACGGTCTGCGCGTAAATCCTCATCACGGAAACAGCGTGCAATTTGATAATAACGTTCAAATCCACCTACCATTAGTAATTGCTTAAAGATTTGTGGTGATTGTGGAAGAGCATAGAACTCTCCTGGATGAACACGGCTTGGAACTAAATAATCACGCGCTCCTTCTGGAGTGCTTTTTGTTAAAATAGGAGTTTCAACATCTAGGAACCCTTCGCCGTCTAAATAATCGCGAATCACTTTTGTTACTTGATGTCTCATTTTAAACGTTTCAAACATAACAGGTCGTCTTAAGTCTAAGTAGCGATAGTTTAGACGGACATCTTCTGATACATCTGTTTGATCTGAAATGATAAATGGCACAGTTTTTGCTTCATTTATAATTGTTACATTTGTTGCCTGAACTTCGATTCGACCTGTTTTTAAGTTCTCGTTTATCGTTCCCTCTTGGCGAGCAACAACCGTTCCTTCAATGTCTAAAACGTATTCACTACGGATTTTTTCTGCTAATTGTAGTGCCTCAGTAGAAACGTCAGGATGAAAGACAACTTGGACAATACCTGTTCGGTCACGTAAATCAATGAAAATTAGTCCACCTAGGTCTCGACGCTTTTGAACCCAACCTTTTAATACAATCTTCTCTCCGATTGCCTTTTCCGTTACTTCGCCACAAAAATATGTTCTTCCAAACATTTCGGATCCCCCTTATTTTTTCAAACCTTGAAGAGTTTCAATGAATTGATCAAGACTAACTTCTTTTTGTTCGCCTGAAGCCATGTCCTTTACATTAATCATGTTTCGATTTAATTCATCGTCTCCTAAAACAGCGACAAATTTAGCTTGAACCCGGTCGGCAGCCTTAAATTGGGCTTTCACCTTCCGATTTAAATAATCACGATCAGCTGAAAATCCATTTGAACGTAATTCGTGCACCAATTTTACAGAATAATCCTGTGCTGCTTCCCCAAGGGATACAACATAGCAATCGATTGTTTCATCTATCTTCATTTCAACTTTTTCAGCTTCTAGAGCGGCTAGAAATCTTTCAATACTTAATCCAAAACCAATACCAGGTGTTTCAGGTCCGCCCATCTCCTCAACTAAACCATTATATCTGCCGCCACCACATAAGGTTGTAATTGCCCCAAAGCCTTCAGCATCGCTCATAATTTCAAATGCAGTATGATTGTAATAATCTAAGCCGCGAACTAAATTAGGATCAATTTCAAATGAGATGTCCATATCAGCTAAATATTTTTGAAGCTTACCAAAGTATTCTCTTGAATATTCATTTAAAAAATTCAACATGGATGGAGCCGATTTCATAAGCTCATGTTCACGATCTTTTTTACAATCTAATATTCTTAGAGGATTTTTCTCGAGTCGGTTTTGACAGTCCGTACAAAACTCACCAATTCGCGGCTCAAAGTGGTTGACTAAAGCTTCACGATGAGCGATTCGGCTTTCTTTGTCACCTAAGCTATTAATAACAAGCTTCAGCTTTTTCAATCCCATTTCTTTATACAACGTCATCGCAAGTGAGATAACTTCTGCATCAATCGCTGGGTCTGCACTTCCTAAAGCCTCTACTCCAAATTGAACAAATTGGCGAAAACGACCAGCCTGCGGACGCTCATAACGGAACATTTGTCCTAAGTAATATAACTTCACTGGTTGCTGAGCATAACCAAACATTTTATTTTCAACATAAGAACGAACGACGGAAGCTGTACCTTCAGGACGTAATGTTAAACTACGGTCTCCACGGTCATTAAACGTATACATTTCTTTTTGAACGATATCTGTTGTTTCTCCGACACTTCTTAAAAATAATTCCGTATGCTCGAATATTGGAGTTCTGATTTCTTTATAAAGATACTTTTCGCATAATTTTCTTACTTGTTCTTCAATGGCTTGCCATTTTTCCACTTGACCCGGGAGAATATCCTGAGTCCCTCTTGGAATTTGAATCGACATTTTGATCCGCCTCTTTCGCCTATAAAATAAAAAAACTCCCGTCTCCTTGTATAAAATACAAGGGACGAGAGTTAGATTTTCCCGTGGTGCCACCCTAGTTGAAGCCGCATGTAATAAATAACGGTCTTCCGCTCAAACAGTTAACGCCTGCAACGTTTTTTCCTACTAGTATGAATCGTTCAGAAAAAAACCTACGAAGTGTTCCTTCATTAAGTCGATATGTAGAAATGCTTTCAGCCTCAGACATTTCCTCTCTTTTCATTCGGAGCTTAATTACTATGCTTCATCATCAGTTATTCGTATTTAATATTTATCTAATAATACGTAGCAAACTATCAGTTGTCAAGGAGAATTTAGGAACGTTCTAATTTCTTTTTTAATTTTTTGACATCACCGAGTGTTAAACCAAATTCAGAAGCTAATTCAAATGTATTAGCATTGGCTTCTTTTTGGATAAAATCGTGAAAATCTACTCCATATAATTGGTTTTCTCCCGAACTGATGTGTAATCCTTTGCTGCTCATTCTCATTTCCTCACCATCCATGTCTAGTTAAGAATTCACTCCTTTTATTGTTTCCATTTCTTATTAAAAATTTCATTCAAATAAATAAAATGTTGGACAATCCTTACATTTGAAATGAATTTTTGGATTTTTTACGTTAAAATGGATTCATAGTATATTTTTGGAGGGAGTTTGCTTTTGAAAAAGTTCATTATCCTTGTATTCGTCACACTTCTCTTTTTCGGAGGCATACCAATAAATAGCTTTACTGCCGCTACCGAAACATCTGTTACAATCACTATTAATGGGTTAAACGTTCGAGAAGGCCCTGGATTGAGCTATCGGGTCGTCAAGCAAGTGAAGAAAGGCGAAAGCTTTCCACTTGTTAAAGAGGAAAATGAGTGGATTCAAATTAAATTAAACAATAATCAATTTGGATGGGTGGCAAATTGGCTCGTTCAGAAACAGAATAAACAAATAACTGTGGCACCTCAAAAAGAAAATTCTGTTGGACTAATTACTGTCGATGGACTGAGGGTAAGAAACGGCCCCGGTACAAACTTTCAAACGATTGGACATGTAAATAAAGGAAACCAAGTAACGATCAAAGAGAAAAATGAAAATTGGATAAAAGTTTCAGCAAATTCTTTAGAAGGATGGATATCTAGCGATTTTGTCACCATTACTGGTGGACAAGCTACTGATAAAACCGCCGAAAAGCCAACTAAAAACATAAAAACAGCTACCATACAAGTTGATTCTTTAAATGTTAGAAGTGAGGCATCTCTTCAATCCAATGTGATTGGAAAGTTGAAAAAGGGAGATAAGATAGAAGTTATTTCCTCGACACAGGATTGGATACAAATTTATTTTCAAAACCAAAAGGCATGGATCAGTTCGGAATTTGTCAAAATGAATTCTCAGTCTACTGCAAATGAAACGAAAATAGAAGAACCCGCAAAGCCACTGGGAGGAATCGTTGGAACGATAACAGCTAATGCACTTAATATTAGAAGCCAACCGGACTTAGGCGGAAAAATAGTCGGAAGTGTATCAAAAGGAAATTCCTATTCTATTATCGAAGAAGTAAATAACTGGAGTAAGATTGAATTTAGTCCTAAACAATATGGTTGGGTCAATACTTGGTACTTAGAAAAAGCCATGCCAAAGTCGAATGAGATCCAATCACAAGAAGTAAAGGAAAGTATCGTTACTATTTTACACGATGGTACGAACATTCGCAGTGGTCCAAACGTTTCCACATCAGTTATTCTACGTTCCAATGAAGGTGAGCAATTCCAAGTGAAGGGCTTAAAAGGGGACTGGTACGAAATACAATTAAAAGATGGAGTATCAGGCTATATTGCAGGATGGCTCGTTTCCGTTAGTGGTTCTGCCCCCCAAGTAGAAAAACCTGGTGCTGAGGCTCATTTAAAAAATAAAACCATCATCCTTGATCCTGGTCATGGTGGCGGTGACAATGGAACAACTGGTTCAAGAGGGACGCTTGAAAAGGAATTAACATTGCGTACAGCAAATCTATTGTACGATAAATTACGAGCGTCAGGTGCCAATGTCATCTTAACAAGAACAAATGATTCGTATTTTTCATTACGTTCCCGAGTTAGCACAGCACAATATCACAATGCAGATGCCTTTATTAGTATCCATTATGATAGTATTTTAGATAAAAGTGTTCGGGGATTGACAACTTATTATTATCATTCCTATCAAAAACCACTCGCAGAAACTGTCCATGCTTCTACCATCGGAGAAACAAAAATGAAAGATCGTAGTGCCCGTTTTGGCGATTACCATGTATTAAGAGAAAACAGTCAAAAAGCAGTATTAATTGAACTTGGTTACTTAAGTAATCCAGCAGAAGAAACAACTGTAACCTCCGCCCAATATCAAGAAACAGCAGCTACTGGAATATTTAACGGTTTAGCTAAATATTTTAAGACAAATTTATGAGAAGAGCGCGAGGCGCCTTGATCAGCCCCGACAAGCAAATGCTTCGCCAGCCGGAAAGTCGTTCTTTGACTTTTTGGCTGGCGAACATTTGACCTCGAGGTCGACAAGGGCGCGACGTCCTGTCGCATTGTCGACACTAGTACATCCTGTACGTCGGGGCTAGGACGCTTGCGCTGGACAATTTTCAAAGTCCGAATATGTTATACTTATTTATGAGAAAAAGCTGACCAGAGTGGTCAGCTTTTTCTATTTTTTACTTTCTATAATTAGGGTAACAGGTCCATCATTAACAAGGGACACATCCATCATCGCACCAAAAATTCCTGTTTCAACTTTGATCCCTTTTTCACGTAGAATCGCATTGAATTTCTCATAAATTTCAAGTGCATATTCAGGTCTGGCCGCATCCATAAAATTAGGACGTCGTCCTTTTCTGCAGTCACCGTATAAAGTGAACTGGGATACTGATAATATTTCTCCACCTACATCCAATAGAGAATGATTCATTTTTTCATTTTCATCTTCAAAAATCCGTAAATTAGCAATTTTATCAGCTACAAACTCCGCATCATCCATTGTATCATCATGGGTTACCCCGACTAATAATACAAGTCCCATTGAAATTTGACCTGTAATCTCGCCTTTTACTGTTACCTTTGCTTCTTTACTTCTTTGAACAACGACTCTCATCTAGTTAACCCCTAATTCATGATTCTTCGGACAGAGTAAATATCAGGAATCTGTTTAATACGCTCGACTACTTTTTGAAGATGGCTCACATTATGAATCGCAATGGACATAATAATGGTTGCCATTTTATTTCGATCCGAGCGCCCTGAAACAGCTGAAATATTCGTCTTCGTTTCATTGACCGCTTGTAACACTTCATTTAACAGACCACGTCGGTCATATCCACTGATCTCAATATCCACATTGTATTCTTTACGATCATTAAGTGAAGACTCCCATTCAACAGGAATTAAACGCGATTGTGCTTCATTCGTGTCAATATTAGGACAATCCGTACGATGGACGGAAACTCCACGGCCTTTTGTAATAAACCCTAAAATTTCATCACCTGGGACAGGATTACAGCATTTTGATAATCGGATTAATAAATTATCAATACCTGAAACTCGAACACCAGATTCTCGTTTTTTCGTATTCGGAAAGCTTTTCAGCTCTGAAACTGCTTCTGAAATCGTTGCCACTTGTTCTTGATCCCGCTTCTTACGCAACTTTTCCGTCAATCGGTTAGCGACTTGTAGAGCGGTTATCCCATTGTAACCAACTGCAGCATACATATCTTCTTCATTGGCAAAATTGAATTTTTCAAAGACTCTCTTAATATTGTCATTCACAAGAATTTCTTTAATCTCAAATCCCATATTGCGGATTTCTTTTTCAACAAGCTCTTTTCCTTTATCAACATTCTCATCTTTTTGTTGCTTTTTGAAAAAGGCACGAATTTTATTTTTTGCTTGCGAAGTTTGTGCAAGCTTTAACCAATCTTTACTCGGACCATAGGAATGTTTCGAGGTCAAAATTTCAACAATGTCACCTGTTTTTAATTTATAATCCAATGTGACCATTTTTCCATTTACTTTCGCACCGATTGTTTTATTTCCAATCTCGGAGTGAATTCGATAAGAAAAATCAATCGGAACTGAACCCGAAGGTAGCTCAATAACATCCCCTTTTGGGGTGAAAATAAATACCATATCAGAGAACAAATCAATTTTTAACGATTCCATAAATTCTTCGGCATTAGCCGTATCATTTTGGAATTCTAAAATTTCACGGAACCAGCTTAATTTTTCTTCAAAAGAAGTGGCTTCATCAATACTTTTCCCTTCTTTGTATGCCCAATGGGCCGCTACCCCAAATTCGGCAATTCGGTGCATATCAAAGGTACGAATTTGTACTTCTAACGGATCACCCTTAGGACCAATTACAGTCGTATGCAAAGATTGATACATATTCGGTTTCGGCATAGCGATATAATCTTTAAATCTACCCGGCATCGGTTTCCAGCAAGTATGAATAATTCCTAAAATCGCATAACAATCTTTAATACTATTCACAACAATTCGGACAGCCAGCAAATCATAAATTTCGCTAAACTGCTTATTTTGCAGGACCATTTTTCGATAGATGCTGTAAATATGCTTGGGGCGTCCAGAAATATCAGCTTTAATATGGACTTCTTGCATCCTTGCACGAACCTCTGTAATAACCTCTTCTAAATATTGCTCACGCTCTGCACGTTTTTTCTTCATTAAATTAACAATACGATAGTATTGCTGCGGATTTAAATAGCGTAATGCAGTATCTTCAAGTTCCCATTTGATCTTCGAGATTCCAAGTCGATGAGCAAGTGGTGCAAAGATTTCTAATGTTTCGTTGGCGATTCGTCGTTGCTTCTCTGACGGAAGATGCTTCAACGTTCTCATATTATGAAGTCTGTCCGCTAGTTTGATTAAAATGACTCGAATATCTTGAGCCATAGCGACAAACATCTTTCGATGATTTTCTGCTTGCTGCTCTTCATGAGATTTGTATTTTATTTTTCCTAACTTTGTCACACCATCGACTAACATAGCCACTTCTTCATTAAAGGCTTCTTTTATGTCTTTTAACGAGACATGAGTGTCTTCAACGACGTCATGGAGAAAACCAGCGGCCACCGTAGCAGGATCCATCTCTAAGTCAGCAAGTATACCTGCAACCTGGATCGGATGAATAATATACGGTTCCCCAGATTTCCTAAATTGTTCACGATGAGCATGTTGGGCAAATTCATATGCCTTCTTGACCATTTCAACATTCTCATCATTCAAATATTTTCTTGTTATGTCGATAACTTGTTCGACGGTCAACACGTTATCGTTCGCCATAGAATCACCTTTAATTCGAGTTTTTTTTATATTAAATGCAAATATTAATAAATTGTAAACAAAAATAGAATGAATGTATCTATTATCAAAAAAAAATCCACGAATGTAAAGGGAAAGCTACTATTTTTTCAAGAAAAGCGAGAATATTGTCGAAATATGATTACTAATAAAAAAAGAGCACCTATTTTAAGTGCTCCCCCATTACTAATATTTCATTAATGTAAGAATATCATATCCATCTAATTTATCGCGGCCGTCCAAGTAAGATAATTCGATTAAGAATGCGATTCCCGCTACAATTCCACCTAAGTCTTCAACAAGCTTAATTGTAGCTTCAATCGTTCCACCTGTTGCTAACAAATCATCTGTAATGAGAACGCGCTGACCAGGTTTAATTGCATCCTTATGAATCGTTAAAACATCTTTACCATATTCTAAGCCGTATTGTACCTTAATCGTTTCACGAGGTAATTTTCCTTCTTTTCGAACAGGAGCAAAGCCTACACCTAATGAATAAGCTACTGGACATCCGATAATGAATCCACGTGCTTCTGGACCAACGACAAGATCAATATCTCTCTTCTGTGCATATTCAACAATTTGGTCTGTCGCATATTTGTAAGCAGGACCATTATCCATCAAAGTAGTAATATCTTTAAATTTTATTCCAGGTTTTGGCCAGTCTTCAACGATTGTAATAAATTGTTTTAAATCCATTCTTCTATTGCCTCCCTATTTTCCACGGACTCCTGAAAAATCTCCTCAAACCAAACTTTTAATTGCTTAAAAGAAGAATAGAGTAATTCATTTTCAAGAGAGAATTGAGCTTGCCTTTGTTGATATGTTTTCGATTCTGTTAAATCACGCTTCGGTGCCACTTTCGCCAAGGAAATAAATCCATTGTTTATTGTAGCAAAATCCAACTCAAAAAACACCTGTGACATAAATTCGATGGTTTCCCTCGTCCAACCCCGATGTTTAGCTAAGTCATCCCCATAGCTTTTTAAATCAAATGGCCCCTTTTTTGTTAAAAATGCATAATACCATTTAAAATGCTCTCTTGTTGGCATCGTATTGAAAAACGCACTATCTCTTTTAAATAAATGAGGATATAATCTTGCTGGCTTTTTCCCAGACAATAAGTGGATTACCAAATCCTTTGACTTTGGAAAATCTAAAAGAACTACATTTTTCATGTCGAGATTTAAATTGCGAGCAAAAATTTCGTCTTCAATTACGATCAATTTCTCTTTAGGTAGCCATTGGACAAATATTTCATCATTTTCTTTGTTAAAGAGGATAAATTTAGTATCTGTTTGAATAAGAGTTTTTAACAAGGTTCCTACCTGCTTATTTCCACGCCAATCAAACATTTGCCAATGATCTACAGCCATATCTTGTAAGAAAATTTGTGGTTTTTGAACATTATTCCATTCATTAATGGAAACTTCACCAATAACTGAAATGGTTGAGGAAGGTGAAATTTCATCAAATATTTGACCTAAACCAAACCCAATTCCATCCATTAATAAACCATTTTTTTCAATCGTCATTTTTAAATGATTTTGATCGGTTCCGATCTTACGGATGTTGGCAATATTCGCATCTTTTAAAAGGATTTTAGGTTTTGAATTGTCCATTCCAAATGGAGCAAGTAACATCATTTCTTTTATTGAATCAAGTTGTAATTCTTCCAATTGAAATTCCCCATCAAGGTTCGTAACAGGGACAAAGTGTTCTTCTGTTAATTGCTGTGAAGCTAATTCATTCAACCGGTCTCTAAGGTCTGAAACATCTTTTAGATTCAAAGTCATTCCTGCTGCAGCAGTATGTCCCCCGAAATGTGGGAGAATATCTTTACATTGGGAAAGATTTTGAAATAGGTCAAACCCTTCAATACTTCTGGCAGATCCTTTAGCTAGACCCTTTTCAAGGTCGTAGCATAGCACAATTGTGGGGCGATAATATTTATCCACTAATCTCGAGGCTACAATGCCGACAACTCCTGCATTCCAATTTTCTTTTCCAATGACAAGAACTTTTTGATCTGATTCAGATAAAGTCTGTTCCACCATCGATATGGCTTCTTCCGTTATTTCATTGACGATGGATTGCCTACTTCGATTTATTTGATCGATTTCCTCCGCTAATTCTATCGCTTCTTCATAATCATTGGTCAAAAGAAGCTGAACAGCAGGATCAGCATCTCCTAAGCGCCCCGCCGCATTAATTCTCGGACCTAGTGTAAAACCAATCGTTTCTTCTGAAATGGTATTCGGATCAATACCACATACTTTAAATAATGCTTTTAAACCTACATTATTTGTTTGAATTAATTTTTGAATACCGGCTTTTGCAATACTACGATTCTCGTCTTTTAAAGGTACAAGATCAGCAATCGTCCCAATAACCGCTATTTCTAATAGGTGTTCGGGAACTTGTCCTAATAATGCATGAGCTAATTTAAATGCCACCCCTACACCAGCTAGTTCTTTAAAAGGATACTGACTATCTTCTAGTTTAGGATGGATAATCGCAAACGCATCAGGTAATTCCGGACCCGGCTCATGATGATCTGTGATTATTAAATCTACTCCAAGTTCCTTAACTAGTTTCGCTTCTTTTAATGCAGAAATTCCCGTATCCACCGTAATGATTAATTTAATACCGTTTTCAAAAGCCTGTCTAAATGCTGCTTCATTCGGTCCATAGCCTTCTGTAAAGCGATTTGGAATGTAGAAATCTACATTCGCACCTAATTCCGTTAAAACTTTCATCAATACAGTTGTACTACTTACACCGTCCGCATCGTAATCTCCAAAAATTAAAATAGGTTCTTGTCTTTCAATCGCCTCTTTAATTCTTTTTACCGTGATATCCATGTCCTTTAAGAGAAAAGGATCATGAAATGCTTCTTTACCAAATAAAAACGATCGTGCATCCCTCTCGGTACATACTCCGCGGTTAATAAGAAGTTGTGCCACAAGGGGTGTAATGTTTAATTCCTTTGTTAATGAATTCACCAATTGTAAATCAACTTGGCGAACATTCCATCTTGTTTTTGCATGTAACATACGGTCACCCCTTAGCTTTTCTAATTATACAGAAGGTGTTTCACTCTTTCAAATAAAAATAATGGGATTAAATTGCAAAATAAAAAAATGCAGCAAATGATATGCTACATTTGATCTACTTCATTATAAGGGTTGACATGAACCATAACGTTTTGAACATTTGGTAGTTCTAATAGGTTAGCTTTAACACTTTTTCCTATTAAATGCCCATTTTCAACGGTTATATAAGGGTCTACTGAAATTTTTATGTCAATAATCACGTAATGCCCATGTTCCCTTGCATAAAGTTCATCTATTCTTATAACTCCCTCAACTTTAAGTGCGATTTCGTTCATATGTTGTGTTTCTTCACCATGTAATACATGATCCATCGTGTTATGAATCGCTTCCTTGCCTATTTGCCAAGCCATTTTTATCACCAGTATGGATACAAGTAAACCTGCCACTGGATCTGCATAAATGAGCCAGTCAATATGAAGCTTCCCTCCTAATATAGCAGCTCCAATCCCAATTAAAGCTGCTATCGAGGAATAGACATCCGAACGATGCTCATAAGCATTTGCAATTAACGCTTCACTATTTAATTCTTTACCTAATTTAAATTTATAGCGAAACATCCATTCCTTAATAATAATTGATATTAGTACAGCAACAATCGCCATCATTTTTGGAGGTTCTAAGGGTTTAAAAAAGGATGTAAACGAAGCTTTTCCAATTTCAAATCCAACAACCATTAATAAAACTCCGACGATAATTGCGGCAATTAATTCTGCTTTCCCATGCCCATATGGATGGTCTTCATCAGGAGGCTGTTTTGCTGCACGAAGTCCAATATAAACTGCCAAAGATCCGGCAACATCTGATGCAGAATGGACAGCATCAGCTACTAAAGCTTTACTATTTGCGTATATTCCAATGATCCATTTGATCGCAGCTAAAATAATATTTCCAACAATCCCAATCATAGCTGCATTCTCTGCTTTTTTAAAACGATCTTTTTCTGCCAACAATAAACTCCCCTTCTAAGTAGACTAAGTTTAGTGTGCCACCGAAACAAAAAAGGAAAACGCTGAAATAAAAAAAGCTAGCCCTTTTTAAAGAACTAGCTAATCCAATGCTTAAACTTGTGGTTCGTCTGAAGACACTTTTTTCTCTTTGTAAGTCTTAATAACACCTTTTTTCTTTAATTCTTTACACTTCCAAACATACCATAATTGCGCAGCAATGAATAAGGAAGAGTAACATCCAAAGATTAAACCGACTAATAATGCAATCGAGAAGTTTTGAATGGATTCACTTCCGAAAATTAACATCATTAATACGGCAATAACAACTGTTAATACGGTATTGATTGAACGTGTGAGGGTTTGACGAATACTTGTATTTACAACATCTGCAATATCCTCAACTGTTCGTAATTTTCTCTTTTTCTGCATATTTTCCCGCATACGGTCAAATGTAACAATCGTATCATTGATCGAGTAACCGATGATGGTTAAAACTGCTGCAATAAAGGTTACATCAACCTCTAAGCGAGTGATACTGAAGAATGAGATAATGAAGAAAACATCATGCAATAATGCGAGAACAGCGGCAAGTCCCATATATAGTTCAAATCGGAATGCCACATAAATGATAATTCCAATCGAAGCATAGATCAATGCGA
The DNA here is from genome assembly GCF_042683745.1 of Bacillus sp. CGMCC 1.16607. Classification (NCBI taxonomy): domain Bacteria; kingdom Bacillati; phylum Bacillota; class Bacilli; order Caryophanales; family Bacillaceae; genus Bacillus; species Bacillus sp. CGMCC 1.16607. The sequence continues at coordinate 635,262 of NZ_JBHUJX010000025.1, forward strand.
TGATCGCATTTTTCGCTAACTCTTTCCCGACTGTTGGTGATACGGCACTTACACTTGGATCTGAACCGAATTTCTCATGTAATTTAGTTTTTACATTTGCAATTTCCGATTTAGTAAGCGCATCTTTATATCGCGCAACTCCGATTTCATTTTTGTCACCAGAAATGACAATATCATCTGTCTCAATATCTACATCTTTTAGAGCATCTTTTACAACTGTAGTTGTTAGAGCTTTATCTGACAAGATTTCAATACGAGTACCACTTGAAAAGTCGATACCTAGATTTAATCGGAAAATAGCAAGAATAATCAACCCTGCAATGATTAATACAGAAGAGAAGGTAAACCAAATTTTCCGTGAATGAACGAAATCGATTTTGTCAAACCTCGTTTTCAAGTCATGGGCATCAAAGTTTTCCGCAATGTCATGAATTTCTGATTTTTTTACTCCAAACCAGCCTGGGCGATTTTTAAAGAAATTGCTATTTACCCATAAACCTAATAGCCATCTAGAACCATAAATTGCTGTAATAAAGACAGTTAAAATACTAATCAATAACATCGTTGCAAACCCTTTTACAGAGCTTGTCCCGTAAATGAATAAAACAGCAGCTGCCAGTACGGTCGTTAAGTTCGCATCAATGATCGTCGATAATGAATTTTGATTTCCGGCTTGGAATGCTGATTTAATCGTTCTGCCGATCTTAATTTCTTCCTTGATTCGTTCGTACGTAATGATATTTGCGTCAACCGCCATCCCAATCCCTAAAATAAGAGCTGCAATACCCGGAAGCGTTAATACCCCATTAATCCAATCAAATATTAATAAATTAATAAATAGATTAATCGTTAGAGCGACGGATGCAATAAAACCAGGGAAACGATAATAAGCAATCATAAAGATAAAGATGATGATCATACTTATGATTCCAGCAAATATCGTTTTCTGCATCGCTTGTTCGCCAAATTTAGCTCCAACAGATGTTGAATAAACTTCGTCTAACTTAACTGGTAATGCACCAGCATTTAAAAGCGATTTTAGTGTATTTGCTTCTTCCAATGTAAAACTACCTACTATGGAAACCGTATCTTGGTTGAAAACTTGACTTACATTTGGAGCGGAGACAATATGAGAATCCTTTTTAGCATAATCTTTTTTAAAGGAGTCTTTTCCTTCTTCAAAATCCATCCAAATAACGAGCTGGTTATTTGGTGTCATAGCTACGATTTTCTCGGTTACTTGACGAAACTTTTCTGCACTTTTTAATTTTAATGAAACACTTGGATTTCCTTTATCATCAAAAGTTTGCTTTGCCCCACCTTGTACTAAATCCGTTCCATCCATCATCAGTACATCATTAGCGTCTCGGAATGATAAATTAGCTTCAGTTGAAAGAATTTCACGTGCTTTATTTTGATCCTTTACTCCAGCTAGTTGAACACGAATGCGGTTTGTACCTTCAATTTGAATATTAGGCTCACTTACCCCTAAAACGTTGACACGTTTATCCAAAGCTTCAGCTGTGCTTGCCATCATCTCTTTGTCAATTTTTTGGCCTTTTTTAACAGGTGATACTTCATATAAAACTTCAAATCCACCTTGCAAGTCTAGGCCAAGCTTAATGTTATTAAGAACTCCCTTCGTCGTTCCTCCCATTAAACTAAATATCAGAATAACGATGAGGAAAAACGCAACGATTCTACTTCGTTTTACCATTATGTAATTTGCCTCCCTATGTCGAACAATCTTTCCATGACCAATATTCTCATTATGTTACAGTTTGAATATCGTGTCAATTTTCGTAAAAACAGAATACTAAATCATTTTATTGATCTGTTGACCCCTTATTTCATTAATTCCTTCCAATCTTCTTCATTTTGAAATGAAAATTGGGAAGACTTTAATGCTTCTACCGTTTGATAATTCATAAATTCCCCAAGATCCAACGATAGAATTTCTTGGACTACTTCATATAGACGAATATCTTCTTTAGGCCTTTTCCATTTTTTCATCGTTAAAAAAATCCATAATTGCGACTCCGAAACCGTTCCATAGCCTAACAAACGGAACTCTTCTATCTTGCTCTGTAATGCAGGTTGAACTTGAATCTGAAAATGGTCATACAAATGGCCTTTATTCATTTTTCCCCTCCTCTCCTCAAAAATTCCAATTTATCAAAAAGAAAACCTTATTGTCATGCTTTGTCCACCTTCTTGCATATAGTTAATTGTATACGATATCACCTATTTTGAGAAGGCAGTGAGTTAGATGTCCAAGTTTTTAAAAGGAACCATCATATTATTAATTGCTGGATTTGTAACTAGAATTCTAGGATTTATCAATCGAATCGTCATGGCAAGGGTGATTGGGGAGGAAGGGGTCGGATTATTTATGATGGCCTTTCCTACTTTAATACTTGTAGTGACAATTACCCAACTAGGGCTCCCTGTCGCAATATCGAAAAATATTGCTGAAGCAGAGGCTAAAGGCGACCACCGAAAAATAAAAAAGATACTTGTCGTTTCATTGGCTACAACTGGCTTCTTATCACTACTATTTACACCTACATTAATTTTAGCTGCGCCATTTTTAGCCGAGACCTTGTTTACTGACCCAAGAATATACTACCCTCTTGTTACCATTGCACCCATGGTTCCAATTATCGCTATATCATCTGTATTAAGAGGCTATTTTCAAGGAAGACAGAATATGAAGCCTGCTGCCTTTTCTCAAATATTAGAGCAGGTTGTCAGAATCCTTTTAATTGCCTTTATGACGAAAGCATTTTTACCATATGGAATTGAATATGCCGCCGCAGCAGCTATGCTATCTTCTGTTGTAGGCGAACTTGCATCTTTAATCTATTTAATTACAGCCTTTAAATTAAAGAAACGATTTCCATTACGAAAGAACTTTTTTAAATTTGTCCAATCAGGTAAAGGTACCTTTAAAGAATTAATGAATATAGCTCTTCCTACTACTGGAAGTCGAATGATTGGCTCAGTCGCTTGGTTTTTCGAACCAATTGTAGTTGCCCATAGTTTGGCTATTGCAGGTGTTGCTACAACGATCGCCACAAAACAATATGGTGCTCTGACTGGATATGCCCTACCTTTATTAATGCTTCCCTCTTTTGTCACATATTCGTTAGCAACATCATTGGTACCTGCTATTAGTGAAGCAAATTCGAATAAAAATGGTAAACTTATCGAATATAGACTTCAACAAGCACTGAAATTTGCTTTAATTACTGGCGGACTATCAGTTGTAATCTTATATGTCCTTGCGGATCCGTTAATGGAACTAATGTATGGATCAACAAACGGTTCTTCTTTTATTCGACTTATGGCACCGTTTATCCTCTTTTATTATTTTCAAGGGCCGTTACAAGCTACGCTACAAGCAATAAATTTAGCTAGAGCGGCAATGATTAACAGTCTCATCGGGAATATCATCAAAACTGCCATCATCTTCCTGTTAGCGACTCAGCCAAGCTTTGGTATTAAAGGAGCAGCTCTTGGAATTATGGTTGGATTTGTTTTAGTGACACTTTTACATTTTGCGACAATTTTAAAAAGAATCTCATATACTTTTTATGTAAGAGACTATGTAAAATCCTTTTTGGCTATGGGTGTTTCAGGCTGGTCTGGCTATTGGATACTAGAAAAAATGACAACAAATTTTTCTCAACTTATTGTTGTACTAACTACAGTTAGTGTAATAGCTTTGATCTACCTAGCATTAGTCATTATTTTTGGACTAGTTACTAGCGATGAAATGAAAAGAGTACCATGGATTGGACCTTCTTTATCAAAAATTGCTATAAAATAAATAAACACGCCATGTTAACAAGCATGGCGTGTTACTTATTATCTTTCTCATCAATATAAAATGAACCATTTTGATAACTACAAAAGGATATATTTTTAATATCTGTATACCCTTTTTTCTTCAATTCCTGCCTAAGCCATAAATTTGTTTTATTTATTCGAGATAAATTAACTTCCTGTATTTCACCATCCATGATTAGAGGAATCGTAATATCACCAGCTTTATTGTTTTCTTTTTCAAATACAGCTAGTTTACCAGATGGCTCAAGGATCGCAAATTCTACATCGGCTATATTTCGGATATCTTTTTCCCTCAGTTGCATTAATAAATCATCGAAATTATACCTTTGTCGTTGCATTTCTTTTTCATCAATTTTCCCCCGATTAATAATGATGATCGGCTTGCCCTCAACCATGTCTCGAAATTTCTTGCTTTTTAATGAAAGTAGAGCAAAGCTGATTTGAATAACCATTAATAACAACATAGGTAGAACACTATGAAACAGTGGCTCTTCTGGTTTTTCAATTGCAAGTACAGCCATCTCTCCTATCATTATGAACACAACTAAATCTAAAATACTTAGCTCACCAATTTCCCTTTTCCCCATAATTCGAAAAATTAATAAAATTAGAAAGTAAAGTAATAATGTCCTTAGGATAATAATTGAATATTCTTCCATAAGAGGTTCTCCCTTCGAACGCAATCCACTCTATTGTTTGCCATTCGTTTTAAAACGATTCATAAATAAATTGACCTTTTATTATTAACATTCTAAATTTCTATTCTATTTTAAAAGGTTTGTGAATATGCTCGTACTAGGAAACAAGCTTTTCATTTTATTTTAAAAGGCTTGCATTATAGAAAGGGGAGAATGACCATCGAATCAAAAAATATTGGAGTTTCGATTTTGCATGGAATAATATCCATCTTTTTGGTGGCAATCGTTAGTAGTCTTATTTTTTCATTATTGTTGCGTTTCACTTCCACTCAAGAATCATCACTTCAAATGATCGTTACGGCTGTGTCATTTATTTCTTTATTTATCGGTGGATTTATTTCGGGGGGGAAAGGAAAAGAAAAGGGATGGCTCCTAGGTGGTGGAACAGGATTATTGTACTCCCTCATTATTTTTCTTTTTCAATACTTAGGGCATGATCGATTGTTTAACTTTGAACAAATCATTTACCACATTTGCTATATGTTAGTTGCAATGATGGGTGGAATATTAGGCGTTAATATGACAACTGCAAGAAAAGTATCATGAAATAAATAAAAGGAAGCAGCCATTTTGACTGCTTCCTCTTTACATGAAAAATAACTTTTGGACTTCGAAAAATGTCCAGCTCCAGCGCCCAGCGACTAGTGTACTGTCCCTCTCCTCCTTACGATAAGTCAACATCGAATCGCTTACGCTCTTCGTGTTTCCTTTATCTCATGCGGAGCGGCCCAGTCCTGTCGTGCGCTTAACGGGCGCTTACGCTTTTCTATTGCCCGTGAACCTCTCTAATAGCAGATCGATCGTATGTAAGACGGCTTCCATCTCCACATTTGATGATTACAGTATCTTCGTCGATTCCATCGACAAATCCATGTAATCCGCCAATTGTCACAACTCGGTCGCCTTTTTGTAATGAGCTTTGCATTTGTTGAACATTTTTTTGACGTTTTTGCTGTGGACGAATTAATAAGAAGTAGAACAAAACAAACATTAATAGTAAAGGTCCAACTGTACTAATCATACCTTCCATATCTTTTCCCCTCCTTTCAAGCAATTGATTAAATGCCTATTTATTTAAACAGCTAATTGTAGAAAAGAGTTATTAAAAATTCTTAGCATTCGGTTGATTAAACCCATATTGCTCGAAAAACTCTTCTCTAAAGTCACCTAGACGATCTTCCATAATCGCTTGTCTGACTTGTTCCATTAATTTTAACAGAAAATGAAGATTATGATAAGTTGTAAGTCTTATTCCGAATGTTTCATCACAACGAATTAAGTGACGGATGTAAGCTCGAGTATAATTTCGGCAAGTGTAGCAGTCACAATTTTCATCTAATGGACGGAAATCATTTGCGTATTTCGCATTTTTAACCACTAAACGGCCATTACTTGTCATAAGAGTTCCATTTCGTGCAATTCGACTTGGTAGTACACAATCAAACATATCAATTCCACGAATTGAACCATCAATTAATGAATCAGGAGACCCCACCCCCATTAAATACCGTGGTTTATTTGTTGGTAGTAACGGCGTTGTAAACTCAAGCGCTCGGTTCATGACATCCTTTGGCTCACCTACCGATAAACCACCAACTGCATATCCTGGGAAATCTAATGAAACTAGATCACGTGCACTTTGCTTTCTAAGTTCTTCGAATTCTCCACCTTGGACAATCCCGAATAAACCTTGATCATTAGGTCTTTCATGAGCATTTAAACAGCGCTCGGCCCATCTAGAAGTTCGCTCCACTGACTTTTTCATATATTCGAAGGTAGCGGGGTATGGCGGACATTCATCAAATGCCATCATAATATCTGACCCTAAAGCATTTTGGATTTCCATTGCTTTTTCAGGGGATAAAAATAACTTATCACCATTTAAATGGTTACGGAAATGGACACCTTCTTCTTCAATTTTTCTAAATTGACTTAAACTAAACACTTGGAAGCCACCAGAATCTGTTAAAATTGCCCGATCCCAGTTCATAAATTTATGGAGTCCACCTGCTTCTCTAATGATCTCATGTCCAGGTCTTAGCCAAAGATGATAAGTATTACTTAATATAATTCCTGCTCCCATTTCTTTTAAATCTTCTGGAGACATTGTCTTTACCGTAGCTAGTGTCCCTACTGGCATAAAAGCGGGGGTATCAAATGATCCATGTGGTGTATGAACTCGTCCAAGTCTTGCCCCTGTTTGTTTACATGTTTTAATTAACTCATATGTGATTGCTGCCAAAATGTAAGCTCCTTTCCTCGTTGTCCTATTATAGGATTAACATAGCATCCCCAAAACTAAAAAAACGATAGCCTTGATGTACAGCTGTATTGTATGCGTGAAGAACATTCTCTCTTCCAGCTAATGAACTAACAAGCATGATTAAGGTTGATTTGGGTAAATGAAAATTGGTAATCATTCCATCTATAGCTTTCCATTCAAACCCAGGATAAATAAAAATATCTGTCCATCCGCTCGCTTCATGAAACTTGCCATGATAATCCCTTGCTATCGTTTCAAGTGTTCTTGTAGAAGTCGTTCCTACAGAGATAATTCTACCGCCCCGCTCTTTTACCTCATTCAATAGACGTGCTGTTTTATCCGTCATCTGATAAAATTCAGCATGCATTTCATGATCATTAATGTCCTCTACACTAACAGGTCGGAAAGTTCCTAATCCAACATGTAAAGTGATAAAAGCAATATGGACGCCCATTTCTTTCAATTCTGCTAGTAATTCTTCCGTAAAATGAAGACCTGCAGTCGGTGCAGCAGCAGATCCTCTTTCTTTTGCATATACAGTTTGGTATCTTTCCTGATCATCCAGTTGTTCCTTTATGTATGGAGGTAGTGGCATCTCACCTAATTGATCAAGTACTTCATAGAAGATGCCATCATACTGAAATTCTAATATTCGACCACCGTGTTCAGATGTCCCAACACAAATCGCAGTCAATTTCCCATCACCAAACTGGATAATGGATCCTTCCTTTATTCGTTTCGCAGGCTTGACGAGTGTTTCCCACTTGTCACCCTCACTCTGCTTCAACAATAAAACCTCTACTTTTGCACCTGTATCTGGCTTTACTCCGAATAATCTTGCTGGTAATACTCTAGTATCGTTTAAAACTAGGCAATCTCCTTTTTGTAGATAATTTTTCACATACTGAAAAGTAGTATGCTCTAATTTACCTGTCACCTTATTCAATACCATTAGCTTACTTGCCGTTCGATCCTCTAATGGAACTTGGGCAATTTGCTCATCAGGTAAATGAAAATCAAATAATTCCACTTTCATACTTTCACCTACTGCTCATATATTTACATCAAAATATTCTTTCACTTAGAAGGTATTTCCATTTGAAAATGGCGATACACCGCCTCTGTTACGATCCGACCACGAGGGGTTCGTTGTAAATAGCCTATTTGTAATAAATATGGCTCGTACACATCCTCAATCGTTTGCGATTCTTCTCCAATCGAAGCGGCAATGGTATCTAATCCAACAGGTCCACCTCTAAATTTCTCAATAATTCCCTTAAGCAATTTATGGTCAATATGATCCAATCCTAAACGGTCCACTTGTAGAAGCTCTAATGCTTTCGCTGCAAGTTCTAATTCGATCTTACCATTTCCTCGTACTTGGGCAAAATCTCTTACTCGACGTAATAAACGGTTTGCAATACGGGGGGTTCCTCGTGATCTTCTAGCAATCTCTGACGCAGCACCAGCATGGATTGTCGTTTCTAATATTTCAGCTGTTCTTAGGACAATTTCTGTAAGCTGATCCTCACTATAATATTCTAATCTTGCCAACACACCAAAACGATCTCTTAACGGCGCTGACAAGGAACCTGCTCTCGTTGTTGCCCCAACAAGCGTAAAAGGGGGCAAATCAAGCCTTACCGAACGCGCAGTTGGCCCTTTTCCAATTACGATATCGATACAAAAATCCTCCATTGCAGGGTATAATACTTCTTCAATTGTTCTAGGAAGTCGGTGAATTTCATCGATAAATAATACATCTCCAGGTTCCAATGAAGTAAGAATTGCAGCAAGATCGCCTGGTCGCTCAATCGCAGGTCCAGCGGTTGTTCGAATATTAACACCCATTTCATTAGCAATAATTGTTGCTAATGTTGTCTTTCCTAATCCAGGAGGCCCATATAGAAGAACATGATCGAGTGTTTCCTTTCGCAGCTTCGCTGCTTCAATAAAAACTTTTAAATTATCCTTTACTTTGCTTTGACCGATATATTGATTTAGATTTTGTGGTCGTAAACTTTGCTCAAAGGTAATTTCTTGAACGTCAGCCTCCGTTGAAATGATTCGGTCTTCCATATCATCACCCTATTTAAACAACTTTTGTAATGCTAATTTTATATATTGATCCGTTGTTAATTTCTGTTTCTTCAATTCTGGAATGATCTTCTTTAATTCTTTCTCAGCATACCCTAAAGCCTGTAATGCTAAGATAGCTTCTTCTAATGTATCTGAACCGTCGTTCCCTTGAATAAGGTCGTCATCTTCGGAAAACAGGTTGGGAAATAAATCAGGCACGAGCTGTTGAAGTTTACCCTTTAAATCCAGAATCATCTGCCTCGCTGTCTTTTTTCCGACTCCAGGAAATTTCACTAGGAAATTCTCATCTTCATTCTCAATCGCTTGAACAACTTGCTGTGGTTGCCCAGAAGCTAAGATTGCCAAAGCCCCTTTTGGACCGATTCCAGTTACATTTAAGAGCTTTGTAAATAAGGTCTTTTCTTCTCGACTTGAAAAGCCGTATAATGCGATTACATCTTCACGAACGTAATGGTACGTAAAAATTATTATAGATTCTTTCCCAATTTTTTCTGAATAAATAAATGGGTTTGGGGTATAAATTTGGTATCCTATCCCATTATTGTCAATCACCACATATTCTGGGCTAACAAACTGAATATTTCCCTTTATATAATCAAACACATTATTCTCCCCTTCTCGCTTACTGATTGTATCATACTATTTATTTAGTGACGAAGAAAATAAGTTGCATTATTGATTATGTATTCTTTATAATGGGTAGGTTGAAATTTTTTAACTGGAGGACACCTAGATGAAAAAGCTCTTATCATTGCTTACTGTTTTCACACTTATGTTTGTAATCGTAGGTTGTACAGCTGACAAAGAAGAAAACAATGAAAAAGCAGCAGATACAAAAAAGGAAGAAAATACAACTGAATTAACGAAACAAGTTCAATCAAAAATGTATAATGCTGCTCGTGTAGCTGAAGGAAAAGTAAATGCTGTTTTCGCCCACGATGTTGCGGCTGACGGAGAAACTCCAATTGTAACTACAAGCTTTGCTGATGAATCAGCTACTCTTGAATTTCTTTCTAAATATTATAGTGAAGATGTTGCTAAAGAGATTTACACTTATTATGTAACTGGTGAAAAAACAGCAGAAGGACAAGCAATCGTTAAAGCGGAACCTTTCTTTACCCATCCATTACTTGATACAACACTTGAAGATGTGACCATCGAAGGCGATGCAAATAAAGGTACCATTAAAACCACAGAAAACGTGACATATACTGTTGAATTGAAGGACGACAAATACTTTGTAACCGATGTTCAATAATAGTAAATCGGAAAAAGCTGACACTTTGTGTCAGCTTTTTTCACTGTAATAAAATTACTGTTTAGTTTTGACAGGCATATAATAAGGTTTAAACGTTTCTAATACATTTACATATCGATCCTTCGTTTTAATCGGAATTCCCTTTTTTAATTGAAGATGTTTTCTACTTTCTAGCTTTTCTATATTAATCTGAAAAAAAGATTGGATTATATTTGTTTGATGAGGTCTTCCATTAAAGATCGTTAATGTGCCATCTTCTGTTATCCCAAAAAATCCGTTTGCTTTCAATAATGGAGAAATATCATCAACGGGCTTTTTAAAGACTAATCCCTTTTCATACGTATCGATTAGCTCCCATTGCTCGTACTTAAGCCAGAAATGTTCCATTGACCAGACAGTTTCAGTTAATCTTTCCTCACTTACTTCGCCGTCTAAATAGACTCGTTTTAATATAACCTCAACTTGTACAGGCGCATTTACTTCTGCTGCATTTGCTTGTGGGATAAGTAAAGAAATAAATAAAAATAAGAACCAAATCACGATTCCTTTAATCAAAATACGGAACATGAGGATTCACCTCTTCAAAATTTTAATCACATACTAAATGTAGTTTAGCCAAATTATTCTTCTTTATCCTTGACCCAATAAAAATCAGGTTTCTCTAAAAGAGAAACCTGAGAAAATTAACGATTATTATTTGTTAATCCATTCTTAAAGTTTTGAAACATATTTTTCAAATCGAAATCGATTTGGTCTTTAGGACCACCGTTTCTTAAATCATTATCAATATTTCGTATTCGACTGAAAGTGCCTTCGTCTGTCACAACAGTCACCGAACGATTTCCTAAATAAGGCTTCACAGCATTTTTAATTGCTCGTTTCGTGACCTCTTCTCTACTTGCGTCAGATAATTCTACCGCAATTAAGACGTTACTTCCATAAGTAACTGAACGCACATCCTCAACATTTGGAACATTGCCAGTAACTCTTCCAATCTTCTCCGTTAACTCGCCTTCGTATCCTGTGTAGTAAGAACTCTTTGCTTTATTCGTATTGTCATTTAAATGACCGTGGTAATTGGCGTCACTATTGCTGAAACGATTATCACGTTGAAACATGTTTCGATCATTGTCAGCAACTGGTCGAGTTGGATTAACTGGATTCCCGTTCCTTACTGAAGTGTTATAAATACGATTGGTTAAGTTTCGCTCATTCCCAACCGTATGGTCCATCATTTCTGTCACAGGACCATCATTATCATCCAAAATACGAGCATTTCCTTTGTGGTTTTCATTTGAATAATATCCCATTGGTTGGGCTGAATTATTTCTATTTTGAACAGCGGTGTCATCATTATTGCCGCAACCAGCTAATCCTAGTGCCATTACAGTAGATAATGGTAAGACTAAATATTTTCTGTTCAAATGATAACCCCCTTCGAAAATGCGGCACATATTCATGTGCTCTGGCTTAGCTTGTGAGCACGAAGGAGGTTTTATTACTGTTAGTTCACACCAAATTCTTCAAGTCCAATAAAAACCGTTGTCTTTGATTTATTTTTGAAAAAGTTAATTCCATTACTTGTTGTAATTTCCTCTTATTTTCGTAAGTTTGTTCCCTAATTAGACGATTCCATTCTCGGAATAGATCTGTTGGATAGGCTAGTGCATATATATATGGATTGATATGAAGTAACTTTTTTAAACTTTTGTACTGAGCTAAACGATTTATGTCCCAATTTATAAAGGGCAATATTCGATTGGCAAACTGTAATAAATCCATGCTACTTGGGCCAATACTAATTAAATCGAAATCAATTAAATAGAGCTTTTCATTTTTCCCTCTTAAGAAATTATGATGCGCTACATCTCCATGAAGGACCACATTTGGTTCTTTATCAATCAGTTCTTGACCTTTACCAATTCCCTCTAAAGACCATTCCGCCCAATTGATCCATTCGAACACCCATTCATATGGGATAAATCGTCCCACTACTTTCGAATTCTTTTTAAACTGCTCCAATCTTTCTGTCCATTTTTTTTGCAAAATAAATTCAGGCAAAATCGTTTGGTATCGCTGAACCGATTGTTTTGTCGTTCGATGATATTTTTCGAGAAGAGATAATCCTTCCTGCCTTTCACTCTCATATAGATAGGTAAATGTTTGAATATGTGGTTCAATAAATGGCATACATCCGAAATATTGATTATTATAAAAAATCGGTTCTTGATCTAAACTAAGAAAGGTATAGGTTTGTTCAAATCCCTCCGTTTTAAGACTCGATGTGAAAGCTTCCTGAAGTTTTAGTCTGTTATAAGAAGAATACCCTTTTAAAATAAATATTCCTTTACTGGTATTTATTTTAAATACTTGTCCCCGTATTGGATTGATTTCATTTATTTTAAAAGGAAATTGTTTTTGAAAAGAGGTGAGGAGACTCCGGCTTCCACCATGGTCTCCTCTTTTTCTGTCAATATAAATCACTGCTGTCGTCAAAATCTCTAGGACCAGGCACTTGACCAAATCCATATGGATTCATATATGGTGGCTGTACATTTTGCGTTCCATATTGTGGGGTAAATACGCCTGAAGTTCCTTGATCATAAGGATTGATTGGTGCTTTTGGAAATTTTGGACCACCGCAACCACAATCATATTCAAATCCAGCTTGTGACATATGTGGAGAGAATTGCGCCATTCCCATACCATCTGGTGATTCTGTTAAATGCTCAGTTTGTGGAATTTGTTGAAAAGGCATTTGACCATATCCAAATGGCATTTGCTGCATTGGTATTTGCCCCCCACCAAATGGCATTTGCTGCATTGGCATTTGGCCCCCACTAAATGGTATTTGCTGCATCGGCATTTGACCTTCACCATACGGCATTTGTGGCATCATCATTTGGTTATTCTCATTTTCCATTGGTTGAGATTGGTTTTGTTGAGTGCGATTTGGCATTGGTGTAAATGGCATTTGCGGGGACCCAAATGGCATTTGACCTCCTCCATATGGCATTTGCTGGGACCCAAATGGCATTTGACCTCCTCCATATGGCATTTGTTGGGACCCAAATGGCATTTGACCTCCTCCATATGGCATTTGTTGTGACCCAAATGGCACTTGACCTCCTCCATACGGCATTTGCTGGGACCCAAATGGCATTTGACCTCCTTCATATGGCATTTGCTGAGACCCAAATGGCGCTTGACCTCCTCCATATGGCATTTGCTGAGACCCAAATGGCACTTGAGCTCCTCCGTATGGCATTTGCTGGGACCCAAATGGCACTTGACCTCCACCGTATGGCATTTGCTGAGCTCCGAATGGAATTTGACTTCCTCCATATGGCATTTGCTGGGCACCATAAGGTACAGAAAATGCTGGTGAGACTTCCCCTAAACCAGGTCCTGGTAAAACCGGAGAGGCCGGAACACAATTATCTGGAAATGGTCCTATAAATCCTGGTTCCAAGGCTGTTGGAGCCAATCCCATCGGTTGATTTTGTGGTACATTTTGAGTATCTTCTACCCCCATAACTGCATTTGGGTTATGACCCATTGGGCTCATCATTGGCATTTGTGGCATGAATGAAGATGATTCATCTTCCATTCCAGCTAAGTAAGTAGGATTTTCAACCCCTGGCATCATTCCTGGGTTCATCACTCCCTGCACTTGTGGCATAGCCTGTTGCTGATAAAGCATAAATGGGTGTTGAAATGGTAAACATGGTTGAGGAGGGCACCAGCCTGGCTGAAGCCCAGATCCTGGTAAAATCGGGCTTACTGGAACACAATATTCTTCTGGCATCGCTTGTTCAATAGGTGCTTCTACTAATGGCGATTCTTCCTTGGGTACCTCCATAATTGGAGCCTCTTTAATTGGCAACTCTTTTGGCATTTCTTTTGCTTCAGGTAGGATATTTGTCGGTTTTGGTGGAAGCTGTGGTGGCTGTTGAATATTCATGTTTGCCATATTCAACATGTAATAGTTATTAATGTCAATTTCCGGAATAACTGGCTGTGGCACTACTGGAGTATAGTGTGCGATTGGTGCTTCTTTTTTTGGCATTACAGGTGCTTCCTTAATAGGCATGACCGGCGCTTCCTTCTGTGGTGCTTCCACAACTGGTAATGGTTTAGGCTGCTCTTTTACAAAAGGCTGTTCTGCTTTAGGCATTTCTTTTTTTGCACCTAAAACTTGACCAATTGGCGCCTCTTTCTTAACCGAACCTCCAGCAGTTGGGACTTTAATTTTCATACCGGGCATGATCATATCTGGATTACTGAGTTGGGAATTCATCTTTTTTAACTCTTCAAAATTAACGCCATATTTCTTGGCAATTTTCCAAAGAGTATCCCCTTTCTGAACGATATGGATCTTCACAATGTTTCCCTCCTATGGCATAAGTCCATATAGTGTATGTCGTACTAGGCAAATTGCTATTCATCTGTAAAAAAACTTATGCAATTTTTCTCATAATATGATTCCCTTCATTCCTAGTGTATGCTGTTTTTTAATTCAGCATGTTTAATATATAATAAGGAGGATAACCCAATTGGTCATCCTCCCCCTTTTTTATGCATTCTTTAACATACGTTCAAGCGCTAGCTTTGCATTACATGATATATTTTTTTCTACTTTAATTCGATTATTTTCAAAATCACTTTCAAGCATTTCCAAACACCAAACTAAATGAGGCAAATCAATTCTGTTCATCGTTAAACAAGGGCACATATGTGGATTTAACGAAATAATTTTCTTGTCAGGATGATCTTTTATTAATCGATTCACAAGGTTCATTTCCGTTCCAATCGCCCACTCTGAACCTTCTGTCGCACCTTCAATGGCTTGAATAATATAACTAGTAGAGCCCGCCATATCAGAAAGTTCTACCACTTCCCTACGGCATTCTGGATGAACGATGATATTCATGTTAGGATGTTGTTTTCTAACCTCAGCTATATTTTCAATTGTAAAATTTTCGTGAACGGAGCAATGTCCTTTCCAAAGGATTACTTTTATCTTATTTAATTCACCATCGTATTCAAGTCTGTCCGAATGTGGATCCCATACAGCCATTTCGTCTAGGCTAATTCCTAAATTTACTGACGTGTTTCTTCCTAAATGCTGATCAGGTAAAAAAAGTATTCTTTCTTTTTTAGCAAAAGCCCACCGAACCATCGTTTCCGCATTTGAGGATGTTACAGTAGCACCACCATTTTCACCCACAAATGCTTTAATCGCTGCTGTCGAGTTCACATAAGTTAATGGAATAATTGTCTCTCCAAAGATTTCTTGTAACTTCTTCCATGCGATCTCGGTTTGCTGTAAATCAGCCATATCAGCCATTGAGCAACCTGCACGCATATCTGGTAAAAATACCTTTTGGTTTTCATTCGTTAAAATATCAGCTGTTTCCGCCATAAAATGAACACCACAGAAAACAATAAATTCTGCTTCTGTATTTGCTGCTGATAATTGAGCCAATTTCAAGGAATCTCCAGTAGCATCTGCAAACTGAATCACTTCATCTTTTTGATAATGGTGTCCCGGAATATAAAGTCTTGAACCATATTTTTCCTTTAGATACCAAGCTCTTCGTTCCAATTCGTGTTTATCCAATTCCCGGTAATGATCAGGAATCATTAAATGATTATTTTTCAATGATGCTAAGAAGCTCATGACTATTCCTCTCCTCTTTGGCATGCTCCTACTTTTACACTTATATCTAATGCTTTAAATGAATGAGTTAAAAATCCCAGTGAAATATAATGCACTCCCGTTTTTCCATATGCCGCTAAATTATTTAAGGTAATACCCCCAGATGCTTCCGTAATTATGCCTTCTGGGACATATCCCATCCATTGCTTAATCTCTTCAGGTGAGCGATTATCTAGCATAATCACATCTACCTTTGCCTCAATTGCTTCGATTAATTGCTCAACAGTTTCAATTTCAACCTCAATTTTGATCATATGCCCCAGCTTCTCCCGAACTCGTTTTACAGCGTTCGTAATCGAACCAGCAAATGAAATGTGATTATCCTTGATCATGACACCATCATATAAACCATAACGGTGATTGAAACCACCGCCACATCTTACCGCGTACTTCTCAAACATTCGAAGTCCTGGTGACGTTTTTCTCGTATCACATAGTTTCGTGGTTGAACTGTCTATTTCTTGTACAGCCTTTTTAGTAATCGTTGAAATTCCGCTCATCCTTTGAACTAAATTGAGAATCACTCGCTCCCCTTTTAATAGATCGGAAATTTCACCTGATGCTGTTGCAAGGATTTGCCCGACTTGAATGAAATCGCCATCTTTCACATTTACATGAACTTGTATTTGCTCGTTTAGAAGCTTATACCCGTATTTAATGATGTCTTCCCCACAGAAGATCCCTTCTTCTTTTGCAATAAACTCAACTTCACCCATTACACCTTTTGAAAAAATAAGGTCACTTGTAATATCTTGATCTCCAATATCCTCATTAAAAAACTGTTCAAGTTGCGAGCGCAGTTTTAACGTATTCATCTTTTTTCGCCCCTTCTCCCTGTCGATTATAAATAATTTGTTTTTTGCACCAATTTAGATCATCCTCAAATGGGAAATCACTGCGGAAATGTCCACCACGACTTTCTGTCCGAATTAAGCATGAGTTGGTAATTAATTTTGCTGTAATAAGCATAAAGATAATTGATATTTCATTTCTTGAATAACCATCTAGTTCACTAATATTGTTTATTTCAAATTGTTCCAACCAATTTTTGTGGTTTTTGAGTGAATGATAAGAACGAACGATACCGACATCTTCCATCATTCTTGCTTGCAAAACATCAATTGATGGAAGTTTTAGCGGTGTTTTCATGATTGTATACTTCGTGTTAGATAATTCAATGCTGAAAGACTGACGTCCCATTAAATTTATCCATTCAGCTAGTTTCTTCCCTTGATATAATCCTTCCAATAAGGAATTGCTCGCTAAACGATTGGCTCCATGAAGACCGGTGCAAGAAACCTCCCCAATTGCATAAAGTCCCTCTATGGAAGTTCTTCCATATGAGTCTGTTTTAATTCCTCCCATTAGAAAATGGCTACCTGGTACAACAGGTATTTTCCCCTGGGATAGGTCGATATTGTTTTTGGAACATAAGCTTGTAATCGAAGGAAACCGTTTCTCAAAATCTGTTAGCTTTCGAATATCTAAAAATACTTGTTTACCTTTTTTCACATAATCATAAATTGTCTGTGAAACAATATGTCTAGGTGCCAAATCCTTTAATGGATGTATTCCTTCCATAATCGGGATACCACTCTCAGTGGTTAGAATAGCGCCTTCCCCGCGAACTGCTTCAGAAACAAGTCCTTTTGTCTCACCATCTACATACAATAAAGTCGGATGAAATTGAATGAATTCCATATCTGCAATCTCAGCACCAGCCAAATAAGCCAAAACAATACCGTCACCTGTTACCGTTTTGGCATTTGAAGTAAAACTATATAATTGGCCGCAGCCGCCCGTTGCAAGAATGACATGTTCAGCATAGAAATGATGGATTTGTTCATCAACTGATTTCGCTTTCACACCAATACAGCGATTTTGTTTCTCATCCATTATTAATTCATAAACATGGAAGTTCTCTTGGATATGAATATTTTTTTGTAACTGGGAAATAAGAAAATGAACGAGCCTCTTACCCGTTGCATCTCCGCCTCCATGTACAATTCTTTTTTGACTATGTGCCCCTTCCATCCCTAGCAATAGGGCACCATCAACATCGTGATCAAAATCGCAGCCTTGTTCAAATAGATTGTTTATTAAATGAGGAGCTTCTTCGATTATTTCCTGAACGATTTGTTCTTGATTATGAAATCGACCAGCCTCAAGCGTATCTTGATAATGTTTGAATGGATGGTCATCTCTCCCTATTGCAGCAGCGACTCCGCCTTGTGCTAAATAAGAATTAGCTGTTTTCAAAGTTGACTTTGTGAGAATCCTCACATTTTTATCATGATGCAAGTGAGCTGCAAGCTGTAATGCCGCGATTCCACTTCCTATAATTAAAACATCACTGTAATTCATTCCCATTACCCTCCTGATTAACAGGTGTCTTGACACCTATATTTACATAGATTTAAACTTATGACAAGAGTTTTTCAATATTTATCTAAACAAAAGCTCGGGCGGTCTGTCTCATTATCGACACTAGTACTTCCAGTACGTCGGACTTGACGTGAACCATACTTTGTCAATGAGTTATATACATTCGATTATTTTTATAGTTTTTAAACAACAAGAAAATTAGGTGATGATTATATGAAATATTTTGACTATGCAGCAACTTGTCCATTAGACCAGGATGCTGCTGAGGCTTATATTCAAATTGCTACTGACTATTTTGGAAATTCTAGTAGTCTTCATGATATTGGAGGGAGATCTGCACAATTATTGGATAACTGTCGAAAAACTTTAGCTAGAATACTAGGAGTAAACGAAAAAGGGCTATTTTTTACTAGCGGTGGTTCGGAAAGCAATTTTTTAGCCATTGAAGCGCTTTTATCAGCTACCAAGAAAAAGGGTAACCATATTATTACAACAATAGCAGAGCATTCATCCATCCATGGAACTTTGAAAAGGCTTGAAAAAGAAGGATTCGAAATTACTTATTTACCTTTTTCAAAAAACGGGATTGTTTCTCTAGATATCCTGCAACAATCAATAAGAAGTGAAACAATACTTATAGCTATCGGGCATACAAACTCTGAAATCGGCACCATTCAACCAATCGAAGAAATAGCCATATTGTGTAAAAAGGAAAATATCCTTTTTCATTGTGACTTTGTACAAGGATTTGGAAAAGCAGACTCAAGTAAACTTTTTGAACAAATAAGTAGCTTTTCCTTTTCAAGCCATAAATTTTATGGGCCAAAAGGAACTGGTGGAGTTTTTATTCAACCCAATATTAACTGGACATCCTTCTTCCCAGGAACTACCCATGAATTTGGGTTACGCCCTGGAACGATCAATGTTCCTGCTATTGCTGCGATGACAGTGGCCGCAGAGAAAATAATTAAGCACCAATCCGAAAGGCTGGTGAAATTTAGTCAACTTAGGGAGCGGTTTATTGAGACATTGAAACCAATATGTGATCGGATAACGATACATGGTTCATCAGGTCATGAGCAAAGTCCAGGCATTATTGGGTTATGTATTGACGGGATAGAAGGTCAATGGCTTATGTTGGAATGTAATCGCTTCGGATTTGCCATTTCTACTGGAAGCGCCTGTCAATCGGGCATGCAAGCACCATCAAAAACGATGCAAGCCATTGGTTTAACTGGAAAAAAAGCGAAAGAATTCATCCGGATTTCTTTCGGGAATGCCACCACATTAGAAGAGGTGGCAGAGCTTGGACACAAAATTGTCACGATTACTCGTGATTTCACAAAGTAAAGTCGTTTAAAATCATCGATTAGAGTGGTTTTTACTGCCCCCTGAAGGTTAAAATGGAATATATGATTTTATGGAAAGCCGAGGAGTTTTTTATGACCAAAGATAAAAAATTATTAGGAGATGACAGAAGAGAGTGGATATTAAACCTGCTGAAAGGAAGCGGGACTCCTATTACAGGCGGAGAGCTTGCAACGAAAACGAATGTCAGTAGACAGGTCATTGTTGGAGACATCACTCTTCTAAAAGCTAAAAATGAGCCGATTATTGCGACAAGCCAAGGTTATATGTATTTAAAGGCAAGTTCACCTATCCCACTAATCGAAAGAACAATTGCCTGCTCTCATACACCAAATGAAGCGGAGGAAGAATTAAATCTTCTCGTCGATCACGGTGTGACAGTTAAAGATGTGAGAATTGAGCATCCAGTTTATGGAGATTTAACCGCATCCATTATGGTATCAAATCGTCAGGAAGTAAAACAGTTTATGAAGAAAGTTCTATCGACAAAAGCATCTTTTCTATCTGAGCTTACCGAAGGAATACATTTGCATACGATATCAGCTTCAACCGAGAAAGCACTAGATGAGGCTGAAAACGCGTTATTAAAAGCTAATTTTTTAATAGAATATAATTAAAGAACAAAAGCGCGGGGCGCCTTGATCAGCCCCGACAAGCAAATGCCGTCCCAAAGAGGAGGTTTGCTCTTTAACCTCATCTTTGGGGCGCCATTTGACCTCGAGGGGCTAGGCGCTGGAGCTGAACGTGGACTATACAAGTAAAGAAGTTATTCACATCCGAGTACTTTATACGCTTAACAATGAAAAGTAGAAAAAGGGATGTCTATACGACGATCCCTTTTTCTACTTTAAACGCGGGATAACTGCCTAATACTTTTACCTTGCTTCCTAAAGCCTCTAGTTCAGCAATAGCACCAGGGATTAGTACATCATCCATTTCTTTTTCGATATCAATAATAAAGAAATACTTACCAAGACCCGTTTTCATCGGACGTGATTCGATTTTCGATAAATTCAGCTTTCTCCATGCAAATGCAGATAAAACGAGATGAAGGGCTCCCGACTGGTCTTCTGGTAATGTAACCATCACTGTAGTTTTATATCTACTATTCAATTCTTTTGTATAGGTGAATTCTAATTTGTCTTTTGATAAAATTACGAACCTCGTATAATTATGGGAATAATCGTGAATATTATTCGCTTTAATTGTTAAATTGTATTCTTCTGCCGCTAATTCATTAGCAATCGCTGCAATTGGCAGCTCTGAATGTTCACTTATATACTGCGCCGCTGCTGCTGTCGATGTCATACTCTCACTAGATATTCCCTTCCAATGGTGGTGTAAATATTTATGACATTGAGCAATCGCATGGGAATGACTATAAATTTTCGTAATTTCCTTATCCATATTTAAAGGATGAACTAATAAATGCTGAGCAATTGGAGTAGAAATTTCCCCTCGAATCGGTAGATCCGCTTCATGAATTAAATAATCAAGCGTAATGTTCACAGATCCTTCTAAGGCATTTTCTAAAGGTACTGTTGCAATATCCACTTCACCATTTTCTACTGCATCAAAGCATTCCGGAATCGTTTTATAAGGAATACTAGAATAAGTATTCGGAAACATCTTTCGAACCGCTAAATCGGTAAATGTTGCTTTTGGACCTAAGAAGCCAACCTTCATCGTTTTTTCCCTCCATTTAAAAAAAGCTGGATTTCGGATCTATGATGCACCCGAACCCAGCACTTCTACTTTTTCAACAAACTCTAATTGGCGAAGTTGTGAGAGTAATTCATCAATTTCAATCTCCATATCTGCCATATTTAATGACAAAGTGACATTCGCCCGTCCTTGAAGAGGGATTGTTTGGTGAATCGTTAATACATTGCAGCCAGAAGATGCGACTACACTTAATAATTTGGAAAGCGTTCCAGATCGATCTTCTAAATGAAAGAATAAAGAAATCAATCTTTCCTTGACAATAGATGAAAATGGAAATACAGTATCTCTGTATTTATAGAAAGCACTTCGACTTAAATCGACCTTACGAACAGCATCCCAGACTGAATCCGCTTTGCCACGTTCGATCATTTCTTTTGCCTCAATTGTTTTCATCATCGCTTCTGGTAGCACATCTTCCCTTACTAAATAAAACTTAATATCTTTTTTATTCGACCGCATACGTCCACCTCTCCCATGCTCGAGAAGGTTATTCTCACAGTAAAGGACATTCAGACCCTAATTAACGTTTCACTTATTCGATAAACTCAAATTCAAAATCTAAAAGCCTTACGATATCGCCATCTTTTGCTCCCCGAGAGCGAAGTGCTTCATCAACACCCATGCCTCTAAGTTGACGAGCAAAGCGGTTAACCGATTCTTCTCTTGCAAAATTAGTCATTTTAAATAATTTTTCAACCTCAGCACCCGACACTTCAAATGCCCCGTCTGGACCTCGTGAAATTTTGAAATTAAGTTCTTTCGCTTCATGCTTGTAAAGTACTCGGTGAATTCCAGTATCTTCTTTCTCTTCTTCTATAAGAGGGAATTCTGGAGTAGTTTCTACTTTATCTGCTATGGCAAATAATAGGTCTCTTAATCCACTGCTAGTTATTGCAGATATTGGAAAAATCGGATAATCTTCCGTTAATTTCTCTTTAAACGTTTTTAAATTTTCTTCTGCATCAGGCATATCCATTTTATTGGCGACGATAATTTGAGGGCGTTCAGTCAACCGTAAATTGTACTCTTTTAATTCCTTATTAATCGTTAAGAAATCTTCGTATGGATCTCTGCCCTCTGTGGCTGCCATATCAATCACGTGTACAATGACGCGGGTTCTTTCAATATGTCGTAGAAACTGATGCCCTAGACCAACACCTTCGTGAGCACCCTCAATTAATCCTGGTAGATCTGCCATGACAAAGCTTCGGCCATCTGCTGTCTCAACCATTCCTAAATTAGGAACAATCGTCGTAAAATGATACTCAGCTATTTTCGGTTTTGCCGCAGAAACAACAGATAACAAAGTTGATTTCCCAACACTTGGAAAGCCAACCAAACCAACGTCTGCTAAAAGTTTTAGTTCTAAAATAACATCACGTTCTTGGCCTGGTTCACCATTTTCCGATAACTCTGGAGCTGGGTTTGCAGGGGTTGCAAAACGTGAATTTCCACGTCCTCCACGACCACCTTTTGCAATAACCGCTGTTTGTTCATGTTCAACTAAATCAGCGATAATTTCTTTTGTCTCCGCATCCATTACAACCGTACCGGGTGGAACCTTTACGACCATGTCCTGGGCTCCTCTACCATGCTGGTTTTTAGACATTCCGTGTTCACCACGGCTCGCCTTAAAATGCCTTTGATAGCGAAAATCCATTAATGTGCGCAGTCCTTCCTCTACTTTAAAAACGACATCTGCACCTTTTCCGCCATCTCCACCAGCTGGACCACCTTTTGGAATGTATTTTTCTTTACGGAAAGCGACCATTCCATTGCCACCATCTCCGCCTTTTACATAAATCTTGACCTGATCTACGAACATTTTAAATCCTCCCGTCTGTAGAAATTAATTTCGAATCATACGACGAGGCTCGTTGATTTCTATGTAATTTCCCAGTTCAACTCAAAGGACAATTCACTTTCTGAGATATCCTTTATTTTCACACATTCATGTGAATCCTTTAAAAATACTTCAATTTCTTTTGGTTTGACTATCGTTCCCGTAAAATCAAAAAAGAATTGAACCCCATTTTCATGAGGTAAAATCGAAATCGATAAATGATTCTCCTGAAATGCTTCGATACAGGAATTTAATGTCATAAAAAGTGAGCTTGTCCAGTTGGTTAATTGTGTATCATCCATCTTGACAGATTGAATGTCCCCTAATACCTCGTACTCTAAACGAAAATAATAATTATTCCAGTTAGTCACTAATAAGAGAGCTGCAAAATGAGGTAGCTGAAGGTTAGATAATCTAGCTTCCTGCTGTGCTTCCATCACAATCTCATCTATTATATCTTGTGCTCTTTCGAGTCGATTTAAAGATAAATTTCCTTTAATTAGCTGAATTTTATTAAGCCAATCATGTCGGGCATACCTTAACACATTGACTGTATTCCAATTATTATCCATACGATTTACTCCTACACCTTTTTTTATGGCAGAAGACTACTTTAAAATAGTATAACAAAAAAGGCATGTAGCGTAACTAGATAGGCCAAAAAAAAACTCTAACCCATCAGGTTAGAGTTTTCTAAAGCTTACGCTTCTTGTGCTACAGGATATACGCTAACTTGTTTACGGTCACGACCTAAACGTTCGAATTTAACAACACCATCAACTTTCGCGAATAGTGTGTCATCTCCACCACGTCCAACGTTTACACCTGGATAAATCTTTGTACCGCGTTGGCGATAAAGAATTGAACCACCAGATACTTTTTCACCGTCAGCTGCTTTTGCACCAAGGCGTTTCGCAATGGAATCACGACCGTTCTTAGTAGAACCTACCCCTTTTTTCGATGCGAAAAACTGAAGATCTAATCTTAACATTTGTTCCACCTCCTACTGGAAGGTAATTTTTATGTGTTTTCCGTAGTCTTTTTCAATCGTTTGTAAAGAAACAACCATACCCTCTAATAAGAGTTGAACCTTCATTTGTGTTTCTTCGGATAAATTACTAGGTAATTCACATCGAAGAAAGCCGTCCTTACCTTGTTCAATCATTGGTTCGATACCCGTCAAAGCGATAACGGAATTGACAGCACCAAATGATACAGCGGAAACGCCAGCACAAACAATGTCCTGACCTCTATTAGCAAACTGGGCATGCCCACTTAAAGTAAAGCTGCTAATCAGACCAGATTCCAAACGATTAATCGTTATTTGAATCATCTGTTAAGCTCCTTTTAAGCGTTGATTTTTTCAATTACAACTTTAGTGTAAGGCTGACGATGACCTTGCTTTTTGCGTTGGTTTTTCTTCGCCTTATACTTGAAAACGATAATTTTCTTTGCGCGGCCTTGCTTTTCAACTTTAGCAGTTACAGTAGCGCCTGCAACAACAGGGCTTCCAACTTTAACAGTTTCACCACCAACGAAAAGAACCTTGTCAAATGTTACCGTTTCACCAGCTTCAACATTAAGCTTTTCAATGTAGATAGCTTGTCCTTCTTCTACCTTTACTTGCTTACCACCAGTTTCGATAATTGCGTACATACTTGCACCTCCTTATAAGACTCAGACTCGCCATTCACAGGCGTTTTGAATAATCAAAAGCTTAAAACCTGCTCTGAGCGGTTGTAGCACGGGTGCTACAAACATAACATTAAAATACTAACATGATAGGTATGAAAGTGTCAATAACAAATAAATTATACAATCTTTGTTATTTCATAAAAAGATTTCGGAGCTTGTACATATGTGAAGAAGATATTTAATCCAATAGCTTCTTCTAACTTTTCCTTATGAATTGTATTATTGTCAGTAAAGTAACGATGTACCTCTTCAGTGGTGGTTACATAGACCGATTCATAATCAGAATGACGATACTCCCAGAGCTCTCTTTCTAATCGGAATGCCACTGTTTCTGGGCTTGCTACTTGTCCAAGGCCATCACAAGTTGGACATTTTTCAAACAAAGTTTCTAATAAGGTTGGTTTCGTTTTTCTTCGTGTTAGCTGTAAAATCCCTAATTCAGTAAAACCGATAATTTTTGCTTTCTTTGCATCCTTCTTTAGCTCATTTAATACTATTTGTATAATCTGCTGCCGCTCTCTCTCAAACTTCATATCGATAAAATCAATAAGAATCATCCCACCTAGGTCACGTAGGATGATTTGTCTTACTGCTTCAATCGCCGCTTCGGTGTTAACGATGTTGACAGTAGTCTGGCGTGAAGATTTCCCTACAAATTTACCAGTATTCACATCGATTACCGTTAAAGCTTCTGTTTCATCGATAACAAGATAGGATCCATTATCTAACCAAACGATTCTTTTTAATGCTTTTTCTAATTCAAGATTTAATTTCATCTCTGAAAAAATGTTCTCTTTGCCACTGTATAATTGGAGAGATATTTCAATATTTTTCTTTTTTTGAAGAAGGATCGATTCGAGTTTTTGTTTTAATTTCAAATCATCAACCCAAATCTCACCATAATCAATGACATTTAATTCTTCAGCTAACTGGGTGAGGAATAAGTCCTTCATTGATACTAGTTTCGGCCCTTTATATGTTGATGACTCTTTAACTATTTCTTCGTATTCTTTTCTAAGTAAATGAAGTTCCGATTGAATTTCATCTTGATCGGCTTTTTCACTATTTGTTCGGAAAATTAGCCCCTCATTTTGATCCACGAGACTCTTTCCATATACCTTTAATTTGTCTCGAAGCACTTGGTCTTCAATTTTCTGAGAGGCAGCAACAAATCCTCCATTTGGCATATAAATGATCTGTTCTCCTTGAAATTCAATGATTCCCGTTAAACGAGGACCCTTTGTTCCTGTAGCGTCTTTTTCCACTTGTACGAGAAGTCGCTCACCTTGGTGAACAAATGCGGAAATGTTTTTTTGATCTTTTATTTTTTGTTCGTCCGTACAATTTACGAAAGTAGCTAGTTTATCCCGATGAAGAAATCCTTGCTTTTCTTCACCAATATCAATAAATACAGCGTTCAACCCTGAAACTACTTTTGTAACGATCCCTAAGTATATATTCCCAACAAATGAATGATGAACGGGTTGATCGATAACGATCTTTGTCATTTTATTATTTTCAATAATCGCATAGCGCTTTTCAGTAGTTGAATAATTTACAATCATCTTTACCAAATCAATAGCCCCACTTCTCACTTAACTATTGATATATTATAACAAATTATTAATAAGGAAACAGAAGGTCACTTATTTTCGCTGTTAATTGTTTTTCAGTAAAATAAGCATGTAATAGTTCATTTTCATCTAATGTTCCCATCTCCTTACCTTCCTTCCGGACTACGATAAGATGTTTCTTCCCGCGTTGAAATTGTCCTAATACATCCATAATAAAATCAGATTCATCCACCATGATGGATTCTAAAGTGGAGAAGGTATCTTTTTTACCATAATATCTTTCCAACAAAAATCGCATGAAAATATAACGTTGCTGTTTCCATTCGGTGTAAAGGGAAATGAGTATGAAACTGATTACAATCCAGACATTTAAATTTAGAGGTGAAACAAGTAGAACTGAAATAATAAATAGGATGATGCATGCCATTGAAATGAGTAAAGTTCGACCATGCGCCTGTGGAAAAGAATGTTTCAAGGAGAACAGTAGGAAAATAAGTTTACCTCCGTCTAAAGGCCATATAGGTAATAAATTAAAAATTAAAACCATGAGATTATACTCGATAAAAAGTTCATATCGACCAAGGGAAATAATATCCATATTATATAGCCAATAGCCTGCAAGCATAAGCCAAAGATGCTGTATGGGACCAGCTATCGTTACAATCACATCTTCTTTAAGAGGACGATTACCGTGCTCATCCATTTCAGCAACCCCACCGAAGGGTAGAATGGAAATCCTTTTAATTCTCCACGAAAAAAAAGATGCAGCAACCGCATGGCCCATCTCATGAATAAAGATAATCAGGAGAAGTAAGCACAATTCCATGAAATGAGCGGTTGCTACAGCGAGTAGTATGACAATCCACAATAGTGGATGGATATGAATTTTTTGAATGAGTGAAGTTAATTTATTCAAAACGTATCACCTGACTTGGGTCGATAAAATCTTTTCCTTTTTTCATCGCAAGATTGAAGGATGATTTGGTTCCATCAGAAGTGCTCGTTGCAACACCAAGCTTCGTTCCTTTTTTAATAAAGTCGTATAATTTCACATCAATGGTAGCTAAGTTTCCATACCAGGTTTCTGTTTTATCTGCATGCTGGATGATAACCGTTTTTCCAAAGCCTTCTTTAATTCCAATGTTAAGTACAAAACCTTCATTCAGTGCTTCAACGGATGCATCTTTTCCAGCTTCAATAATGATCCCTTGCCCATTTTCAGCAAAACCCTCAATAATTCTACCAGATGCAGGCAGCGCATATTGTGGTCCAACTAGTTCAGTGGTGTCCTCTTTATTTTCTTTAAATGGTAGCAATGCTAATGGTTGACCAAATTTGTCTTCATACCATTTAGAAACTGCAGCAAACTGAAAATCGGTTTCCATCGTATTTTTTACTACATTACGAATGTTTTGAAAGGATGAACTCTCATTTTTAAATAAAATAGCAACAAGTAGAAATAAACAAACTGATGCTAAAATTTTAAACATAAATCGTTCTTTATTAAATAAAGGATGTCCCCCTTCATCTGGACCTGCTTCATAGGAAGATATTTTTTCAAATCCGTATTTTTCCTCATCTTCTGCCCAAAAAAGTGGTTTATCTATTTTCATTGTCGATTGCTCTCGAGACTTCTTCCTCCTAGCAATCCTTTTTCGAATTTCATCAGCTCTTGATTGCATATTCCCACCCGACCCTTTTGACATTTGTACAAGTCTATGAGTTGTCCTTGGGTTATATGACAATTTAATCTGATAATCAAAAAAGACTAGGAATAATCCTAGTCTTAGCGTACGCCAAAAAACTTTTTAATTTTTGTAAAAACGCCTCTTTGATCACTGTCTAGAGGTTCAAGTGGGATGGACTCGCCTAATATTCTTCTCGCAATATTTCGATAAGAGATAGACGCTTTACTATTTGGGTTAAGCGCAATCGGTTCGCCCGAATTAGATGCTTTAATGACTTCATCATCATCTGATACAATACCGATTAATTCAATTGATAAATGAGTGGTGATTTCATCCACATCTAACATATCCCCACTTTTCATCATATGATTTCGAATTCGATTAATGATAAGCTTTGCCGGCTCAACATTTTCTTCTTTTTCTAACAAACCAATGATTCGATCCGCATCCCGAACAGCGGAAACCTCTGGTGTTGTTACGACAATCGCTTTGTCAGCTCCAGCCACCGCATTTTTAAATCCTTGTTCGATTCCAGCTGGACAATCGATAACGACGTAATCAAATTCTTGTTTTAATTCATTAATTAATTTCTTCATTTGCTCTGGATTTACCGCATTTTTATCAGTCGTTTGAGCGGCAGGAAGTAGGTAAAGCAACTCCTCAAAACGTTTGTCCTTTACGAGTGCTTGATGGATTTTACACCGTCCTTCCACAACATCAACCAGATCATAAATAATCCGGTTTTCAAGGCCCATTACCACATCTAGATTTCTAAGACCAATATCTGTATCTACTAAACAAACTCGCTTCCCTTGAAGGGCTAAAGCTGTTCCTAAATTAGCAGATGTGGTGGTTTTCCCGACTCCGCCTTTACCTGATGTAATTACAATTGCTTCTCCCACACTAGCGTCCCCCTTCGAATCTTGATAGATTTGGTCTTATGTTCATTAAGACTTGTAGTCTATCAATCATAATTTGTTTATTGTCATCAATGTAAGCACATTCCATTTCACGATTTGATTCAATTGTGGAGTGATCTGGCGCTCGATTGATATATTGACTTATTCGTAATTGGGCGGGATTCATACTAGAGGCAACAATAACAGCCTCTTCATTGCCAGTGCATCCTGCATGGGCAATACCTCTTAAAGAACCCATAATAAAAATATTTCCTCCAGCCATAACCGTCCCACCTGGATTAACATCACCTATTAATAATAGATCACCGTCTACTTCTAAAATCTGTCCTGAACGAATAATTTTCGTCACGGTTATAATTTCTTCTTTGCCTTTTAATTGCTCAGCTTCATGAATCGTTATGACATTCGATTCAATTGAATCGACAACCAAATTCTTCTTTTGTCGAATTAAACTTCTTATCTCTTCTTTTTGTTCCTGATCTAAGTAACGATTTCCGACCTTTACATTCACCGTAATTAAAGGGCGATCTTCTTGAGCCCTTAAACTTGCTGATAATTTATCATCTAGCTCTTTTATTAATTCAAAATAAGAACAGGAATCATCAAGATGCAATGTTAGCCCATCCTTCGTTCCTTTGATCATTACATTCTGCATTTTCTTCATTTAGTGATGTCACCTCATATACGAAATGCGCAAGCGACTTGATCATCCCCGACAAGGAACCTCGAGGTCGACAAAAACTCGGACGACTGTCGCATTGTCGACATTAGTACATCCTGTACGTCAGGGCTAGCCGCTGGAGCTGGACTACTCTAAACTAATTTCAAGAATAAGAATCCTTGTACAATTTTACTTTTTTATTCTATGATAACAAGAATTCGACAAAAATTATATAAATCCTTTTTCATAATGTTCTCAACCATTAAGCAAGCTGATCATTTACTTTTTCGAATTGCTTTTTTAATGGGTAGACAAAAAGAATAATAAAAATAAAATTTAAAACGAGTGTGGGTAAAAGGCGCATACTTACATATTGTGGGAACGGCATAGATGTTACATGTATTAAAAAATTCATCTCAAACACCACTATTTCCATCAATGCAATGCCTAACAGAACAACAAAAGTGGCTATTATGATATTGGACTGCAAAATTTTCATCATTTTTGAAACAAAGTAAGCAGTCAATGGAATCATAAATAAATAAACTCCAATAATTTCAGTGTATACAATATCAAATAATAAGCCGAATAAAAGCCCATACCAAATACCCAGCTTTCTATTGCCATATATCGTTAACAGTAATATACCCGCCACTAGAAAATGAGGAACAATAATCCAGTCTTTATGAAATAATTTTGCTGGGAAAAGCTCTATAAACAAGCTTTCAAAAATAAAAAATAGAAAGAAAAGAACAAAAGGAAGGAAACGGCTCACAGTTCCTCCTCCTCATCGTCAACCATTTCAGAAAAATCCGGTTGGATCATCTTCCGAGTAATGACGATTACATTTTCAATATCATAAAAATTAGCACCAGGTTTAATATATGCTGTTTGATTTAATCCATATTGATCGGGAACAACCTCAACAACCTTCCCAATGACTAAACCTTCAGGGAAAACTCCACCAAGACCAGATGAAACGACATTTTGTCCTTTTTTAATATCAGCATTATGTGGAATCGTCTTGATTAAAAGTAATTCACGCTTTTCATCGTAACCCTCTACTAATCCAAAAATTTCCTTATCTGCTTGAATAATCGCGGAAATGCGGTATTTTGGATCCATTGTACTCAATAGCTGGACAGTTGAGGTAAAGGTAGAAATACTTTTTACTTTTCCAATTAACCCTTTTGAAGTGATGACTGGCATATTTTTTTTCATACCGTCAACTTTACCTTTGTTAATCACAATCATTTCATGCCATTTATCAGGATTTCGAGCTACAACAGTAGCTTGTATCGGGTCAAAATCCCTTAAAGTTTCCTTTTTATCTAATATATCGCGAAGTTCTTTATTTTCATTATCTAATAAATGAACTTGCGCTTCCAAACTGGCTAATTTGTCTAAACGCTTTTTAAGCTCTTTATTCTCGTTATATGTAACTTGCAAATCTTTTAAGTTCTCGAAAAAACCGGCAACAAAATGGGTTGGTTTTGATACAAGCGATTGAACCAAGCCAGTCGAGTCTTTTACAAACTTCTCTGGCCAGGTCAGTTGATTGCGGTCCCGTAATGAAAAACCGATTAATGCCACGAGAATAATTATGCTGACAAGCAAAATAATCAGGCGTTTATTCAAAAAAAACTGTGGCATTCCTTACACCTCTAATTTCATTATCGCGAATCCTTCGCTTTATTTTTAAATAAGTGGATGTGATCAAGAGCTTTACCCGTACCAATTGCTACGCAATCTAATGGGTTTTCAGCAATTAATACTGGCATTTTTGTTTCTTCACTAATAATTTTATCAATATTTCTAAGGAGGGCTCCTCCTCCAGTTAAGACAATTCCGCGATCCATAATATCCGCTGCTAATTCTGGCGGAGTTTTTTCAAGTGTATTTTTGACGGCATCAACGATTGCATACACAGTATCATGCAAGGCCTTTGAGATTTCTTCAGCCGTTATTTCAATGGTCTTTGGTAAGCCAGTCAGTAAATCTCTTCCCCTAATTTCCATATTCTCAATTCCTTCAGGGTCCCCTGCCGAACCGATTTCCATTTTAATGGATTCTGCAGTCCGGTCACCAATTAAAAGATTATACGTCTTGCGAATGTAATTAACCATTGCATCATCCATCTCATCGCCAGCAATACGAATCGATTGGCTCGTTACGATTCCACCTAATGAAATAATTGCAACTTCTGTTGTACCTCCACCTATATCGACAACCATACTTCCAGTTGGTTCCCATACAGGCAGGTTCGCGCCGATTGCAGCTGCAAAAGGCTCCTCGATTGTATAAGCATCTCTAGCTCCGGCTTGTCTAGTTGCATCGATAACAGCTCTTTCCTCTACAGCTGTTATCCCAGATGGAACACAAACCATCACATATGGCTTCCGCGCAAATAATCCAGTAGTTTTAGCAGATTGCTGAATATAGTATTTCATCATGATGGCAGTTGTTTCGTAATCAGCAATAACGCCATCCTTCATCGGTCGTAATGCTACAACATTTCCAGGTGTACGCCCGATCATATTTTTTGCATCATTACCAACCGCCACTATATGTTTAGTATCTGTTTGAAGAGCAACTACAGAAGGTTCTCTTAAAACAACACCTTTTCCTTTAACAAAAACAAGTGTATTCGCTGTACCTAAGTCAATTCCTAAATCCTTTGTCCCAATTCCAAACATCGTAGTATCTCCCTTTCTGATACGTGTCACGATTTTAAGATAAGGCTACTTTTTCCATCATAGCATTGATTCAAAACAATCAATAAACCTTAAAAAATCATAAACCATATTATATCGTAACTTTACTAAAAATTATAGTCCTACTGTTTATAAATACCCTTTTTCCTTTAAACTAACAAATTTATTTTCACCGATTATCAGATGATCTAATAACTCAATTCCTATGATTTTACCACATTCGACTAGTCTTTTAGTGACCTCTATATCCTCCCGGCTAGGCGCGGGGTCACCACTGGGGTGATTATGCAGAGCGATGATGGAGGCGGCTGAACGTTTTAGGGCTTCTTTGAACACCTCGCGTGGATGTACGATTGAAGCATTTAAACTTCCGATGAAGACAGTTTGTTTGTGGATGACTTGATTTTTTGTGTTTAAATAAAGGCAGACAAAATGCTCCTGTGTCAGAAATCGCATGTCATTCATCATATATTTCGCTCCATCCTCTGGAGAACGAATTACATAACGATCGTCAAAAGATAGATTCGCGATTCTTCTGCCTATTTCAACTGCTGCAAGGACTTGGATAGCTTTCGCTTTACCAATCCCTTTAATGTCTGTCATCTCTTCTAATGTTGCTGACTTTAGATGCCTTAATCCTTCAAAATGGGTAAGAAGTCGATTGGATAATTGAAGGACAGATTCTTGACTAGTACCAGTTCGAAGTAGCAATGCGATAAGTTCATGATTAGAAAGACTTTGTGGGCCATTTGAAACAAAACGCTCTCTTGGCCTCTCATCATGTGGGAAATCTCTTATCATTAGTGTTTGAGTTGGTGTTGATGTTTCCGTTTGCATTTTTAATTCCTCCCTCGTAGGGAGTTATTCGAAACGAGTTAAAACGCGAATGGGTATCCCGCTCTTTTTAATTCTCGTACCGTTCTAGCAATTGGCAGACCGACCACATTAAAATAATCACCTTGTATTTCTTTTACAAGATAACTGCCAAGTTGCTGAATTCCATAAGCACCAGCCTTATCAAGCGGCTCACCACTAGACACATACATGTTGATTTCCGCTTCGGTTAACTCCCAAAACGTTACTGTCGTTTTTTCAAAAAAGCGAATAGTGTCATTTAAATATATGATAGAGACACCAGTGTATACATCATGTGTTTTTCCCGATAATTTGGTAAGCATCCTCGAGGCTTCCTTTTCATCAGCTGGCTTTCCTAAAATATTTCCTTCTAAAACAACAATTGTGTCTGCTCCTAGAACAAAGGAAGAAGGATAATCCTTTGCTACAGCCTTTGCTTTTCTTTCCGCCAGCTCCATTACAACATCTTCTGGAGATAAATGTTCTGAAAAGCTTTCGTCAACATCACTACTAGAAATTTCAAATGATAGATGAATGTTTTCAAGAAGTTCTTTTCTGCGTGGAGATGATGAGGCTAATACGAGGTGCTTCATTCAATCACCTTACCTTTCGTTATTATCATTTAGGGAGATACACTCTAATCGTATCAAAAAAGTAGATGCTTAACAATTTTTATCTCTATTTTTTCAAACATCGTAGAATTAGAAAAAGTCTGTCGAATAATCAGACAGACTTCTGTATAGTATCCCATTTCCCAGAAAATAATCGAAGTTTGGCTATAGAGTAAAATACGTACCGATAAAGGTAAGAAGATGCTGCTGTGCATCAGTTAGGTAGGACTCTTTTGGTTGTAGTTTGTATGATTCTAATTTTTTGATTGCTCCTTCTAAATTAACACGTAATTGCTCTATTTTTTCGATCTTTATTCCTTCTTTAGTAGATAGGAGAATATTTTTCTGATTGTTTAGCGCTTTTTCATCCATTGCTTCCGCGACAGTTACACTTGATGAAAGTGAAGCAAGCATTTGATATACAGAAACGATTTCCTTTAATAGGTTCGCCTCCGCTTCTGTGACTTCTTTTAATTCCTTTGCTGGTAAGGTATAAGGCTTGGCAAAAACTTCTATACCTTTTGCTTTTAAACCACTGCCTATTTCCTTTGCTGCTTCAATCGAATCCGCAACTCCTAGTATAAGAATGGCTTTTCCATTCTCTTCGATGATTTGTGTAGGGATCCCTTTTTGTTTCACTCTTTGTTCTTCGATTTGAGCTGATTCAACACTTGAAAACACCCCACCTTGAATAATAAATGTATTTACCGGTGGCAGCTGAAGCTGTTGTACGGTACTAGTTGCCTCATTCTTAGCTGGAGTAAATTCTTCAGGTACAGCTATAACAGGTAATTCTTTTGTTTGTGTATCTGTAATAACTAACTTTAAAACGACAAACCCGAAACTTGCTCCGACAATAATAGCAAGTAAGAATGAAAAGAATAATGATTTCAATGGGCTGGTGTTTTGCTTTTTTAAATGTTTCTTTAATGAAGGCGTAATATTTTTCTTATTCCCTGTGGGTTGTCTAGCAATAATATATTCTTCTATTTCATCATCATTCTCCGGAAGAATCCAATCAAAGCTTTCGTCCACCGCTTCCCCTGCCGCCATTTCTGATAAGCTATCAAATTCTATTGACTCATCTATTTGCTCTTCCAAGTTTCTATCAATTTCATCAAGACTAATCTTAGCTTTAGGCTCTTCTTTTATTTTTCGTTCAGTTCCATTTATTTTAATCGAAATAGTAGAATTGTTTCTTTGCTTGTCCACTATGATAGACTCCTTTCTAGCGCCCAATTTGTTCCATCCTATCATATGAACAAAAAAAAATAACAAGACTTTTGTCGTCTTGTTACCTTAGATTATCGTCAAATTTTTCAGGAATGAATTATTACTTATTCCGGAAGTGGAATTTTTAAAACTTGTCCAGTGTAAACAGCATCACTTTCCAAACCATTCCAGCTTTTGATAATTTGCACTCCATCCCTTGAGTTTAAAAATTTCATCGAAATAGCATACAATGTGTCATTTGCTTGAACTGTATACTCTACCACTTTTTGGTCAGCTCCTGATTGCTGGACTATAGTAGATTTTTTTGTTTCGTTGTTAGATTCTAAAGTCTTATTGCCCGGAGAATGTTTCGATGTTTCAGTATCTATCTCCTGCTTGTTTGTAATATCGTCAAAGTTACTTAAAGGATTTTTCTTATTTGCAGGTTCACCAGATTCTATTTTCGGTAACTCTTTTTGTAAATCTGCTAAACCAGGCAAATAATAAATGGATAAAGAAACTTGGTACTTTATTGTCTGAGGCTCTTCCTGTAGTTCTGTTATTTCAGGCTGTCCAGAAAAATTCACTGATTCCACCGTGACAATTCGATCCAATTTCTCGACTGTATCGAGAAATTTTTCTAAATCATAATAGCTAGGCGATTCTATGAGTAAATCAACTGGTAGCTTTACGATACCACCTGGTAGAGTTTCCTCTTGGACAGGGTCAACTTGTTCAGTATTTTTAGCTTGTTGATTATTTAAAGCTGCTACATCTTCTAAAGCCGTCGTTTCATCTTCATTCTTCGAGTTAAAACCCATTTGAACGATTGTACTATTCGAAAGGATTTCGGCTTTTTCTAAATCGAGAATGAATTGATCTATTAATGGTTTAACTGGTAAACGTTTTTGAAGATACTCAGTATTCTCCTCAATCGTGCCTTGTAATCCACCTTTCTGATCAATAACCGCAGCATATAGCTTTTCATTTGCATGCAATTGCTGCCGTTTCGTTTTTACATTTGCTTTTAGAGGTTGAACATAGTTGAAATAAAGTAAAGATAATAATAATGGAATTAATATAAATAAAAATAAAAGAATCTTTTTTTCTTTTTTATTTAATTGGAGGGTCATGAGCCGTTCCCTCCTTGTTCGATATGACTAACTTCGCTATTTAACTCTTTTACTTTTTCTCTTTCTAGGGTAATTTCATAATCACCTATATAACGAGGAACAAATTCAGCTTCAGGTGAAGGATCTTCATTTTCAGATTTTGTTTGATCTCCAAGTCCTAATTTTAATATATTAGCCTCCACAATCCAGTCCGATTCAGTAAGCCAATTTAGAAAATAGGCTGCCTCTCTACTCGTATCAAACTGCACAGTTAAGAGAATCGTTCCCTCTTCACTATAAGAATAATTTTGAATGAATCCACGTTCTGGTAGTAGTGAGGTTAAATGCTGTAACACTGGAACTGATTTAATTGGATAATTTTGTGCCCAATCAACAGCGTTTTTTAACTCAACAACTGAATTTGTAGCTTGTACTTTTTCGACCTGAGCTTGTTCAACCTTTAAGTTTTCATCCAATTGATTAATTTTCTTTTCTAACTCCAAAGATTCGTTCTTTAAAACGCTACCATAGTAAAAAGAAGCAATAGCTCCTATTAAAAAAATAAAGATTAACAGTGCTAACATGATTGATAAACTAAAATTTTTCTTTTCCTTTTTCGGTAAAAGGTTAATATCAATTAACATGTTTACACCTCTTTTAAACCAAGCCCTAGAGCAAGAAAATGGGAATGAGGGAATAGTGATGATTTACCTACTGCCCATTCATTTGAATCTATTGTTTGAATCGGAACATCTAATCGTTCTTGCAACTCTTGAAGGATTATTTGCAGTTTTGGATGATCACCATTTAATAAGACTTTCGTTATTTGTTCGTTACCTTGATATAAAGAGTAACGATAAAAGTCCATTAACTTACTTGTTTCTTTATAAAAGTCCTCCAACTGAAAATGAAAATTAGAAATATCCCCTTTATATTGAAAACGATGGGTACCCGATCTACTCATACGAATATCCCATTCATCCATTTGAAATTGAATTGGAAAATGATGCATGAAAATAGGATACTGCTGCTCAAATATACAAATAAATACTCGATCTAAGTCAAATTGAATCATCATTAGTCGCTCATCTGTTTGGGCTGAATCCGATTGATAATATAAACGGTATAAAGCAAGCGGTGAAATATCCGCAGTGATTGGTTTTAACTTTACACTTGATAATAACTGTGAATATTCCATTACATG
Organism: Bacillus sp. CGMCC 1.16607; assembly: GCF_042683745.1. Classification (NCBI taxonomy): domain Bacteria; kingdom Bacillati; phylum Bacillota; class Bacilli; order Caryophanales; family Bacillaceae; genus Bacillus; species Bacillus sp. CGMCC 1.16607. Next base: position 672,722 of record NZ_JBHUJX010000025.1, read on the forward strand.
CTGCTGTGGAGCCGCAAAAAGAAGCACCTCTTTTTTCTCCGATTTAGTTGGAAGCAATACTGTTTCAAAAACTGGTTCTTCAAATGGCAAATGAATACTTGTCCCTAATTCTAAATAGAAATAACCGTTTATTTCGTCCGGTAACACATTATCAGGGATTTTTACTCTTCTTATCAAAACTAATGGGTCTGGTATAAGAAATCGGACTTTTCGACGTTGAATTTTCCAATCCCCAATACATTCTTCTAAAATCATCGTTAAAGTCGTTAAATCGACAATTTTTCCTTCGTGAATAATTCCATGTGGAAGTAACTTTTCTCCCCATTTGATAGGAGTAGGAGGTTGTTGTTGCTTAACTTCTACGTAACGAATGGAATGGTCATTAAAGATGATATTGATTATTCGATTATTTCGTGAAAGTAAGCCCATATTCAACCCTCTTTTACCATTCAAATGTCATTAGTTGTAAATAAGTAGAAATAAATGTGTCGCCGTAAAAGTATGCTAACAAAGCACCAATGGCTATAAATGGACCAAATGGCATTGGTTTCTTTCTTTCAAGTATACCCAAGGCTAACCCAATAATGCCAAAAATAGCTCCTATTAACGTAGCAAGGAAAAAAGAAAGTAGAAGAAGTTTTGATCCTATGACAAAACCAATAACTGTGTACAATTTAATGTCTCCCCCACCCATGCCACCTTTACTTACTACAGCAATAATGAGTAACAAAATAAATCCAATGGCTGCCCCTAGAAGAGAATCCCACCATGGAGTGAGAGGAATTAAAAATCTTTCGATGATAAATATCCCAGCAAAAAATAACAAAATTTTATCAGGGATGAGCATATAAGCTAAATCTGAAACAGTAATAATAATGAAAAGGGATATTAGCGTCCATGCGATCCACAATTCATATGTCCAGCCCAATATAAATGGAGCAGCTAAAAACAACAAACCTGTTAAAAGCTCCATAATTGGATAAAGGGGCGAAATGCCCGTCTTGCAGACACGGCATTTCCCCCTTTGGAATACGTATGATAGAACAGGTATGAGCTCAAGTGGTCCAAGTGTGTGTTTGCAGTTTGGACAGGCTGAGCGTGGTTTAACTATTGATTGGTTGGCTGGTATTCTTAGGCCAACAACATTATAGAAGGAGCCCAGAAAAAGGCCATAAAATAATACAAATATATAAAGAATCATTTTATCTAGTTATTAATTACAAATGATCTATTTAAATCCTTAGGCGCTACTCCGACCTTACTAGAAGTTTGAACTCCACGAGTACCATTTACAATTTTCACCATAATTACTTTACCACTATCTACTTTTACATAGGATGTAGCTGCTGAACCATCAAAACCAGTAGTTGCATAGGCATTACTACCTTTGTTATACGAACCATTATCCGGATCTTCAACAGTTTCTAAGAAATTTTGTCCTTCTAAATATGCCAAAGGTAAATAAGCAATACCAGTTTGCAATGTTTCATTGGATGCAACAGCCAACCTTGCTGCACTTACCATTTGTTGAGCATTTGCAACATGGGCATCTTTTTTAGAATTATCAATAATTCCCCCAATATTCGGCACAGCGATTCCAGCAATAATCCCCAAAATAACGATTACTGCCAATAATTCTACCAAAGTCAAACCACGTTGATCTTTTAAACGTTTTTTAATAGATTTGAACATATATATTTCCCCCTAAATATAGTCTTTTGTACCTAGGCGACTCTATTAATCTGATTATACAACATGTTTATATCAAAAAATAGCGGTAATTGTTACAAATATCAAAATTCTCACCCTATTTGATTGAAAATTTCGAACATTGGAATCATGATTGCTAAAACAATGGTCCCAACGAGTACCGCTAAGAACATGATCATGATTGGTTCGATGAATGATTTTAGGCGATCTGTTGCGGTTTCTACTTCTTTTTCATAGAAGTCCGCTACTTTCCCTAGCATTTCATCTAGTGCCCCTGTCGTTTCCCCAATGGCAATCATTTGTGTGACAAGTGGTGGAAATGCCCAATGTTTTTTCATCGGTTCGGTTAAGGATCTACCTTTTTCAAGAAATTCTCTCGAATCTCTTATGACTCTAGCAATCACCTCATTTTCAACGACATTTTCCACAATCGCCATTGCTTGAAGGATTGGAACAGAGCTTGTGAATAAGGAGCTCATCGTTCTTGTCATTCTTGCAATAACCGCTTTTTGCATCATCTTACCGAAAAGTGGCATGCGGAGGACTGTATAATCAATATAATATTTTGTTTTTCTATTCTTTTTAAATGTTAAAATACTGATAATGAGTCCTGCTATGACAAGGATAACAATCCACCAAAACGATTGCATCCATTGACTGGCATTTAATACGAATTGAGTAATAGGTGGTAAATCTGCTCCAAAGTCTTGAAACATCCCTACAAAGGTTGGAACAACCTTTACTAATAAAAAGATAACGACACCGACGGCCACAAAACCAACCGTTAATGGATAAGCTAACGCTGCACTAATCTTTTGCCTAGTATGATGCTGTTTTTCATAGTGAATGGCTAAACGATCTAGCGTCTCATCTAGGTTACCACCAACTTCTCCTGCCTTCACCATATTAATAAACATAGGTGAAAATACTTTCGGATGCTTACCAGTTGCGTAGGAAAGTGGATTCCCCTCCAACAATTCCTGCTCCATATCTAGTAAAATCTTTTTTAAAGCTTTACTATCTGTTTGTTCCGCAAGTATTTTCGTCGAATCAACGACAGAAACACCCGCTTTTAGTAGAGTGGAAAATTGTCTTAAATAAATAACAATATGCTGTAGTTTAACGGGATTACCTAAAGAAATATCTTTAGTCAAAAGTGATTCTTCAACTTCATTAATTTCAATAACACGAATTCCTTCTTCACGTAGCTGCTGAACCGCTTCCCGTTTCGAACCTGCTTGAAGCGTCCCACTTTTTTTTCCATTTAAATCACGGCCCGTATATTTAAATCTTGCCATTTTAGCTCAGCTTCTCCTGAAGATAAGGTTGAGCAAATTCTTTTTGAATGATTCCCGCTTCATATAGCTCTTTTACACTCGATTCTAAAGTATGCATTCCTTGAGCACGTGATGTTTGCATGATACTCACGATTTGATGAATTTTCTCATTTCGAATTAAGTTGGAAATAGCGGAATTGTTAATCAAAATTTCGGTTGCCACCTTACGAGCTTTTTTGTCAACTGTCGGGAATAAGCGCTGCGAAACAATAGATACCAATACAGAAGCTAACTGAATTCGAATTTGTGGCTGCTGTGCTGGTGAAAAAACATCTATAATTCGGTTGATCGTTGCAGGAGCACTTGATGTATGAAGTGTTCCAAATACTAAGTGACCTGTTTCGGCTGCTGTTATAGCCGTTTGAATCGTTTCTAAATCACGCATCTCTCCGACTAAAATCACATCTGGGTCTTGACGAAGAGCCGCGCGTAAACCATTGCCAAAGTTATTTGTATCAAAACCAACTTCACGCTGATCAATAATGGAGTTTCCATGTTTATGCAAATATTCAATCGGGTCTTCTAACGTAATAATATGTTTACGCATATTTTGGTTCATATAATGGATCATCGCTGCTAATGTAGTGGACTTTCCACTTCCAGTTGGGCCTGTCACGAGCACCAATCCTTGAGGCTTATCAGCTATTTCCTTTAATACTTCAGGAAGCTCTAAGTCCTCGATAGTTGGAATGGATGTTGGAACAATACGAATCGCCATCGCGATACATGCCCGTTGCTTGTACGTATTAATACGGAATCTCGATACTTTTGGAATCCCATAGGAAAAATCTAGCTCCCCTTTTTCCATAAAGGTATCCCATAAATGTGGCGGGATGATCGCACGTGCCATTTCCTCTGTATCTGCAGGTAGTAATGTTTCTTTCCCATATCGTTTTAAATCACCGTTGATACGCATGATAGGAGGAACACCAACCGTTAAATGAATATCTGATGCTTTTAATTCATATCCTGCACGAAGTAAATATTCAATTTTATCTAACATCACGTGCACCTCTATTCTAAATAAGCTACTTTTAACACTTCTTCTGTCGTGGTTAACCCTTGTTTTACTTTCAAAAGACCATCATCAATGAGAAAAATAGTTCGATTTTCAATGGCGATATCTCGAAGATTTTGGATCGGTTCTTCATTCATAATAGAACGTCTAATATCATCGTTAATCACAAGCACTTCATGAAGAGCAATTCGACCTTTATAGCCAGTCATATTACAGGAGGAACAGCCTTTTCCTCTTGTAATTTTATCAATATTTATTCCTCGTTTTTCAAAAATCTCTAGCTCCATTTTTGTTGGAACCTGCTCTCGTTTACAGTCTCGACAAACTTTTCGAACAAGTCTTTGAGCAACTATACCTGTTATCGATGAAGCAACAAGAAACGGCTCGACACCCATATCCAATAAGCGGGTAATCGTACCAATTGAATCATTTGTATGAAGAGTACTAAGGACAAGATGACCTGTTAATGAAGCTCGAATGGCCACCTCAACCGTTTCTTTATCACGAATCTCCCCCACCATAATGATGTTAGGATCTTGTCTCAAAATGGAACGAAGACCTTTCGCAAATGTCATTCCAACATTCGGGTTTACTTGAATTTGATTAATGCCTTCAATTTGAAATTCAACCGGGTCTTCAATCGTAACAATATTTACTTCATCATTGTTTAATTTATTTAATCCAGCGTATAAAGTAGATGATTTACCGGATCCTGTTGGACCTGTAATTAGTACCATCCCAGTTGGTTTTTCAAGCATACTTACAAACCGTTTTAAGTTAAGCTTGTTAAACCCAATTTTTTCAATATCATTAAGGGCATTACTTAAATCAAGAATCCGCATAACCATTTTTTCACCAAATACGGTAGGAACGACTGATACACGTAAATCGACAGGATGTAAATCTAGTCGCACTTTCATCCGACCGTCTTGTGGGATACGGTACTCTGTAATGTCTAAATTAGCTAAAATCTTAATCCGAGCTGTTAATACACTTTGTAAATTTTTTGGCAAAATACGTTCTACTCTTAATATACCATCCACTCGGTATCGGACGATTATTTTACTTTCTTGTGGATCGATATGGATATCACTTGCTTTTTGTGCTATCGCATTTATTAAAAGCTGATTAACTAGACGTACAATAGGTGAATCCTGTTCGGCTACCTTTTCTTCAGCAACCGGGACAGCTGGTGGAATTTCCCCTAAAAATTCTTCAAATCCAGAATCTACTTCATAGTATTTATTAATCGCCTTAATGATATCGTCTTTTGTTGCAATAGCCGTTTCAATATGAAAGCCTGTACTAAGACGAAGATCATCAATCATATAAAAATCCATAGGATCAGCCATCGCTACAAACAGTTTTTCTCCTTCTTTACGAAGGGGGATTAAATAATTTCTACGTGCTACATCTTTTGGAATTAACGTAAATAAGCTCGTATCAAATGGATATCGATAAAGGCTGATATGAGGTATTCCTAGCTGAAATTCTAATACTTCTATCAGCTGTTGTTCTGTAATAAATCCTTTTTCTAAAAGCGCATCCCCTATTTTTTGATCCGCTCGTTTCTCTTTTAAGGCAGACTGAAGCTGCTCTTCTGAAATAAGACTGGATTCAACGAGTAAATCACCGAGTCTTTTACGCATTTGCTTCACTTTGTTTGCCTCACTTTCCTTACATTAATTTCCTTCTAATTCTTTATTACTTTTTTATAGTTTCGTTTACATTTTCTTCAATATCACCATCTGAACCATCTACGTATTCCCCATTACTATTTTCCTGAATACTCTTTTCATCAATATTTTCATCATCAGCTAAAAGGTCTTCCGATTCGTAACTTTCAAGACCCACTAACTCAATTCGATGCTTTGGAGCGTAAAAATCCTTTGCGATCAATTCCGTACTAATCCAATCTCCATTACTTGAAAATATTTTCCGATTAACTTCCACATAATATCCATTAATCCCACTGGACAATTCTTTAGATTTGCCAGGTAATAAAAGCGGATCGAAGTGCTTAATTGTTTTAGGTTCGAAGGTTTGTTCATTACTTAATTCAACTTTATATTGATCCACAAAGGAATAACCAATTAATTGAACTATTAGTTTATTCCCTTCTTGACTTACTTTTATAGAAAAATCTTCACTATTAGGATTATAAAAAGCCAGATCCCAACCCAGACTATCATCGATTTTCGCTTCGTATCCAAGTGATTCCTCACTTGGAATTTCTGAACCAATATGACGTTCATGTATCTTAAAATTAGTTGGTAAAACTAATTGATAAATACCGGAAGCTAATTGGTTCAAAAAGTCAGATGGAGAATTGACCATACTTTCCTTTTTTATAAATTCACTAAAAGAAAAAGTAGATTCTGCGGGAATCTGAATATCTGTCTTAATCACTTCAATACTGCTAGATGGATCTATTACCAATTCTATCGTTGATAATACTTCCGGCTTTGCCTTCTCGACTAGAAATTGATCAATATGAAAGACTCTCTCATTTACTAAAGACTGTGCGTTTTTGTTTAATTGCGCTTCTAATTCTTCCGTAACCGTTACAGATGGGGCTAATAACACAATGGCTTTTTGTAGTTCTTCTTTACTAATTTGTACAAGTAAAGGGTTTTGTTGACCACCTTTAGCTAATTCAATTGATTCAATAATATTAAAAGTAAAACTTTCGTTATTAAATTGAACAGATTTTTCCCGATAATTAAATTGAATATGGGCGTTATTTTTCCATTTATCTATTTCACCTGTTAAGATTGTCATCGCTTCATTTTTAGTCTTACCAGATAGATTAGTAGTACCAATCATTGTTCCTTCTTCATAATGGTTGCTTTCTGAAGTAAAAGTTTCATAAGCATACGTCCCAATCTGAGAGAATGCGAAAATATATGCAGTACAAAGGAATAAGATAAAAAAAAGATTACTTAAATGTTTCCTCTTCATTATTTTCGCCTCCATTCTATCTTTGATCGTTATTCTTCTTCAAGAAGTTTTTCAATTTCTGATAAATAGTTTTCTTTCTTCTTAGGTGCCTTTTTCATTGGTTCGAGATCTATCGTTTTAGAAGGATCTGTTACAAAAATCTTAAAAGGAATAATCTCTTCTTCCAGTTCAATTATTGTTTCTTTTTCCTCATCGTTTCGTTCTGAAAATGTACGAGGATCGATTTCCTCTAATTCATTTTCGAATTCACTTATGAAAGCTTCATTATCCATCTTTTCTGTTTGATATACGCTTTCAGCTTCATTTAAAATGATATTTGAATTTTCTAGTTCCTCAAATTCAATTTCATTAATTATATCGCTCAAATTTGGAATCTCACTTACCTCTAGATTAGAGGTTTCGTTTAAATTATCAAATAACTCAACGACTTTTGAATGTCCCTCAATTTGAATTGCTATTTCATCTTCATTTTTTTTAAAATTCATCATAAAATTATCTATTTTTTTCATTTCGAGTATCTCATCCGATGGTTTATTTAAAAATTGAAGTTTTTCTTCCTTCATTTCATCGAGATTTACTACCTCTACACTATTTGTAGTAAATTCATCTATTTTTTTTACTTTCATTTCTTCAAGGATAGAGGACAATTTTTCTTCAGTATTCGTAAATTCTTCATAAGAAGTTGATAATTCGTTAGATACAATTAAGGCAACCTCATCATGTATTGTGGATAGTTCTTCTTCAACAGTTACGGCAACTTCTTCTGTAACAAAAATAGCTTGATTTTGATCTTCAAATAATTCGTCTTCTGTATACAGCTCTTCTTCCTCTAAAATGACAATTTTCTCTATTTCTTTAGTGAATATATGATGATTATTTTCTTCCTTTGTATTCAATTCGAATAAAAATTTTTCGTACCTTTCATTCATAAGGTAGGTAGTGACTAGTATTAGTAACAACATGATTGCGGCACTTTGCCAAAGAGGATAACTAATTAAAGAAAGTAAACCTAGTGCCGAAATAATAAATGAAAGCAAAATAATTAATAGTTTGCCTTTTTTGGATATTCCAATATTAATAAACATCACTAAAGGTAACAATAAAAAGATTGATAGTACGGCAAATAAGTACGGCATAAGTCCACTCCTTCCACTTAAAAGTTACCCATTTACTAAATAGATAAAATAATGTCTAGATTTAAATATAATTATTACTTGAACATATTGTATAATAAGATAAGTAATTTTGAAAGAAGGTGTCGAAATGGCTGCACCTAGTGTTATACGTAATGAACACGGGCTAACACTATTAGAGTTATTACTTTCCATCACATTATTATCGATAATTTTGTTTACATTTATGGGTTTTTTCACACAAAACGCCATATTTATTCAGCATAATGAAAAAAAGCTTTCGACATCAGAGACAGCTCAGAAAGTAATCAATCATATTGAAAGTAGCATTTCACAATCTCAGTTACAATCGTTAGGAATTCTTGATACAAGTGGTGTAAAAAATGGCACTTATAAAATTACAAATGCAACTAGTAGTCCTTTAATACCAACAACAATCGATGATTCACAAAACATTACACTTGAATTTAGTAATTTTACGAATGATCCTACTATCCCTCTTATCCAAATAAAAGTTACCGTTCAAGATAAGGACAAGCCCAGTAACAAATCAGAAACCTTTACCTTTATAAGAGGATGATTGTGATGAAAAATGAAAAAGGTTTAACATTGATAGAATTATTAGCGACGATTACAATTTTTTTTATTTTAGGCTCTTTAATTTTTGGAGTTTTAATCAATTCACAAAAAAATTATGCGACGCTTTCAACAAAAAATTCCTTATCTCAAGAAGCGAACTTGGCGATTAAAATCATCAAAAATTATCATTACAAAGTTGAACCTTACACACTTAGTTATAATGAAACGAAAAAAAACGTCTCGATTATTAAAGGGGCTGAAACCATTCCTCTTGTTTCAGACAATTATGATGCTACATTTAAGGCGGGGTATAGTCAGTATGATCCATCTGTTCTGACGAAAAGCTTTAATGTACAGGATTTTAAAAAACCTTTAGCGATTTGGCTACAAATCAGTGACAAGAATGGAAAAACGTATGAAATTGATACAACCATATTTAGCTATTATGGAGAGTGACCAGTTATGAAAAATGAAAAAGGATCCACTTTATTATTAGTACTGGTCATCATTGTCGTCATTACGACATTAGGAATGGCTTTAAGCAGTAAGGCTATATCAACAAGGTTACAATTTAATAAAAGCGATAGCCTAAATGTTGCTACAGATTTAGCAGAAATGGGGATAACCTATTTAGATAAAAAAATCAATTATATAACACGAACTGCGAATCAAGAAGCAAAAAATAAAACGGTAGTATATATGAATGACCCTGCAAATTATAATAAAACTACAGATCAGATATTAAATGAATATAGTAGATTATTTTGCGTAGAACTAAAGAAAACTGAACTTGATTTACCTAGTGTAAACTACAAAAAGACTTTTGATATTGAAACAGGTCGAACAATTGAATTAACCAAACTTTTCGAACAAATAAATGCTTCTGAATGCCAGATTAATGATGAGATTCCACTTGAATTTTTTAGTAAAGGAACTGATGGATCGGATTCAAAAACGATAGAAATTACTGTCTATTTAACTAAAAATAAGGGACAAGGAGGAGGCACACCAGGTGGAGGTGGAAATAACTTACCATCTCCTGATCCTCCGCCAAAAGGATCATATTCTTTAGTTATTAAAGATGAATTAGATAAAAACGATTTTGATAATAAAGAAAAAATATTTAATCAGTCTGTTTATTTTGAACAAACTGTTTCAGTACAAGGAAATTTGGATTTAGTTATAAATGGAAATGCATTTTTTGATAAGCACGTAGATATTGATGGTACTTCTTTGCTTAAAATAAATGGAAATGCTTATTTCGATGGTGAATTAAATTTTCCAAAAGAGTCGTTAAATTTACAAGGAAATTCTACTTTAATAATTAATGGAATTGCTATTTTTAAAAATCCAATTAACTTTACTGGTAACAGCTACCAAATTTGCATCACCCATCCCTTTTTAATAGTAAATAATAAGGTAGTGAAATACGATATTCCAGGCAATGAAGCTTGTTATAAACCTCTACCCCCAAGTAGCTCACAAATCGATATGGACTGGTCGTCCGAAGAAAAAGATATTAAAGTAACCTATTAAAAAGAGGTTGTCAGCTAAATTAAATTGTACCCTCTGTAAAGGACATTCATTTTGGAAATTTGGTTATCACCGATTCGCTCATTTTTTATTCATTGTACAAAAAAGTACCCTATAGTGCAGACCTTTTTAAGCGTCTACTCTATAGGGTACTTTTTACCCCAGTTAACCTTTTATTTCACATACTCCGCAACCCGGTTTCGCCCAGCTCTCTTCGCCCCTACATACAGTGCCCTATCCGCATGTCGAATCAATGCTAATGAATCCTCCGCATCAGTAGGTGCAGAAGCTACACCAATGGAAGCTGTGACGTGAACTGATAGTGTATTTTTATCTTCACCAATATGTTCTTCCAGAATGAAAGGATGATGAGCAATTCCTTGTCGAATCCATTCTGCGATGGCAAGAACTTCTGCTTTCGTTATATCAGGTAATAAGACAACAAATTCTTCTCCACCGTAACGAGCAACAGTACCTCTATCCCCTATGATTCTACGTAAGCGCGCAGATAATTCACATAGAATTTCATTTCCGCTTTGATGTCCGTATGTATCATTAATCACTTTGAAGTGGTCTAAATCTAGGATAATTAATGAAATACGCTCTCTTTGATTTTCTTCAAGTTTAGTAAACTCTTCCGATAATAATCTTTCAAAATAACGATAATTATAAAGTTTCGTTAATGCACATGTTTCACTATGTTCTTTTGTTTCTTTGTAGTGTTTGGCATTTTCAATCGCTACTGCAAAATAAGAGCAAAGTAACTCAACAATCATTAATTGTGATTTTTCATAGGCTCTTTTTTGTTTAGAGGCTAGAAAAAGAATTCCTACTACCCCATTATGACGAATAATGGGAACAACTAATACACTTTCGACTTTTGGTGGCATATAACCTTCAGCAACATTTTCCCATTCTTTAGCTGATTGGTATAAAGCTGATTTTTTCGTTGCCCATACCATCCCACTTATCCCTTCATTTCTCTGCATTGGATCCATATCAATAGATAATATTTCCCCTGCCTCCACACGTCTAAGTAAGACTAACTCATGATTATCCACAACATCTAAAATATAGGCAAAATCAACTGGGAGCATTTCAGAAATCCTTTGAATAAATAAATCGATTACCTCATCCACATTCAGTCGTTCTGCCATCTGATGACCAATATCTGCGGCCTTGTGTAAATATTCGTTAATTTTTTGACTTGAATAATAGAGATATAGAATAATAGTTAAACATACAAATGGTACACCAACAAATAATAGTGCAATGGATCCAACATCTGTATAAAGGAAATATAATATATAACCAATAGGTAAGCTAATTATCGCAGTAGTCAAATCCCAGTTAAAGTCTTTTCCAAACCATGATCTTTTGATTCCATAAACTAATCGGAAATTTATCGTTAAAATGATTTGATTAACAATAAATTGAACAACCATATAGATTACAACAAGTACTAAATGAGTAGCATTATCCGTTATTTGAACTCCAGTAGTTCCTCCAAGGGCATAGTAAACCAGCCCACTTATTAATGAAATCATAAAAAACATTAATGAGTTTAGTGGAATTCTAAATAATCCTCTTTTACCAATACGAAGCCTAAGTAATAATACAGCAATACAGATTTGAGCAATGATTAGTTCAGCGAATAAACCGAATGCAAGAAACACTGCTAAAAACACCCATTGAATGAGTGTGACAGGAACACTATTGATTACCATCGGCAATAATGCTCCAATAATGGACAATGCTAAAAAGGTCATTAAAGCTTTACCTTGTCCAAATAAATCGGGCGGAAAGTTATTGTAAACAAACCATATACCAGGTGGAACGATTAATAACCAACATATCCAAATCGCTTTTATTGTGTTTGGTTTAACATTCATCGTCCACCCTCCAATCATAGGCAATTAGTAATGAAATATACCAATCATTTTATCAAATATTCCAACAATTGTCACACTTTTCCTGTCATTTTTTAGTTAAAAAGCCCTTTACCTCTGAAATGAAGTATAACGAGCCTGTGATGACTAATATTTCTTCTTGTCCTAAGCGATCTATTTGTTCTACTAATAAATTTTTCCAGTCATTAGTATAACTTTTATTTTGTGAGTGGCTTTTTTCAAATAAATCGAGTGCTTTCGATGCGCGAGGGTAATCAAATTCTACAAAATAAAGTTGGTCAGCCACTTTATCTAATTGTCCGATCATTCCGTCTAAAGCTTTATCGGCTAAAGCAGTAAATATTATTTTAATATTATATTGATTAAAACGTGATTCAATCACTTTTACAAGTGCCGAAATACCCTCTTCATTATGTGCACCATCCATTACGACTAAAGGACTTTCCTGAATAATTTCCATCCTTCCTGGCCAAAATGCCGCCTTTAAACCCGAACGAATATGTTCCTCTTCGATCATAAAAGAGTAAAATTGATTTAAGTAGATAGATGCCATAACAGCTAAGGAAGCATTATCCACTTGATGCTGTCCCATCATCCCAATTTCTAAATGATTTAGGCTTTTAAATGGTGTTGTAATAGAAAATTCTTCTCCTTTTACTAAACTTCTAGTCGAAGTTACAGAGTATTGATTACCCGGTTGATAGATGGAAGCTTTTTTTAGTAATGCTTGATTCATAATGACTTCCCTTGCTTCATTCTGTTTTACGGCAGAAATAACACCTACACCATTTTTTATGATCCCCGCTTTTTCAAAGGCAATTTCTTCGTATGTTTCCCCTAGTATGCTTGTATGATCGAGTCCGATACTTGTAATGATAGATAATAGTGGATGAATGATATTCGTTGAGTCAAATCTTCCACCTAACCCTACCTCATAAATGACAACATCTACAGGATGAAGTTTTGCGAAATAGTAAAATGACATAGCTGTAATAACCTCAAACTCCGTTGGGGCTCCTAGCTCAGTACCTTCTAGTTCATCGGCAAGTGGGATTATTAGATTCGTAAGCTCAACAATCTCGTCATCAGAAATCGGAATCCCATTTACACTTATACGCTCGTTAAATTGTTCAATGTACGGAGAAGTAAATGTCCCCACCTCAAAACCCGATGATTGTAAAATATTTCGTAAAAAGGTTACAGTAGAACCTTTTCCATTTGTTCCACCAATATGGATTGTTTTTAATTGATTATGTGGAGATCCAAGTCTTTCCATCATCCATTCCATTCTTTTTAAACCAGGCTTAATCCCTAAACGAAGCCGTGAATGAATCCAATTTATAGCCTCTTTATAGGTTGTTAACATATTGCTCCCCCTTAATCTTGGAAAAAGACGAATCCCTTTATTTGAGATTCGCCTCTTAATTAATAAGTAAACTGTAATATTTACAAAATGATTCTAAAATTTAACTATTTTTCAATTCGTTTATTCGTGCTTCCACTGCTGCGCGTTTTTCTAAATAATCTTGTTCCTTTGCTCTTTCTTCTTCAATAACTTTTTCAGGTGCTTTTTTTACGAAGCCTTCATTGGAAAGTTTCTTCTGAACACGGTCAACCTCATTATTTAGTTTTTCCCATTCTTTTTGCAATCTTGAAATTTCTTCATCGATATTAATTAATCCAGCTAAAGGTAGAATAATTTCTACTCCTGTTACAACCGCAGTCATTACTTTTTCAGGAGTGTTTAAATCGATTCCGATTTGAAGCTCCTCTGGATTACAAAATCTTTCTAAATAGCCACGGTTATTTTCTAAAGCAGCTACAATGTTTTCGTCTTTTGCCTTTAAGAACATATTAATTTTCTTACTTAAAGGTGTGTTCACTTCAGCTCGAATATTTCGAACTGAACGAATGATTTCTACAAGAAGCTTCATATCATTAGCAGCGTTTGCATCTGTTAGTTCTTCCTTCACTGTCGGCCATGCTGCCATCGTAATAGACTCACCTTGATGCGGAAGGTTCTGCCAAATTTCCTCGGTAATAAATGGCATAAACGGATGAAGCAATCTCATTGTGTTATCTAACACGTAGGCTAAAATGGAACGTGTTGTTTTCTTTGCAGCCTCATTATCTCCGTAAAGAGGGAGCTTAGCCATTTCGATATACCAGTCACAGAAGTCATCCCAGATAAAGTTATAAAGAACTCGGCCAACCTCACCAAACTCATATTTATCCGAAAGTCTCGTCACCGTTTCAATGGTTTCATTTAAACGGGTTAATATCCACTTGTCAGCAACTGATTTCTCACCTGATAAATCAATTTCTTCAAAAGTAAGACCATTCATGTTCATTAGAGCAAAACGTGAGGCATTCCAAATTTTATTAGCAAAGTTCCAAGTTGATTCTACCTTCTCCATACTGAAGCGTAAATCCTGACCTGGTGAACTTCCTGTTGATAGGAAATAACGAAGAGAGTCTGCTCCAAATTGATCGATAACGTCCATTGGATCCACACCGTTGCCCAAAGATTTACTCATTTTTCGCCCTTCAGCATCGCGAACTAGACCATGAATCAAAACATCGTTGAAAGGACGTTTTCCCGTAAACTCTAGTCCTTGGAAAATCATTCTTGATACCCAGAAGAAAATGATATCATAGCCTGTTACTAGGCAATTCGTGGGGTAATATCGCTTATAGTCGTCTGATTCTGTATTTGGCCAACCCATTGTAGAAAATGGCCATAATGCAGAACTAAACCAAGTATCCAATACGTCATTATCTTGATTCCAATTTTCAATATCAGCTGGAGGTTCATGATCGACATACACTTCACCAGTTTCTTTATGATACCAAGCGGGAATTCGGTGTCCCCACCATAATTGACGTGAGATACACCAATCACGTATATTCTCCATCCAGCGCATATACGTATTTTCAAAGCGTTGCGGAACAAAGTTTACCTTTTCTTCTTTGTTTTGCAATGCAATAGCCTCATCGGCTAGCGGTTGCATTTTTACAAACCATTGTGTCGATAAATACGGTTCTACTACAGCACCACTACGCTCAGAGTGACCAACAGAATGAAGATGCTCTTCAATTTTAAAGAGAACTCCTTGATCTTGCAAATCCTTTACAATCTGCTTACGACATGCAAATCGATCCATACCTTGATAACTTCCTGCGTTTGCATTCATCGTACCGTCTTCATTCATAACTAAAACTCTTTCTAAATTATGACGGTTTCCAATTTCAAAATCATTCGGGTCATGAGCTGGAGTAATCTTTACAACACCTGAACCAAATTCCATATCAACATAATCATCGCCAACGATTGGAATTTCTCTTCCTACAATTGGAAGCTTAACCGTTTTTCCAATTAAATGCTTATAGCGATCATCTTCTGGATGAACTGCAACTGCGGTATCACCAAGCATCGTTTCTGGTCGAGTCGTTGCCACATCAATATTGCCACTACCATCCGTTAATGGATAATGCATATGGTAAAAAGCGCCTTGAACATCTTGGTGAATAACCTCAATATCTGACAAAGCTGTTTTAGTTGAAGGATCCCAGTTAATAATTCTCTCTCCACGGTAAATTAAGCCTTTACGATATAGAGAAACGAACACTTCACGAACAGCATCTGAAAGTCCCTCATCTAATGTGAAACGCTCACGAGAGTAGTCAAGACCCAATCCAAGTTTTGACCATTGCTGACGAATATGACTAGCATACTCTTCCTTCCACTTCCAAGTTTCTTCAACAAATTTTTCACGGCCTAAGTCATAACGACTTTTTCCTTCATTACGAAGCTTTTCTTCCACCTTTGCTTGAGTTGCAATACCAGCGTGGTCCATACCAGGTAACCATAATACATCAAACCCCTGCATACGTTTCATACGAGTCAAAATATCTTGAAGAGTTGTATCCCAAGCATGACCTAAGTGAAGCTTTCCTGTTACATTGGGAGGTGGAATTACAATCGTATATGGTTGTTTCTCCTTTTCTCCTTTTGCTTCGAAAAATTTGCCAGAAAGCCACCACTCATAGCGACCTTTTTCAATGGACTGTGGATCGTATTTCGTTGGCATTGTTAGTTCTTGAGTTTCCATTTAAATAACCTCCCTAAAAAATAAAAAACCCCATTCATCCTATAAAAGGACGAATGGAGTAAAAATTCGCGGTACCACCTTTTTTCCAACTGAAAAATATTCAATTGGCACTCAAGTTAGATAACGGTCTATTCCGTCTTCCATTACTAGGAAAAATTTTTCCGTTGACAGAAGAAGCTCAAGGGTGACTTTCCAATGGGTCTACTTAGGAAATATCTCAGCAAATTATTTCCCTCTCTTTAAACAGATTACCAACGTACTATCCCTATCACAGCTTTATATAAAATATATATTGTTATACTACCGAAAAAAGGACTGTGTCGTCAATCATGATTTCCAACTTTTTAATAATTTATTCAGTGTATTCAATTAGAGTGTTAGAAAAAAGATAGGCACAATCAAATAATAAACACATAAACTAATAATAAATAGGAGGAAAGGGAGGAATATGATGGGGAGATTCAACCCGTATTCACCATGGGTACGAAAATTAAAACTTATTTGTTCGCAATTTATTATTCCTTTTTGTATTTTTCAAGGTATAAGGACAGTGTTTTTCCCTACCGTACTCGATGTACTTTTATTAATTATTTTTATCTCCATTGCCATTTGTTTGTATTTAGAAATTATATAAGGAGCCTTCCAGTTGATTATTCTGGGGCTCCTTCTTTTTTTTGTTTGAGCTGCTTTTCAATTTCAGTCATTCGCATGACAATATACTCCGTATTTTTTAATTGCCAATATCGTTTCAACAGTTTTTGAGAAAATTTCAGTTCGTTCCGCTTTTCATTTGCTTGTAAATATTCCTTTGTAATTCGTATGATCGGGTTTGGATAGGAGACATAACTGTAGAATAGAAGCTTTTCTTCTTCTTTTAGTGGAAAATATTTAAAATAGCCATCATAAAGCCATGTCAGTGCTTCATCAAATTTCCTAAGCTGCCCCTTCAAAGATCTGTATAACACAGGGAGAACATCATGAATGGGTGAACCAAGCCCTGAATCCTCGAAATTTGAAAAGTATCCATATCCCTTTTCATCAAATAGAAAATGCTCAGTAGACACTTTTCCATGATTAATGACAGATCGTGCTTTTTCATTATCCTTTGTCGCCTCATACCACTCTTCAAATCTAGTAAGCGCGTAGCGTTGGGCTAGACGAATTTCGTGAAAATAAAGACAAAATTGTAACTCAAATGGAGACATATACATTTTTTTTTCGCAAGTTTCAATGAATCCTTCCATTAATTCGATATCTTTTTCCCATTGCTGTTTCGTTTTTTCATAATGCTCAGTCCGTTCCTCTTTATTCACAACCAATTCTTTTTGTGATAAGGAATGCATTCGTGCCAATTCACGGAACATGAGCTGTGGTCTTTTATCTCGGTCTTCTTTCTCATCATTTATTAACCAAGGCATTAAATAATAAAGAGTATTTTCATAAAGTATGGCATATCTTCCATCTAAAGATGGGTAGATGGGAACAATCCGATTAAATCCTTTTTGAAATAAATATTGAACATGTTTAATAAAATCTATCCCATGATGGATGGGTATTTGCTTCAGCGCGAATGTTCCTTTATTGGAATAAATTTTATATATTTTCCCATATTTCTCCACAAAATTTGCTTGAATACCGTAATACTTTAATATTGGGTCCAAACCTTGAACGATTGTATGATCATTCATTTTGTCCACTCTCTTTCAAGTAGGAAAAGCGCAAGCCCTTGATCAGTCCCGACAAGCTTAACTTTGCCACCCGGAAAGTCGTTCTTTGACTTTTTGGGTGGCGAACATTTGACCTCGAGGTCGACAAGAGCGCGACGTCCTGTCGCATTGTCGACACTAGTACATCCTGTACGTCGGAGCTAGGACGCTTGCGCTAGACAATTTTCAAAGTCTAAAAAATTTATACTTACTTAATTCAGTATGAAAAGAAAACAGATGAGCTGGTATTATTTAACCTGCTCATCTTGTTTCATTATTTCCTAGCATGCACTTGCGGGATGTAAAGGACTTGCCCTTCATGAACATCCTGGTTAATTTCTAACTGGTTCACCTTTAGTAGATGTTGAACGGATACTTGATATCTCTCTGCTAATGTATCAACAGATTCTCCATATTGTACGATACAGACTTTTAATTTTGCTAAATCTTCACTATTTTCTTTTCGGGCTAGAAACTCTGAAATGGACATACTCTTCTTTTTCGATGACTTTTGTTTTACTGTTTTTTCAATTGGAGGAGATTCAATTTCTTCTTCTACCTCAGGTCCTTCAACATGCATTTCTCCGTGAGCCTCTTGATCTACTACATGAGGCTGTTCACTTCGATAAGAAGAAAATGATATATCCGGTGAATCTGGTTGATGGGAAGAAGATTCTACCAAATTGGGATCACGAAAGAAAACTTCTTCCTTTCTTGCTTCCACTTCAAATGGTTCAAATTCTAACTCATTTTCATGTTCCTCAATAAGTTCTTCTGAAGATTCTACATCATCACTGGTTCTAACAAGCTCTTTTAATTCACTTACTTCTACTTCTACTTCTACTTCAACTTCATTTTCATAATCGGAATCAAAGCTTTCTTCTGAAGGAGAGCGAAGTTTTAACTCCAACGCTTCATCTAATTCTGCTTCAGCTACTTCTTTTTCTTCTACGACTTGATCACCGTAAAGTCCAGTAATGTTGAGATCTGCAGTTAATTTCAAACAACTTCTTTCTGGCAAAACATAATCAAAGGTTTCAATCTCGACATCAATTTCATTTAAATCACGAATCCTATAGGTCGGGATCGTAATATCCACTGGAAATTGATGAGCAAATTCGCAAATTCCTTCGTCTCTTTCTACTACTGAATGAACCCACTTTTGAATTGAATCCAAACCATCATTTTCTGCAAACCCATTTTGACGTTTATACTCTCCAGTTAATTCGAGTGAGCCACGAATGGTTACATACTGGTCATTTTCTTGAATCGTTATATTAGGATCAAGTGAAATCGAAACAAGTTCTTCGACTTCCTGTCCTCTTTGAAACCAGACAGACTCTTCTAAAGAAAATCGTAAACACGATTGGCTTTCTTGAGACAAAGCGACTCCTCCTTTCATTTCCTATTACATAAATCACCATGTCATTAAACTGTATGACTTATACATGATTTTTATGATTGGACATAAAAAAAAACCCTCACTAAGTGAGAGTAAGAAAAGCGAAAAGCGCTGTGATCAACCCGAACATTTGACTTCGAGATCAACAAGGACGAGACGTCCTGTCGCATTGTCGACACTAGTCTTCCTGTACGTCGGGACTAGGACGCTAGCGCTGGACAGTTTCTGTTATTAACCTTTAATCACCGCAAATGCTTTTTCAATCGCGTGTAATGTTTTTTGAATATCTTCATCACTATGAGCTGTTGATAGGAATAATCCTTCAAATTGTGATGGCGGCAAGAAAATACCTTGATTGGCCATTTCGCGGTAATAGGTTGCAAAATAATCTAAATTAGACGTTTTTGCTTTTTCATAATTATATACTTTTTCGTTTGTAAAGAAGAATCCAATCATAGAGCCTGCTCGATTAATGGAATGAGGGATGTCATATTTACTTGCTGCAGCTTTTATCCCTTCCTCAAGAATATCTCCTTTTCTTTCAAACTCAGTATAATCTTCCGGAGTCAGTTGCTTTAAGGTTTCTAACCCTGCAGACATCGCTAGCGGATTACCGGATAATGTACCAGCCTGATAAATTGGTCCACTTGGCGCAATTTTCTCCATAATTTCGGCACGTCCACCGTAAGCCCCTACAGGTAGTCCACCGCCGATGACTTTCCCTAGGCATGTTATATCTGGGGTGATTCCATAATAACCTTGAGCACAATGATATCCTACACGGAAGCCAGTCATGACCTCATCAAAAATCAATAACGCACCGTATTGTTGTGTAATTTCACGAAGCCCTTCTAAAAAACCTGGAAGTGGTGGAACGACTCCCATATTACCTGCAACTGGTTCAACGATCAAACCAGCTATATCATCACCATATTGCTCAAAGGCATATTTTAAGCTTTCAAGATCATTATATGGCACTGTGATTGTATTTTTAGCGATACCTTCTGGAACACCCGGGCTATCAGGTAATCCTAGTGTAGCAACTCCTGAGCCAGCTTTAATTAGAAGCGAATCACCATGCCCATGGTAACAACCTTCAAATTTCACAATTTTGTTTCTTCCTGTATATCCTCTGGCAAGTCGCAAAGCACTCATCGTTGCTTCTGTTCCAGATGAAACCATTCGAATCATTTCAATCGATGGGACACGTTCAATAACGAGCTTAGCTAATTCATTTTCAATTAAAGAAGGGGCACCAAAGCTTGTACCTAGTTCAGCCACTTTTTTAATTGCTTCTACAACTTGATCATTTGTATGTCCTAAAATAAGTGGTCCCCAAGATAATACGTAATCAATATATTCATTGCCATCAATATCATAAATTTTCGAACCTTTTCCTCTTGCCATAAAAATCGGATCCATTTTGACTGATTTAAAGGCACGCACTGGACTATTTACCCCACCAGGCATAAGAGTTATCGCTTCTTTATAAGCATCAATGGATTGACTGTATGAATTCATAAAATAGAATCCTCATTTCCTAATGATTTTTCCTTACAATTGGCTATTCTAATTCTAAGCTTGTAACCAACGGGCAACGTCTTTAGCAAAATATGTAATAATTAAATCTGCTCCTGCTCGCTTCATACCAGTAAGCATTTCCATCACAATCTTTTGTTCATCTATCCATCCGTTAATTGCAGCAGCTTTAACCATTGAATATTCCCCACTTACATTATAAATCACAACGGGTAGGTTAAAGTTGTTCTTCACGTCACGAACGATATCTAAATATGGTAAACCAGGCTTGACTATTAAGAAGTCCGCACCTTCTAATACATCAGATTCTGCTTCTCTTAGAGCCTCTAGGCGGTTAGCAGGATCCATTTGATATGCTTTGCGATCACCGAATTGAGGGGTGCTCTCAGCTGCATCACGGAATGGTCCGTAGAATGCAGATGCATATTTCACTGCATAGGACATGATTGGAATATCTTCAAATCCAGCCTCATCAAGTCCTTTTCGGATGGCAGCAACAAACCCATCCATCATATTTGAAGGGGCAATTATATCAGCACCTGCTTTAGCTTGACTTACAGCTGTCTGAACGAGTAATTGTAATGATGGATCGTTTAATACCTTCCCGTTTTCAATCACACCGCAATGGCCATGACTTGTATATTCACAAAGACACGTATCTGCCACAACGATCATTTCAGGAAATCTTTCCTTCACAAAACGTGTAGCCTCTTGAACGATACCGTGATCATGGTATGCGCCTTGTCCGCATTCATCTTTCTCATTAGGAACTCCAAATAGTAGAATGGATTTAATTCCCAATGAAATAATCTCTTCCATTTCTGTTTGGAGATTGTCTAACGATAATTGAAAAACTCCTGGCATCGATTTAACTTCAGTTCGTTTATTTTCACCTTCTACGATAAAAAGAGGATAGATAAAATCCTCCACTCGAAGATGATTTTCCCTTACAAGTGAACGCATATTTTCAGAACTTCTTAATCGACGGTGTCGATGAAAATTTAATTCCATAATTATTTCCTCCTAATTTTGAGCTTGTATATAAAGGATAACATCTTTCAGCATATTTTCCACAGTATACGTTTCGGGACTGACATCAACCTTCCACCCAAGGGACTCAATTTTCTCCTTTGTCACAGGTCCGATACAAGCAATCAAACAATGTTCAATATTTCTTTGCAGACCGTTCCCAAGGATGACTTCCATAAAATGATCAAATGTGGATGGACTCGTAAAGGTTAAAATATCTAATTGCCTATTTGTGATAGCTTCTTTTAAGTGTAATTTACTTTCCTCAGGTAAATAAGTTTCGTAAATGATAATTTCGTCAACCAATGCTCCTGCATTTATTAATGACTTGGCGATATAATCTCTGGATAAATTCCCTTTTGGAATTAATACCTTCATCCCTTTTTTTACATATGGACGAAACTCACGAGCAAAACCTTCAGCAACATACTCATTGGGGATAAATTGAACCCCGTATCCTTTCTCTCTCAGAACATTTGCCGTCTTTTCTCCGATAACTGCAACTTGAGGAATTGCTGCAGGTGTTTTTTTAAAAAAGGAAAAAAAGGTCTCAACAGTCACATTACTCGTAAAAATGATCCAATCATAAGTATGTAAATTATTAAACATTGCTACGATTTCTTTTGAGGATTGAATCGGTCGAAAGGCAATAAGAGGGATTTCCATTGGAACTCCCCCATATTGTTCTACTAAAGTCGAAAATGCTTCTGCCTCTTTTTTTCCACGAGGTACAAGAACTGTCTTACCTTTGAGTGGAAGTAAAGACTGATTCATTATTGATCAAGCTCAGCTTTCACATTATCAATTAATTCTTTTCCGCCTCTTTCAATCAGCTTGTTAGCCGCTAGCTTACCAAGATGCTCTGGATCTGTCCCTTTTACCTCTTCCTTATAGATGATTTCCCCATCTGGAGAAGCAACTAGAACTGTTAACACGATCTCTTTTTCTTCGTTTACAAATGCATAACCAGCAATCGGTACTTGGCATCCACCTTCCATTTTATTCAAGAAGGAGCGCTCCGCTCGTACCGCTACATCTGTATTTTCACATGTAAACTTAGCTAATAAGTCAAGAAGCTCTTTGTCATCCTCACGACACTCAAGGGACAATGCTCCTTGTCCAACAGCAGGTAAACATATTTCTGTTGATAAAAACTGGCTAATGACATCCTTAGCCCAACCCATTCGGAAGAGACCAGCAGCTGCTAAAATAATGGCATCATATTCGTCTGTTTCAAGCTTCGCTAATCTTGTATCAATATTTCCGCGAATCCATTTTATTTCAAGATCAGGTCTTTCCACTAAAAGCTGTGCAGCACGTCTTAAGCTGCTTGTTCCTATGATGGAACCAGGTTTTAAATCCTCTAGCTGTACATGTCCCTTAGAAATCAATACATCACGATGGTCTTCTCTTTCTGGTATACTACCAATTGTTAACCCCTCAGGTAAAATAGCAGGCATATCTTTCATACTATGAACAGCCATATCGATTTCTTTATTTAACATTGCTTGTTCAATTTCTTTTACAAAAAGACCCTTTCCACCCACTTTAGATAAGGTAACATCTAAAATTTGATCCCCTTTTGTGACAATTTCTTTTACCTCAAACTCAAATGGAGCGCCGAGTTTTTTCAATTGTTCAATGACCCAATTTGTTTGTGTTAAAGCTAATTTACTTTTTCTTGAACCAACAATAATTTTTCTCATAGAAGCCTCCTAATTATTTACGAGTTCCAAAAATGGAAGGATGATAATTGTCCAAAAAGGAAAAAGTTGATTAATACGATTAAAAAAGAAGCAATATTCCAAAGGGCAAGTTTTTTTGCTGATAACCCTTTTCTTGTTTTTAAATAGAGCAGTACACCGTATACGGCAAGTACACTGAAAGATCCAAGCACCTTTGGATCATACCATTTCATATCTGGTACCTTCAAAAAAGCCCATTGAGTTCCTAATATCAAACTAAGAATTAACATCGGTACCCCTATAATATTTAAAACATATGAAAAATGCTCAAGCATAGAAAGATCTGAAATTCGAACTAAGGTCTTCCCCCATTTTTTCCTTTTTAATAAATCATATTGAATCAAATAGAGTAAAGAAAAGACAAAAGAGAGTGAGAATGCTCCATATGACAGTATAGCCATTGTGATATGAATTAATAGCAATTCAGAAACTAATTGCTGCCCCATAATAATAGAATCAAATTGCATTGGAGCGAATGTATGTATTGCCATAATTCCAAATCCTAAAATATTCGTAAAAAAAACAATAAAGTCAACTCTTAACAGTCGATTAATGATTAATGACAAAGTAACTAATACCCAAGCATAAAAATATAGTCCTTCAAATATCGTTAAGACTGGGAACCTTCCTGTCTTCATCATGTATAAAATTAAAAAGATAGATTGTAAAACCCAAACAAATGCAAGTAACCAGAAGGCACACCGATTTGCCTTCCGGTTCTGATGAAGAAAATCCACAAAATATAGAAGAACGCTAATCGCATATAAAATAACGGTTAATTCATGAAGCCTAGTAAAATAAATATCAAACATAGCTGAAACCTCTCACTATGACTGTAAGGAAGCATGGGTTAATTGGACCATTGCTTTAGAGGTCTCGGTTGATTTAGTCTCCTGCTGGGCCTTTACATGTTCTTCAATATTAAATATTTTTACAAATAAGTCCAATGCTTGATCCGCATTCTTTTGCGAGGATAATTCCTTTGCCTGTAGAATCGGATCTTTTAATAATTGATTAATAATGCTTTTCGTATGTTTATTTAATATTTTCTTTTCACGGTCAGTTAAGTCTGGAAGCTTTCGTTCGATACTTTCCATCGTTTCAGCTTGAATAGATAAAGCTTTGTCTCTTAATGCCGATATAATTGGAACAACACCTAACATATTTAGCCATTGTTTAAAATCAACTATTTCTGCTTCTATTAAAAGTTCAATTTTTTCAGCGGCTTTTTTTCGTTCTTTCAAGTTCGCTTCTACAATACCTTCTAAATCGTCGATATCATATAAGAAAACATTTTCAAGATCAGCAAGTTTCGGATCAAGGTCACGTGGTACAGCTATATCTACCATAAACAACGGCTTTCCTTTGCGCATTCGTTCAACGTTAACCATCATTTCTTTCGTAATAACAAAATCTTTCGAACCTGTTGAACTAATTAAAATATCAGCTTCAATAAGGGCGCATTGTAATTCCTGTAGTGATTTAGCCGTTCCATTAAAACGACTTGCTAGATTTTGAGCTTTTTCAAATGTA
Source organism: Bacillus sp. CGMCC 1.16607 (assembly GCF_042683745.1). Taxonomy (NCBI): domain Bacteria; kingdom Bacillati; phylum Bacillota; class Bacilli; order Caryophanales; family Bacillaceae; genus Bacillus; species Bacillus sp. CGMCC 1.16607. Next base: position 697,969 of record NZ_JBHUJX010000025.1, read on the forward strand.
CGGTTAATGACTGTCACTTTACTTACACCATTTGAATGTAAATTTTGAATAGCAAGCTCGCCCATTTTTCCTGCACCTAAAATTAAAACATGCTTATTTTGTAACGAACCGAAAATTTTCTTAGATAACTCAACGGCAGCATAGCTGATTGACACAGCATTTGCTCCAATATCTGTTTCGGAATGTGCCCTTTTCGCAAGGGTTACAGCCTGTTTAAATAATTGGTTAAATACAGTTCCAGTCGTATTCTCTTCTTGACCTAAAAGAAAACTTGTTCGGACTTGTCCTAATATTTGTGTTTCACCGAGAACCATCGAATTTAAACCACAAGCAACATGGAATAGATGGTTGATGGCACCTTCTTGTTCATAAATAAAAAGGTATGGAACAAATTCATCTGTTTCCATCTGGAACCAGTCTGAGAGAAATTCCTTTATATAGTACCGGCCAGTGTGCAACTGATCCACAACCGCATAAATTTCCGTTCGATTACATGTTGAAATGATGACATTCTCAAGGATACTCTTTCTCGTCTGTAGCCTCTTCATGGCATCACCTAAAGTATCTGGATTAAAGGTTAACCGCTCGCGAATTTCGACAGGGGCAGTTTTATAGTTTATTCCAACAACTAAAATATGCATTTTTTAAGAACACCCCATCTTTCGTACAATGACTTAAATAATTTTGTAGATATATGACAAATTACTTTTCTGCGAATAATGTGAAAATAATGGTAAACCTATGGTATGATAAAAGAAATAATAATTACAATTAATATTGTATACTTATTATCGCCTATTTAGGATTATTTAACTAGATAATTCACAAAATCGACAAATTCCTTCCTTATGTACAGTACCAAAAAAACATAAGAGATTCAAGTAAACAACGGAAGTGAAAGTATTATGAAAAATCAACGCATTTTTCCTGGTATGATATTAATAGGATTTGGTGCATATTTCTATCTTCAACAATCACAAATTACTTTATTTAAAGAATTTTATACATGGCCAACATTATTGATTATCGTCGGAATCGCTTTTCTAGGACAGGCATATATAGCGAAAGATTACGACGGAATTTTACCTGGCACGATTTTACTCGGCTTCGGAGTCCATTTTCATGTCGTTCATAAGCTTGCTATATGGCCAGACCATATTGGTACATTTATTTTAATCATTGCACTTGGATTTTTACTTCGCTATCAAAAGCTTGGGGTTGGTTTATTTCAAGGGTTGCTCTTTCTAGCACTTGCAGGACTTCTCTTATTTTATGATAAAATTGTTAGCTGGATAGGTGTACTAGAAAATAGAGTAACAGTAGCTTGGAAATTCTGGCCCGCTGTATTAATTCTCATCGGAATTTATTTACTTTTAAAGAAAGAAACGAAGAAGAGACAGCGGTAAACGCTGTCTCTTTTTCTTATTCCTTTATTTCCCTACATATATTCCCCAATTATTTTCCAAACTTCATCTTTACCTAAACCTGTTTCAGATGAAAAGAGGACGATGTGGTCATTTGGATCTATGTCTAATGATTCTTTGGTGATTTTCAAATGTTTTTGCCACTTTCCCTTTGGAATTTTATCTGCTTTTGTTGCGATAATGATACACGGGATTTCGTAATGTTTTAAAAAGTCATACATCATTCGATCATCTGCAGTAGGTGGATGTCGTAAATCTACAATTAAAACGACTGCTTTCAGTTGTTCTCTTTTGGTAAAGTACGTTTCAATCATTCTACCCCAAGCTGCACGTTCTGACTTTGAAACCTTAGCATAACCATATCCTGGTACATCAACAAAATGTAATACTTCATTAATAATATAAAAATTTAATGTTTGTGTTTTTCCTGGTTTGGATGAAATTCTTGCCAATCCTTTTCGATTAAGCATTTTATTGATAAAGGATGATTTGCCTACATTCGATCTGCCTGCTAGTGCAAATTCCGGTATCGTTGTATCCGGATACTGTTCTGGCTTAACAGCACTAATGACAATCTCTGAACTAGTTACTTTCATTTTTCACACCATCCAACAACGCATGCTTTAATACCTCATCTACATGGGATACAAGAACAAAGGTTAAATCTTCTCGAACACTTTCCGGGATATCATCAATATCCTTTTCATTCTCTTTAGGACAGATGATTTTAGTTAAACCCGCCCTATGTGCACTAAGCGTTTTCTCTTTTAATCCACCAATCGGTAACACTCGACCACGTAGTGTGACTTCTCCAGTCATCCCCACTTCCCTACGAATCGGTCTACCTGTTAAAGCAGAAACAAGTGCCGTTACGATTGTAATCCCAGCAGATGGACCATCCTTAGGGACTGCCCCTTCTGGAACGTGTATATGAATATCATATTTCTCATGAAAATTCTCTTCGATATTTAATTCGCCTGCTTTTGAACGGATATAACTAAAAGCTGCTTGTGCTGACTCTTTCATGACATCTCCGAGTTTTCCTGTTAGAACCAATTTTCCTTTTCCTGGCGCTAAGGATACTTCTATTTGAAGTGTGTCCCCACCGACAGTTGTATAGGCTAGGCCAGTCGCGACACCTACTTGATCTTCTAGCTCTGCTTGGCCATAGCGGAAAATTGTTTTTCCCAAAAACTCTTCAACACTTTTTTCTGTAATAACCACTTTCTTCTTGATTCCAGAAACAATAATTTTTGCTGTTTTACGGCAAATTGTCGCCATCTGACGCTCTAGAGAACGAACTCCAGCTTCCCTTGTGTAATAACGAATAATTTTCGTAATGGCTTCATCTCGGATTTGTAATACACCTTTAGATAAACCATGCTCTTTTACCTGCTTTGGTAGCAAATGTTCCTTCGCGATAAAGAGCTTTTCTAATTCGGTATATCCAGCAATTGTGATAATTTCCATGCGGTCTCTTAACGGTCCAGGGATGGTTGCTAAATTGTTGGCAGTCGCAATAAACATTACCTTTGATAAGTCATACGGCTCTTCAATATAATGATCACTGAAATTATGATTTTGTTCAGGATCTAACACTTCGAGCATAGCTGCAGAAGGATCTCCACGAAAATCACTTGACATTTTGTCAATTTCATCTAAAAGGAACACAGGATTTATCGTTCCAGCTTTTTTCATTCCTTGAATGATTCGTCCCGGCATCGCTCCCACATAAGTTCTGCGATGTCCTCGAATTTCAGATTCATCACGAACCCCGCCCAATGAAACTCGAACGAAGTGGCGATTTAATGACGTGGCAATCGATCGAGCCAAACTAGTTTTCCCTACTCCAGGAGGACCTGCTAAACATAAAATAGGTCCTTTCAAGGAGTTTGTCAGCTTTTGTACAGCCAAATATTCCAACACTCGTTCTTTTACTTTCTCTAATCCATAATGATCTTCGTGTAAAATTCTTTCCGCCTTATGGATGTCTAGATCATCTTCAGTTGCTTTTGTCCAAGGTAAAGAGATTAACCATTCTAAATAATTTCGAATAACTGCACTTTCAGCTGAACTTGAAGGAACTTTTTCATAACGGTCTAATTCTTTAAATGCAGTATTCAGAACATGTTCTGGCATTCCAGCCTTCTCAATCTTTTCCGTTAGCTCTGCCACTTCTCCCGTTTTTCCCTCTTTATCCCCAAGTTCTTTTTGAATGGCTTTCATTTGTTCACGTAAATAATATTCCTTTTGGGTACGTTCCATTGATTTTTTTACACGCTGCCCAATTTTCTTTTCTAAATTTAATACTTCTTTTTCATTATGGATGACATCAATGACACGATTCAGTCTTTCTTTTAAATCAATCGTTTCTAAAATGGTTTGCTTCTCTTTAAGTTTTAAAGGAAGATGTGAGGCGATAATATCTGCCATTCGGCCAGGTTCTTCAATATCGGCAACAGATGCGTAAGTTTCTGCAGAAATCTTTTTGGACATTTTTATGTATTGTTCAAAATAATCAAGCATCGTGCGCATTAGAGCTTGAAGTTCGACATCTTTGCTATCGTCATCTTCGTATATTTTTATTTGAACTGAAAAATAATTTTGTTCAGGTAAATATTCGATAATTTCAGCTCTTTTTAATCCTTCAACCAGCACCCTAATCGTCCCATTTGGAAGCTTTAACATTTGTTTCACACGTGTTAAGGTACCCATTGGATATAAATCTTCTTCCGTTGGTTCATCTAGTGAGATATCTCTTTGAGTCGTCAAAAAGATATAATGATCTTCTACCATTGCCTTTTCAAGCGCTAGCACTGATTTTTCACGACCAACATCCAAATGTAATACCATTGTCGGATAAACAAGTAAACCCCTTAATGGTAGGAGGGGGACATTAAGCTCATAATTTTTAGACATGCTAAGCACCTCCAATTTTCCCGATAATTATTGCATATGCAATCTTTGTACAATTCTAACGTATTTAATAAACTGTGTCTATTTTTTAGAAAGCGCAAGCGGCTTGATTAGCCCCGACAAGCAAATGCTTCGACACCCGGAAAGTCGTTCTTTGACTTTTGGGGTGGCGAACATTTGACCTCGAGGTCGACAAAAGCGCGACGTCCTGTCGCATTGTCGACACTAGTACATCCTGTACGTTGGGGCTAGCCACTGGAGCTAGACAATTGAAATATCTTCACTGCTGCTTTCTTAGTATCAATATCTTCTCCCTATTTTATTACTTGTTCAGTTAAACAGAAAAAACTTCGGCTTGTTAGTTAAACCGAAGTTTTAATTTTTATATAGATTCTTTTTTCGTTATGTCGTAAGAAGCTGGAATAACATCAAAATCCAGTGGCTTTGGTGTCAATTCTGTTGCAAATTTTTGTTGTAAGGCAATTTCAAATACCTCGTCGAGATGATTTACGGTGACTATTTGGATCCCTTTTATTTCATTTAATATCGATTGCTTATTCTCCATCGGAATGATGACTGTTTTTGCCCCAGCTTTTTTAGCTGCTAATACCTTTGGAAAAACTCCTCCGATAGGCTTCACATGTCCGTGTATTCCAATTTCACCTGTCATAGCAACCGTATGATTGACAGGAATTTTATAAATAGCGGAATAAATCCCTGTTGCCATCGCAATCCCTGCGGAAGGACCGTCTATCGGTACACCACCTGGGAAATTAACATGAATATCAAATTCATCTGCTGGTACACCCATAGACCTTAATACCGTAATAACATTCTCGATTGAGCCTTTTGCCATACTTTTTCGACGAATCGACTTCCCGCTACCACCAATACTTTCCTCTTCTACAATACCAGTAATATTAATTGAGCCTTTTTCTTTTGCTGGAATGACGGTAACCTCAATTTCTAACAATGCCCCTGAATTGGGACCATAAACCGCTAAACCATTGACTAAACCGATACTAGAGATTAAATTAATTTTCTTTTCCATTCTAGGAGTCAACTGACTAGAATGAATGACCCATTCAATATCTTCATCTTTTATATTTTGTCGATCACCTGTAATGGCTAATCCTGCAGCTGTTTGAATGATATTTACCGCTTCGCGTCCGTTCCTAGCATAGTTCGATAATGTCTCAAGTCCTGAATCATTAATTTGTAATTGGACTTTGTCTGCAGCTTTTTTCGCGATTGCAGATATTTCTTCTTGATTTAATTCTCGAAAAAATACTTCCATACACCGTGACCGAATTGCTGGTGGTATTTCGCTTGGTGTCCTAGTTGTTGCCCCAATTAATCTAAAATCAGCTGGCAGTCCATTTTTAAAAATATCATGAATATGCGTTGGAATTTGCGTATTTTCTTCATGGTAATAAGCACTTTCTAAAAATACTTTTCGGTCTTCCAGTACTTTCAACAACTTATTCATCTGTATTGGGTGCAATTCACCTATTTCATCGATAAATAATACTCCACCATGTGCATTTGTTACTGCCCCTTGTTTAGGTTGAGGAATTCCAGCTTGCCCCATTGCCCCTGCGCCTTGATAGATAGGGTCGTGAACAGACCCAATTAGTGGGTCAGCTATTCCCCGTTCATCAAATCTTGCTGTTGTCGCATCTAACTCGATAAAAACAGATGAATGCTTAAACGGGGATTTATAATTTTTCTTTGCTTCTTCTAAAACTAAACGTGCGGCTGCTGTTTTTCCAACTCCAGGCGGTCCATATACAATCACATGCTGTGGGTTTGGACCACAAAGTGCAGCTTTAAGTGCTTTAATTCCATCTTCCTGACCAACAATATCCTTAAAATTATTAGGTCGTACTTTTTCAGATAAGGGTTCTGTTAATGAAATGGATCTCATCTTACGTAATTGATCCATTTCCTTTCGGGACTCTTTATCAATCGAAATTTTTTGCGTTCGTTGGTTTCTTAATAAGTTCCAAAAATACAACCCAATGATTATCCCAAAAAACAATTGTATGATTAAGGCAATTCCCGTCCAACTCATCTTATTCCTCCCGCGATTTTTACGAATTCGATATATGCTATTATTTCCGAGGGAGTGATGGAATAAACAATAATAATAGAGAAAGATGGAATGAAAGACAAATTAGGTTAAAAAAATAAAAGACCAAACCTCGAAAAATTTAGGTTTGGTCTTTTAGAAAACTATCCAGCTCCGACGAACAGGAGCTTGTTTTTCTTTTTAAGCAGAACGTTCCTGCTCGATGATTGTACCATCATTTAATATTAATTTCGGAACTGTATTATTCAGTACGGTTTCTTTTGTAATTACACAACGGGTAATATCATCGCGTGAAGGTAGGTCAAACATTACATCCAACATAATTCCTTCAATGATAGAACGTAGACCACGTGCACCTGTTTTTCGTTCAATTGCCTTTTTAGCAATTTCCTTCAGCGCTTCTTCTTCAAATTCTAATTCAACATCATCAAGTTCGAGCATTTTTTGATATTGTTTAACAAGAGCATTCTTAGGTTTAGTTAAAATTTCAATTAATGCTTCTTCATCTAATTGCTCTAAACTTGCAATGACAGGTAAACGACCGATAAATTCTGGAATCAATCCAAATCTTAATAAGTCTTCAGGAAGAACTTTGGAAAGAAGCTCTTTTTGGCTAATATCTTCCTGCTTATTTTCACCACCAAAGCCTATGACCTTTTGACCTAATCGACGTTTAATGATTGGCTCGATTCCGTCAAAAGCACCACCACAAATAAAGAGAATATTCGTTGTATCAATTTGAATAAATTCCTGATGAGGGTGTTTACGTCCACCTTGTGGAGGGACACTTGCCACAGTACCTTCTAGTATTTTTAATAAAGCTTGTTGTACTCCTTCACCTGAAACATCTCGAGTAATAGATGGATTTTCAGATTTACGAGCAATTTTATCAATTTCATCGATATAAATGATACCTTTTTCAGCTTTCTCTACATCGTAGTCAGCAGACTGAATAAGCTTTAATAAAATATTCTCAACATCTTCACCAACATAACCAGCTTCCGTTAAAGAAGTCGCATCAGCAATGGCAAATGGAACATTTAAAATTCTCGCTAATGTTTGTGCAAGTAGTGTTTTACCACTTCCTGTCGGACCAATCATAGCAATATTACTTTTTGATAACTCTACATCATCAATTTTACTATTAGAATTAATTCGTTTGTAATGGTTATAAACGGCCACTGCTAACGATTTCTTTGCCTGATCCTGCCCAATTACATACTCGTCTAATATTTCACGAATTTCTTTCGGTTTTGGAACGTCCTTGAATTCAACTTCTTCCTCTGTTCCTAATTCTTCTTCAACAATTTCAGTACAAAGCTCGATACACTCATCGCATATATATACACCTGGTCCGGCAACTAATTTTCGGACTTGATCTTGTGTTTTCCCACAAAATGAGCATTTAAGCTGCCCTTTTTCATCATTAAATTTAAACAATACTTATCACCCCTTGAAGAACTTCTAACCGGATACGGCTGCGGATTAAAATAGAAAATTATGTTTTTTAACCTTTAAAATAAAACTGCTTAATGTTATGTATTGGATTGTAACACATTTTATGTACAGACAGGAAATAATAACCCTTAGACCATGTAGAATTGTAAGAATATTTTTACAAAACTACAATATATTTATTTTCTTTTAATCCGCATTAAAAAGAATCGTATGAACTAAGCTTAACCATATTTCTCTTAATTAAATCGTAAGTATTTATTTCGTACATATGTATAAAAGGCTAAATATTTATTTTTAAGTGTAAAAACAAGGCACGAATGCTTCCGTGCCTTGTCATATGGAAATTAATTACTTTTTGTTTTCTACTAGGAAATCTACAGCTTTTTTCAATTGTAAATCACCTTTTAAACCTTCAGTGCTACCTAAAGCTTTTGTGATGTTTTCTACTGACATGTTATACATTTCAGCCATTTTTGCAATTTCATTATTAACATCTTCTTCAGTTACTTCGATGTTTTCAGCTTTAGCAATCGCTTCAAGTGTTAAATTTACACGAACACGATTAACAGCTTCTTCCTTCATTTGATCACGAAGAACTGTTTCATCTTGTCCAGAGAATTGGAAGTATAATTCAAGATTCATTCCTTGCATTTGTAAACGTTGTTCGAACTCATTCATCATACGATCCACTTCAGTTTCAACCATAGCTTCTGGAATATCCACTTCTGTGTTTTTCGCTGCAGCTTCAACAACTGCATCACGTACATGATGTTCTGCTTGATGATTTTTCTCATCTACTAAACGATTTTTAATTTTTTCTTTTAAAGCGTCTAGGCTTTCTACTTCATCATCGACATCTTTAGCAAATTCATCATCTAAAGCAGGAAGTTCTTTTGCTTTAATTTCATGAACAGTAACTTTGAACACAGCAGGTTTACCAGCAAGTTCAGCTGCATGGTACTCTTCAGGGAAGCTAACTTCAACGTCTTTAGATTCACCAGTAGCAGTACCTACTAATTGATCTTCAAAACCAGGAATGAAATTACCAGAACCAAGCTCTAAAGAATAGTTTTCAGCTTTCCCACCTTCGAATGCTTCGCCATCAACGAAACCTTCGAAATCGATAACAACTGTATCACCGTTTTCAGCTTTTCCATCTTCTTTAACAACTAGTTCAGCTTGACGATTTTGTAAAGTTTTGATTTCTTTCTCTACATCTTCATCTGTAACAGTTGTATCGAATGCTTCTACTTCTAAACCTTTATATTCGCCAAGTTTAACTTCTGGTTTAACTGTAACAGTTGCTTTGAAAATTAAATTTTCGCCTTTTTCCATTTTTTCGATGTCGATTTCAGGACGATCCACTGGCTCAATCCCTGTTTCAATAATTGCACTAGCATAAGCTTCAGGTAGAAGAATATCTAATGCATCTTGATAAAGAGATTCTACACCAAAACGTTTTTCAAAAAGTGCGCGAGGCATTTTACCTTTACGGAAACCAGGTACATTTACTTTTTTAACGACTTTTTGGAACGCAGCGTCCAATCCTTTATTAACTTCTCCTGCCTCAACTTCAACAGTAAGAACACCTACGTTTCCTTCTAACTTTTCCCACTTTGCAGACATTAAATTTCCCTCCAAAATCTATTTATCATATCATTAAGTATTTATTGGTTGAATACTTCTTGCCTTACAAGTTAATATCCATCCGCATGTAAAATATGTTATTTCACACATTACAACCACTACATTATAACACACGTTTTCTGTCTTTCAACAGCCAGACCTATATAAACGGGGAAGAAATTTCTTCTAGTTCTCTAATAAAAGCAATAACTTCTTTTAAATCTCTTTGATTAATTTGATATTTTTCAGCCATTTCTTCTATGGATACGATCTCCCCAAAATATTCAAGGGTAATAAAATGATAGGCAGCTGTCCAAATAGATGGATCACTTGGGTTACGCTCGATTGGAAATAATAAAAAGGAATGTCTACTAACAATCGTTTTACTACTATCAAAAAGGGTTGGATTACTTTGTTCAAGAACTTGCTTTAATTTTTCGATAATATTCGTGTTTTCACCTGAATTTTCTAAATCCAATAGGTCAGTAGGGTTTACCAGTATGCTTTGCTGAAATTTATGGATTTCGATTTCTTGATTTACTTCTTGTTCTTTCAAAAGCTGAAGAAGCATTGTTTTTATAAAAGGGTGGCCATGTTCAGATTGCAAATATTCCTTTATTCCTTTTAAATAGGACCTAACATTCTTTTCAGATATTTTCTCAATGGCTAAGAACTGATCATTAATATTTTGATAATGGAAAAGATCAAATTTTTCACTTTCTTCATCGGGGGGTTCAACGGAATCTCTGAAATCAGATTCTAATTTTCTTCTACTAAATTCTAAAATCTTAGAAAAATTATCCAACTTATCAATTGGAACTTCTTTTTCTTCTATTAAAGCTTCAATAGTAGATACAATTTCCTCATATTCATTTAGTTGGAGTAAAATCATTATGAAGATATCTATTAATTGAAAGTAATCGCCTACTCCTTTTTGCAGGCTTTCATTGGCGATATTTTTTGCAGTTAAAAGGTTACCCGATTCAAAATAGGAGATGATCAATCCTAAATCTATATCTTCATTATATTGATCCAATTCCTTTGCCTTCTCAAGGTACTCGATCGCTTCCGAAAACTTTTTATTTTGAAGACTTTCTAATCCCTTTTCCATCAGAAGCTTATCGACATTTGGAAAAAGAAAAATATTTTCTTTATGAGGTTTTATTTTTCTTCGCTTTTTCATAAGCATTCCGCCTTAAGTATTTATATTATTAATAGACAAAAAACTCACCTAAATAAAGGTGAGTAAAGTAGTAAGTTTAAGTATGTAACTTTTAGTAAAAATGGCGTCCCAGGAGAGATTCGAACTCCCGACCGTACGCTTAGAAGGCGTATGCTCTATCCGGCTGAGCTACTGGGACATTATTAATTTTCAAGGACATTTATTATTATATTAGCACAATATAATAATGTCAACACTTCATTTGAATTTTTTTTAACATCAATGAGGTAATATATATCCCTCATTGATGTCAAAAGGATTTTAACAATCCATTATATTCATGGTTAACTTTGGTAACAGGCCTAGGTTTATATCATAAACGTTTCAAAGAACTTTGTCATCAATTATTTCAAAAATAAAATGTGATCAATATCTTTTTCTAATTTTTTTATTGCTTTTGCACGATGACTAATTACGTTTTTTTCCTCTGAAGTTAGTTCTGCCATAGCATGGTTCTTCTCATTCACAAAAAATATAGGGTCATAACCGAATCCATTTGTGCCACGTCTTTCATGCAAGATCTCGCCTTCACAAGTTCCGCTAACTGTATAAGTAGCCTTTCCAGGGATGGCTATTGCCAGTGCACAGTAAAATCTTGCGGTCCGATTCTCACCCGGTAAACCAGCTAACTCTTCTAGAACCTTGTCAATATTTGCCTCATCATCTTTTGCTTCTCCTGCATATCGTGCAGAATATATCCCTGGTCGACCATCAAGGGCATCTACAATTAAGCCAGAATCATCCGAGATGACTGTTTGATTTAATTGCCCAGCTACAGCTTCAGCTTTCAATATTGCATTTTCTTCAAATGTTTTTCCCGTTTCTTCAACCTCTTCTATTTCGGGATAGTCTAATAATGTCTTGACGGTAAAACCTTTTTTTGAAAATAGACTTTCAAATTCTTTCGCTTTACCTTTATTTTTTGTCGCAATAACGATCTCGTGCATTTACTTCTTCCCCTTATTCGTACTAGCAATTAATTTAACAACCTCTTCCCCTAAAGCTAGTTTTTGTTGTTCAAATAACTCCATTAGTCCATCTTGGGCTGTCTTCAATAATTCTTGTAATTGATCATATGAAAAAGTAGACTCCTCACCTGTACCTTGTAGTTCTACAAATTCACCGTTGCCAGTCATAATGACATTCATATCTACTTGGGCAGCTGAATCTTCGATATAGTTTAAATCTAAAACTGTTTTTCCCTCTTCCAAAATTCCAACACTTGTGGCTGCTAAAAAATCATGGACAGGGAATTTAGAAATGGATTTATTTACATAAAGTTTATGCAGAGCTTGTACCATTGCCACATAAGCACCCGTAATGGATGCTGTGCGGGTCCCACCGTCCGCTTGGATTACATCACAGTCAATCCAGATTGTTTTCTCCCCGATTACATCTAAATTGACAACTGCTCGAAGTGCACGTCCAATTAATCGTTGTATTTCCATTGTTCTTCCCGAAACTTTTCCCTTTGAAGATTCGCGAATATTTCTCGTTCCTGTTGCCCGCGGTAACATCGAATATTCAGCAGTAATCCAGCCTTTTCCTGAATTTCTCATAAATGGTGGAACACGATCCTCAATACTAGCTGTACAAATGACTTTTGTGTCACCAACTGAAATTAAAACGGAGCCTTCCGGATGAATTAAATAATTCGTTTCAATATGTAAGGGTCTTAATTCATTTACTTGTCTTCCATCCACACGCATGTTCATATTCCTCCTATTTGAAACAATAAGAAAGAGGTGGCAAAATTGCCTACCTCTTTTGTTGTCATTATATAGTATAACAAAAACTATTTTTTAAAAACTACCTGTGTTTACTTTTTCTGGTCGGGTCACAGGTTCTATAATTTTTTCACCATCTTCACTCACCACATCTGATTTGCCCTCAACCATGACTGCTACACTTTCTATTCCCTGTTGCTCCGTTAAAGAAAGGACGAGTGAAGTCAGTAAATGTTTCGTAATCATTTTTTCTTCAAAACTGCCATAAACTGATTCGTTAAAGTTTAATGTAACCTTTCCAGCCTCTACCTTCGGAGCATCTAGAAGTTTCACTTCTGGTAAAAATTCTGATACTAAATTTGACTTGTAGCTTGGACCTTTTACAAGTTCATTTACTACAGCCACTACTGGATCTTTTGTTTTATTACTTACACGTTTGGTTACAGGGACATAGTAGTAATTCTTTTCGTCTCCACCAAGATAATAGACTGTTAAAGGCATCGTATTAGAAATATCAACGACTTCAGTCGTGTCCAGATTGATCCCATTGCTCCGACTTACTACATCACTAATCGGAGTACCGTTCACTGGCATTTCTGTCAATTCATGTCCATTCATTTTTAATTTTACCTTATCAATTGTGTCAAATTGAGTTAAGGTCCAAGTAACCGCTTCAAGAATTCTCGCTTCATCCTCTGCTTTATACGTTTTAAATTCTTCTGAGAAATTAACTGTTGCTACCTTATCTTTTATATCAACAGAAACGGTTGTATCCGCTGGTAGAACAGCGCGGAATCCGTTAGGAAGCATATCGGTCTCAGCCAAAGGCCCGTTTTCTACGAGATATTCTAAAGCTTGTTTGGCCACCCCTACCGTATTAGGTAAAGAAAATGATTGGGGTACAACATAACCCTCTTTATCAATTAAATAGAGTTCTGTCATAACTGATTGTTCTGCAGCTTTTTCCTGATCCACAACTTCCGTTCCAGTCGTTTCTTCCGTAACAACCGACTGGCTTCCATCTTCCGTATAGGAAACTTCATTTGGTGGATCGATTTGTTTTTTCTCTTCTCCCCCGAATAACCCACACCCTGAAAGCAATGCAGAGGATACAAGTACGGCTGAAACGATGCCTGTTGTTTTTTTATTAATGGACATGAAAATCCCTCCTAAGACAGTTTGTACTAACATGTATACGAGCTTATTAAAAATTTAGACCGTCTTTGGAAAGAAAAAATTGTACAAAGGATGTTATTTTTTCAAAAAAAAGAAGCCCACCCTATTGAGTAGCTTCTAATCCAGTTTGATATGCTGAACGTTGTTAATTGGTTTATTTAACCATTTAGAGGCAATATTAGAAAAAATCGTTGTTGACCCCGTCGTATAGAACTGATGAACGGGTTCTTCCTTTGATGGATTTAATAAACCATCATGCTGAAGAATCGTGCTCATTTCTAATGCTGTTTCATCTCCAGAGCTTATAATTTGGACTGCTTGTCCCATAACATCTTTTATTATTGGCTCTAAAAGTGGATAATGAGTGCAGCCTAATATAAGAGTATCTAGTTTTTTATTTTTCAGAGGTTTTAAAGTTTCAGTAACGATTTTCTTAGCAACAGGTTCGTATATATCGCCACTTTCAACTAATGGGACAAATTTTGGACATGCTAAACTATCAACTTTAACTTTTTGATTGTATGATTTCAGAGCTTCTTCATACGCTCCGCTTTTAACTGTGCCCAGTGTAGCTATCACACCTATTTGGTAATTTTTTGTTACCTTTAAAGCAGCACGTGCTCCAGGGTAAATAACCCCGATCACTGGTATGGGCAATGTCGAATTTATCTCATCAAGTGCTACAGCAGTAGCTGTATTGCAAGCGATCACCAACATTTTAATATTTTTCTGAAGAAGAAATCGAGTTAGCTGCCAGGTAAATAATTTTACCTCATCACCAGACCTAGGTCCATACGGACATCTTGCTGTATCCCCAACATAATAAATTTGTTCGTAGGGCAGTTGTCTCATAACTTCTTTAACAACAGTCAACCCACCCACACCGGAATCAATAATACCTATCGGTTGTTTCAAAACTCTTCCCTCATTCTTCTCGCATTTCTTGATGTAGTTTTAATAGATTTCCTTGTAATGCCTGAACTTCGTCTGTAGAAAAATTCTTCAATACGTCCTGAAGATATAATTGTCTCTTTTTAATTACTTCATCAATTATCCGTTCTCCTTCATCAAGAAGATGAATACGGACTACTCTTCGATCATTTGGATCTTTGACACGTTGAACAAGTTGATTTTTCTCCATTCTGTCGACAAGATCCGTCGTTGTACTGCAAGCTAAAAACATTTTGTTCGATAACTCACCAATGGTCATATCCCCATACTCAAACAACCATTGTAAAGCAACAAATTGTGGTGGAGTGATTGTGTAATTACTTAAAATCTCCCGTCCCTTTTGTCGAACAATTCCAGATATGTATCTTAACTCTTTTTCGATATTAGCAACAATTTGCGAAGCTTCTCTTTTTTCAATTTCCTCTAGTTTCATCTTTGCCAACTCCCCTACAATAACTTTTAGTATAAAAAAGGTTGGGCCGTAAATTTTTTATAGTATTTATCTTATTTTCTACTTTTTTTATAAAAATTTCAAGAAGTTCTGTCGTTAAATGTTTTAACCGGCAATCATATTTGACTGCCGGTCAAGATTAAAGTTCTAGCTCTCCCATACGAAGGAGCTCTACAACTGCTTGTGAACGCCCCTTAACACCAAGCTTTTGCATGGCATTGGATATGTGGTTCCGAACCGTTTTTTCGCTTATAAATAATTCACTAGCGATTTCTTTTGTCGTCTTGTCTTGGACTAACAGTTCGAATACTTCTCTTTCTCTTTTTGTGAGTAATGGCTTGTGATTATATTCATTCTCCTTCAAGTATTGTAACCCTCCTTGCCTTCGCCAGCTTTGAACCGTGGGATGGGTATATATTTAGTCACCATATCTTATGTGAAGAGAAGGGTTGTAGTGACTACAATTGTATAAAGAAGAATAAATATTATTAAAAAATGTGCGATTGTATTAGTCAAGCTTTAATCGTGTCATTTTGAAGCAATAATTGCTTCATTTCATCTGTCCATGGACTACCTTTTCCTTTTTTCTTTGACATTTGAACCATTGTCCCTCTTCCTACAAACGAAATGCTTCCGTTCAATTTCTGGCCCATATAATGTAAATCTACAGATGAGGAACCGACTCTGTGTGCTTTAACGTAAATCTTTAAGGATTCCCCAAAGTACACTTGAGCTAAATAATCACATTGAAGGTCGGCAACTACAGGTATCGTTTCGTTTTCTGGCTTAACCCATTCCTGCATAAATCCTTTACTTTTAAAGAATTCAATTCTAGCTTCTTCAAAATATGCGAAAGGAACCGTATTGTTTACATGTCCAAACATATCTGTTTCTGAAAAACGTACCTTTATCGGATGAAAGAAATGAAATTCTTTTGCCCATTCTTCCATATTTTCTATATAAGAAATTTTGCTCATCGTATTCCCTCCTTAGAAATGAATGAATATTCATTCTTTAATTATAAAACAATACTTGGAAGAACGAAACACATTTTATCACTTTAAAGCGTCGGGGGACTGACCCCCGACGCTTTAAAGTGATAAAGAAAACCTCTTTCTACGATAGAAAGAGGCTTTTCTTTATTATATTTGATCGCTTCCGAAGAAGTTTTTGAATGCTTGGAATGTTGTGTCGCGGTTTAGCGCTGCGATCGATGTTGTTAAAGGAATACCTTTAGGACAAGATTGTACGCAGTTTTGTGAGTTACCACAGTTTGCAAGTCCGCCGTCTCCCATAATCGATTGAAGACGTTCTGCTTTGTTCATTTCACCAGTTGGATGAGCATTAAATAAGCGCACTTGTGATAATGGTGCTGGTCCAATGAAATCAGATTTACTGTTCACATTCGGACATGCTTCTAAGCAAACACCACACGTCATACACTTAGATAACTCATATGCCCATTGGCGTTTTGTTTCAGGCATACGCGGTCCAGGTCCTAAGTCATAAGTTCCGTCAATAGGAATCCATGCTTTAACCTTTTTCAATGAGTCAAACATACGGCTTCGGTCCACTTGAAGATCACGTACAACTGGGAAAGTTCTCATAGGCTCTAAACGAATTGGTTGTTCTAACTGATCCACAAGAGCTGAACAAGATTGGCGTGGTTTGCCGTTAATTATCATGGAGCAAGCTCCACAAACTTCTTCAAGACAGTTCATATCCCAAGTGATAGGTGTAGTATCTTTACCTTGGGCATTTGTTGGGTTACGTCGAATTTCCATTAGGGCGGAAATGACGTTCATATTTGGGCGATAAGGCAGTTCAAATTCTTCCGTATAAGGAGCTGAATCAGGACTGTCTTGTCTTGAAATAATAAATTTTACCATTTTTTGTTCAGACATGTTCCTTACTCCCCTTTCTTCTTCGAATAATCACGCTTACGCGGTTGAATTAACGAAGTATCCACTTCTTCATAATGGAAAGCTGGTGCTGATTTTGCATCCACAAACTTAGCCATTGTTGTTTTTAGGAAATCCTCATCATTACGATCAGGGAATTCAGGTTTGTAATGTGCACCACGGCTTTCATTACGGTTATATGCACCAATAGTAATAACACGAGCCAATTGAAGCATATTTTGTAATTGACGAGTAAAGCTTGCCCCTTGATTACTCCACTTAGCTGTATCGTTAATATTGATGTTTTCATAGCGCTGTAATAACTCTTGTAACTTTTCATCTGTTTTTAAAAGCTTATCGTTAAAACGAACAACTGTTACATTGTCTGTCATCCATTCCCCAAGTTCTTTATGAATAACGTAAGCATTTTCAGTTCCATTCATAGACATAATTTTATTCCATTTTTCTTCTTCTTGTTTCACAGCATTATCAAACAAAGTAGAAGAAAGAGAGTCTACACTCTTCTCTAGTCCATTAATGTATCTAACTGCATTTGGTCCTGAAACCATTCCACCATAAATAGCTGATAGAAGTGAATTAGCACCTAAACGGTTTGCACCATGTTGAGAATAATCACACTCACCAGCAGCAAATAAACCTGGAATATTTGTCATTTGGTCGTAATCTACCCATAGTCCACCCATTGAATAGTGTACAGCTGGGAATATTTTCATCGGAAGCTTACGTGGATCTTCACCAGTGAACTTCTCATAAATTTCAATAATTCCACCAAGCTTAATATCAAGTTCATGTGGATCTTTATGAGATAGATCAAGGTATACCATGTTTTCGCCGTTAATACCGAGTTTTTGCTCTACACACACATCAAAAATTTCACGTGTAGCAATATCACGTGGAACAAGATTTCCGTATGCAGGATATTTTTCTTCAAGGAAATACCACGGTTTACCTTCTTTATAAGTCCAAATACGACCACCTTCACCACGAGCAGATTCACTCATTAGGCGAAGTTTATCGTCTCCTGGAATCGCAGTTGGGTGAATTTGAATAAACTCCCCATTTGCATAATAAACACCTTGTTGATAAGCAATTGCCGCTGCAGATCCAGTATTAATAACAGAATTCGTTGTTTTTCCAAAAATAATCCCAGGTCCACCAGATGCCAAGATTACCGCATCTGCTGCAAATGATTTTATTTCCATCGTTTTTAGGTTTTGAACAACAACTCCACGGCAAATACCTTCGTCATCGATAACAGTTCCCAAAAACTCCCAGCCTTCATATTTCGTTACAAGCCCAGCTACTTCATGGCGTCGAACTTGTTCGTCCAATGCATATAATAATTGCTGTCCTGTTGTAGCACCAGCAAATGCCGTACGATGATGCTGTGTACCACCAAAGCGACGGAAATCTAGTAAACCTTCAGGTGTACGATTAAACATTACACCCATACGGTCAAATAAGTGGATAATTCCTGGTGCCGCTTCTGCCATTGCCTTTACCGGTGGTTGGTTTGCTAAAAAGTCACCACCATAAATCGTATCATCAAAATGGATCCAAGGAGAATCGCCTTCCCCTTTTGTATTTACAGCTCCGTTAATACCACCTTGGGCACAAACAGAGTGAGAACGTTTAACAGGAACTAATGAGAATAAATCTACCGGTGTACCGGCTTCTGCAACCTTAATTGTTGCCATTAAACCAGCTAGTCCGCCACCGACAACTATTACTTTACCTTTACTCATCGTGACTCACTCCCTTTTTTCGTAAATCTTTCAAATTTCAATAGTTTTTCGAATTAGATAAATGCTAAAAGTGTACGAACAAATGCAATGGAAGTGGCAATAAAAATCACGATCGTCACATATGTAGAAATGACTTGTGAACGTGGTGTTACGGTAATGCCCCAGCTTACCATGAAAGACCAAAGACCATTTGCAAAGTGGAAAGTCGTTGAAATCACACCAACAACATAGAACCAAAACATAAATGGATTGGATAAAATATTTTCCATCATTTGAAAGTTAACTTCTGAACCAAATGCAGCAGCTACACGAGTTTCCCATACATGCCATGTAATAAAGATTAATGTAATAACCCCTGATACACGTTGTAGTAAGAACATCCAGTTTCTAAAGAATCCATAGCGACTTGCATTGTTTTTAGCAGTAAAAGCGATATAAAGTCCGTAGATTGCATGGAAAAGTAAAGGTAAAAAAATAACTAATGTTTCTAACACATAACGAAATGGAAGATGCTCCATAAATCTTGCAGCTTTGTTAAAGGACTCTTCCCCTCCAGTAGCAAAATGGTTGACAACCATATGCTGCATTAGAAATAGACCAACTGGTATTACCCCTAGTAATGAGTGCAATCTGCGATTGAAAAACTCTCGATTACCTGCCATCATGTACCCCCCTTAAATTTTAAAAGATAAATTCTTCCCATTTTCCCCCTATTAATGGAATGAGAAACCCTTCATCACTGTGAAAAAAATTCGACACTTTTCTTACAATTATGTGACATGTTCATTTTACTCCCAACATCTTAGAGCGTCAAGAAAACGTGTACAATTATTATTTTCTGAAAATAGTTTTTATAATACTCTGAATATTTAAATAATAGGTAATTTTATATTAACATTTATTTTGCTATTTAATAATTTCCCCATACAATCATAATTTTTTTTGCTCATAATAAAAATGATATAAATGTCGAACAAATTTCCATTCATTTTTTTGATAAAAATAGGGGAAATTTGATTATAATAGAATAATAGAAAGAGGGGGAGACATATTTTGAGGAAATTCCGTAGTCCAGAACCCGAAGTAGAGATGGAAGATATCACTATACCTTCGTTCGGATATGATCTTGTTCGTGAGGAACTGTTAACAAATATACTCGGTAAAGATGCACCCGATATATTATATTGGTCAGGAAAAAATCTTGCGCGTTCTTATCCATTACAAAGCATTACAGAAATTATCGCCTTTTTTGAAAAAGCAGGCTGGGGGCAATTATCGATTAAAAAAGAGACAAAAAACGACATTTTTTTCGAACTAACAAGTCCTCTCATCATCTATCGATTTCAATCGAATAAAGAGACACATTACAAAATCGAAGCGGGCTTTTTGGCTCAACAAATAGAAACACAAAATGGTATGATAACTGAAGCCTTCGAACAGGTACATAAAAAGGCTGGAACCGTTGAATTCACTGTAAGATGGGATCGAAAGGATACTACAGAAATGTAAATAAAATGCTTCCAATGTGATAAAGACACATTGGAAGCTTTTTATTTTAAGCCTTCACTTTATTCCCAGCAAGCTCAAACGTTTCATGTAAAACTTTTACAGCCTCAAGCATATACTTTTCTTCTACTACTGTTGATACTTTAATTTCTGATGTACTGACCATTTTTACTTGAATCTGATTTTTTGCTAATGCATCGAACATTTCAGCTGCTACTCCTGGATTGGAAATCATCCCTGATCCAACAATGGAAACCTTTGCTAATTGAATTTCACTTTCAATTCGTTCGAATTTTAATGTCTCTTTATTTTTTTCTAAAACTTGTAAAGTCTTTTCTAGATCTTCAGTTTTAATGGAAAACGATAAATTTGTTGTTTCCAGCTCAATTGTACTCTGAATAATGATATCCACATTGATATGATTTGCTGCAAGGGTAGTAAAAATCGTAGAAAGGCTTGTTAATGAATTAGGCAACCCCAACACCGTTACTCGAGTTATTTCATCTTCAAACGCCACTCCGCGTACGACTAAATTTTGTTCCATACTTGCTTCCTCCTCTATGATGGTCCCTGATTGTTTTTCCATACTTGATCGAACTTCTAATGGAATTTGATAATTTTTAGCAAATTCAACTGCTCTTGGATGTAAAACTCCTGCTCCTAAATTGGCTAGCTCGAGCATTTCATCATATGAAACTGATAGTAATTTTCTCGCTTCTTTCACATAACGTGGATCAGTCGTGTACACTCCCGTTACATCTGTATAAATATCACATTTATCGGCATGAAGTGCTGCCGCTAATGCCACAGCTGTTGTATCGGAACCACCACGCCCTAAAGTTGTTATTTCTCCAGAATCTGTTACTCCTTGAAAACCTGCTACAACAACTACATGTCCTTGCGAAAATTGCTTCTTAATAGCTTCTGGATTTATGTTAGTAATTCGAGCATTACTATGAATATTTTCAGTCAAAATTCCAGCTTGCCAACCAGTATAAGAAATGGCACTTACTCCTTTTTCTGCGAGCGCCATAGCTAGCAATGAGATCGTCACCTGTTCACCGGTCGAAAGAAGCATATCCATTTCTCGCTTAGACGGATTTGAAGACAGTTCCTTCGCTAAAGATACTAATTGATCTGTTGTTTTTCCCATTGCAGAAACAACGACAACCACATCATTTCCATTATTTTTTTCTTCCAAAACGCGTTCAGCAACATTCATTATTCTTTCAGCACTACCTACGGATGTTCCACCAAATTTTTGAACAATTAAGCCCACAACTTCCCCTACTTTCAACAATATGTTTTCTATATATTTTCCTAAAATAAAAAAAAGCAATAAGAGTTAGTCTCTCATTGCTTTATAAACGTAAATAAAATTACGCGCCACAATGTGAGATAGCTCTCCAAGATCATTCATCTTGACAATCCTACATTTCTTAAACGCAGGACCAGCAAAGAAAATACTGAGTTTCCCTTCACTTCGGCGAGCAATCCTTTCAAAGTTTTTCACAGAAGCTCAGGACTTCTCCAAACTTTTACTATTAAGGCTCGCACCTCTACCATCACTTATTAAATTAAATTTTTTGATAATTAAATTTCCACTTATTATAGCATATGGGCATTTCGCGTACAACCTTATTCTTGCAATTTTTTCATTAGCTCAGCCGCTACATTTGTCGGAATGCCAATGGAAGTAAAATCCTCTAATTCTGCTTCCTTCATTTTTTTTACAGATCCAAAATGCTTGAGAAGAGCCTTTTTTCTTTTTTCACCAATTCCCCCGATTTCATCCAATAATGATTGAAAAGCTCCTTTGCCACGAATTTGTCGATGAAAGGTAATGGCAAAGCGATGAACCTCGTCTTGTATCCTTTGTAAAAGATAGAATTCTTGGCTCGTTCGACCTAACGGAATTGTTTCTAATGGATTTCCATATAAAAGCTGAGAAGTTCGATGCTTCTCATCTTTAGCAAGACCAGCTAATGGAATATCTAAACCAAGCTCATTCTCAAGTACATCCCTAACGGTTTCAATATGACCTTTCCCACCATCAATGATAATTAAATCAGGTAGTGGTAAATGATCTTGCAATACTCGAGTATACCTTCTTCGAACCACTTCCCGCATTGATTCATAATCATCTGGACCTTGAACCGTTTTAATTTTATATTTACGATATTCTCTCTTTTCGGGTTTTCCGTCAATAAAAACCACCATTGCTGAAACAGGATTTGTTCCTTGTATATTGGAATTATCAAAGGTTTCGATTCGATGTGGAGTATATATCCCTAGCGCGGCACCTAAATTTTCAACTGCTTTAATCGTGCGGTCCTCGTCTTTTTCTATTAATGAGAATTTTTCTTTTAAGGCTATCCCAGCATTTTTTTCAGCAAGTTTGACCAGGTCCTTTTTCGGACCAATTTTAGGCTGAATGACTTTTACTTGCAGAATTTCCTCTATGATTTCTGCTTCTAATGAATGAGGGATAAGAATTTCCTTTGGTTTAAAATGATTTGCTTTTGTGTAAAATTGTCCTAAAAAAGAAAGCATTTCCTCTTCAGGCTCGTTATAGATGGGAAATAGGGAGACATCCCGCTCAATTAATTTACCTTGTCTTACAAAGAATACTTGAACACACATCCAACCTTTATCCACTGAATAGCCAAAAACATCACGATCTGTGAAATCATTCATAGTAATTTTTTGCTTTTCCATCGTTGCTTCAATATGAATAATTTTATCGCGATAATCCTTTGCCCGTTCGAAATCAAGTTCTTCCGCAGCTCCATTCATTTTTTCTGTCAATTCTTTTTTAATATCCTTATATCCACCGTTTAAAAAACGAGTAATTTCATCGGTAAGATTCTTATAGTCTGATTCACTAACTTCTTTCACACATGGTGCTAAGCATTGTCCCATATGATAGTAAAGACATACGCGGTCAGGGAGGGTGCTGCATTTTCGTAAAGGATAAATTCGGTCTAATAGCTTTTTCGTCTCATTTGCAGATTGCACATTAGGGTATGGGCCAAAATATTTACCTTTATCTTTTTTTACTTGTCTAACTGTGATCAACCTTGGGTGTCTTTCCGCTGTCAGTTTAATAAAAGGATAACTTTTGTCATCCTTTAACATGACATTATATTTAGGGTCATGCATTTTTATTAAATTAATTTCAAGTAATAAGGCTTCTATATTGGACGATGTAACGATATATTCAAAATCCTCAATCTCACCCACAAGTCTTAATGTTTTTCCATCATGTGAACCGGTGAAATAAGAGCGAACTCGATTTTTTAAAATTTTTGCTTTTCCAACGTAAATGATTGTACCCTGTCGGTCTTTCATTAAGTAGCAACCAGGCTGGTCAGGAAGTAAGCTCAATTTATTTTTAATATTTTCATTCATATCTGACCACCCCCTCATTTTTCTTTCTTATTATACCTTTACCGTATATATTATTAAAGTGATAAACCATGGATAAAGCATAATAAAAGCCTAAGTAAACGAATGTTTACTTAGGCTTTTATCTTATAAATGCTTATTTAATAAGTTTTCTAATGCTTCTTTTGGTTGGAAGCCAACTACTTTATCGACTACTTCTCCGTCTTTAAAAACAAGTAAGGTTGGAATGCTCATGACGCCATATTTACCAGCTGTTTCTTGGTTATCATCGACATCAAGTTTAACGATTTTTACTTTATCGCTCATTTCAGAATCAAGTTCTTCTAAAACAGGAGCGATCATTTTACAAGGTCCGCACCATGGTGCCCAGAAATCTACTAAAACAACGCCAGAATTTGTTTCAGTAGAGAAATTTTGATCTGTTACATTTGTAATTGCCATAATAGAAATGCCTCCTAAATAATACTGAAAATACTAACGTCAGTATATCATTCAATAACAAATCATGCTAATAATTTGCTTCTTATGTAAAATTCCCTCAGAAACCTATCACTATTCACACGAAATAAAAATGACTGATCAAATGATCAGTCATTTTATTAATTAAGCATTTACCTTTAATTTTTTAAACTCTTCAGTTAACATTGGAACGACTTCAAATAAGTCTCCAACGATCCCATAGTCAGCTACTTTGAAGATATTTGCTTCTGGATCTTTATTAATCGCAACGATTACTTTTGAGTTGGACATTCCAGCTAAATGCTGAATTGCACCAGAGATACCACATGCAATATAAAGATCAGGAGTGACAACTTTACCTGTTTGACCAATTTGTAAAGAGTAGTCACAGTATTCAGCATCACAAGCTCCACGAGAAGCACCAACTGCACCACCAAGTACGTTAGCAAGTTCTTTCAATGGTTCAAAGCCGTCTTCGCTTTTCACACCACGTCCACCAGCAATAACTACTTTTGCTTCGGATAAATCAACGCCTTCTGATGTTTTGCGTACAATTTCTTTGATGATTGTACGTAAGTCTTTAACATCTACAGAAACAGAGGAAACTTCACCAGTTTTTGATTCATCTTTTGCTAAAGGCGCAATATTATTTGGACGAATCGTCGCAAAAATTAAACTGTCAGTAAAGATTTTCTTTTCAAATGCTTTTCCTGAATAAATTGGGCGAGTAAAGACAACATTTCCACCAGCCACTTCAATAGCTGTCACATCGGAAATTAATCCTGCTTCTAATTTTGCAGCAACTTTCGGTGCTAAATCTTTACCTAAAGCTGTATGTCCTAGAATTAAACCCTCTGGTTTTTCTGACTCCATTACTGCTAATAAAGCTTGGGCAAAGCCGTCAGATGTATACGATTTCAATTTTTCACTTTCGACGACGACAACGCGATCCGCACCGAAGTGAATTAATTCTTGTCCTAACGCATTTACAGACTCACCTATTAAAACTCCAACTACTTCTCCGCCTTCTGAAACTGCTTTCCCTGCTGCTACAGCTTCAAATGAAACATTACGAAGTGAGCCATCGCGTACTTCACCTAATACTAAAACTTTTCTAGCCATTTATGAAACCCTCCTGTGCATTAAAATTATGAATTTATTAAACTACTTTTGCTTCAGTATGAAGAAGTTGAACTAATTCTTTCACTTGGTCGCCTAAATCACCAGTTAATACTTTTCCTGCTTCTTTTTGAGCTGGTAAATAAATTTCGATGGTTTTAGTTTTTGCCTCTACATCATCTTCTTCTAGGTCTAAGTCATCTATCTCTAGCTCATCTAATGGCTTTTTCTTCGCTTTCATGATTCCTGGTAAAGAAGGGTAACGAGGCTCATTTAAACCTTGTTGAGCTGTTACTAAAACTGGTAATGTCGTTTCGATAACTTCAGAGTCACCTTCAACATCACGGACAATCAATACATTTTTACCATCAATTGTTAGCTTCGTGATTGTAGTTACATATGGAATGTCCAATAGTTCAGCAACACGAGGGCCAACTTGACCCGAGCCACCATCAATCGCAACATTTCCTGCTAAAATTAAATCAGCGTTTTTATCTTTTAAGTATTCAGCAATGATTTTTGAAGTAGTAAATTGGTCTCCATTTTCAATATCATCTTCAATATTGATTAAAACTGCTTTGTCAGCGCCCATTGCAAGAGCCGTTCTTAATTGTTTTTCAGCTTCTTCTCCGCCAACGGAGATGACAGTTACTTCTCCACCTTGTGCATCACGTACTTGAATAGCTTCTTCCACCGCATACTCATCATAAGGATTGATGATAAATTCTGCGCCGTCTTCATTTATTTTTCCACCTGAGATGGAGATCTTTTCCTCTGTATCAAAAGTTCTTTTCAATAAAACATAGATGTTCATGTTTTCCCCTCCAGAGTCATTCGTTAGTTTGAAAAAAAATTATTTACCTTTAAATTGTGGCTCTCTTTTTTCTAAGAAAGCTTGAATGCCTTCTTGTCCATCTTCAGAGCCAAACACTTTGCCAAACAGTACCGCTTCTTGTTTTACTCCGGCATAAAATTCAGGAGTTTTAGCATAATTTAATAGCTCAATGGCTGCACTAATTGATACTGGACTTTTCTTAGCAATTTTTCTCGCAATCTTGTAAGCGTTTTCCATTAACTCATCATCAGGATATGCATGATTAGCTAATCCACACTGTACTGCTTCGATTCCCGTTATCGGATCGCTTGTGAAAAGCATTTCAGCAGCACGAGCTACTCCTACAAATTTAGGGAGACGCTGTGAACCCGCAAATCCAGGAATTAAGCCCAGTTGTAATTCTGGCAGACCTAATTTCGCATTTTCTGTTACGAGACGGAAATGGCAGGCCATGGCAAGTTCCAATCCACCACCAAGTGCTGCACCATGAATAGCTGCAATAATTGGTTTGGGAAATTTCTCCATTCGTTCGAATAGGTTTTGACCGTATTCACCAAGTTGTGAAAATTCCTCTTCAGATTCCACTTCTGTAAATTCTTTTATATCTGCTCCTGCAGAAAAGAATCGACCCTCTCCATGAATGACAATCACTCGAATCTCGTTGTTATGCTCAATTTCATCTAATACGGCTGACAATTCCTTTAAAAGCCCTGATGATAAGGCGTTTGCTGGTGGTCGCTCAATCGTAATGGTTGCAATCTTTTCTTCAAAAGACCACTTTAAAAAATCCATTTCTTATCCCCCTTCAGAATACACATTAGGAAGTAGGTATTTTAGAATAGCCACAGCCATTGATTAAGAGCTGATGAACGGCTGATGATAGAGAGATTAAATCATATCGCTGTTCATTCATTACCCATGATGTAATCGTTTCATCCATCGTTCCAAAAATCATTTGGCGTGCAAGCCTTACATCTAATGTTGGGCTAAACTCACCTTTTTGCTTACCTTCTTCTAAAATAGTATCGACTACATGCAAATAGTTTTTTAGTACTTCATTAATTTTCAGGCGCAAATCTTTATTCGACTGTCTTAATTCTAATTGTGTCACAATTGCTAAGTGGCGATCTTCAGAAAGAAGTTGAAAATGAGATTCGACCATCATTAATAATTTCTCTACTGCACTGTCTTTTCCTGCAATTTTATTTTCGATTTTTTCAATAAAGGTTCCCATTTTTTCTTGAAAAAGTGAGATCAAGATATCTTCTTTATTTTTAAAATAAAGGTAAATGGTTCCATCTGCAACTCCTGCTTGTTTTGCAATTTTCGAAACTTGGGCTTGATGATAACCATTTTCGGCAATAACAACTACAGCCGCATCAATAATTTGCATATATTTAGGTTTGTTTTTTTTCATTCATACTCACTCCAATGATGACTCTTTACATTAATAAAAATATGAATGAATCATCATTCATATTTTTATAATAATAAGAAACTTGATTAATGTCAAGAACACACGCAATATTATTAGAATATTTTCATTATGGAATGATGGACAAGCTGTGTGCAAAAATGAAGAGTCGATATTCGACTCAATAAAGTCTTTTACGCTTGTTTAATATCATCTAATTTTTTCTTTTCCTCATCAACAAGTGCTCTACGCAAAATTTTACCGACAGCTGTTTTTGGTAGCTCTTTTCTAAATTCATACATTCTAGGCACTTTATAAGCAGCTAAATGTTTTCTAGCGAATTGATTCAATTCATCTTCCGATACGCTGGAACCTTCTTTTAATACAACGTAGGCTTTAACTGTTTCACCCCGATATGGGTCTGGGATACCAGCTGCAACCACTTCTTGTACTTCAGGGTGCTCATATAAAACCTCTTCAATTTCACGAGGATAGATATTATATCCACCGGCAATAATCATATCTTTCTTCCGATCAACAATATAAAAATAACCATCTTCGTCCATATATCCTAAATCACCTGTTAATAACCAACCATTTCTTAATGTTTGTGCTGTATCCTCTGGTTTATTCCAATAGCCCTTCATTACTTGCGGTCCTTTTATAGCAAGTTCCCCTACTTCACCTGGTGGTAGCGGTTCTCCTGTTTCCAACGATAAAATTGCAGCATCGGTTTCAGGCCAAGGTACTCCAATACTACCCTTTATTCTAGGACGATCCCATAAGAAATTCGCATGAGTGACAGGTGAGGTTTCTGTTAACCCATATCCTTCTACTAGTTTTCCTCCCGTTACCTCTTCAAACCTCTGTTGAACTTCAACTGGAAGGCCAGCTGAACCACTAATACAGGAATCAATAGATGATAAATCATAATTCTTTACATTCGGATGATTTAGTAATCCAATATAAATCGTTGGTGCTCCCGGAAATAATGTTGGTTTTTGTTTATGAATAGTCTTTAATGTGGTTTCTACATCAAACTTAGGTAGTAATATCATTTCATATGCCTGCATAATGGATAAGATCATAACAGTCGTCATTCCATACACATGAAAAAATGGCAATAAACCTAGTACTTTTTCTTCACCACGTTTACATTTATACATCCAGGCCTGACACATGACTGCATTGGATACAAGATTTTTATGTGTAAGCATGACACCTTTCGGAAACCCGGTTGTTCCACCTGTGTATTGCAATAAGGCGATATCCTCTTCAAAATCAAAATCAGGAGTCTTTATGTTTCGGGCAGGTTGCTTCAAAATCTCTGTTAATAAATGATTATTTCCTTCGTGCTTTACATTTACCACAATACCATATTGTTTCTTCTGAATAAATGGATAAATCAAATTTTTAGGAAATGGTAAGGCGTCTTTGATAGCGGTTACAACAATATGTTTTAAACTAGTATTTGGCATTACTTTAGTCACTCTAGGAAATAAAATATCGAGAGTAATCATTATCTTCGCACCAGAGTCATTCATTTGGTACTCAATTTCTCTTTCCATGTAAAGTGGATTTGTCTGAACTACCACCCCACCAGCTAGGAGAACTCCATAATAGCTAATGACAGATTGGGGGATATTCGGTAGCATAATCGCCACACGATCACCTTTTGTAATACCAAGCTCCTGCAAGTAGCCTGCTAACTTTAAAGATTTTTCATAAATTTCTTTAAAGGTGCTCTCTTTTCCCATAAAGTGTATCGCAACTTTATTAGGGAATTCTTTTGCTGCATTTACTAAATATTGTTGTACAGGTTCTGAAGAAAAGGACAATGTAGAGGGAATCTCAGCTGGGTAGTTCTTCAACCATGGCTTTTCTACGATCATAACAGACCCTCCTTATTTTTAGAATTATAAAAAAATTCCAAATTTAGATACTCCTTTTGATTATAATATATCCGACTTTTCAAAACAATAAGAAAAGCGATAGCACACTTGTAAACTCACGGCAAACAAATGATGCTGGATCTGGACAATCTAAAAAACCACCTAGTAATTAACTAGGTAGTCAAATTCATTTCATGCTTATGCAAAAAACAACAAGTATATGAGGCCGATTAACATGAAGGTACCACATAAAACAAGCAAAATCTTCGCTAACTTTTCCAATTTATTCGCTCCTTACAAGATCCCTGCTCCGATGACATAGGAAAGACCCACCGATATTACTAATGCAATAAAGCCGACAGCCCGATTATCTTTTTCAATCTCTTCATCAATTCTAAATTTAGGAGTTAAAAATTCAAAAATAAAATAACCAATTAGCAATAGAATAAAGCCAAAAACACCCCAGCTTATGGCTGTTAAAATACTATCATGCTGCATTATGGAGAATCGAAAAATATTTGCCACACCAAATATTTTCCCTCCTGTTGCCATAGCAACAGCAACATTACCATTTTTTATTTCATCCCAATTTTTATATTTGGTTACTAGTTCAAATATCGCTAAAAACACGATCATACAAAGGATGACAACACTATAATTGGCAGCAGTACGGACAAATTCATTCTCCCAAAAATTACTCATAATGCGCCCTCCCTTATTTGAATTCGACGATGGTTACACCGATTCCACCTTCACCCGCATCACCAAATCGTGCTCTTTTAACTGAGCGATGGTTCTTCAAGTACTCTGTTACACCTTGGCGAAGAGCACCTGTTCCTTTACCATGTATGATTGATACTCGAGGGTATCCAGCTAATAAAGCATCGTCAATATACTTCTCTACTCTTAAAAGAGCATTTTCATAACGTTCACCGCGAAGATCCAGTTCCAAACTAACATGGAAGTCCTTACCCTTCACAACGGCAACTGGTTTAATCTCTTTCTGCTTTGGAGTACTAATGTATTCCATTTCCTTCTCATGAACCTTCATCTTTAGGATTCCTATTTGAACTTGCCATTCTTTATCCGCAGTTTGTTCAATAAGAGTGCCCTTTTGATCAAACTTTAGAACCTTTACTTCATCACCACTCGAGAAAGTATGAGCCTTTTTATTTACCTGAATATTTTTTGAAGCCTTTTTCACTTTTGGAGTAGCTTCCTCTAAGCGTTTTCTTGCTTCAATTAATTCATGCTCTTTCACTTCGGCATTTTTTTCGATTCTCAATTTACGAAGCTCTTTAATAATATGTTCAGCTTCTGCTTTTGCTTTTTCCACTAAATCAGCTGCTTTTTCTTGTGCTTTTTCAAGCATCGAATCCTCTTGTTCATAAAATTGAACCATCTGGTTTTGGAGATCTTTATGAAGCTTCTCAGCATTTTTCAAATAATCATTTGCTTCTTGTCGATCGTTTTCTGCTTCTCGCTTACTTTTTTCTAATGAGGCAATCATGTTTTCAATCTGATTCGTTTCTGTACTAATTTGGTTGCGTGCATTTTGAATGACATGATCACTTAATCCAAGGCGCTTGGAGATTTCGAACGCATTACTTCTTCCAGGAACGCCGAGTAGGAGTTTATAGGTTGGGCTTAGTGTTTCTACATCAAATTCAACACTCGCATTTACAACTCCTGTTCGGTTATATCCGTATGCTTTTAATTCTGGATAATGGGTAGTCGCAATGACCTTCGCACCACGATGATACACTTCATCTAATATTGAAATGGCTAAAGCTGCTCCCTCTTGCGGATCTGTTCCTGCTCCAAGCTCATCGAAGAGAACAAGACTATTGAAGTCAACTTTGTTAAGTATATCCACAATATTTACCATATGAGAGGAGAATGTACTTAAACTTTGCTCGATCGATTGTTCATCTCCGATATCAGCATAAACATTATCAAACACGGCAACCTCTGAACCATCTAGGGCAGGGATTTGCATGCCAGCTTGTGCCATTAGGACGCAAAGTCCTACTGTTTTCAACGTAACCGTCTTACCTCCAGTATTTGGACCTGTAATGACGATTGTTGTATAGTCTTTTCCTAATATTACATCATTAG
This sequence comes from Bacillus sp. CGMCC 1.16607, assembly GCF_042683745.1. Taxonomy (NCBI): domain Bacteria; kingdom Bacillati; phylum Bacillota; class Bacilli; order Caryophanales; family Bacillaceae; genus Bacillus; species Bacillus sp. CGMCC 1.16607. The sequence goes on from NZ_JBHUJX010000025.1 coordinate 729,430, forward strand.
CAACGACTTCTTCTTTAGGAATTAAAGGATGACGCGCTTTATACAATGTGATTCTACCATCTTGATTAATAAATGGTTTGGATGCTTTAATTTGATGAGCATATCTTGCTTTCGCAAACATAAAGTCTAATTCGCCTAATACATAGACAATTGTTAACAACTCTTGTTCAAATTCAGCAACAAAGGCAGAAAGCTCCATTAAAATGCGTTCAATTTCAAGTTGCTCCTTCACCCTAATTTCTTGCAGTTGATTATTTAATTGTACAATCGCTTGAGGCTCTATAAATAACGTCTGACCTGATGAGCTCTGATCATGAACGATCCCGCCATAATTACCACGGTATTCCTGTTTAACTGGAATGACAAAGCGATCATTTCGAATGGTAATAATCGCATCTGAAAGCATTTTTTGTGCATTCGACGAACGGATCATGCTTTCTAATTTTTCACGTACTCTTGATTCATTTGAACGGAGCTGCTGTCTTAGAGCACGTAAAGTATCACTTGCACTATCCAAAACCTCTCCACTTTCATCGATGGCATTCTTAATTCTTTCTTCCAATTCTGCCAGCACAATGATTTTTCCCACATAGTGGGCTAATATCGGTAGTTCAACTTCGTCTGCTACCATATCCTCAATAAATCGTTTGATTTTTCTACTCACATGGACCGTACTTGCTACTTGGTTCAATTCATGTGGACTTAAAACACTACCTATTACAGATCGTTTGACATGAGAGTGAATATTATAAATTCCGGATAAAGGAACGTTTCCTTTTAGACGGAAAACCTTAGCTGCTTCGTCTGTTTCTTCTTGCCATTTCACCACTTCATCATAATTATTGGAAGGAATTAAATTCCTCACTTTTTCTTGTCCTAATGTGGATGAGACAAAATTTAATAATTGCTCCTTCACCTTCTCGAATTCTAAAACTTTGAGAACTCTTTGTTGCATGGAGAAAACCTCCTCTTTACTCATCTATTTCTTTTTTTATTTTTTAAAAACTTAAGTAGTTCTTCCTTATCATAAGCATTAAGGACAGTTTCTTTTTTAATCCAGCCTCTTTTTGCTGTTGAAACACCAATTTCCATTTGAGAAAGTGTTTCTTTAAAGTGAGCATCGGTATTAATAACGATTTTAACCCCTTCTGCTTGAGCTTTACTTACATTTTCAGCAGATAAATCTAACCGATTTGGATTTGCATTTAGCTCTAATACCGTATTTGTTTCTTTTGCCAATTCGATTAGCTGATCGATATCGATGGAATAGCCTTCTCTTTTACCGATCTTTCTTCCTGTAGGATGTGCGATAATATCAACATGAGCGTTTACTAGAGCATTTTTCAAACGACCCATGATTTTTTCTTGTGATTGAGAAAAGGCTGAATGAATGGAGGCGATAACAATATCCATTTCTGCTAATAGATCGTCATCGTAATCAAGAGTTCCGTCTGGCAAAATATCCATCTCAACTCCTGACAGAATAAGAATATCCTCATATTTTTCATTTAATTTCTTTATCTCAGCCTTCTGCTTTCTTAATCTTTCAGGGTCCAATCCACCTGCTACCTTTAAATATTGAGAATGGTCGGTGATCGCCATATATTGATATCCCTTTGCACGGCAAGCTTCGACCATCTCTTCGAGCGAATGGGCGCCATCACTCCACGTGGTGTGCATATGAAGATCACCTTTTATATCCATTAATGTAATAAGATCATATTTTTCGTTAAAATGTTCGACTTCACGCCCATCTTCTCTTAATTCAGGTGGAATAAATGGAAGTCCAAAATGTTGATAAAAGTCTTTCTCAGATGAAAAGGTAATGGTTTCCCCAGTTTCAATCTTTTCGACCCCATATTCACTTATTTTCTCGCCACGTTCCTTTGCAAGCTGCCTCATTCTTACATTATGATCCTTCGAGCCTGTAAAATGATGTAAGGTTGTTACAAATTGCTCTGGTTTAACGAGACGAAAATCAACGGATACATCATATTCAAAATCAAGAATGACAGAAACCTTTGTATCGCCAGCTGCAATGATTTCTTTTATATTGAAAAGTTTAAGTAGCTGTTCTCGAACTTTTTCTACCTCATTTGTTGCAATAATATAGTCTAAATCTTTGATTGTTTCACGCATTCTTCTTAGACTGCCAGCACGTGAATATTTTTCGAGTCCGCTTATTTTTTTAAGTTCTTCCTCAATTGTATTAGCAATCGGAAGCATATAAGCAATTGGTAATCGTTCAGGTCTTGCCCCGACGTTTTCAATTGCTTGAAGAATCTTCTCTTCCGTTTTTATTCCGAAACCAGAAAGTTCTTGAACCTTTTTGTTATGACATGCTTCTTTTAAGTCTACAATATTTTTAACTCCGAGCTCGGAGTATAGTTTTGCAATTTTCTTCCCACCTAAACCAGGTAGTTGGAGGAGGGGAATTAATCCTTTAGGGACTTCTTCCTTTAATTGCTGCAATACAGTTGATTGACCTGTTTGAATATACTCCTCAATCACAGTTGCGGTACCTTTACCAATACTAGAGATAGTTGTAAAATCACTGATTTCGGATAAGTCACGACCATCTGCATCTAATGCGGCTGCCGCCTTTCGAAAGGCAGAAATTTTAAAACTATTTTCACCCTTCAATTCCATATAAATAGAGATTGTTTCCAATAATCGAATGACTTCTTTTTTGTTTAGCACCATTTCGATGAAACACCGCCTTTATCTTTTCATTATGCGATATTTTTCAATATATTAACTTGGGCTTGCGTTTAATAACAATTGATAGTGGTGGTATTTCTTCAAATAAGACATCATATTAAGAGACTGACCCTAAAGGAATATCCTTTTTGGCTCAGCCCTTAGCAGCAATATAGTCAAACCACATTTCTTTGATTTGTTTTGAAAGAATCGGTGTGTGATTGATGATTGCTTTTGCAATGGATGAATCCTTTAATGGTGCTTGAATGAAATCTAATGGTAGAAGAGCAGCTATGTATAATAGTATTAGTAGAAGTAAGTAGACTTCAATAACTCCAAGTATGCCTCCAGCCCAAACATTCAATTGCTTTAAAATCGGTATATGTGCAATAAAATCCAGCATAGTACCGATAATTTGTAACAGAATTTTCACTGCAAAGAAAATGGCGGCATAGGCAATTGCACGATAGTACGCTTCTTCAATATTGTTTCCATCAAAAATAAATTGTAACGGATTTTCGTTTCCTAAATTCGGGTATGGGACCCATAATGTTAATTTTGGGGCTAAGTCATCATAATACATACTAGCAACGATAAACGCTACTATAAACCCAGTTAAATGGATTAACTGAAGGATGAAGCCCCTCTTTAAACCTACGAAAAAACCAATCAATAAAATGAAGAGAATGGCTATGTCTAGCATCTATCATTCATTCCTTTACACTATTTAATTCAGATTCTAGTGTTTCATATTTGTCTTTAAGTTTAACTAGATCATTCATTGCGTTTAGCGCCGTTAGGACAGCCAATTTACTGACATCAAGTGAAGGATTCTTCGAACCGATTTCACGCATTTTATCATCGACCATCGAGGCGACCAACCTAATATGACTAGTACTTTCTGTACCAACTATCGCATACTGCTGTCCATATATATCTACTGTTGTACGAATTTTTTGTGTTCCTGACAACGATCATTCACCCCTATTCTAAAGAATCCTAATCCATATCATACCATGAATAACAAATAGGTGAAAAGTGTAAGCATACAGACACCCTTTAACGAATTAACGCGCTGGGGGTCTGACCCCCAGCGCGTTAATTTGTTAAAGCGTTTTTATTATCCTCTTAGTACGGCACCTGTTTTTTCTTCGAGTGCGTTTAGGACTTGTTGGTGTGCTTTTGTGATATCTTCGTCCGTTAAAGTACGCTCTGGATCAAAGTATTTTAATGAGAATGCGATGGATTTCTTGCCTGCTTCGAGGCGATCTCCTTCGTACAAATCAAAGATGCTTACTTCTTTTAGTAATACCCCACCGGCTTCTTCGATAACCGTTTTTAACGTGTGGGCTGATTTTTCTTGTTCTACAACCAAAGCAATATCACGAGTAATCGACGGATATCTTGGAATGGATTGATATTTCAGCGGCTCGTTTACTGTTAATAGAACATCTTTTAGATTGATTTCACATACATACGTATCTTTCAAATCTTTATCCTTTTGTACTTGAGGGTGAACTTGGCCAACAAAGCCAATACTTTTTCCTTCAAGGAATAATTCCGCTGTACGACCTGGATGCATGCCCTCTATTTCATTTTGACGAAATTCTATTCTTTCTAACAGTCCAAGCTTCGAGAATAATCCTTCCAAAATTCCTTTTAATACATAGAAATCAACAGGCTTTTTCTCCCCTTGCCATAAATGTGAATGCCAAAGTCCTGTTAACGCAATCGCCAAATGCTCACGCTCTTCTGGTAATTCCTCTTTTCCATTCGCTAAAAATACTGCACCCGTTTCATAAACGCCTGTACTTTCATTTTGTCTAGCAGCATTATATTTTAGGACATCTAGTAATTGAGGAACAATGCTTAAACGAAGTAAGCTACGGTCTTCACTCATTGGCATCGCCAAACGAATAGGCTCACTATTATTCAAAGAATATTGTTTGACCTTATCCTCGCTCGTTAAAGAATAAGTAACGGCTTGATAAAGACCTACACTTTCCAAATATTGGCGGACAATTCGACGTTTTAATTGATATTCTGTTAAAGCCCCAGGTGTTGAAGATCCAACAGGTAATGTCGTTGGAATTAAATCATAACCATATAGTCTCGCAACTTCTTCCACTAGATCCTCTTCAATCGTAATATCACCACGTCGAGTTGGTACTGTCACAGTGAAGGTTTCGTTATCTGTTTGCACTTCAAATTGTAACTTTGCAAAAATATTTTCTACCGCTAGAACATCCATATCGGTTCCGATGACACGATTAATTTTTTCTAATGTTGTTGTTACTACTGCTGGTTTTATTTCAAGAGTATCTACTTCCACCGATCCTTCTAAAACTTCTCCACCTGCATATAGCTCCATTAAATTAGCAGCTCGTTCTGCTGCAGCACGCACTCTATTTGGATCTACCCCTTTTTCAAAACGGGCACTTGCTTCACTTCTTAATCCGTGAGCTTTAGAAGCTTTTCGAACCGAACTTCCTTTAAAATAAGCAGATTCTAGTAGAATCGTTGTAGTGTCATTTGTCACCTCAGAGTTTGCCCCACCCATGACTCCCGCAAGAGCCACTGGAACTTGACCGTTTGTAATCACTAATTCATCACTAGCTAATGTTCTTTTCGCATCATCAAGTGTGACAATTTCTTCCCCTTCATGAGCAAGACGGACTAAAACTTCTTTCGAACCAAGTCGATCATAATCAAAGGCATGTAGAGGTTGGCCGTATTCTAATAAAATATAATTGGTAATGTCGACAACATTATTATGTGGACGAATTCCCGCTGCCATTAGGCGTGTTTGCATCCATAAAGGTGCAGGACCAATCTTAACATTTTTTATTACTTTTCCAACATACAATGGATTCTCTTCTTTTGCTTCAACAGCAATTGAAATATAGTCAGAAGCTTTTTCTGAACCAGTTGTTAGATTCGCTTCTGGTAATTTCACTTCTCTTCCTAAAATCGCAGCAACTTCATAAGCAACACCAAGCATGCTTAAGCAATCAGAGCGATTAGGAGTTAATCCAAGTTCAAGAACTTGATCATCACGATTTAATAATGCAAGTGCATCTGTACCAACTTTTGCATCATCAGAAAATACATAAATTCCTTCGGCAAATTCCTTCGGAGCTAATTTTCCTTCAATACCTAATTCTTGCAGAGAACAAATCATCCCATTCGATTCTTCTCCACGAAGCTTCGCACGTTTAATTTTAAAATCGCCTGGTAAGACAGCTCCAACGGTTGCAACGGCAACTTTTTGCCCCTTCGCTACATTTTTAGCTCCACAAATAATTTGAACAGGTGCTTCCTCGCCGATATCTACTAAACATTTACTTAATTTATCTGCATTCGGATGCTGTTCACGTTCTACGACATGACCAACTACTACTCCACTAATTCCTTTATTTAAAACTTCTACACCCTCTACTTCGATCCCGCTTTTTGTAATTTTTTCAGCGAGCTCAGTAGCAGAAATACCAGACAAATCAACATAATCTTGTAGCCATTTATAAGAAACGTACATGAATTTAATCCTCCTAGTTTTTACTCGTGAATCTGAAATTGCTTTAAGAAACGAACATCATTTGTATAGAAATGGCGAATATCATCTACACCATATTTCAGCATTGCAATCCGTTCAGGTCCCATTCCAAATGCAAATCCCGTATATTTCTTTGAATCGTAGCCAGCCATTTCAAGCACATTCGGATGAACCATCCCAGCCCCTAAAATTTCAATCCAACCTGTTCCTTTACATACACTACAGCCGCTGCCGCCACAAATTTTACAAGAGATATCTAATTCCACTGATGGCTCTGTAAACGGGAAAAAGCTTGGGCGTAAGCGAATGTTACGATCCTGGCCAAACATTTTTTTTACGAATACCTCTAATGTTCCTTTTAAATCACTCATACGGATGTTTTCACCAATGACTAAACCTTCAATTTGCATAAATTGATGTGAATGTGTCGCATCATCATTATCACGACGATACACTTTACCTGGGCAAATAATTTTGATTGGACCTTTTGCTTCATTTTTTTCCATTGTTCTTGCTTGTACTGGTGATGTATGGGTACGTAATAGGATTTCTTCAGATATATAGAAGGAATCTTGCATATCCCTTGCAGGATGACCTTTTGGCAGATTAAGCGCCTCAAAGTTATAGTAATCCTTTTCTACTTCAGGACCTTCGGCAATGGAATAGCCCATTCCAATAAATAAGTCTTCAATTTCCTCGATAATTCTTGTTAATGGATGATGATTCCCTTGTCTAACAGGTCTGCCTGGTAAGGTAACATCAATTTTTTCAGAAGCAAGTTTGGCGTTAATAACATCCGCTTCTAATTTACTTTGTTTTTCCTCAATTTTAGATGAAATGGCTTCGCGCACCTCATTCACGAGTGCACCCATTTTCGGTCTTTCTTCTTCAGATAATTTACCCATTCCACGTAAAACCTCAGTGATTGGTCCTTTTTTACCTAAATAAGCAACACGTACATCATTTAATTGCTTAAGGTCAGAAGCCGCATCAATTAAACGAATGGCTTCGGTTTGCAGTTCTTTTAAACGCTCTTGCATTTTTGTTCCTCCTTTAAATTTCGCATGATTTTTTTCCAATAAAAAAAACCTCTAATCCCTAAAAGGGACGAGGTTTAATCGCGGTACCACCCTTATAAATGTACAACAATATGTATACATTCACTTCATTGAAGATAACGGCTTAGCCGATGCACCTTTACACTTTTTAAGTGGTCCCGGTGCCAACTCAGGAGGTGAACTTCACTTAGCCCTTTTCATAAAGATGCTTTCAGTCTATGGCATCTTCTCCCTAGAAGTTAGGTATTAGCTACTTTTCTCCGTCAACGTTTTTGTATCATGCAGTTTTGCTGATTATTATATTATAAAATGCTCACAGTTTCAAATCTGTTCTTAAATATTTTTAAAATAATATAGTAAAATTCCTGCTGCTACAGATACATTTAACGATTCGCTTTTTCCAAAAATCGGAATATATAGGTTTTGATTGGTTGCCTTCAATATTTCTGCTTGAATTCCATTTCCTTCATTTCCTACGATCAAAGCAAATGTGGATGTTGGTTTAACTTCTGTGTAGACCGTTCCATTCTCTAAGGCGGTGCCATAGAGTGGGATATCCGCTTTCTTTAATTTTTCAATCCATTCGAACAAATCGCCTCTAATGATTGGTAGGTGAAAGTGACTGCCTTGTGCAGATCTTAATACTTTTGAATTATAAATATCGACACTACCATTCCCTACGATGATGGCATCAATTCCAGCTGCATCTGCCGTTCGAATAATCGTGCCAAGATTACCTGGATCTTGAATTGAATCGAGGAGTAGATAAGTTCTTCCGTCAATCACCTCTTGATTAGGTTGGTTGCAGACTGCAAAAATCCCTTGTGAGGTTTCCGTTTCGGCTAATTCTTTAACAATCTCTTTATTTATTTGCGTCATGGGAGTTGATCCATAATTGATTCTTGCAGGAATTTCAACTTCCTCAGAAACGATGAGTTCTAATACAAGATTTTCAACTTTTAATGCTTCCTCTACAAGATGAAAGCCTTCAACTAAAAATGTTCCTGTATTTTCTCGTTCTTTTTTTGTATGTAACTTTTTCCATTGCTTCACTTGTGGATTTTTCGAAGAGTGAATGTATTTCATTAGGTTCTCTCCTTTGCGTAATCCAGCTCCAGCGCATAGCCCCTCGAGGTCAAATGTTCGCCACCCAAAAAGTCAAAGAACGACTTTCTGGGTAGCGAAGCATTTGCTTGTAGGGGCTGATCAAGGCGCTTCTGCTTTTTGATTAGCCTTTTCAATTTTATTATTATAGCCTATCTATCATACATAATAAAAGCAAAAATGGAAAATCATATGAAGGAAATGGAAGAAAGGGGTTTGATGTATGAATTTAAATTTACGTAATGCGATTGTCCATAATGTTTCTGGCAACAGCCAAGAGGAATTAAGAGATACCATTGTCGATGCCATTCAAAACGGGGAAGAGAAAATGCTTCCAGGCCTTGGTGTACTCTTTGAAATTATTTGGAATAATTCAAACGAACAAGAAAAAAAGGAAATGTTAGAGGCATTAGAGCAGGGTTTAAAATAAATATTTTATATAAAAGAACCCCGAAGCTCGGGGTTCCTTTTTGCTTATTCGTAAGTAATTTTATCAACAGTTTCTTTGTCTAAGCGTTTTGTCACTTCAACGATTAATTTAACCGCATTTTCGTAATCATCACGATGTAGCATAGCTGCATGTGAGTGAATATAACGTGTTGCAATCGTAATTGCAAGCGAAGGTGAACCTTTATGTGCTAAATGCATGGAACCAGCGTCTGTTCCTCCACCTGGAATTGCATCAAATTGGTATGGAATTCCTAATTCATCAGCAACACCCGTTACAAAATCGCGTAAGCCTTTATGGGATACCATGGATGCATCATATAGAATGATTTGTGGACCTTTACCCATTTTACTCATGGCTTCTTTTTCCGAAATTCCAGGTGTATCTCCTGCAATTCCAACGTCCACTCCAAAACCGATATCTGGTTCAATAATATTAGCCGATGTACGCGCTCCTCTTAAACCAACTTCTTCTTGAACCGTTCCTACTCCATAAACAACGTTTGGATGATCTTCTGCTCTTAATTGCTTCAATACATCAATTGCAATCGCACAGCCAATACGATTATCCCAAGCTTTTGCTAGTAACATTTTCTCATTGTTCATTACGGTAAATTCAAAGTACGGAACAACCATATCACCTGGACGAACACCCCACTCCATTGCTTCTTCACGGCTGGATGCCCCGATATCAATAAACATATCTTTAATTTCAACTGGCTTCTTTCTAGCCTCAGCTGATAAAATATGTGGTGGCTTCGATCCCATTACACCCGTTACATCACCGTTTTTTGTAACGATTGTCACTCGTTGCGCAAGCATAACTTGTGACCACCATCCACCAACGGTTTGAAATTTTAAAAATCCTTTATCATCTATGCTTGTAATCATAAAGCCAACTTCATCTAAGTGACCAGCAACCATTACTTTAGGTCCGCCTTCTTTTCCTACTTTCTTTGCAATTAAGCTACCTAGATGATCAGTAGTAACTTCGTCTGCAAATGGCTCTATGTATTTTTTCATTACTTCACGGGGTTCTCTTTCGTTACCAGGAATCCCCTTTGCATCAGTTAATTCTTTCAACATCGTTAATGTTTCATCTAATTTAGTCATTCTTTCGACTCCCCTAATATGTATTTCTTTTATTCACTTCATTATACAAAAAGAGCTTAAAAATGTACAAATTTTCTGCTAATAACCCTCTTCTTGCCTTTCATAATTTACTTCATTTTTTTGAAAATATGCTTTTTCGATTTCGTGTTCTTTGTATCCTAGCTTTACGCCTAAAGATAGGAAGGATTGAAAAAGGAGCTCGTATTCTTGGAATTGCTTTGTGATTCTAAATGTACTAATTTGATCGAATACTTTTAAGAATTGTTTAGATAAATCATTTGAATGATCTATGTGAAAACGTAATTCGTGATTATCAAAACCACCCTCAAGTCCTAAGGACAAAATAAAATGAAGGCCATCGACATATTCCTCTAAAATAGTTTCTTTTGATGCCGGAGGCTTTAGACTCCAAAATTTAAAACAGCGCGTCTCATTGGCTAATTATGAATAGTTAATTATGATATTTGTTGCTTTTAGTCGATTTTACTATAGTCAATAGAATAAATACTTCATTTAAAATATCAAAAATCACGAAAAAATAATTGCAAAAATTATCCTTAATACGTTAAATATACTTAAAATATTTATTAGAATATAAAAACATTTAGGAGGTTATTGAGACTTAGTTACCTATTCAAAGAAAGTTCTTATGAATCCATAACATCGTATCCACTCAGTATTCTTATTCATATCGAGAAACGATTCATATAGAATAATTAAAAAACTGCATACATGATTAACCTTTGAAACATTTACTTTTTGAAATCAAAAAAATCCTAAGTGCCATACCACTTAGGAAAGACCCATATCACTCACGTAATATCAATTATTTCATGCCAGTCAAAAGTAGTGGATAGAACTCACCAAATATTTCTGAACATTAGAAGTGTTTAACTAAGTGATGTTTGGAATGGTTCTATGGAATACAATCTAGCCTAATAATCTGCTGTCCAAGTTACCTACTCCAGGAAGAAGCATTCCATCTTCATTAAGTGTATCAGCTTTACCAACAGTATAAATGAACTTTATGTTTGGAATTTCAGTAATTAGTTCTCTAATTCCCAATTGACTATAAAAGGAGGAAGCAATTATTACATTTTTAGGTTGAAATTTACTCATGATATTTTTTGTGAGAGAAATTGCTGTACATCCAGTTGCTAGAACTGCTTTAGCAATCACTACTGTATCAACAATTGTTCCGGGATTAATAGTAGGGTGGGATGCTGCTCTAACTGGCTGAGTTAAAGCATCGGGACCTCTTACTCCCTGAAAATCAAAATAACCTTGCATTGAGTTTGGAATTGCCAATGACATCCCCTTAGCAAAGAATTCGTAGTCATCTTTTGTACTGTATACAAGGTTTACTGAATTACAAAAGGAATAACCCTGAAATATCTGATCCATTGGTGTAGAGACTTCTGTTTCCTCTAACATATTCTCTGATACAATATCAATTCCAATTTTTTGCCCCATTTTAATAAGAGCATCTCTTATCTCTTCCTTATCGGTATTCCTAGATCTAATTTTTGTTTGCAAAGCTAATGAATACTTATCTTCAATAATTTTCAAGTGCATTAATATTCACTCCCTTCTTCATTGTCTAACCATCGTTCAAATTGATTATAGAGTTCATTAAAACATCCCCAAAAATTTAAATATATCTGTTCACGGGTAAAATGTATTTCATGACTCCTTTTGAAAAAAGAATATTCTAGTTCAACATCATTTTCTGTAACTTTATAATAAACCTGTGCATTAGGTTCTGGTGTTATTTGTCTGGCTAGTCTAACAAAATGATCTAAGTAAGTTAAGTCGGTACCGATAGAGGCTCTTTCTTTTATCCATTTACCAAAAGCATTTTTTATGTAGGTTTGAAGATCGTGAGTATGTTTGAACGAAGTACGCCAATACCCGTTATAGTAGCTACATACTTTATCAATAAATACCTTTTGTTTTTCTTCCGGTTCTTCTAAACTATCCTTTTTAAATACAAGTATTTTTGTTGGATCATCTCTTATGGCTGCATCAAATTCTATTTCCGTAGCCGATCTTCCATTCCCAACATCATAACCAAATCTATTCCCAAGAATTAGTATGTATAAATCACAATCCTTAGCCATACGACTGGTTATAAACCTAGGGTTTCCTGCTAGAGCAGTATCATTTAACGGATCAGCTCCCATAAGTTCAACTAGAGGTATTTCTTCAAATGCCTTTTTTGCTGCATCTCGTTCAGCTTCTAAATCACTAACTGTTGAGCTGATCATTACTTTAATTTTTTCCACAACATAGATACCTCCCATTTATAAAATAACTATCATGCTTTCCCTTATACACCAGAGGATCCAAAACCCTCTTCACCTCTTTCGGAATCAGACAACTCTTCTACTTGAGTGATATTTACAATTGCAACCGGTGCAATTACCATTTGTGCGATTCTCATCTGCTTTTCTATCTTAAAGTCTGCTTTTCCATGATTGATAAGTATAACTTGTATTTCCCCTCTATACCCCTCATCTATAGTACCAGGACTGTTTAATACCGTTACAGAGTGTTTTAAAGCTAAGCCGCTTCTTGGTCTAACTTGAGCTTCAGTTCCCTGAGGTAATTCCAATTTAATTCCTGTACTTATCAATTCAGCTTCCCCAGGTTTAATTAGTTTTTCTTCTGCTGCAAACAAATCTAAACCCGCATCTCCTGGATTCGCTTGGAAAGGTAAAAGAGCATCCTCATTTATTAATTTAACCTTTAAATTATAGTTCATAGTAAAAATCCTCCATATTCATTTTCCAAAAAATTCATGCCATTTATATATTTATGAAGTATGAAATAGCAAAGAATATTTATTTAAACACCGTTATTTATTCCGCATATCCGCTAAATATTCATATAGCAAGTTCTCCTAATTCAACTAGTAGAGCAAGAATTTTTTTATCAAATAAATCTTCCTCTTGCAGCTGGTGATTATGTTCAATATGAGCATCTAATTCTTTTTGCATGAAAAAAAGTTTTTTTAAATCCATTTCATCCCATCCCTTCTTTCATAAAAAATTATAACAAAACAAATTTTTTCTGAAACCTTTTTTAAACTCATTCGTAAATTCATAATAATGCCTATTGGAGGACGCATTTATGTGGTTTATTCGTTTATTATTATTAGCTTTCATATTTTTCCTTGTCTATTACCTTATTAAATATATTTTTAATCCAAAACGAAAACTTGAACTTGCTAGGGAGCAAAGAAAGTTCTATTTTTATGATGATTCGAACAATGTACGAAAGAATTTTTTAGTTACCTATAAAGGCGTTCTTTTTGAAGGAGAAAAATATCTAGGAACGACAAATGATGCCTTTGAAGTTGTATCGATCTTTATTTGGCCGCGAAACGTAGCCGCACTAAAAGGGATGACAAGAGATGATTTTCTTTTTATAGAAGAAAAAGTAATTGAACAATATCCAACTGCTAAAATCGATTGGAAAAGTCCGATAAAAGAGCTATTAAAAAATTAAAAAAATGTGCACCCATGTGACAATTGGGTGCACATTTTTTCTTCTAGGAAGTTGATACTTTGAAAAATTCTTTCCACTTAATAATAGACATTTTTTCTCTTAATAAATATACAAGCATTGTTAGTGCGAACAGTATGATAAGTATCATTGTAGGGGTAAAACGGCTAATAAACTGCCCAAATATTGTGTAAAAAAAAGCTAATGGCAAGTTGGAGTAGAGGGAGCCCCAAACAAATTCTTTTAAACTTTTCTTTCTTTGCAAAAGACAGAAGTTCATGAGATGAAAATGGATAAAGGGAATAAGCCTTAAAATAGCAATTTGACTAATGGTTAAATTCCGATAAGGTCCGAACCATTTACCTTTTATTTTGGACAATTTCTCATAGGTTCTTGGCATCTTATTTACAACAAAATAAAATAAGACACTTACCATAGTTAACCCAACTAAAGAGTAAATCGTACCAAATACTGTACCAAACAATACTCCACCAGCAATACAGACAACAGCAACGGGAATAAATAAAAATTGCCTTAATAAGTGAAATAAGATAAAAGCAAGAGGAGCTAGAATACCCACAGATTCAACAAAAACAAACATCATTTTAAGCTGTTCATCCAACATGTTCACCTTCTTTGTCTGACTTATTAGGCACTTCTAAAGCTTATAAAATCAGACAAGAAGTTATGACAATTAATTTTTATATACATATAGAAAAGCTACGATTTGTACTACCACTAAAAGAGGAAATCCTACTCGGAACGCTGTATGCTTTGTCTTATGTCTAAAAAAATGCATTCCTAACGTCGTTCCTGCTGCTCCACCACAAATAGCGGCAATCCATAAGGATCTTTCACTAATTCGAAATTGCTTCTGTTTAGCCAGTTTTTTATCAAATCCCATTAGAAAAAAGCCATAAATATTAATAAATAATATAATGATTCCTGTCCACATTCCCATTAAATTATCCCCTTTTTTTAAAAAATGAAAAGCCACTCCCGGAACCCGAGAATGGCTATATTACTATTACTTATTGAATTGTGCTTTTGCAACGTTTGCTAATTCAGCAAATGCGTTTGCATCGCTAATAGCTAATTCAGAAAGCATTTTGCGGTTTACTTCGATACCAGCAAGCTTCAATCCGTGCATTAAACGGCTATAAGAAAGACCGTTCATACGCGCTGCTGCATTGATACGAGTAACCCAAAGTTTGCGGAAGTCGCGTTTTTTCTGGCGACGGTCGCGGAATGCATACATTAAAGATTTCATTACTTGTTGGTTAGCAACTTTATATAATGTATGTTTGGAACCGAAATAACCTTTTGCTAATTTAATTACTTTTTTACGACGTCTGCGAGTAACTGTACCGCCTTTTACACGTGGCATGTGTTTTCCCTCCTATATTTCAATGATCCGAGATTACTTAAGGTTTACTAATAAGAAACGAATGCGTTTGTAGTCACCACGAGAAACTAATGTAGCTTTACGTAAATGACGTTTTTGTTTTTGAGATTTGTTTGAGAACATATGGCTTCTATAAGCGTGGGAACGCTTTAATTTACCAGATCCTGTTCTTTTGAAACGCTTTGCAGCGCCACGGTGAGTTTTCATTTTAGGCATTATCGTATCCTCCTATTGCTTATCAATTTTCGGTGCTAACATTAAGAACATACTGCGTCCGTCCATTTTTGGTGGAGACTCAACAGTTGCTACTTCAGCACATGATGCTGAGAAACGGTCCAATACTTTTTGACCGATCTCTTTATGAGTAATGGCACGTCCTTTAAAACGAATCGATGCTTTTACTTTATCGCCTTTTTCTAAAAATTTAATGGCGTTGCGAAGCTTTGTATTAAAGTCATGCTCATCAATCGTTGGGCTAAGACGAACTTCTTTAATATTGATGATTTTTTGATTTTTACGTGCTTCTTTTTCTTTCTTTTGTTGCTCAAATTTAAACTTTCCATAGTCCATAATACGAGCTACAGGTGGTTTTGCATTTGGAGCGACTAAAACTACATCAAGATTCACTCGAGCAGCAATTTCTAATGCTTCGACTTTAGTCTTGATTCCCAATTGATCTCCATTTTGGTCAATAAGACGAACTTCGCGTGCGCGAATTCCCTCGTTTAACAACATGTCTTTACTAATAGTTAGACACCTCCAAGGTTTTTTAAGCGAATACAGTAACCTGAATAAAGATCCCGCAAAAGCACTAAAAAAGTGTGGGTGCCTTAAACACCCACACTTTACGAAACAAATTAAAAGAAAAAGTTGTTTTCGTAGAACCTGCTAACTACTTATTAGCGTCATACAGGTGAGAAGCGGGTGCTTCTTCTTAATTCCAGCTTGTATTCTAATTTACCTTAGTTACTATATCATAGAAAATAATGTTATGTCAAACGAATCAATGAACAACAACGAAATAAATATTATCAAACTATACATCGTTTGGCAATAGAATTTTTAAAAAATCCCAAATAACAATATTTTCTTCTTAACGTTGTACCTCAGATTGTAGCTTTTGAACAAAATCAGAAAGTAAAACTGTTTCTGATTCTTGCTCTCCGTATTTACGGACATTGACCGCTCTACCTTCCATCTCTTTATCCCCTACAACAAGCATGTATGGAATCTTTTGCATCTGTGCTTCACGAATTTTATAGCCAATTTTCTCATCACGAATATCCAATTCTACACGCAATCCTTTAGAAAGTAGCTCTTCTTTTACTTGTTGAGCATAATCTCCATGAACATTTGGTGAAACCGGAATGACTTGAACTTGAACAGGTGCTAACCAAGCTGGGAAAGCTCCCTTATATTCTTCGATTAAATAAGCAACAAAGCGTTCCATTGTGGAAACAACACCACGATGAATTACAACTGGTCGATGGTGTTTTCCATCTTCCCCAATATAGCTTAATTCAAATCTTTCTGGTAACAAGAAGTCTAATTGGACAGTTGATAAAGTTTCTTCTTTTCCTAAAGCCGTTTTTACTTGAACATCAAGCTTAGGACCGTAGAATGCTGCTTCACCTTCTGCTTCAAAGTATTCAACACCAATTTCATCCATAGCTTCTTTCAACATGGCTTGTGCTTTATTCCACATTTCATCATCATCGAAATATTTCTCTTTATCTAAAGGATCTCTGTATGATAAACGGAAGGAATAATCCTTGATATTAAAGTCTTTATACACTTCTAAAACTAAGTGGACAACACGCTTAAACTCTTCTTTGATTTGATCTGGACGAACAAAGATATGAGCATCATTTAAAGTCATTCCTCGAACACGCTGTAACCCTGAAAGTGCTCCAGACATTTCATATCGATGCATTGTTCCTAGTTCTGCAATCCGAATAGGTAGCTCACGATAGCTGTGCGGAGAGTTTTTATATACCATCATATGGTGTGGACAATTCATCGGACGAAGAACAAGCTGTTCATTATCCATGTCCATTACAGGGAACATATCTTCCTGATAATGAGCCCAGTGTCCAGATGTTTTATATAATTCCACACTTCCCATGATTGGAGTGTAAACATGATCGTAACCTAATCGTACCTCTTTATCAACAATATAACGCTCAATTGTCCGTCTAATTGTCGCACCTTTTGGAAGCCATACTGGTAATCCTTGACCAACTAATAAATTATTTGTGAATAAATTTAGTTCTTTACCGATTTTACGATGATCTCGTTCTTTTGCTTCTTCAAGTAAACGAAGATGCTCTGCTAAATCTTCTTTCTTGAAAAATGCAGTTCCATAAATACGTTGAAGCATTTTATTGTCACTATTGCCTCGCCAGTAAGCACCAGCAATACTCAAAAGCTTAAACTCCTTTAATTTACCAGTTGAAGGAACATGAACACCACGGCAAAGGTCAATAAACTCCCCTTGTTGATAAATAGTAACCGTTTGATCATCAGGAATGGCTTCAATAAGTTCTAATTTATACTCGTCATCCATTTCTTTAAAAAGCTGAACAGCCTCTTCTCTAGAAACTTCTTTTCGAATGATATCAATATTCTCGTTTATAATTTTAGACATTTCTTTTTCAATTTTCGGCAAATCTTCAGGCGTAATATGTTCCTCAACGTCTACGTCGTAATAAAATCCACCTTCAATAACAGGACCTACACCTAGCTTTACTTTTGGAAATAGTCTTTTTAGTGCTTGCGCCATTAAATGAGCGCTACTGTGGCGTAATACCTCTAACGCTTCTGGCTGATCTGAAGTAATAATTTCAATAGCCCCATCATTTAAAATCGGACGGCGAAGATCATACATTTCCCCGTTTAGTTTTGCAGCGATGGCTTTTTTCTTTAAACCTGAACTAATCGATCCAGCTATATCTTCAGTTGTCGTTCCCATTGGAAACTCCTTTACAGCACCATCTGGAAACGAAACTTTTACAAGCTCACTCATTGTTACTTCCTCCTTAAATTATAAAAAAATAAAAAAACCCATCCCTAGGAAAAGGGACGAGTTTTATAAACACGTGGTTCCACCCAAATTTTCACATTCATAAAAACAAATGCGACTTTGTATCAATAACGGTGTTTAGCCGTCAACCACTAGCGAAAAGCAAAAGGCGCTTGCTTATCGGCGACAAGCAAAAGACTAGCCTGCGGGAAGGTTGTTCTTTAACCTTCTTGACGGATTGACTTTTGACATAGAGCTGATAGCACCTGGAGCTACACAATTGTTCATGGTTGAAGTTTAAAGGTGGTAAGTATTCTGATCAAGTTAAGAAGATTTCAGCCAATGTCTTCCCTCTCTTATAAACCGACTCAAGAACACCCATGTCCTTATCATTACTTTTTACTATTTAGATAATATGTACTGTATTATAGTGTGTAATGATTAGAAAATCAAGTAGGCAGTTCTCCATTTTTTACTACCCCTTTTGCACCTTCAATATCTTGGAATGATGAAATAGCTCTATCGGTTTGATCTGGACGCGTTCTTCAAATATATTTTTTATTGTTCGCACTAATGGATCTTCGGAATCGTTTGTATAAAGATATATTTTTCCTGGTGCAATTGATAATAAAGGGGCAATCGTCACAGAATCGATGTAGATCGGATGATTCGAAATTAACTTCCGATCAATCATTTTTGTTAATTCCGCCCGTTTGATTTCTTCAAACTCATCATTAAAAAAGGTTGTCTCCTCGTCATACACTAGGTGCAAATGCGGGATTTTCTCATGTCGACTATATAAAAATTCCCTTAACGTATGAACAAACATTTGATATTCTTGCTCCATTTTATATTCATCAATGGAAACCTCTACATATGTTAACAGAATATCAAGAAAACGCTTAAGGCGAAATTTAACAAACGCTTCAAATGAAAAGGCAATATTTGTATCTTGAAGAAGGTCCTTTACTGCCTCTCTAACAATCCGTTCTTCCGTTTTCTTAGCGAATTTCTCCGTCAATTCTTTGTTTTCACCATCAATAATCGAATAAATAATATCCAAAATATGCTGCTGCTCATCCAAATCCTCATAGTAAAATTGTTCAGTTAACATTTTTCGAAACCAATCATCTCGCTTTGTCGTCAGAATAAATTTATAAAAAACATCCATAACTTGGTCCTTTAATTCCCCATCAAGTAATCCAACATTTATTTTGATTGTGTGCTTTTCCTCTATTAATTGAATGTTGTCACACAACAGAATTTGTTTTTTAAGTTTAGAAAATAATTTGTTTGCATCCTCTTTGTTTTGGAAGATGATTTCTACCAACCAAATCCCCCCTTACACCAGACTAGAGCTTATTTATCTAAAGAAATAATTCTTATTTTTTCGGAAATGATAAATTGTTTCTTTTAATGTATATGGGGGGCTTGTATAGTTTAGAAGTAATCAAATGATTCAGCAGAAAAATAAAAAAACAGCTAGCGAGAACGCTAACTGCCCTAATTTCTTCGATTTCTACCAATGACCTCTACCGCTTCCGTTAAATAACGGATTCGTTCCATTAGTCTTCTTGCTTTTATTTTTTCCTCTTCACCACGTTGACTATAGGTTAAGTGATGCTCTAAACCCTCGTATTCAAAATTAGAAGTGAAAAAGGTCGGTAACTCTTCAAGCATACGGAATTGTAAAATAGGTCCTAACACTTCGTCTCTTAACCAACTAGACATCGTTTCCGCACCGATATCATCTAACATCAAGATAGGTGCTTTTTTAATCATTTCTATTTTCTGATTTAATGTTTGGTCTCCAATTGAAGCCTTTAGTTCTCTAACTAGTTCAGGAAAATACACGATCATTGATGATATTCCTTTTTCTGCCAATTCATTAGCCATGGCACCAAGAAGATACGATTTACCAACACCAAATTTCCCATAAAAGTACAGACCTTTACTCCGGACACCAGTTTGATAATTTTCCACAAAAAGCTCGGCTCTGTCGATTGCATCCATTCGATCATCTATTTGAATATCTGCGAAAGAAGCTTTTAAAATATCCTTAGGCACATAAAGACTTTGGATGAGTTTTTCACTCTTCCTACGATCATCAGATAAAATTTTCCGTGGACAGCGATGATACTCTAAATCAATACTTTGCCTATTTAGTACAAGTTCGGGCTGATAGCCTTTCAACATATTCACACAGTTAGCAAGGTCCGAGCACTTCTCACATTCCTTACTTTGTGAGGAATACTCGTACAATTTCATTATATTTTTATCAATAATTTCATTTGTAATTGTTTCGCGATTCTGATTGATAAACGTAATGACATGTGGATCTTTAAGAACTTCTTGCTTTTGTTGATCATATAGCTTTTGAAAATTTTCATTTAAAGATAGACGTTTTAAAGTTTGGTTTATTTTTTCCATACCTTTTACACCTCCTATTTTTTATATTTTTTTAATCTTTCTTCTAAAGCACGTTTTTTTGCTTCGGAATCTAATTTAATTTCTTTTTTAGTTAGAGGAGCCTTTTCTTCCTCATTAAACCAATCTGGAATAAGTTCCGTTCGAATTGGCTTTTTATCATTACTTTTCTTCGTCTTCTTCCCACTTGCCCATTCTAAATATTGGCGATTCTCCTTAATGGCTAGTTCCATCGCATCATTTACTGTCGCTATCCCCTTACGCGCCCAGTGACTTGCAATTTTCTCCACATAGCTTTTCGTTAATTTCATATCTGTTTTGATCAAAACATAATGGATTAATACATTTACAACTGCTGGGGATAGCTGCTGTTGAAACATAATGTCCTCAACAATTTGCAAATCTGATTTTCCTGGTTCTCCACCACCAGAAATATCCATCAAGAATTGTCTAGGAGAAACGGTTTCAAAGTAATGCTTTAATTCCTCTTCCTTTGAGTTTGGTTCGGACCGTTGAACTTTTAATAATTCAGGCTGCACCCTGTCCACTAAAGCAGGAAGCTGATCCTGATTCTGAAATTGAAACCAGTCTCTAGCCGATTTTCTTAATTCCTCAATATTTATTACATCATCTTCTACTGCATTCAAAACAATTTTTTGCATTTGTAATGCATTGATATTATATAGGAATGCTAGATTGGCAATCGCCTCTTTTACTCTTTGTGTAAATACTTTTCGTGGGACAAGTGATTCTTGTAATCCAGCAATTAATAAATCAAAATTAAAGTTTTCCACATGAATTTGAATGGCTTTTGATTCATTTCTTCCAATAAACGTTTTTCCGACTTCTAATTTCAAATCAGGTGTTTCTTGATATAGCTGCAGTGATTCCGGAGATGCAGTGGAATACACATCATGAAAAGCTTTAGAAATATCCTTATACTCGTCCGTTTGTGGGGACTGCTGGTCGCTGAAAAATCGTTTTAATCGTGCATAATGATTTTTACCGATTTTTTGATATAGATAAATATTAAGCATCCCATCTAAGAAAAAACGCTCAGGATTTAATGGAGGTTGAAGTTCATAAATAAACGAACGTTCATCTGCATCAACCTTTACAAATGTCTTTAATAATCCGATTCCCTCTAGCTTTTGACGAGATTGATAGATGTCCTTTAAATTTACATCTAAAAAATTCATTAAGCTGTGATGGGTAGTAGGTTCTGACCATAAACGGTTTTCCTCCAACTCACCCCATAACGTCATATAAAGACTAAAGGCAGTTGAACCAATTAATGGTTGGTATAAGAAAGTTAGGATTTTTTGATCATAGTAATGGAGTAATCCGTCCGAAGATACTATATACCTATCAATAGGGAGAAGCTCCTGCCAATGCTGAGCCATATATATTCAATCCCCTCATGCTTTTTACTTGAAGTTAAAATATTTTTTAATAAATATTAAAAAAGAGCTAAAGAACAATTCTTCAGCTCTATTAGGATTGCTCTTTTTTAATTAATTCTTTCAATTCTTCTATAAATACATTTATATCTTTAAATTGGCGGTAGACAGATGCAAACCGGACATAGGCTACTTCATCAATTTTAGCTAAACGATCCATGACCATTTCTCCAATGGATTCACTTTTCATCTCAGAAATTCCTGAGCTTCGAAGTTCCTTCTCAACCTCATAAACAATTTCCTCTAATTCCTTTAAAGCAACAGGCCTCTTTTCACATGCTTTTATAAGCCCTCTTAACACTTTGTCACGATTAAATTCTTCACGAGTACCTTCTTTTTTTACGACAATTAATGGAATTTCCTCTACTTTTTCAAAAGTGGTAAACCGAAAATTGCAAAGTTCACATTCTCGACGTCGGCGTATTGCTCTACTCTCATCGACAGGGCGAGAATCCAGGACGCGTGTTCCATTATGTTGACAAGAAGGACATTTCATATAATCAACTCCAAAAAGAAAAGTTCAGAACACTTTTCTTATATTCATCACTAGTTTGAATTCTCTCTATTTCTATCTTATTAAAAACCTTTAATGAAAACAAGCACCTTCCACTCTTACCATTGAAAATCAAATAGATACAACAAAAAAGAGGTGTATACGTATACACCTCTCGGTTATTTTCATTATAGGACTTGCGCTTGCTTAACTTGTACCGGACCCATACCACGAGGAATTTCAATATTTTCGCGAGTTTGAGCATTTAACGCTTCAGCAATATAATCTGCAGCAATGTTTGGATCTAAATCCCCACATGTGTAAACATCAATGCTAGCATATCCGTGTTCTGGAAAGCTGTGAATTGTTAAATGGGATTCAGAAATAATAACTACTCCACTAACACCTTGAGGAGCGAACTTGTGAAAAGCAACCTCACGAATTTCTGCACCAGATTTTAATGCAGCATCAACAAAGATTTGCTCAATTTGTGACATATCATTTAATTTTTCAAAATCGCATCCCCATAATTCGGAGATAACATGACGACCCATAGTTTCCATTTTTTACTTCCCCCTTAACCTGGTTATCATGAATTCTTTTACCACCGGTATTATTTAACTACCACGGGGGAAAGTTAGTCCAAAGAGGTCCTAACCCTTTAAGTAGTTCCTTATTACCTAACAAAGAAGTTCACGATGACTAGTATACTTTGTTTATATTGTTTTTGCAACACATGAAATTAAAATTTTTAAATAACTATGACAAAAAGGGCTGGAGTCTATTATTATGCGGATTTATTAAATATTTACAGTTATAGCTTAGGTCAAACAGAACAAAAAAAAGCCTGCTAGACAACTAGCAAGCTCAATAAATTATTCATTTTTATTGGTGTTGTGGAACAACCATTGCTTCCGCAACATATTTGACTAAATCTACTACTCGTGAAGAGTAACCCCACTCATTATCATACCAAGCAAGAACTTTAACTTTATTTGATCCAATCATCATAGTTGATAGACCATCAATAATTGCTGAATGTTCATTCGTATTAAAATCTACTGATACTAATGGTTCTGTCGTAAATCCTAAAATTCCTTTTAATTCACCGAAAGAAGCTTCGATAAATGCATCGTTTACATCATCAATCGTTACATCTTTTTGTAAATCTACAACTAAATCAACTAAAGAAACATTTGGTGTTGGAACACGTAATGCCATCCCATGCAATTTACCTTTTAGTTCAGGCAGAACTAGTGAAAGTGCTTTAGCGGCACCTGTAGTTGTTGGAATAATAGATTGTGCACAACCTCTTGCACGTCTTAAATCTTTATGTGGATTATCAATATTATTTTGATCATTTGTATAAGCATGAACCGTTGTCATTAAGCCATTTACAATACCAAATTTATTGTTTAACACTTTTACAACTGGTGCTAAACAATTTGTTGTACAAGATGCATTTGAAATGACATGATGTTCATTTACATCAAAGACATTTTCATTCACACCCATTACAATCGTAACATCTTCATTTTTCCCAGGAGCAGTTAATATTACCTTTTTTGCTCCTGCTTCAATATGTCCAATTGCTTTGTCTTTTGAGTTAAATTTACCAGTTGCCTCAATGACAATATCAATATTTAGATCTTTCCATGGCAATAATTTTGGATCACGATTACTTAAAAGTTGAACTCGTTTTCCGTTTACCAAAAGGGCATCATCTAATGGAATAACTTCCCCTTCAAATTGTCCATGATTTGTGTCATACTTTATTAAATGTGCAAGCGTTTCTGATGGATAGCTCGCATTAACAGCAACGATTTCAAGGTTATCCTCTAAAATTGCTTTTCTAAATACCATTCTGCCGATTCTTCCAAAACCATTTATTGCAATTCTTGGTTTCATTTTGTGGCTCCTCTCACAAAAATGTTATACTTTATATCGTATTGTTGTAATTAGTATAACATATTTAAAAAGGATTGTGACTATAAAAATACACAATTATTAAAGTTGTACTTTTCAGAATAATAAGTAAAGGCGAAAAGCGCCTTGATCAGGCCCGACAAGCAAATGCTTCGCCACCCAGAAAGTCGTTCTTTGAATTTTTGGGTGGCGAACATTTGACCTCGAGGTCGGCAAGAACGCGACGTCCTGTCGCATTGCCGACACTCGTACATCCTGTACGTCGGGGCTAGGACGCTTGCGCTGGATAATTTTCAAAGTCCAAAGAGATTATAAAATTTATCTAATAAAAAATGACTTAGGTTGATTCCTAAGTCATTTTTTTACATTCCATTTAGTTAGAATTTCCACCAATTGTTCGTGTGTGTTTTCAATAGAGCCATTATTATTAATTACTTCATCGGCCAGTTCTATTTTATTCTTTAACGGAATTTGAGAATGGATCCGTGCCAGTGCCTCTTGCTCTGTAAGTTGGTTACGTGACATTAATCTCTGTAATTGAACTTCTTCATCCACATAAACAAGTATTGTCTTTTCGACCAAATGAGTAAGCTTGCTCTCAAATAATAGTGGAATATCTAGAACAACTACTTGATTACCATCATTTATTGCTTTTTCCTTCTCTATATTCATTCTCTCTCTAACTGCGGGATGTACAATGGAATTTAATTGCATTCTTTTAGGTTTATCGGAAAACACGATGGAGCCAAGTTTTGCGCGGTCAATATCACCACTTTCAGTGAGAACCTCACGGCCAAAGACATTTACTATTTGATCGTAAGCTTTTTGACCTTTTTCCACTACATTCCGTGCTTCAATATCTGCATCGATGACGGGAATTTGCATTTCTTTTAACATTTGTGAGACCGTGCTTTTTCCACTAGCGATCCCACCCGTTAGGCCTATGATTAATGACATTTTTTATTCCTTTCCACTTGAAACAAATTTAATTAAATTTTCCATACACCTATAATGATTAGTAAAATTCCGGGTATAAAAGTAAATTTCTGAACCCAATCACTTTTTGAGAAGAAAGTTCCACTTTTGATCCCCATCCAAACGAAAAGTGAGCTCATTACCGCTACTGCAATGGCTAAATAAATAGGTGAAAAACCAAGCATGGCAGCTCCAACCCCTGCGCCAAATGCATCTAAAGACAGCGCTAGCCCAAGCATAAAGGCTTCAATTCCAGTAATAGTTCCTGATAAATCAAAATCTGCAGACATCGGTTTTCTTAAAATATTAATGACAATTCCAAGCGATTTAATTTCAAAATGTACAATCGTTTTTTCAATCGAAATGAGTTCTTTATTTTTTTCTGGTCGAAAAAATTGAAAAAGTACCCATGCTCCGAGAACAATCAAGATTAGCCCACCAAATTGGTCTGTTACATTGGGGGATAATACGTCAGCAAGGACCTGACCAATACCGGAGGCAATAAGTAAGGAAAACGCTGAGCAAGTCGCAATGATGATGATGGATTTGATTGGTATCTTCATTTTTCGTAATCCATAAGTAAACCCAACGCTAAAACTGTCAAGACTAACTGCGAAAGCTAGAACTAGTAAAGAAATCAGCTGTGCCATTCGAAAGGCTCCTTCCTGTCAAACGCTACGATAGTATATGGAAGAAACCTTCAAAATGTTATTTTCTTTGGCAATTAGGGCAGAAATGCGTCCCTCTTCCACCAACAACTGTTTTCTCTAAATCTTGTCCACAATTTTTACATTCTTCACCTTTTCGACCATATACGAAAAGTTCAAGCTGAAACATGCCGATTTCACCTTGAGAATTGACGTAGGAACGAATCGTACTCCCCCCTTTTTGAACGGCTTCTCGGAGGGTATTAATAATTTCTTGATGCAGCACCTTAACCTGCTTTAAATTTACTTGATTAGCGATCATCTCGGGATGAATTTTCGATCGAAATAATGCCTCATCCACATAGATATTTCCTAATCCAACAACAATTTTTTGATCAAGTAAAGCTGGTTTAATTTTTCGATTCGTTTTTTGAAGCTTTCGGTATAAGTATTCAACAGTAAATTCCTTAGAAAACGGCTCAGGTCCTAAATCATCTAGAGGTGGGATTTCGAACTCTGTACCTTTTTTATACAAATGCATCGTTCCAAATTTCCGTACATCTTTATATCTAAGTTCGGTACCATCAGTAAAATAAAAAATGACATGTGTATGTTTATCTACAGGTTCGCTGTTCGGATACACTGCATATTTCCCTTCCATTCTTAGATGGGAAACTAAAGCAAAATCATCTGTGTAAAAAATCAAAAATTTACCGCGACGTGATATTTCATTAATCGTTTGTCCTTTTAATGCATCTGTGAACTGCACAACTTCTGTCGGACTTTTAACCATCTTCGCCCAGGTTACAGTTACTCGTTCAATCGTTTTATTTAATACAAGCTTTTCTAATGTTTTCCTCACAGTTTCAACTTCGGGAAGCTCTGGCATATTGATTCACCTCCTACTTTAAATTATTTTGCATCAAACCAAGTAGGACCGTAACAATAGTCTACTTTTAATGGAACAGTTAACTTTACGGCATTTTCCATTACCTCAGGTACAATTAGTTTTAATTTTTCAATTTCATCTTTTGGTGCTTCAAAAATTAATTCATCATGCACTTGTAATAGTAATCTTGTTTGCAATTTTTCAGACTTTAATCTTTCAGCCATATCAATCATAGCTTTTTTAATAATATCTGCTGCACTCCCTTGAATAGGTGTATTCATGGCTGTCCGTTCAGCAAAGCTTCTAATATTAAAATTGCGACTCGTTATTTCAGGTAGATACCTTCTTCTTTGAAGGATTGTTGAAACAAATCCATTCTGTTTTGCAAGTTTTACAATATCCTCCATATAATCTTTCACACCTGGATAACTTTCCAAATATCGTTCGATAAATTGTCCCGCTTCTTTCCGGCTAATCGCTAGACTCTGTGACAACCCGTAATCACTAATGCCATAGACGATTCCAAAATTCACTGCCTTCGCATGTCGACGCATATTGGAGGTCACTTGGTCCTCATTCACATGGAACACTTCCATGGCCGTTTTTGTATGGATATCTAAATCGTCTTTAAAAGCTTGTATCAGCTTTTCATCATTAGCAATATGAGCGAGCACTCTTAACTCAATTTGCGAATAATCGGCGGCAAAAATGACCCAATCTTTCTCAGAAGGTATAAAGGCTTGACGAATTTTTCGACCTTCTTCCAAACGAATAGGTATATTTTGTAAATTCGGATCGATCGAACTTAATCTTCCAGTTTGAGCTAATACTTGATTAAATCGAGTATGAATTTTATCGTTAATCGGATGGACTACTTTTAATAGTCCTTCGAGATAGGTCGATTGAAGCTTACCTAATTGTCGGTAACCTAATATTTCACTAATAATCTCATGATCTTCAGCTAGCTTTTCAAGTACATCCGCTGAGGTAGAATACCCTGTTTTCGTTTTTTTACCAGCATATAATCCTAATTTTTCAAAAAGTATAACCCCAAGCTGTTTAGGTGAATTTATATTAAAACTTTCTCCTGCCAACTCATGAATCTTATTCTCAAGCTTTATTAATTTCCCTGCAATTTCTTCATTCATTTTTTTTAGTCGATCAACATCTACTTTAATACCCGCTGATTCCATATCCGCTAAAATACGAGATAAAGGCATTTCTAAATCATAAAATAATTCAGATTGGTGGTTTTGTTCTAACTCTTTTTCAATTTTCCCACGTAAGTCATCCAAAATGATTGCTTTACGGACGATATGCTCTGAAAGTAAGTCTAAATTAGGAACTTTTCTTTTTGCCCCTTTTCCGTAAAATTCTTCATCAGATTGGATGGCGCCATCTTTATATCTTTTTGCGACAGAGGAGATGTCATCCAGCGATTCAGATGGATTTAAAATATATGATGCCACAAGTAAATCGAACTGTACCCCCTGTAGATGGATTCCCCTTCTATTTAAGGAAACTTCAGTTCGTTTTGCATCATAAACGGTTTTCAATTTTGTTTCATCTTCAGCCCATTCTTTAAAAATAGAAGATTGAACTGCTAATTCTGTTTCGATAAAATATTTGCCATTTTGATTTACGATAGCTAGTCCAAGTATGGGAGCAGTATGATAATTGTCCTCTAAAATTTCAACATATAAGGAAGCATCATCTAGTAGCATTTCCTTGGTAATTTCTGTTGCGATTGTATATTCAATATTTTCTAACTCTACATTTGTTTCTGCAGGCTCACCTGACTGAATTTTATCCATTAATGAATTAAATCCGAACTCTTTAAAAATGGTTTTAACCTTGTCATTACTGTATCCACTGTATTCAATCTCTGGTAAAGTTACTTCTACTGGCGCTTCTCTCGTAATGGTCGCTAATTCCTTACTCATGATTGCTTGTTCTTTAAATTCCTCAAGCTTCTCTTTTAATTTTGCCCCACTCACCTGATCAAGAGAGGATAGTAATGTCTCTAAAGTTTCAAATTCCTTCAGCAGTTTGATAGCCGTTTTTTCACCTACTCCTGGGACTCCAGGAATATTATCAGAAGCATCACCCATTAATCCTTTCATATCAATAATTTGACTTGGGTGTAGACCATATTTCTCTTGAATATGTATTGGAGTATAGGCTTCGATGTCCGTAATCCCTTTACGAGTAATACAAACTGTTGTATGAGGTGATGCCAACTGAGTTAAATCCTTATCACCTGAAATGACCTTTACTTGAAATCCATCTTCTTCAGCTACTTTTGAAAGTGTCCCGATAATATCGTCTGCTTCGAAATTTTCCAACTCATATCGGGAAATTCCAAATGCATCTAGTAAATCACGAATAAACGGAAACTGTTCTGAAAGCTCTGGTGGAGTCTTCTGTCTGCCACCCTTATATTCACTAAAGGTTTTATGACGAAATGTTGTTTTTCCTGCATCAAAAGCAACTAATAAATGCGTTGGCTTTTCATCCTCTAATATTTTCATAAGCATGGTAGTAAATCCATAAATGGCATTTGTGTGTATTCCTTTGTCATTATTTAATAGTGGCAATGCAAAAAAAGCACGGTAAGCGATACTATTTCCATCAATTAATATCAGTTTTTTATCCATAACTAAACCCCTTCTTTAAAAACTAAAAAAACCGTCATTTATTCTTCCATTCTATCATGGATAGATTAGGAAAGAAAAATAACGGAATTTGTAATTATTTCGTGTAACCCATTAACAGTCTTGCATATGGTGAATCAGATGGTAGAACAATGACTGACTTGTCATTGATCGTCTTTTTATAGGATTCCAATGTGCGATACAATTCGTAGAAGCTTGGATCCTTTGAGAAGGATTGGTTATATATTTTTGCCGCTTCTCCTTCTCCTTCAGCGCGAATGACCTCAGCATCTGCTTTTGCTTTTGCTAGCATTTCCTTCACTTCACGATCCGTATCAGCGATGATTCGATTTTTATCTGCATCACCCTTAGACAAATATTCCTGAGCTTTCGATTCACGTTCAGATATCATCCGAGTGTAAACCGATTGTTCATTTTCTGCTGGCAAATCAGTCCGTTTCATTCGAACATCCACTAAAACAATTCCATAGTTATCTTGAGTCAAAAGTTCATTGACTTTTTCTGTTACCCTATCATTTAATGAACCGCGAGATGATTTCTCATCATTAATGATCTCATCATAATTTAATTGACCAAGCTCTGCACGCACAACAGAATAAATGAATTCTTCCATTCTTGACTCTGCTTTTTCAACAGTTCTGGCGTTAGAAATCATCTTCTTTGGATCTTCGATTCTCCAAATAGCATAATTATCGATGATCATTCTTTTCTTATCTTTTGTGTTTATTTCTGCCTCGGAAACATCATAAGTCATTTGAAATTTAGGTAATGTAGTCACACTTTGAATAAACGGTATTTTAAAACTTAATCCCGGTGATTTTTCAATCCGCACGACTTCTCCAAACTGACGAATGACACGATACTCCCCTTCTTTAACAATAAAAATATTCGAAACAACAAAAATAAGAATAGCAAGAGTAATAATAAGCAATAACCCAATTTTCGTATAGTTTCGCCAATTCGTTCCATTTCCACCTCGGTCTTTCATATCGACTACCTTTTCATTAACCATTGCTTTCACTTCCTTCTTCTTTCACTTTCGGTTGTTCTTTTTCTAGTGGTCGAATCGGAAAATATTTCAATGTATTACCATCGTCATTCATAATATAAATTTCCGTATTAGGAAGTACTTGTTCAATGGTTTCTAGAACAAGACGCTGTCTCGTAATTTCAGGGTTTTTACTATATTCAGTGTAAAGTTTATTAAAGACTGAAACATCACCTCTTGCTGCTTGAATACGAGCCGCTTTATCACCTTGTGCAGCTGAAATTAAGGCATCTTTTTCCCCTTGCGCTTCATTCGTGCGCTTATTTCGATACTTTCCAGCTTCATTTATCTTCGTATTCATTGTCTCCCTAGCATCTGTAACATTCGTAAAGGCCTTACGTACCTCATCGTTAGGTAATTCAACATCTTGAAGCTTTACTGCTAAAATAGAAATCCCAATATCATATTTATCGATTAATTCCGAAAGCAATTTCCGGACATCTGCTTCAATCTCCGCTTTACCTGATGTTAAAGCAGCATCAATTTGAGAGCTTCCAATAATACTTCTTAATGAAGCTGAAGTGGCATCATAAAGAATTTCTTCTGGTTTATCGGCATTAAATAAATATTGTGCTGGATTCGTAATTTTCCATTGAACGACTAAATCAGCTAATACAATATTCTCATCACCGGTAATCATCTTCGTTTCATTTGGAAACTCTTCAATATTCCCGTCTTTTTCCTGATAACCAAATTGTAAACTAAATGTTTCTTTCGAAAGTTTTTCAACACTTTGAATTGGCCAAGGTAGTTTAAAATGTAAACCTGGCTCATTCAATCCTTCCTCCACTTTTCCAAAGGTTAATATGACCGCCTGTTCTGATTCATCTACCGTATACCAAGTGGTAAATGCTAAAACACTTAATATCAAAATTAAAAATACTAGCCCAACTATGGTATACACTCTTTTTATACTCAGCATCATAAATCACATCCTTCTAAAATATCGACAATCATCTATACGGATAAAGGTTGAAAAAGTTACAAAAAAAAAGAGAAAAGCGGGGTTAGCTTTTCTCTTTCTCATTTTCCCAGGGTTATGGGGTTTTCATAATGATCATACTAGCCAAATATTAAAGTAGTATTAATAGTAAGTAAAGTCCATGTAAATTCGTTTATTTCTTATGAAGAGGACGTGAAAATTTTTCTAAACAAATCGTAAATGTGCTTCCCTTATCGATTTCACTTTCTACAAATATTTGTCCTTTATGTGCTTCGATGATATGCTTGACGATGGCAAGCCCCAAACCCGTCCCCCCAGAATTTCTACCTCTTGCTTTATCGATACGATAAAAACGCTCAAAAATCCTAGGAATCTCCTCTTTCTCAATTCCAATTCCCGTATCCTTAATTTGGACACAAACCTTTGTTTCTTCGTCTTTAACTTCAATTTCTACCTTACCACCAGGCGAAGTGTAATTGATGGCATTATTGAATAGATTGATAAAAACTTGCTTAAGACGGTAATAATCACCATTAATGAAAACGCGCGAATCTTTTTCTATTACCTGCAGGGAAATTTCCTTATGATCAGCCTTGTTATGGAGCATGGTCTTTACCTCTTTAAGAAGCTGCATGATATCAATTTCTTCAATATTTAAGCGAAAACCTTGTTGCTCTATTTTCGACAAATCTAGTAAATCTTGAATTAATGCTTGTAGACGGTCACTTTCTTTTAAAATGATTGACAGGAATTGCTCTAAAGTCGCTTGATCTTTCATTGCCCCATCTAATAAGGTTTCTGAAAAGCCTTTAATCGAAGTGATTGGAGTATTTAATTCATGTGATACATTTGCCACAAAGTCTTTTCTCATTTGCTCGAGTTTTTTGATTTCTGTAATATCATGAAAAACAAGTAAGACTCCCTTCCATTCATTGTATGTCCCAATAATAGGGGATCCAAATACTTGAAAGTATCGTCTTTCTATGGAAAGTGGCAGAAGTAATTGCTTTACTATTTTTTGCTCTGTCATAAAGATTTCTTCAATTAATTCGGTTATTTCCTTATGTTTTAGCACATCGTAATAAAGTTTAAATAAGAATTGATTTGTATCAACCGTAAATAACTCTTTATATGCTTTATTGATTAAACTAATATAGCCGCGATTATCGATGAGTATAAGCCCACTACCCATATTTTCGATTAATGTACTTAAGCGATCTTGTTGCATTTCTTGCTTTTTAACCACTTCTTGAAAATTTCTGGCCAAAATATTTATAGCTGAGCTTAACATATTAGCTTCATTATTAGGATCCTCGTATGTTCTTGCACGGTAGTTACCTTTTGACAATTCAATCGCTACATTCGTTGCCGCTTCGATTGGTTTTGTATATCGATTTGTAATTTTAACTCCTAAAAATATAATAATAATCAAAGTGATTCCAGTACTTATACTTAATAACCACCATATTTCATGATTCGCTTTATCAATTTCTCCTACTTTAGAGCTTAGAAAAACATATCCTTCAACTACTTTATTTTTTAAAATAGGTGTCCCATAGTAATGTAAATTCAATCCTTTACCAATTTCCATCCTACTACTTTCATTGGGATATTTCTCGATTGCTTCTTTTATTATTTTGGAATGACCGCTATTAACTGAATCTGCGTGGTTTTCTGAATCGAGAAGAATCCTTCCGTGTAAGTCCACAATAGAAACTCGAAAATCTAGCTTATTACTTATAACCCTAATATTTTCCTTTGGGAATGAATAGATTCCACCTTTTTCTTCTATGATGACGGCTATTAAATTTCCTTCATTTTCTAACCCCTTATCAAATGACTTTAAATAATAGCTTTTAAATAACTCTCCCAAAAGAATAGCAGAACAGATTAATACTGCAGCAATCAAGCTGATCAGCGCAAAAAGTAACCTTGACCGAAATTTAATCATTCCGATTTTGGCTCCTCTAGTTTATAACCTAATCCTCTAATGGTTTTAATATAATTTGGTTTCTTTGAATTTTTTTCAATTTTATCGCGTAAATGGCTGATATGAACATCAACAATTCTTGTATCTCCCGCGAAGTCATAATTCCAAACGGCACTTAGTAATTGATCTCGTGTTAGTACGCGACCTTTATTTGTCACAAGGTATTGTAATAACTCAAATTCCTTTGGTGTGAGTTCAATCAATTCTCCCGCATAATATGCTTCATACTTTTCAGGGAATATTTGAATATCTGCAATTTGTATGTAGTCTTGTGTATCTATTTCATGTTCTTGTTTTACTGTATTGATTTGAGTTCTACGCAATATCGCTTTAACTCGAGCAATGACTTCTCTAGGACTAAATGGTTTGGTCATATAATCATCCGCACCTAGTTCCAATCCAAGAACTTTATCAAACTCATCATCCTTGGCTGTCAGCATTAAAATCGGAGTTAAAATCTTTTGTTGTCTAAGTTGTTTACAAACTTCAATTCCATCTAATTTAGGAAGCATTAAATCCAACACGATCATGTCTGGATTTTCAGATATAGCTAAATCCCTTCCCTTTTCCCCATCCATTGCCGTAATGACCTCATAGCCGTTTTGCTCTAAATTGTATTGCATAAGAGTGATAATGGATTGTTCATCGTCAACGACCAGAACCTTTTTTTTCATATTTGCCTCCGACATTATTTATTACCCCGAGTGAAAACCCCTTGTTACAAATCCATTATAATTAAAAAAACGAAAAAACCACAGTAATATATTTACTATGGTCAAATTTTAATAAAAATATGGGAATTGGTATCTTTGTATTTTAAAAATTATCCAATGCTTTGCCTTCCATTTTTTCCAGTTGATGCGGAGGGCAAACTACGATGTCTCCTATCACAACCGTCTCATCCGACTCATTCGTACCTTGAACATGAATGACAACCGTGTGGGTTTTCTTGCTTACTTCAGTTACTTCAAACAAAAACTGAACGGTTCCATAATGATAGACTTGTTTTGGGAATTCTAATACTTGCTTTAGTACATGGCTACCTGGACCAGGTAAGTATTTTGAAACGGCTGATGTAATAATTCCCGTTAACATAATGCTAGGTACAATGGGTTTCTGATAAGGAGTTTGTGATGCATAGTCATGTTGTATATAAAGAGGATTAGCATCATTTGTTAAGCCTAAGTATAATAAAAGATCTTTATCTTCGATTTTTTCAGTTAAAGATAACTTTTCTCCAACCGTAATCTCTTCAATTTTCCTACCTAACTTTCTTTTCTTGCCTAGTAACATCGTAATAGACACCTCCGAGATATGTAAGCGATTACAGTAACGAAAAGCGGAAGCGCCTTGTTCAGGCCCAACAAGCAAATGCTTCGCATCCCGGAAAGTCGTTCTTTGACTTTTTGGGATGCGAACATTTGACCTCGAGGGGCTAGGCGCTGTAGCTGGACAAATTTCTAAGTCCAAATAGGTTTTGCTTCCTTAGCTTTTATAAAAAAAGGATCGACCAATAATCGTTCTATCGATCAGACCCTTTTATTTTTCACATGTAATCGATGAAAGATTATACTAATGCAGCCATTACGTTGCGGACAGCATCTGCTGATTTATCAAGTGCTTTCTTTTCATCTTCAGTTAATTCAAGCTCGATGATTTTCTCGATTCCGTTCGCACCTAAAATAGTCGGTACGCCTAAATAAATTCCATCGTAACCATATTCTCCTTCTAAATAGGCAATAGAAGGAATCACACGACGCTGATCTTTTAGAATGGCTTCACACATTTGAACTAAAGATGCAGCTGGTGCATAGTACGCACTACCATTACCAAGAAGGCTTACAATTTCACCGCCACCTTTACGTGTGCGTTCTACAATTGCATCTAAACGATCTTTAGGCATTAAAGTTTCTAATGGGATACCGCCTGCATAAGAATAACGTACAAGAGGAACCATTTCATCTCCATGTCCACCAAGAACAAATCCAGTGATATCTTTAACTGATAAATTTAATTCTTGAGCGATAAATGTACAGAAACGTGCTGTATCTAAAACCCCAGATTGTCCGATGACACGATTTTTAGGGAAACCCGTTTCTTTAAAAATCGTGTAGGTCATTGCATCTACTGGATTTGTTAATACAACGATATAGGCATTTGGAGAATACTTGACGATTTCCCCGGCAACACTTTTCATAATTTTTTGGTTTGTTTGAACTAAATCATCACGGCTCATACCCGGTTTACGAGCAATACCAGCCGTAATTACAACGATATCAGAGTCCTTAGTGTCTTCGTAATTAGAGGTTCCAGTAATATTTGCATCAAATCCTTGAACAGG
Organism: Bacillus sp. CGMCC 1.16607; assembly: GCF_042683745.1. Classification (NCBI taxonomy): domain Bacteria; kingdom Bacillati; phylum Bacillota; class Bacilli; order Caryophanales; family Bacillaceae; genus Bacillus; species Bacillus sp. CGMCC 1.16607. The sequence goes on from NZ_JBHUJX010000025.1 coordinate 765,153, forward strand.
ACCTGCTTCTAACATATCTAATGCTTTACCTTTTGTCGGGTTTTCCATTTGAGGAATATCAACTAAAACTACATCTGCAAGTTCTTTTTGTGCAAGCATGAACGCAGTAGTTGCTCCAGTGAAGCCCCCACCAATAACCGATACTTTTTTACGATTGAATGACATAATAAGTCCCCCTTATGCATCGTTTATTTTAAACTAAGGGCCGTTCATAGAACGACCCTAGAAAAAGCAAAATGCGTAAGCGCTCTTGTAAGCCCCGACAAGCAAATGCTTCTCCACCCGGAAAGTCGTTCTTTGACTTTTTGGGTGGAGAACATTTGACCTCGAGGTCGACAAAAGCGCGACGTCCTGTCGCATTGTCGACACTCGTACATCCTGTACGTCGGGGCTAGGCGCTGCAGCTGGATTATGAAAAATTCATAATTGATTAGCCCATGTTTTTAATTAACGTGTCACCGAACTCAGAACATTTCACTTCAGTTGCGCCATCCATTAGACGAGCAAAGTCATATGTTACAACTTTAGAAGCAATTGATTTTTCCATTGATTGGATAATTAATTTAGCTGCTTCATTCCATCCAAGGTGCTCAAGCATAAGTACTCCAGATAAAATAACAGAAGATGGGTTTACTTTATCTAAGCCAGCATATTTAGGTGCTGTTCCATGTGTAGCTTCAAAAATCGCATGGCCAGTCTCATAGTTGATATTAGCACCTGGTGCGATACCAATACCACCAACTTGAGCAGCTAATGCATCAGAAATATAGTCTCCATTTAAGTTCATTGTTGCAACAACATCGAACTCACTTGGTCTAGTTAAAATTTGTTGTAAGAAGATGTCAGCAATGGCATCTTTAACGATGATTTTGCCTGCAGCTTCTGCGTCAGCTTGTGCTTTGTTAGCAGCTTCAGTACCTTGCTCTTCTTTAATACGGTCATATTGAGCCCAAGTGAATACTTTATCACCAAATTCCTTTTCAGCAAGCTCATAAGCCCAGTTTTTGAAGGCACCTTCTGTAAATTTCATAATATTACCTTTATGTACGATTGTTAAAGATTTGCGTCCTTCATTAATCGTATAGTTAAGAGCTGCACGTATTAAACGAGAAGTTCCTTCTTCAGAAATTGGTTTAATACCAATACCAGAAGTTTCAGGGAAACGAATTTTATTAACTCCTAATTCAGTTTGAAGGAAGTTAATTAATTTTTTTACACCCTCTGAACCTTTCGCATACTCAATACCAGCATAAATATCTTCAGTGTTTTCACGGAAAATAACCATATCTGTATCTTGAGGACGCTTCACTGGTGAAGGTACTCCCTCAAACCAACGTACAGGTCGTAAGCAAACAAATAAATCTAATTCTTGGCGAAGTGCCACGTTCAATGAACGAATTCCACCACCAACAGGAGTTGTTAAAGGACCTTTAATCGCGATGAAATATTCATTAATCACATCTAAAGTTTCAGAAGGTAGCCATTCGCCTGTTTGGTTGAAAGCTTTTTCTCCTGCTAAAACTTCCTTCCATACGATTTTGCGCTCACCTTTATAAGCCTTTTCAACCGCAGCATCTAATACACGAACAGATGCAGCCCAAATATCAGGACCTGTTCCATCCCCTTCAATAAAAGGAATAATTGGTTGATTTGGTACGTTTAATACTCCATTATTAACTGTAATTTTTTCTCCAGCCATGTTTGTAACCTCCGTATTCATTCTGTAAGAATTTAATAAATTGATTAGATTATACACACTCGAAAGGCTAGAAGAAAATCTTCTAACCTTATCTATATTACAACAATTTTCTTTTTACAACAATTTTCTTTTGAAACTATAAGATTAGCCTCGTTGTTCAATCGGAATATACGATTGCATACCAGGGCCTGTGTATTCAGCACGTGGACGAATAAGTCGATTGTTATCATATTGCTCTAAGATGTGAGCTAACCAGCCAGACACACGGCTAACTGCAAAAATTGGTGTAAATAGATCATGGTCGATTCCTAGACTATGGTACATAGATGCTGAGTAGAAATCTACGTTTGGTGGTAGATTTTTCTCACCTGTTACGATTTTTTCAATTTCAACAGACATTTGATACCAGTGAGGCTCACCAGTTAATGCTGTTAGCTTTTCAGACATTTTTCTTAAATGCTTCGCACGAGGATCTCCTTGACGATACACACGATGACCGAAGCCCATAATTTTTTCTTTATTTTCTAATTTACCACGTACATATGAATCCACATTTTCAATTGTGCCAATTTCTTTAAGCATTTTCATAACTGCTTCATTTGCTCCGCCATGTAGAGGACCTTTTAAAGCACCGATTGCTGCGGTTACTCCTGAATAAACATCAGACAGAGTTGCTACACAAACACGAGCGGTAAATGTCGATGCATTAAGTTCATGATCAGCATGTAGAACTAGTGCTTTATCTAATGCTTCAACTGCAATCGTATCAGGTTCATTTCCTGTCAACATGTATAAGAAGTTAGCTGCAAAGCTTAAATCAGTGCGTGGAGAAACCGGATCTAATCCTTTTCTTACACGAGCAAAAGCAGCTACTATTGCAGGCATTTTTGCCTGTAAACGAATTGCCTTGCGGTAATTAGATTCTACTTCCATCACGTCTGCTTCACTATCATATAAACCAAGTAATGAAACAACTGTACGTAATGCAGCCATTGGATGTACTTCACCAATTGGGTACATTTTGAAGTGTTCAATTACTTCCTTTGGAAGTTCCATATTTTCTGCTAATTGCTTCTTTAATTCCTCTAACTCTGGCTTAGTTGGAAGCTTTCTATGCCAAAGTAAATAAATTACCTCTTCAAAACTAGCATTGTCAGCTAGATCATCAATGTTATAACCTACATATGTAAGTGTATCATCTATAATAGAGCTTATAGATGACGATGTAGCTACTACCCCTTCAAGACCACGTGTTGTTGTCACTACGAATCTCTCCTTTACTTAGAAAATTTCCCCATCCCACATTTATCCATTAGCTTACTCAACTAATGGGACCTAAAACATAAAGCTAATAAATGAATGATATAACCGTATCCCTTTTTCTCGATGAAATACGAGCGTTTGCTCAGGAAGAAGCAGAAAAGAAAATGCTTTCATTTTGACTTACAAAAAAAATATTTCTACTATATCCAGTAAAATATATATGAAGAAAAAAGGATATGTTTACAAGCCTATTATAAACAATTATCAGAACTTTGTGAATGACAAGAACTGAAAATGTGAAAAAATTATTATTTTACTAAAGAAAGCAGGTAGATTAAGATCTCTGTATCTTATGTCAAAAGCATCAAAAAGCATTACTCACATCGACAGAGGTATAACAACAAACTCTATCCTTCCCAGTATTCTTTAGTATTATTTTAAAATAATAATACTAATTTGTTTCTTTTACTACTATTCTGCTCATTTCCATTGAACATTCTTCATTTCAATATTAGTGACAAAAAATGCAGTTTTTTCAATAAAGTGTTAAAATGGATTATATCTATTCATAGGAAGTTAGGAGGAATTGGATGAATTTAACTTACGTTTACCGTACGTTACGTTTTTTATTGGTTTTAGCGGTTGTTATATTAGGACTTTTGGCTTTCTATTATGTTTCAAAGGTTACATATCCTTTTTTAATCGGTTTAGCCATTGCCTTTTTAATTAATCCTCTTGTTAATTTTTTTGTTGCTAAAGGAAAGATGCCTCGTGCTTTAGCTGTTCTCTTATCCTTAATCATTCTTTTTGCTATTTTCGCTGGTTTAATCACTTTATTAATTGCGGAAATTGTCTCTGGTGCTGATTATTTGGCAAGAGTTGTACCCACTCATTTAGTAACTGTCATTACTTATCTTGAACAGTTATTTGCAGGACAAATCATTCCTTTATACAATCAGCTTACAAGTCTTTTTAATAATCTCGATGCTGGTCAACAAGATACGATTATGGATAACATCCAAAGTGTTGGGAAAAAATTTGGAACAACAGTAGGTGCCTTTATCCAAAACTTCTTTGGCAATATTCCAAATATCCTCTCGTGGTTCCCAAATGCTGCAACAGTTTTAATTTTTTCTCTTTTAGGAACATTTTTTATTAGTAAGGATTGGTACCGTCTTAATTCTTTAGCTGCCCGTCTTCTTCCTAATCGTGCGAAAGCAAGTGGAAAAACGGTATTTATTGATTTAAAAAAGGCCTTATTTGGATTTATAAAAGCACAGCTAACGCTTATATCTATTACAACGGTTATTATTTTGATTGGTTTACTGATTCTTCGAGTCGATTATGCCATTACAATCGCCCTTATTTCGGGAATCGTTGATATTATCCCATACCTTGGGACAGGAGCAATATTTGTGCCTTGGATTATTTACGAAGCGATTGCTGGGGATATGAGCACTGCAGTTGGATTAGGGGTTTTATACGTTGTAGTCCTTGTCCAAAGACAGGTAATGGAGCCAAAGGTTTTATCCTCAAATATTGGATTAGACCCATTGGCAACTTTAGTATCACTTTTTGTTGGATTTAAATTATTGGGCTTTTTAGGATTGATTGCAGGTCCAGTTATTCTGGTCATCATCAGTACACTTCATAGAGCAAACGTCTTCCGTGATCTATGGGCTTTTATTATTGGAAAAGAAGAAGTGATTAAATAAGCAAAAAGCTACTCCAATTTAAAACTGGGGTAGCTTCTTTTAATTGATTATCTTTATGTTTCCTTTTCGAATTCTATTTTTAAACCAGTTTTTCATTATTTTCTTAAAGAATACTCTAGTAATTGGGACTAGTAATAGTAGACCTATAATGTCCGTAATAAATCCGGGAGTGAGTAATAAGGTACCGCCAACTAAAATACAAATTCCATCTAATAATGACTCGCCTGGAATTTGACCTGATTGTAATTGTCTTTGCAATTGATAAAAGGTAGCTAAACCTTGTTTCTTCGCAAAATAAGTTCCAAAGACTCCAGTGAGAATGATTAAAAAAATGGTCGGCCAAACACCTATGATTTGCCCAGAAGTTAATAATATGGCTATTTCAGCTGCTGGAACAACAATAATTGATAATATAAAGTATCTCAAACAACACACCCCTTTTTATACAGGCTTGTAAAATAACCTAGAACTAACTTTAATATAAAAAATAAGAGGGGAGACCCCCTCTTTTAATTATAACACGCTTGCATGTCCGTTATAAATAACTCCACGTGCTGCATCAACTGTAATTTCTTGACCATCTTTAAATAATCTAGTTGCATTTTCTACTCCAACAATGACAGGAATTCCAAGACTTAAACCGACCACAGCTGCATGGCTAGTTAATCCGCCTTCTTCGGTAATTAATGCACTACACTTCTCCAATGCAGGTACCATATCGCGATCAGAACCGATAGTGATGAGGATTGCTCCCTCTTTAATCTTAGATAGAGCCTCTTTAGCATTACTTGCCACTACAACCTTACCGTAAGCTGTCTTTCGTCCAATACCTTGTGCCTTTGCAATAACATCCCCAACAACATGAATTTTCATTAGATTCGTGGTTCCAGCTTCACCAACTGGCACACCAGCGGTAATCACAACAAGATCTCCATGCTTTACGATCCCACTGTTTACACTCTCATCGACTGCAACATCAAGCATTTCGTCGGTTGTTTTCGCCTCTTTTCCTAGCTTTGGATATACACCCCAGACAAGTGAGAGACGGCGATTTGTTGTTTCCTTTGCAGTCACTGCAACGATTGGAGCCTTTGGACGGTATTTTGAGATCATTCTTGCCGTATGACCACTTTCAGTTGGTGTAATAATCGCATTTACATCTAAATTTAGAGCTGTGTGTGCAACCGATTGTCCAATTGCATCTGTAATATTATGTTCATTATCTTTGCTTCTTGCTGAAAGAATTTCTTTATGATCCAATGCTTGTTCTGCGCGTGAAGCGATATTATGCATTGTTTGAACCGCTTCAACAGGATAAGATCCAGCAGCTGTTTCACCAGATAGCATGATTGCATCGGTTCCATCAAAGATTGCGTTCGCCACATCACTTGCTTCTGCACGAGTTGGGCGGGGATTACGTTGCATAGAATCTAACATTTGTGTAGCGGTTATGACTGGTTTTCCTTCTATATTACATTTTTTAATTAACATCTTTTGGACAAGTGGAACTTCCTCAGCTGGAATTTCAACCCCCAGATCTCCTCGTGCCACCATCAAACCATCTGAGACTTCTAATATTTCATCAATATTATCTACCCCTTCTTGATTTTCAATTTTTGGGATGATTTGAATATGTGATGCTTGTTGCTCTTCTAATATTTGTCTAATTTCAAGCACATCTGAAGATCTTCTGACGAAAGAGGCAGCTATAAAATCAATTTCTTGTTCAATACCGAATCGAATATCTTGGGCATCCTTTTCTGTAATACCAGGTAATTTGACTGAAACTCCAGGTACATTTACACCTTTTTTATTCTTTAACGTACCACTGTTTAAAATTGTTGTCTGAATTTCCTGTTTTTCTTTATCGATGGAAACAACTTCTAATCCTATTAATCCATCATCCAATAAGATTTTCGAACCAACATGAACATCTTCTAATAACCCTGGATATGTAACGGAAAATCTTTCTGGTGTGCCTTCCACTTCAGTCATAGAAATAATAATAGAGTCGCCAGACTTAAGATCAATTGCTCCATTAATCATGTTGTTTGTTCTAATTTCAGGACCTTTCGTATCTAGAAGAATAGCTACTGTTTGATTGGTCTTAGCCGCTGCTTCACGTATGTTTTTAATTCTCTGCCCATGTTCAATATGATCACCATGTGAGAAGTTTAGTCTAGCCACATTCATTCCTGCTTTGATAAGTTCAGTTAATTTTTCAACACTCTCACTTGCAGGACCAATCGTACAAACGATTTTCGTTTTACGCATTATCATTTTCCTCCAATTAAATCGATAATTCTTGTGATAGCTTAAATAAGTTTAAGTCTATTGTATGCTTACGATTTAGTATTTCAATAATATCATAATCCACCAATTGATTACGTTCAATCCCTACTGCTCTTCCACCTTTTCCTTCAATCAATAACTCCACTGCTTTTGCCCCAAGACGGCTTGCTAACACACGGTCGAACGCACTAGGTGAACCACCACGTTGAATATGACCTAAAACAGAAATACGTGTATCGATATTAGTTGCCTCTTTTAATTGCTTAGCAAACTCGGTAGCACTGCAAACACCTTCAGCGACAATAATAATACTATGTTTTTTGCCACGTTCATTCCCACTTTTTAAACGTGATGCAATTTCAGCCATATCATATTTTTCTTCAGGAATTAAAATGGTTTCTGCTCCTCCTGCAAGGCCTGCCCACAATGCAATGTCACCTGCATTTCTCCCCATTACCTCAATAATAAAGGTTCGTTCATGAGATGTTGCTGTGTCACGGATTTTATCGATTGCGTCGATAACGGTATTTAAAGCCGTATCGAATCCGATCGTATAGTCTGTTCCAGCAATGTCATTATCAATAGTTCCTGGAACTCCTACACATGGAAAACCTTGTTCAGTTAAAGCTTTAGCCCCTCTATAAGAACCATCTCCACCGATAACTACAAGCCCTTCAATTCCAAGCTTTTTCAACTGCTCAATCCCTTTTTGCTGCCCTTCTTTTGTTTTAAACTCTTCACAGCGTGCGGAATAAAGTGTTGTACCTCCACGATGAATGATGTCTCCAACTGATCCTAATTCCAATTTTTTAATATTTCCATTTATTAATCCTGAGTAGCCACCATAAACACCGTAAACTTCTATTTTATGAAAAATAGCTTTACGAACTACCGCGCGAACAGCAGGATTCATTCCTGGAGAATCGCCACCACTTGTTAATACTGCAATTTTTTTCAATTTAATATCACCTCAGATAATTCATATTATTTCATTGTAATAATAAGCTAGGTAAATTCTACATGATGGATTGACTTTTCTTATTATAAACACGAATGATAAAGAATATTTCTAAAATAACATGAAGTAACTACTATCTCAATACAATACGAGCCTTCTCTTGTCTTAAAGTGTTGATATTTATAATGAAAGCGTTTTACCTATTAAAAATGTCACAAAAAAGTCAATTACGTCTCATTTTATCTCATCAATAGAAATAGCTGACTTAAAGATGCACTCCTAGCATTTTTAAGTCAGCTAATATTATTTGATACCTATTGATTCTTTTTCGATTGAAAATTCACCAATTGCTTTGAACTTTTCATAACGATGGTTGATCAATTCTTCTTCAGACATCTTTAATAAATTGGTCAAAGATTGATATAGTATTCGATCGATTTCCTCTGACTGTTGTTTCACGTTACGATGTGCTCCGCCCTTTACTTCTGGAATGATTTCATCAATCACACCTAATTCTTTTAAATCAGGAGCAGTAATTCTCATTGATTCTGCTGCTTTCCTTGCCATGGATGCATCCTTCCAAAGGATAGATGCAGCTCCCTCCGGAGAGATAACTGAGTAAGTGGAGTTTTCTAACATATGAATATGATTTCCAACACCTAATGCTAATGCTCCACCACTACCACCTTCGCCAATAACAATACAAATCACCGGGACTTTTAAACTAGCCATTTCGAAAAGGTTTTTGGCAATCGCTTCACTTTGACCTCGTTCTTCAGCTGCTTTCCCCGGGTAAGCCCCTTTTGTATCAATAAAACAAATGATAGGTCTTTTGAATTTTTCTGCTTGGTGCATTAATCTTAAGGCTTTTCGATATCCTTCTGGATGTGGCATCCCAAAGTTTCGGCGAATATTCTCTTTCGTATCTTTTCCTCTTTGGTGACCGATTATGGTAACTGGGAGACCTCGATACTTTGCCACACCAGCCACTATCGCTTCATCGTCCCCATAGGTGCGATCCCCGTGGCACTCAAAGAAATCATTAAATAATATAGATATATAATCAAGCGTCGTCGGCCTACCTGGATGCCTTGCAATTTGTACTCGATCCCATGGCTTCATATTCTCATAAATTTCTTTTTCAAGCTTTTCTAGGCGTGCCTCAAGCTTCTCTATCTCTGTGGTAAGATCTACTTCTGCATTTCTTGTAAATTCTTTTAATTCGACGATCTTTTTTCTTAGTTCAATAACCGGTTTTTCAAATTCCAATTCTCCTACCACTCGAGCTCACCCCCTGGTTGATGGATTTCAAGTAGGTTTGTTATTTTTTCCTTCATTTCAAGTCTAGAAATAACTGAGTCCAACTGTCCGTGTTTTAGTAGGAATTCTGCAGTTTGAAAATCCTCAGGAAGTTCCTCACGAATCGTTTGTTCAATAATTCTTCTACCAGCAAATCCAATTAATGCACCTGGCTCTGCAAAATTATAGTCGCCAAGTGAAGCAAAGCTTGCAGAAACACCGCCCGTTGTTGGATGAGTCATGATCGAGATAATTAAGCCTCCACGGTCGCTAAATCTTTTTAAAGCAACACTGGTTTTTGCCATCTGCATTAGACTAAGAACACCTTCTTGCATCCTAGCGCCTCCAGATGCAGTGAAAATTATGAATGGAACGGAAAGTTCATCAGCTTTTTCTATCGCCCTTGTAATTTTCTCTCCGACAACCGATCCCATACTTCCCATTCTGAAAGTAGAGTCCATAATTGCTACTACAGTGGTAAGTCCACCGACGGTACCCGTTCCTGTAACAACCGCTTCATTAATACCCGTCTTTTGCTTGTCTTTTTCAAGTTTTTCTAGATAGTCAGGAAAATGTAATGGATTTTCAGATGTCATTTCAGCATTTATTTCTACAAAACTATTTTCATCCAAGAAGCTGTCTATGCGTTCAAAAGAATTCATTGGGTAATGGTATCCGCAATGTAAACACACTTTATGATTTTTAACCAATTCTTTCGTGTACATTATTTTCTTACAATCAGGACATTTTGACATGATACCTTCAGGAACATCTTGTTTTGCACTTTCAGAAGGTATCGTTGCATACTTTTTCTTTTTAGATTTTGTAAATAATTCCTTAAGCAAAATGAAACCTCCCTAAATAGAAAAGCGGAAGCTGCTCGTTCAGCCCCGACAAGCAAAAGACGCGATCAGGAAGAAGGCGTTCTTTGCCTTCATCCTGATTGTGGCTTTTGACCTCGAGGGGCTAGCACGCTTGCGCTAGACAGTTTATAATTACCAATATGAAACGCAGTGGTCAGACCACTTGTTTTTTAAAAATACCCTGCTCCAAGCTTGGGTTTTTTTGCTTGTCCTCTCACTATAGAACAATTTAATTACGAATATTGTTTGAATCTGTCATGAGTTTGTCGACAAATTACGCAGATTTCGGTATTTTGAAAGTACTTTCTGCTCATCACGACTCTCTAATGCAGCAATAAGTTCTTCATATAATCCCATACTGATTTCTACAGGTTTTAATTCCAGTGCTTTATAATAATCATTCAATATGAGCCAAACTCTTAATAACAGATGGTTATCTGCTAACTGGGCTACATGATAGAAAAATGATTCGTCACTATTAGAATGACTGCTAATCGTTTTTTTTAGATCAGATATAGCCGAATCCTTACCTCTTACTAAAGCAAGATTTAAACAGTCTAACTCGATACAATGCTTCGTTTCGATTACATCATTAATTGCTTTTTCATCTTGTAAAATAAAAGTACTTAATAACTGAACTAATTGATTGCCTCGGAAATCACGGATAAACGTCCCCTCTCCCCGACGAGTTTCTATAAGCCCTAATAGCTCTAATGCTCTTAAAGCCTCACGAACGGAAGAGCGCCCAACGTTCAGGCGCTCCGATAATTCTCGTTCGGAAGGAAGTTTATCACCAGGCTTAAGCTTTTCTTTCGAGATTAGCATTCGAAGCTGCTTTACAATCTCAATATAAACTTTTGATTCCATTTGTGAAGATTGCACGTTTATTTATCACTCACTCTTTCCTATTATCGCGAGTTTTCTTGTTTTATCTTTGATTGCTTCTGGATCCACTTTCAATCTTGCAACTCCAGTATCCATTGCCGCTTTCGCAACAGCAGCTGCTACGGCAGGCGCCACACGAGGATCAAATGGACCAGGGATCACATAATCCGCATTAAGCTCATCCTCACTAATAAGGCTTGCAATCGCTTCAACTGCAGCAACCTTCATCGCTTCATTAATATGAGTAGCACGAACATCTAATGCTCCACGGAAAATTCCTGGGAAAGCTAATACGTTATTTACTTGGTTAGGAAAATCAGAACGACCCGTTCCAATGACTTTCGCACCTGCTGCTTTTGCTTCCTCCGGCATAATCTCCGGTACCGGATTAGCCATTGCAAAAATAATCGAATCTGTATTCATCGTTTCAACCATTTCTTTTGTAAGTGAGCCAGCTGCCGACACTCCGATAAATACATCAGCACCTTTAATGACTTCTTCAAGACTACCTTGTAAATTATCACGATTTGTAAATTTAGCGACTTCATCCTTAATCGCATTCATTCCATTAGGGCGGCCTTCATAAATAGCCCCTTTTGTATCACACATGATAATATCTCTAACACCATAACTATAAAGAAGCTTGATAATTGCAATCCCAGCCGCACCTGCGCCGTTTGCAACAACCTTAATTTCATTAATTTTCTTCCCTACTAGTTTTAAAGCGTTTACTAGACCAGCTGCTGTTACAATTGCAGTTCCGTGCTGATCATCGTGAAAAATAGGAATATTCATTTCCTTCTTCAGACGCTCCTCAATCTCAAAGCAATTTGGAGCAGCAATGTCTTCTAAATTTACACCGCCGAAAGTAGGCTCTAATAATTTTACCGTTTCTACAATTTTATCAATATCAGTTGTATTTAAACAAATCGGAAAAGCGTCTACGCCTGCAAAGCTTTTAAATAAAACTGCCTTACCTTCCATTACAGGGAGTGCAGCTTCTGGACCAATATTTCCCAGTCCAAGCACAGCAGTACCATCCGAAACAACAGCAACCATATTCCCCTTCATTGTATAATCATAAACGGTTTCTGGCTTATCATAAATTTCCATACAAGGTTCTGCAACACCTGGAGAATAAGCTAGGCTTAATTCCTTTGCATTTCTTACTTGTACTTTTGATATAGTTTCTAATTTCCCTTTATTTACTCTGTGCATATGTAATGCTTCATCACGTAAACTCATTTGTATTCACTCCCTAAATTCGTCCAAAGAAGTTCTCACATTTTTCTTTTAAATAGGAATAAAAAGTGGTCAGACCACAAATAATCTCTTTATCAATATAACATAACTGAAAAAGTTGTAAAGACTATTCCTTTAGGATTACATTTTGCTCTCCTAGAAAGTCTTTTAATTGATTGATAAGTTGTTTTGTGGGATTTATATGAAAAACGTCTTCTAGTTTAACCGTTTTTTTGGTACCTTCATAAAATAGAATAATTCCAACCAGCCCTCTATTTTCCTTTAAAAGAGCTTTTAGCTTTTGAAGACTCTCAGACGTTTGTTTATCTTTTTCAAGTTTTAAAAATAGGGTTGATTTTGACTTTTCCTTCCCCTTTAACCATTCATTCATTTCTGTAATCTTTTGAATGATCATTTGATTTGCTTCAGAACGTCTTTCTACCTTTCCTTCTATAACCATTATGCCCCCTTGCTTCAATAGAAGCACAGACTTCTTAAAAACAGTTGGAAAAACAACTGCCTCCATTTCTCCACTAGAATCTGAAACGGTTAAAAAGGCCATTTCCTCCCCTTTTTTTGTTCGAATTTTCTTTACCTCATTAATGTAAACTCCAACTGAGATAAGTTTCGAAACCTCGTTCATTGCTAAAAGTGGAACAGCTCCAAAATGAAACAAATCATTTTCATAAACAGATACTGGATGATTGGAAAGATAAATTCCTAAAGCTTCTCTTTCTAATTTTAATTTTTCTTCAATTGATTGGGCTTCCACCTCTACATATTTTGGTTTTAGAAAAAATCCCTCATCAGAAAAGAAATCAATTTGTTCACTATTATTTGGATTGACTAACTGAGAATGCTCGATGGCCACATCTAAGCTTGCAAGGTATACCGCCCGATCCATTTTAAACTCATCAAAGCTACCAGCATAAATAAGCATTTCTATAGCCTTTTTATTAACTATTTTTGTTGAGACTCTTATGCAAAAGTCAAATAAGTCTTCATATTGTTTTTGTTTTCTTTTTTGAAAGATTTCCTTTAAAACAGTGGCTCCAATTCCCTTTATAGAGGCTAGGCTGTACCTAATGGCTCCATTTTCAACGTGAAAGGAATACCCGCTTTTATTAATGGATGGTGGCAGCACATTCATTTTCATCTGCTTTACTTCCCTAATATATCCCGCAATCTTTGAGTCATTTCCGATAGCAGAAGTTAATAATGCACTCATAAAAAATAAAGGATAACGAGCTTTTAAATAGGCTAATTGATACGAAATAATACTGTAAGCAACTGCATGGCTTCGAGGAAAACCATAATTGGCAAACTTAAGAATTAAATCATATATTTCATTTGCTACTGTTTGCGAATAACCTTTTTGTATAGCTCCAGAAACGAAATGCTCTCGTTCTTGGTCAAGTATCTCTTTCTTCTTTTTTCCAACAGCACGTCGTAAAAGATCTGCTTCACCTAGAGAGAACCCTGCCAGTTTGGAAGCGATTTGCATAATTTGCTCTTGATACACGATAATTCCATATGTTTTTTTCAAAATAGGCTCTAAATCGGGATGTGGGTATTCTATCGGCTTTAAACCATGCTTCCTATCTATAAATAATGGGATATTCTCCATTGGACCTGGTCGGTAAAGTGCATTGACTGCAACAATATCCTCAAATGTTGATGGCTTTAATTTCATTAATACTTTGCGCATACCTTCAGATTCTAATTGAAAAATACCTGTTGTCTCTCCACTCGATAAAAGCTCAAAAGTAGCTTGATCATCTAAAGGAATCTGTTTTATATCTACTTTATCCCTTGTCGATATTTTAATATTTTTAAGAATCGTTTCGATTAGTGAAAGATTTCTCAAGCCAAGAAAGTCCATTTTTAATAATCCAATATCCTCTAAATGCTCCATCGCATACTGAGTCAAGAAAACATTTCCATGACCATTCTGTATAGGAATGACGTGCACAAGTGGCTCCTCACTGATTACTACTCCTGCTGCGTGTGTGGAGGTATGTCTCGGTAAACCCTCTAAGGTTAAAGCTGTTTGAAAAAGCTGTTCATGCAGAGGATTTTCCCCGATGAAAGCACGAAGCCCCTCTGATCCTTGAAGCGCAGCGTGTAAGCTTATGCCCATTTGATTAGGAATAAGCTTTGATAATTGATCCAACTCTTTCGGATTAAATCCAAATGCCCTACCAACATCTCGTAAAGAAGCTTTTGCCGCCAAAGTTCCGAAAGTAACAATCTGTGCAACATGCATTTCACCATACTTCTGCGCAACATATTGAATCACCGAGTCTCTAGAATGATCTGGAAAATCAATATCAATATCGGGCATCGAAATACGTTCTGGGTTTAAAAACCGTTCAAACAATAGCTCATGTTCAATCGGATCAACATCAGTGATTTGCAAAACATAGGCAACTAATGAGCCAGCAGCAGATCCCCTACCTGGTCCTGTTAAAATATCGTTTTCACGTGCAAATCTCATAAAATCCCAGACAATTAAGAAATAATCGCTAAACTTCATGTTTTTAATAATTTGCAGTTCATAATTTAATCGATCCCAATACATTTGACTTGGCTTATCATCGCGAAACAAGAGCCCTTGCTTACAAATTTCTTCAAGCAATTGATCAGCGGTTTTATTTTCATCTATTGGGAATTTAGGTAAATGTTTTTGATTCAAGGTTAAAGCAACATTACATTCGGAAGCAATTCGAGCCGTATTTTTAATTGCATCTGGAAACTTCGATAATAACTCTACCATTTCACTGCTTGATTTAAAGTAATATTGATCACTTTCTAATTTCTCACGATGATCATCCCGCAATTTATCACCATTTTTTATCGCTAATAAACATTCATGTGCGAATGCATCCTTTTGTTGTAAATAAAATACTTGATTGGTAGCTACGAGCTTAATACCAGTGGAATTTGCTAAACTAAGTAGCTTATTATGGATCATTTCTTCTTTTTCACTTTGATGATTTTGTAAAGATAAATAGAAATTGCTTTTTCCAAATATATTTATATAGTAATTGACTGTTTCCTTCGCTTTCTCGATCTTATCATTTAATAAATGAAATTCAATTTCACCCTCTAGACCAGGTGAAAGTACAATTAAACCTTCATGATAATGTTTTAACCATTTTATCGGTATTCCTAATGGTGATTTCGTTTTAATCACACTAGAAATCTTTAATAGATTTTGAAAACCTTGCTCATTCTTTGCTAGGAAAACGAATGGGAAGCTTTCATCCTCCTCATTTAAAACATCTGCTGTTAACCCTAAAATAGGTTTTATTCCATGCTTCAAGCATTCTTTATAAAAAGTAATTGTTCCATACATAACATTCCGATCTGTCAAAGCAAGCGCAGGGAAACCTTTCGCCTTCGCTTCACTTACTAACTTTTCAATTTGAATCGTACTGCTAAGTAAGCTATATGCACTATAAACATGAAGGTGAATAAATGACATTTCCGTTCCTCCCTTCAAAATAAATTCTCCTTCTATTATAGAACCACATACGAAAAAAAGAAAATATGTTCTCATTTTTTATTTCTATTCTAAAACATAAACTGATCTTTTTTTCCATAAGATGTATCAATGCTAAATTAGGACAGGTGATATGTAATGAAAGAAATCGGCTTCTTTCCATCTCTTTTTGAAAGCTACTTTATTGCATTAGGAGTCATTTTAGGGGGGGCGCTCCTTGGCGGACTTGCAGCCTTTTTAACGGGACAACCTCCTTTAACAGCCATTTCACGTTATTCCTCGGCTTTAAGAATTTGGGCTATTGTTGCCGCTATCGGCGGAACCTTTGATACTGTATATAGCTTTGAAAAGGGTTTATTTGAAGGAGGAACAAAGGATCTCTTCAAACAATTTCTGTTAATTCTTTCCGCACTAGGAGGGGCGCAAACAGGAGCAAAACTTATTCTGTGGCTCACACAGGAGCATACAACATTATGAGAATTCCAACCTGGCAGATTTGGAAAAGATGGCGCCGATTTTTCACAGGGATGGCAGTAGGCGGGATCGTTAGCTGGAGCATCTTTGTTTTCATTTATGGGGTTTGGCAAGAGAAGCAGACAAAGCTCATTCATGAGCAAGAAGAAAATATTAAAGATTATAAAACCGAAAAATTAATATGGCAGGCAGAATTCCAAGCATTAAATAAAAAGAACCAAGAAAAAATGACCATCCAATCAATTAAAATGAAAATACGTAATGCTGAGAAATATAGATTAGATTTATTTAGTGTTTATCAAGTAGAGGAAAGCGTAAAAGAGGATTTAAATATTATGCTCGCAAAGGATTTGGAGACTGTTTATAAAAGCCGGGATTTATTAAAAAAAGTCATCGAAAATAAAGTCGTTAAAATAAATGGGAAAAGATACCGTCTTGAAGTAAAAGAAGTTTATATCTATACCACTTTAAATATTCAACTAGACATTCATTTAGAAAATTAAGAGAAGACCAAGGTGGCCTTCTCTTTATTTATTTAAACAAACTTCGTCCATTTCCTTTAGTACGTCTTCCGCTTGTTCCCATTGGTAAATGGATGCCCCAGCAGCCAAAGGGTGGCCACCACCTTTATAGTTTCGAGCAATTCCGTTAATTACAGGTCCTTTTGAACGAAGTCGAACGCGAATTTGATCCTCTTCCTCTATAAAAAACACCCATGCTAATATTCCCTTTACATTTCCAAGAGTTCCAACAAGTAGTGATGCTTCGGAAGGCTCCACTTCAAATCTATTTAATATCTCTTTCGAAAGGACCATGGAAGCTGCACCACTTGGACGAACTTTAAAATTTTGTAAAATATAACCGTTTAATTTAACGACATTTGAATCTAATTCATACATTCTGTCAAATAATTCAGGTCGAGAGAAATTATAATGAATTAATTCTCCCGCATATTTAAATGTTTTTTCTGCTGTACTTGGAAATAAAAATCTCCCTGTGTCCCCTACAATTCCTGCGAATAATAAACGTGCAGCTTCATCAGTCATTTTTAACCCTTTGTCACTGCCAAATAAATAAAATTCGTATATCATTTCACTGACAGAACTTGCTGCCGTATCTACCCATAATAGATCACCATACGGATCCTCATTCGGATGGTGATCTATTTTAATTAGCTTGTCGCCTAGCTTATAGCGATTATCACAAATTCTCTCTTCATTAGCCGTATCACATACAATGATTAAAGCCCCTTGGAACATTTCATCAGAAATTTCATCCAATCGACTCATATAGTGCAATGATTTGTCCTCTTTTCCTACTGCATAAATATTTTTATTAGGAAAAGAAGTCTTCAATATTTCTACCAACCCACATTGTGAACCGTAGGCGTCTGGATCTGGTCTTACATGTCGATGGACGATAATCGTTTCATACTGCCTGATAGCTTCTAAAATTTGCTCTTTCATGGAAATTCTCCTTTTTATAGAGTAGAATCTTTATTGTGGTAGCAATTCCGTTACATTATCGTTAAAATATACATGACTATCGATTTTTTTGTTGGAGGAGATTTCAAATGCCTTTTTTAGTAGCTTTTATTGTCATTTCTTTCGTATTTTATATTTTTTATAAAGTAAAATATGTTCGGAGCAAACAACCATATGAAAGAAGATGGATTTCAGCCAAATCTAGTATGGCACTGGGACTATTTGTTGCCTTGTTTGGAGTAAATCAACTGTTTCTTTTCCATACGACTGTAACCTACATCGTTGCTGCAATCTTTATTGTCATGGGTGTTTCAAGCATTTGGACAGGTTGGAAAGCTTATAAACATTTTCTTCCACTTGCGATAGAGGAAGCAGAAGGAAAATAATAAAAGCAAACTTTTTTCGACTTCGAATAATGTCCGGCGCAAGCGGCCTAGCCCCGACGTACAGGATGTACTAGTGTCGACAATGCGACAGGACGTCGCGCCCTTGTCGACCTCGAGGTCAAATGTTTGCCACCCAAAAAGTCAAAGAACGACTTTCTTGGTGGCGAAGCATTTGCTTGTCGGGGCTTACAAGTGCGCTTCCGCTTTTCTTATTAATTCCGATCAATTAATTGACACATCATCATCGCTTTACCGACTAGTGTCCCTTCGTAGAAAACCTCCACATCTACTTTTCCAAATTTACGACCCACTTCTAGCACTTTCGGATAAATTTCTAACATGCTATCAATTTGTACTGGTTTTATAAAATAGATCGTCATATTTTCAACAACTAGATCGCCTTTTTTGTATGTACGTAACACGCGATTGGCCGCTTCCGTTACAATGGTAGTAAACACACCATAAGAAATCGTCCCAAGATAATTGGTCATTTGCGGCGTGACTTCACATTGATAAACTTCCTCACCTTTTGCTTTTCCACTAATTAAAACAAGCTGGCTTGTGACTGTATCATCAATCGTTTCTCCCACTTGGGGTTGCCTTTGAATCATCTGAAGTGCTTTCAAAACATCTTGTCGACTAATTATCCCTTCTAATCGATTGGAATCATCGACAACCGGTAGTACTTCAATTCCTTCCCATACCATCATGTGAGCTGCAGAAGCAACACTTGTTTTTCCACTAACAGTCATTGGGTGCTTCGTCATTATTTTATCAATATGGGTTAACTCGTCTTGCCCAAGTATATCTTTTGAAGTAACCATTCCCTGGATTTTCCGATTTTGATCAACGACAGGGAAACGACTATGCTTGGATTCGCGATTAAATTTATGCCAAGATGAAGCTGTATCATTTAATTTTAAATAAATCGTTTCATCTAGTGGAGTAAGAATGTCCTCAACAAGAACAATTTCTTTTTTAATCAATTGGTCGTATATGGCTCTATTAATCATCGTTGCAACTGTAAAGGTGTCATAACTACTCGAGATAATCGGTAATTGTAGTTCATCAGCTAATTTCTTAACATGATCATCTGTATCAAATCCACCAGTGATTAACACTGCAGCTCCTGCCTTTAGAGCATACTCGTGTGCTTTCGTTCGATTTCCTACGATTAATAGATTTCCTGCTTCTGTATAACGCATCATCGCATCTAGCTGCATCGCGCCAATGACAAACTTATTTAAAGTTTTATGTAGTCCCGTTCTTCCGCCCACTACTTGTCCGTCAATAATATTGACAATTTCAGCATAGGTGAGCTTTTCAATATTTTCTTTCTTTTTCCGTTCTATGCGAATGGTTCCTACACGTTCGATGGTACTAACATAACCTTTATTTTCCGCCTCTTTGATTGCGCGATATGCGGTTCCTTCACTTACAGACATCGCTTTTGCAATTTGGCGAACGGATATTTTTTCCCCGACTGGAAGTGAATCAATGTATTGAAGAATTTGTTCGTGCTTTGTCGCCATACGTCCACCTGCTTAAAATTTGGTATCTTTATTATAAAGTGAACATATGGCTCGATTCAATGTTATTCCTCTATACTCTTATTATTTATCATTATTAATCTCCATATTGTACTCTTTTTTCTGTTTTTCTAAGATTACCTTTTGATTTTATTCGTTTAGGCGAATACAAAATAGCTGTTAAATTTCCTGCAATAACAAGCAAGGCAAGGATTAACCAGCTTATAGTAAAGATTCCTTCTGCCCCTTCAGAAAAAATTGAAAATCTAGGAACAGCATAATACAATAACAGCCCACCTAATAATAGACATAATATATACCGATTTTTCTTCATACTTATTCCTCCTCTTTTCATAGCTTGTTTCATATGTATGCAGGTTTTGTAGAAATAAGAATGCAACGGAAATAATTGAGTGAGTAATTGATTGGTCGTTTAAATCTCCAAATGTTCTCCAGCTTGAAGTATGACTCCATTTTGATCTTCTAGTAATTCAATAAATTTTTGTGGATCCTGCTTGATAGGAGGAAATGTATTGTAATGGATTGGAACAATTTTATTAGCTTTTAATAATTTTGCCGCATATGCTGCATCCTCTGGCCCCATCGTAAAGTTGTCACCTATCGGTAAAAAAGCAAGATCGATTGGATGCCGATCACCGATTAATTTCATATCTGAGAATAAAGCAGTATCCCCAGCGTGATAAATGGTTTTACCTTCAACTGTTAATAAAATTCCTGCGGGCATTCCACAATAGATGATCTCTTTATTCTCCGTCGTATAACTACTTCCATGGAAAGCTGGGGTAAGTTTAACTTTGCCAAAATCAAACTCATAAGCGCCACCTATTGACATTCCATGAACATTGACACCTTGCCAGCTTAAAAAAACAGCAAGTTCATGTACAGCAATAACAAGCGAATTATTTTTCTTTGCTAACTCTGCGGTATCCCCAACATGATCATTATGGCCATGCGTTAAAATAATGATATCTGGTTTTACCTCATCCACCTTTAAATCTGTTAAGCTATTTCCTGTAATAAAAGGGTCAATTAATATTGTTTTTCCGCTCGTTTCGACCATTACAACAGAATGTCCATGATATGATACTCTCATCTTTCAAACCTCCTATTAATTGTTAAAGTCTATTTTCCACAAAAGTTCATCTTTTCCTTCATGAAAAAGAAATATACCAATAAATTCAACCTTTATAATTTTACTTTTTGACCGAGACTTGCTAATCTCAATAAGTAAAGTTCTTTTAATTTTAGAGGGGGGCTTAAGTATGAACGAAAGAATTCAGAAAGTTTCCAATTGGATGAAGGAATCTGATATACAACTTACCTTCATTACTTCTCCAGACAATGTTTTTTATTTTAGTGGATTTTTAAGTGATCCTCATGAACGCCTATTAGGTATAGCAATCTTTCAAGATGAAGAGCCATTCTTAATTTGTCCAGCTATGGAAATAGAGGATGCAAAAAGAGCTGGATGGCAAGGTGAAATCATTGGCCACAGTGATATTGACCGCCCTTGGGAACTCGTTCAGGCTACTATCGCTAAGAGAAATATTTCACCAAGTAAGGTAGCCATTGAAAAAGAACATATGAATGTAGAACGCTATGAAGCAATTACAAATCTATTTCCGCAGGCACAATTTTATTCTGCTGAGGAAAAAGTACGAACTCTTCGCCTAGTGAAAGATGAGTTCGAATTAAAGAAATTACGTGAGGCTTGTACACTCGCTGATTATGCAATTGAAATTGGGGTACAAGAAATTAAAGAGGGTAAAACGGAATTAGACGTGCTTGCTGCTATTGAGTTCGCCTTAAAGAAAAAAGGCGTTAATGAAATGTCTTTCTCAACTATGGTTTTAACAGGAGCAAATGCCGCCTCTCCACACGGTACACCAGGAATGACGAAAATTCAAAAAGGTGACTTGGTCCTCTTTGACTTAGGCGTCGTCGTTGATGGATATTGTTCAGATATAACGAGAACAGTGGCTTATGGTGAAATCAATGAAAAGCAAAAGGAGATCTATCACACGGTGCTTAAAGGTCAGTTAGCAGCGTTAGAAGCTAGTAAACCAGGTAAAACCTGTGCGGAAGTTGATTTAGCTGCTAGAAATATTATCCGTGACGCTGGCTACGGCGAATTCTTCCCCCACCGCCTTGGACATGGCTTAGGTATTAGTGTACACGAGTTCCCATCCTTAACAGAAACCAATTCGCTACTATTAGAAGAAGGAATGGTTTTCACCATCGAACCAGGAATTTATGTACCTAATGTAGCAGGTGTTCGGATCGAGGATGATGTATACGTTACTAGCAATGGAATCGAAATATTAACAAAGTTCCCGAAAGAACTTGTGACGGTATAATAAAAGCGCGGGACGCCTTGATTAGCCCCGACAAGCAAATGCTTCGCCTGCCGAGATGTGGTTCTTTGACTTTTTGGCTGACGAACATTTGACCTCGAGGTCGACAATGGCGCGACGTCCTGTCGCATTGTCGACACTAGTACATCCTGTACGTCGGGGCTAGGACGCTTGCGCTGGACATTTTTCGAAGTCCGAAAATGTTATACTTATCTTATAAATAAAAACCGAGGGAAAATCCCTCGGTTTTCTTTACATATTAGTGTTGCTCTAATAATGTTTTTGTATCTTTATGTTCAAGGTTCAGCCCTTCAGCAACAGCTTTGTACGTTACAAAACCTTCTAAAGTATTGATTCCTTTTAAAAGAGCTTCGTTATCAAGAGCAGCTTGCTTATAGCCTTTATTAGCAATTTGAACGGCATATGGTACTGTTACATTTGTTAGTGCCATCGTTGACGTACGTGGTACTGCTCCTGGCATATTAGCTACAGCATAGTGAACAACCCCATGTTTTGTATAAGTTGGGTTATCATGTGTTGTAATACGATCCGTTGTTTCAAAGATTCCACCTTGGTCAATCGCAATATCAACGACTACAGAACCAGGCTTCATCGATTTAATCATTTCTTCCGTTACAAGCTTCGGTGCTTTAGCACCAGGAATTAAAACGGCACCGATGACTAAATCAGATTCTTTTACCGCTTCAGCAATATTATAAGGATTAGACATTAAAGTTGTCACATCAGATCCAAAAATATCATCTAATTGACGAAGTCGTTCTGGGCTTAAGTCAATAATTGTTACTTTCGCACCTAGACCGATTGCCATTTTAGCTGCATTCGTTCCAGCAACTCCACCACCGATGATGGTAACTGTTCCACGTTGAACGCCAGGGACTCCAGATAGAAGGATTCCTTGTCCACCATGAACTTTTTCTAAGAATTGGGCACCAATTTGAGCTGACATTCTTCCTGCTACTTCACTCATTGGTGTTAATAATGGAAGAGCTCCATTCGCTGTTTGCACCGTTTCGTATGCAATTCCAACTACTTTATTATCAATTAAAGCTTTTGTTAATTCAGGCTCTGGAGCAAGGTGTAAATATGTAAATAAAATTAATCCCTCACGGAAATATGTATATTCACTTGGAAGTGGTTCTTTAACTTTCATGACCATTTCCATTGACCATGCTTCTTCAGCTGTTTCAACAATTTTTCCACCGGCAGTGAAATAATCTTCGTCAGTAAATCCTGAACCTAGTCCAGCACCTGTTTCAATAAATACTTCATGTCCAAACTTTGTTAGGTTTACAACACCAGCTGGAGTCATCGCCACACGATTTTCATTATTTTTTATCTCTTTAGGTACCCCAATACGCACAATGCATACCTCCTAATATATTTTAATTATTTTGTTACATATCCTATGCAAACACTTACATTTTACCAAACATCGTACTAAATAAATAGTATCAAACCATGTTTTCATGTTGAAATTATACATCTTCTGTGAGGATGATAGAAAAACAGGCTGTTGATTTTAAATTCCAGCCTGTTTTTCAACATATTAAAGTTCAGTTTGCCCTTCAACCTTATTATAATCTTGATCCTGTTCGCCAACAAAGCCACTATTATATGCATTCATAATCTGCTCTGTCACTTGGCTTGTCCCCTCTTCTTCGTAGAACAAATTATTTTGTTCATTAGATTCACGTTTTTTCAAGCTGAATTTCTCCCTTCTTTAATAACTTCTTATATATTTTTCGAAAATTCGCCACAGATATTCATTGTTATATTTTGTATAATTTAAAGTATAGAACATGATTAATAGGAGTGGTAAACATGACGATCACTTACAAAAATATTTTAGTTGCTGTTGATGGATCAAAAGAAGCTGAATGGGCTTTTAAGAAATCAATTGAAATTGCAAAGAGAAACAATGCGAAGCTTATATTAGCTCATATTGTTGACACAAGAACGTTTTCAACGGTTGAAGTGTACGATGCTACTATCGCTGATAGAGCTGATCGTTATGCGGGAGAGTTAATGGAGGGATATAAGGAACAAGCTATTGCAGCCGGAATCACCGATGTCACATACAAAATTGACTATGGTTCTCCAAAAGTTATCATTCCTAAAGATTTAGCTAAAACCTATCATGTAGATTTAATCATCTGCGGTGCAACTGGATTAAATATGGTAGAGCGATTCTTTATGGGTAGTGTTTCAGAAAATATTGTACGATACGCCCCTTGTGATGTTTTAATTGTTCGTACGGAAAAAGATGAGGAGTAATGACAAGCTTGGAGAATTCTCCAAGCTTTTTGATTTGTTTCTATAACAACCAAACAGAAAATTGTAGTAAACTAGGAACAGAACCTTAGTTGGAGGTAGTTAAAAAAATGAATTTTTTTCAATTTGATCCTAGACTTGGGATTAATATTCCACATTTAATTAATGATTGGGATAATTTTAATAAAGAAACACAGGAACTCATTTTATTTCAATGGGAAAAAATAAGAGGGGCAATTCCGGATCGGATTGCTTATTTAGAAAAAAATATAAATGAGAAACAAAACGCACTTTCAGACGAAAGTAACTTTTTGAAATCTTGTCAACTAAACAGCGAAATTGCAGAATTAGCCTCTATCATTAATGATCTATGGCTTTGGTATCGTACGAATCAAGATTTATCTGGTAAAGCTCATTTATAATGTTTATCACTACTTTAAAAGGTTTGGCAAATATCGCCAAACCTTTTTTTAATTTATATATCTTTCTTTAATTCTTTTACGACATGCCCTAACTCAGGAAGAATTAATTTATTCATCGCCAATCGAACAGCCCCAGTTGATCCTGGAGTAGAGAATACAGCTGTATTATGGATCACTCCTGCAATTGCTCTTGAAAGAATTGCTGCTGATCCTATGTCTTCTTGATAGCTTAGGAATCTAAATAATTCACCAAAGCCACTTATTTCTTTTTCAAAAAGCTCGCGGACCGTCTCAATAGTTACATCTCGCTTTGCAATTCCCGTTCCGCCATTAGTTAACACCACATCAATTTCTTCGCGAAGGCAGCCATTTAATACAGCGGTTTTAATTGCCTCTCCCTCATCTTTTACAATTTGATAATCTATCATAATATGCCCTGACTTCTCAAGCATTTCTTTCATGAGCATTCCACTCTTATCCGTTTCCTTAGTACGAGTATCACTCACTGTGATAATTTTACAGCGTACACTGGATGGTGCCGTCTTCTTATGTTCTTGTAAACTCATTTTTCATACCTCTTCATTAAAATAGATCATTCTCCTGTTTATTAAGTAAATATCTCATTTGATAGTAATGCTGAGCAAAATCCGTTACCTTTTTTGTTAAATAATAATTGGAACCAGCCCCTATCGCGATACTAACGAATGGAATTCCCTTCAACAGCTTTCTACGGAACGCTAGAATAGCTAAGCCTTTAAACAGTTGCTTAATTGGCTGCTCTACCCAAGAAACATCGGTTAATTTTTCATTTCCTTCAAAAAAATATTCATGCGCATCATTTAATTCTGATTTTAGCTCCTGCCAACCAGCCATTTGTAAACGTGGTGGCAAAGAGGCAATATGAAATACCTTCAATGAAGTCATCATTTCAAAAGGCGTATTTACTTCATAGCCAAAGGACATCGCGATTAATTGTACGGCTCTCAAATTAATGACAGCCATTGCGGGTAAATCCGCACCTAAAAGCATCGTCCCCCCAGTCCCAGAAAGCCCTCCTTGAACAAAGGAATATAATCGATGTCTTGAAACTTGCTGCCGAACAATATAGGTTAATTGATCGATTTCTAGTTCTCTTAAATCTGTAATCGTCTCAATTTGAGGGTTAAAAATCCGTCCAAATGAAAGGATACGTTCCTTCGCATCCATTTGAAATTGAGAACCTTGGATGAATGCATGCAAATGGAATAACCATTCATCTAACAAAGAAAAAAATTGAGTTTGAATATCGTCTGGAAGTAAGGAAAATGCTCTTTCTATGTATTTCTCATAGGTTAATTCGAAGTCATTCGGTTGATAGTCAAATAACTTATTTTCCCATTCCATTAATTCATTCTTCAATTTTTGATCCCTTTCTGTCCATAGCATGATGATCCACCCTCCTAGAAATAACACTATTTACCATAGTATAGCATATAGGCTCATGTTTCTTTAATCCGATATGGAAAAAAGGCAAGGATGTTCCCTGCCTTAAAAATTTATTTAGACAATCTAACCACGTCACGAGCAATCATAACCTCTTCATTCGTCGGAATAACCATTACTTTTACCGGGGAATGTGGGTAGTTGATAAACCGCTCATTTCCCCTGGTTTTATTTAATGTTGGATCCCAATACACGCCCATAAACTCAAGTCCTTTTAAAACACGAGCCCGAATCACATCGCTGTTTTCTCCAATTCCCGCTGTGAAAATAATAGCATCTACCCCACACATTCTGGCAGCATAGGAACCAATATATTTATGGATACGACTTGCAAACACTTCAAGAGCTAATTCTGCACGATGATTTCCTTGTGATGCTAATTCCTCGATGTCTCGCAAATCACTTGATAAGCCTGAAACCCCTAACATCCCGCTTTTCTTGTTTAATACATCCAATACTTGATCCGCGGTAAAACCTGTTTTCTCCATTATGTACGGAATGAGTGCTGGGTCAATATTGCCAGAACGAGTCCCCATTGTAACACCAGCTAATGGTGTAAACCCCATCGATGTATCAATGGATTTTCCACCTTCAATCGCTGCTATGCTTGCCCCATTTCCTAAATGACAGGAGATTAGTCTAATTTGTTTGAGGGGCCTTCCTAGCATATGTGCCGCTCTTTCAGATACATACTTATGCGATGTTCCATGGAATCCGTACTTTCGGATTCCATATTTTTTATAATATTCATAAGGTAAGCTATATAAATAGGCATTCTCTGGCATTGTTTGATGAAAAGCAGTATCAAACACAGCAGCTGCAGGAACGGATGGGAGTACTTGCTTAAACGCCTTAATCCCAGTAATGTTCGCGGGATTGTGTAAAGGGGCTAAATCAGAAAGTTCCTCGATTTGTTCTAATACTTCATCTGTGAGCAAAACA
The DNA here is from genome assembly GCF_042683745.1 of Bacillus sp. CGMCC 1.16607. Classification (NCBI taxonomy): domain Bacteria; kingdom Bacillati; phylum Bacillota; class Bacilli; order Caryophanales; family Bacillaceae; genus Bacillus; species Bacillus sp. CGMCC 1.16607. The sequence goes on from NZ_JBHUJX010000025.1 coordinate 792,260, forward strand.
GAATCTGTGAAGATTTCACCTCCATGTACGACACGATGTCCAATTCCCTCAATTTCGTCCAATGATCGAATAATTCCTAAGTTGGTTAACTTATCCAGTAGCATACTAACTGCAACATCATGATTGGGAATATCAGTCGTCTCTTTCATTTTTTCACCGTTTACTGAGATCGTAAAAATGGAATCTGGTAAACCAATCCGCTCAACAATTCCATTTGTAATCACATCTTCATTTGGCATTTCAAACAATTGGAATTTCAACGACGAACTACCTGCATTGATAGCAATAATTTTTGCCATTCATTTTCACTCCTTAAGTCACACTTATGTATAAAACGAAGCATCTCTTTGTATTCTTTCCTGTTACAGATTCTCAATTCACCTTTTCATTACTGTATCACCTACATTACAACCTATTCCAGTAAATATAATCACTTGTAAAAGAATGTACATAATTAAAACAAAAAAACAGACCTCACTAAGTAAGATCTGTTCAAAATCATTCTACTTATTTTCACTAATCCATGATTGGATTTGTGTTAATATTTTTTCCATTGCTTGAGCACTCGATAAGCTAGGCAAGCTTACAAGTAACACTTCTTTAGGAGGCTCAACATTCTCTCCTTTTTTCTGAAGGATTAAAATGCTCTTTGCCGACTGCTTATTATTAAACATATTTAACGGCAGCTGCATGAACCCTTGAATAATTACTTTCTCTTTCAGAAATTCTCTTAATCTTGGAGCTTCTTCACTTTCAAATAATCCATTTGGAACGATAAAGAATAAATATCCCCCAGGCTTTACATGTTTCACACTTTGTTCAATTAAGAGATGGTGAGCATATGAGTGCCCTTCCGCAGCTTTTAATACATAGTCTTGGGCACGAAGATCGTTCGGATAGTAGCCAACAGGTAAATCACTTACAACCACATCAACTGGATCAACCAACAACGGTTCCAAACTATCTTGGTTAAAAAACTGTACAGGATGCCTTTGCAGATTTGCATTTACATAGGCTAGTTTAATTAATAAATCATCTACATCAATCCCAATTGCAGATGTTTCTTGTGTTAATTGATTATTTAGTACAGCGGTTAATAGATTTCCCGTTCCAACCGCAGGATCCAAAATACTCTTTACCCCGTCTTTCATGAATTTTTGGACGAGATAACCAATTAAGATACCCACTGAGTCAGGTGTCATTTGATGGTTTGGCTGGGCACTTTCTTTCATTCCTTTTAAAATAACGAGCTGAAATGCCTTACGAATTTCTTCGTTTGTATAACCATCGAGCTGAATTTCGGAATACTTTTTTTCTAATCTTTTTAAAGCAAGTTCACTTAGTCCATCTTGAAGAATCGCTCCTTCAAAAATATTCTCACCTGTCTCAGCTAAAGCGTCTAAGTAAGTACTAAATAGTTCTTCTTGTAGGACAATGGCCGTTTCATTAAATAGTGTAAATAGTTTTTCTACTGGAGAAATTTTCATGACTTTCGTCCACCCCATATCGTTTGAAAAATAAAAGACCCCGATTTTCGAGGCCCCCATTATCTTACTTTGCTTGTTTAGCAGCTTCAATTGCCGCTTCATAGTTAGGATGGTCTGTTGCTTCAGGAACATATTCTACATAAGTAACTGTATCTGAAGAATCCACCACAAATACCGCGCGTGCTAATAAGCGAAGTTCTTTGATTGCTACGCCGTAAGCTTCTCCGAATGAAAGGTCACGGTGATCTGATAATGTTTGTACATTTTCAATTCCGCTAGCTCCACACCAACGTTTTTGAGCGAAAGGTAGATCATTACTAATCGTTAAGATCTTAACGTTATCAAGCTGAGAAGCAGCTTCATTAAATCTACGAACTTCTGCATCACAAACTCCAGTATCGATCGAAGGCACTGAAGCAATTAAACGTACTTGACCTTTCGAATTTTCTAAAGTCACAACCGATAAATCATTTGCTAAAACCTTGAAATCTGGTGCTTTATCCCCTACTTTTACTTCAGTAGCAGGTAATGTAATTGGATTCCCTTTGAAAGTAACATTTGCCATTTATTTCATCCTCCTAATTTCGTATGTACAATCTAAATCATAAACTTTCACCATTCATTTTGCAAAAAATTAATCTGAAAAAATCTCAAGAAAAAAGTTAACCCCCATATTTGGATGGTTAACCTGTTTACAATTAAATATCAAGCTCTTGTTTGGGAGTTGTATATGATTGTTGGTTACTATTATTTTGCTCATTGTTTTTCTTTGAAAACATTTGCTGAACCTTTTCTACCGCTTGAGGCGCCAAATCAAGTATTTTTTCTAATAGATGCGTACTCTCATCAAGATGTAGCATCTTTACTCCTTGTGAATTAACGATTAAGAATGCAATTGGTGTAATCGATACTCCTCCACCGCTACCTCCACCAAAAGGATGCTGTTTTTGACTTTGACCTTGGCCTTGACTTTGCCCCTGTGAGGACCCACCACCGCTATCAAGTACAAATTCACTTCCACCTGCAGCAAAGCCAAATCCAACCTTTGATACAGTCAAAATAACACTTCCATCTGGTGTTTCAACAGGATCTCCAATAATAGTGTTTACATCAATCATTTCTTTTAAACTTTCCATTGCAGTTGTCATTAGACCTTGAATTGGATGATCAGACATAGACGTTTCCTCCTCTTATATACGGATTATCCTTGTTCTTTTGATAAAACGGTTTGTTTTTTTGATTCAAAATTCGGAAGACCACCCTTCCAAAATTTAATCAATTTTAATCCTGCCAACATAGCTTGCCCGATTCGAAATTGAAAAATACATTTTAATCTAGTTTGTGATACTGCCTTTTGAAAGTTTGGCATTACTGTCATTTTGGGCATCTCTTTTAGTTTCATATAATGACTAATCATTCCTACCATACTTCCTTTGATTGCCCATACGGCACCTGTAAACATTCCTGTATAGGCTGCATCTCCAACCCCTATTACCGAATGCCATTCAAATTGTTTTACACTTACTTTACTCAAGAAATCGCGGGAAATCGCATGTAATTTCACGACATGTTGTAGTAGCTTTCTTGCATTTCTAAAAATTCTCCGAATATCGTCTTTTTTAATTTGTGTAACACCTTCGCTCGATGTTTTTTCATCTTGGCCTACCTTTGTTTTTTCTTTAAACACAATCGACGGGGTATTGTCATCAATTTTAATCATCGGAATTTCCTTTTTATATTTAATCAAGCCAAACCATATTTTAACCTCAACCTTTAAGTGGTCATTATCATTACCATGATAATAATCTAGAATAATCGTTAATTTTGTCCAAATGATTACAACAATCAGAATAAAAAGGATAATAAGAGCGACAACAAGCCATATCATTTTGACATACACAACCTTTCAGCCTTTTATTATCTACTTTTTGGAAAAAAATAAACCTATCAACCAAAAGTTGATAGGTTTATTTTTTCTATTATTGCGCATTAACAAAGCAGTAATCCCCCCACCTCAAGGTATTTAGTGAAAACTAGATATCCTAGTGGGAGATAACTGCCGTAAAAGCCCGACGACGGACAGGATGTCCTAGTCAGGCGAAGGCACAGGATGTCCTAGTCAGGCGAAGGCACAGGACGTGCCTTGACTTGAGCGTGATTGGTTCAACTAACAATCAGTGGGGGATGAAGCCTCCCCACTGATTGAGTTTCACCTTATGACTCATGAACCACACTCGTATCGGAAAATATATCGTGTAATCCTTGTTTCTTTGGTAAAAATCCAATGATGATATAACCTATAATAATAGTCGATGAGATAAAACGACCAATCCATTCTCTAAAAAGGATTGTTTTCCAAGAAAGTTTTTCTTCCTCTAGTCCAACTACTTTTAACCCAAAAACCATTTTACCTAGTGTTTGCTGGAAGAATTTTGTCATTAAAACAAAATAAACATAGAATGTGATGGCTGTAGCGATTGTTATGGGTGCAAATAAATCAGACTCCCATATTGGGATATCCAATATCCGAAAAACCGGTTTAACAATAAGACGATCGATACTTCCAACTACAATCAAATCAAGTAAATACGCCCAAAATCGCATCCAAACCCCCGCGAACCGTACCTTTTCACTTTGGCTACTAAAGTTTTTCTCACCTTTATCGAAATCTATTTCAGATTTCAATTCCAGCTCTTGGTTATCATACATCTCACCTGTTTGTTGATTCATATCCATTCTAATCCCCTCCCTTATTCAGCGTATAAATACATGAGTCTTGGTGAATTAGTTTGGGATAAAAATTTCATCAATCCAGCCATTTCAAAATCTTCACCCATCACTTTTCTTGCACTCATACTAAATAAGGAACCAAACCCAAAATTTTCAGTATAGCGTATCACTTGTGCATCGTTTATTTTTAAATCTTTTTTCATCACATCAACTACATCGCTAAAATAGCCAAAACCATCGATTAAATTTAAATCTTTCGCTTGACGTCCATCATAAATTCGTCCATCGGCTATTTCCTTGACCTTCGCTGTGGGAATATTTCTTCCTTCTGAAATGACCTTCACAAAGCCTTCGTAAGAATTATTAATCATGGTTTGAAGAATATTTCTTTCTTCCTCTGTCATCTTTCGAGTTGCGCTCATAATATCTTTATATGGACCGCTTTTTATTGTAACAAAATCAACTCCGTATTTTTTTGCTAGTCCTTCATAATTCATTCCATGCATGATGACTCCAAGTGAGCCTGTGAGAGTTTCTGGACTCGCGTAAATTTTATTAGCAGGAGCAGAAATATAATAACCTCCTGAAGCTGCCATCGAACCCATTGATATGTAAACTGGCTTTTTGGTTTCCTTTTCAATTTCAATTATTTTGTCATGGATTTCCGCACTTTCTACAACTCCTCCACCCGGAGAATTTACACGGATAATAATCCCTTTAACCTTATCATCTTCTTTTACTTGATCTAATTTTTCTAAAAAGGAACGATGATTATATCCTGGGCTAGCGAATAGAGAACTCACATCTCCACCTGTATCTTGAATAACCCCTTCCACATCTAAAACTGCTATTTTATTCAAATCATTGCCTTTATCGATAATTTCCTCTGTAAACTTTTCCTCACTAGCTGCAAATATTTCACTAAAGTTTTTGTTAAAATCATTAAATGCAAAAGATGACAACAAATTAATGATGATCGAAAAAACAAATAATCCAGCTGCAATTCCTAAAGCAGCCCATCGTTTACCGTTCATATTTACTCCTCCTTGTCATATAACATTCACTATTATGTACGGATAACTTGTAAAAAAGTTTTTAAAACATGCTAAACTTAATTCAACCATCATTTTTTTTGTAAAGCAATAGAATATGGGTAAAAATATGGAAAGACTAATTTTATGATTGGAGGAATCAATTATGGCTAATCGTCGTAATGTATATTTTTACCACACTATGGATGCATCAATGTTAAATAAAGTTGAACCATTATATGATTTAGCAAATCGATATGGTTTTACGATTGTAAAAGACTTTCGTGAAGCCAATATAATCATTAGTATTGGTGGAGATGGGACATTTCTACAAGCAGTTCGAAAAACTGGTTTCCGTGAAGATTGCTTATACGCAGGAATATCCGTCTCGGGGAAACTTAGCATGTATTGTGATTTTTACATAGATGATATATCAAAAATGATTAATTCGATGACACGTGAACAAATTGAAGTTCGGCGTTATCCAACAATTGATGTAACGATTGATGACCAATTTACCTTCCGTTGTTTAAATGAATTTAGTATTCGCTCCGCGATTATTAAGACATTTGTGATGGATGTATTTATCGATCAACTTCATTTTGAAACATTTCGTGGGGACGGAATGATTGTCGCTACACCAACTGGAAGTACAGCTTATAATAAATCAGTGAACGGTTCTGTCGTAGACCCGATGTTACCTTGTATGCAGGTGAGTGAACTTGCTTCTGTAAATAATAATCACTACCGTACATTAGGTGCCTCATTCATCTTGAGTGGTGAACGTAGATTAATCTTAAAGGTCGTACAAGAAGGCAATGAACACCCCACAATGGGAATGGACAATGAAGCATTAAGCATCCAACATGTAGAAAAAATCGAAGTAAAGTTAAGTGAAAGTAGAATAAAAACGGTGAAATTAAAGGATAATTCTTTCTGGGAAAAGGTGAAGAGAACATATTTGTAGAATCGGTGGGACACCAAAAAAAAGAGCCAGCTGGCTCTTTTTTCTATACAGATAATTCTTTTTTTCGTTTTAAATGGCTGTCAAATAGCTTGGTTTTGGATAAAGAATAAATCGTTAATGCCGTCCAGATGAATACAAATGCCAATAAATGTGACTTTGAAAAATGTTCTCCGTAAACGAAAACTCCTAAAAGAAGAGAAATAGTTGGAGCAATATATTGTAAAAATCCTAATGTAGATAACGGAATCCTTTGCGCTCCCTTCGCAAAATAAAGTAAAGGCGTAGCTGTTGCAACACCTGCACCTATTAGCAGAAGATCGGTTCCAAATGAGATTGTCAAAAAGGAATGGTTCCCTTGCGCAAATAAATAGGCCATATATAGGAGCCCAATGGGAGTAACAAACATCGTCTCAAGAGTTAATCCAATTGCAGAATCAACTTTAATCATTTTCTTTGCAAGTCCATATAAACCGAAAGATAATGCTAGACTTAACGATACCCACGGGAAGCTACCATATGAAAGGGTTAACACAAGAACTCCAATAGCTGCCATTAGAAAAGATACATATTGTATGAGTGTCATCTTTTCTTTTAAAATGAGCATCCCTAGTATTACACTTACTAAAGGGTTTATATAATAACCAAGACTTGCCTCAATCATATGGTTATTATTTACAGCCCAAATGTAAATAAACCAATTCCCCGAAATAAGAATAGAAGCTAATATTAATGAAAATAATTGTTTCTTATTTTGCCAAAGCTGCATAAATGTCTCTCTTAAGCTTCCCATTTTCTTAGAAAGAACTAAGAGGACGAGCATAAAGAAAAAAGACCAGACCACCCGATTAGCCAATATTTCATCAGAACTTACTTTGCCAAGTAGTTTCCAATAAATCGGTAATAGCCCCCAAATTAAATAAGAAAAGCCTGCTGATAATACTCCAAGATGATATTCACTTTTTTTCATTATTGGCGCCTCAATTCTTTCTAGTATCGAAATAATATTAATTAATTATAATGCGAATCTAGAAAAGCGCAAGGTATTTATTTTAGGAGTGATAAACAATATCTCCGCCAATTACCGTCATTTTAACTTTTAACTCAGCTATTTCATTTTCTGGAACACTGAATATATCTTTCTCTAAAATGGTGAAATCAGCTAGGAAACCTTCCTTCATCATTCCTCTATCATGTTCATGACAAATAGCATAGGCGCTTCCTTTTGTAAATAAGGATACTGCCTCGTATACAGATAATCGTTCCTTTTCATTGTAAACAGTTCCCGCAATATCATCTTTATTTGTTCTTGTTACAGCAGCATGAATTCCCCATAGAGGATTCAATGGTTCAATCGGCGCATCAGAACCTCCCGCACATGGAATACCAGAATCAATTAATGTTTTCCATGCATAGCAGAATTCCATTCGATCCGCACCAATTCGATCAATAACCCACGGAAAATCAGAAGCAACAAATCTTGGCTGTAAATCTAAAATAAGAGAAGGTAGTTTCTTTGCACGCTCAATTAACTCTTTATTTAAAATTTGGGCATGAATAATCCGATCCCTTCCAGTCGTTATTGGGTTAGCCTCTATCGCATTTAATGCATATTCAAAAGCTAAATCTCCAATCGTATGAATAGCAACGGGTAAATCAAGTCGTCTTGCTTTCGCAAAAAGCTCATTTAATTGCTCCTCGGAGAAAATCGCTACACCATTCGTCGATGGGGCATCTGCATATGGATGACTTAAAAGGGCTGTTCTTCCCCCGAGTGCTCCATCTGCAAAAATCTTCATCGCTCCAAACTCAATCCATTTATCCCCCGAATATGGTGAGTAACCAGCATTTTTCATTTCATCCACCACTTCATGATGAACTAATAAATGGGCTCGAAATTTCATTTGCTTTTGTTTAATCACTTTCTCAAAGGTTCCATATGTATCTTGAAATCCACTATAGTAATTTAAATCTTCCGTATGCCCTCCAGTTAAACCTAGCTTATGAGCATCCTTAATGGCTGCCGTCATGGCTTTTTCTAAGTATTCCACCGATGTCATTGGTAAGACTTGAAAGATTAACTCTTGAGCCTGTTCTTTCAGGAGTCCTGTTAATTCTCCCGCTTCATTCTTTTCCATCACTCCACCCGCTGGACAATCTGTTTCATTTGTTATGCTCGCTAGCTCAAGTGCTTTAGAGTTTACAACGATCGCGTGTCTACAAACACGCTTTAATAATACAGGGGAATCTGAAATAATCTCATCCAATTCAAAACGTGTAATCGGTTCTACCTCTTCCCAAAGATTTTCATTCCAGCCTTCTCCAATGATCCATTCACCATTTGAAAATTGATTAGAATATTCCTTTACTGCATGTATGACATCGGATTTTTTTGTAAAACTAGATAAGTCTAGCCGAATCAATGTTTCACCATGACCGATTAGATGTAAGTGACTATCTACAAAGCCTGGAAGCATCGTTGCCCCTTTTAAATCAATCTTTTCAGAAATATCATCTTGATACTTTTCCTCAAGCTCCTTTTTTCCTCCAAGAGCGATAATTTGATCCGCTTTCGTGAAAACAGATTCCACTTGTTGAGCTTCCTCCGTTAACGTATAGATGTTTCCGCCAAACCATAATTTTCCCATGATTTTTCCCCTTTATATTTAGTTAAGTAATTGCCAAAAATAAAATGCAGAAGAATACCTCTCTGCATTTATTTTACTGAAAATTTTATGATTTTTGTAATTCCTTTTGTCTTAATTCGATTCGACGAATTTTTCCCGAAGTTGTCTTCGGTAGTTCAGATAAGAACTCAATTTTTCTTGGATATTTATACGGCGCGGTCAGTTCTTTTACATGATCTTGAAGATTTTTAATTAAGTTTGGTGAATTTACATCCACATCATCTTTTAACACTACAAATGCTTTAACAATATTTCCACGGATTTCATCTGGACTTGCGACAACAGCACATTCTTTAACGTATGGATGTTTAACAAGGGCATCTTCTACTTCAAACGGTCCAATAGTATAGCCTGAACTTATGATAATGTCATCGCCACGTCCTTCAAACCAGAAATAGCCATCTTCATCTTTCTTTGCTTTGTCACCCGTGATATAATATTCGCCGCGGAACTGCATAGCCGTTCGTTCAGGATCTTTATAATAATTTTTGAAAAGAGCAGGGGTGTCAATGTGAACAGCGATATCCCCAACTTCACCAACACCGCAAATTTCTCCATCTTCATTAATGATTTCAACACGGTTACCCGGAGTAGGTTTTCCCATGGATCCCGATTTTAATGTCATCTCTTTCGTAATACCAACTAGCAACGTGTTTTCCGTTTGACCATAGCCATCACGTACATTAACATTAAAATGCTTTTTAAAAGTATCGATGACTTCACGGTTTAATGGTTCTCCTGCCGAAACCGCACTATGAAGATTAGGTAAGTTATATTCTGTAAGAGAATCAACCTTAGCCATTAATCGATATTCAGTAGGTGTACAGCATAGAACATTCACCTTGTATTTTTCCAATAGTTGTAAATACTTTATCGGTTCAAATTTCCCGTGATAGATAAGTCCTGTGCCACCAGAGCCTAATACGGATAAAAACGGACTCCAAATCCATTTCTGCCAGCCTGGACCTGCCGTAGCCCAAACGGTATCCCCCTTTTCGATGCATAGCCAGTTTTTTGCTGCTGTACGAAGATGTGCAAAAGCCCATCCATGTGTATGAACAACACCTTTTGGGTTACCTGTCGTTCCCGATGTATAAGATAAAAACGCCATATCATCACGTTTTGTATCGGCAAGGGCTAACTCACACGAAGCATTAACCATTTCTTTATCTAAATAGCTCCAACCTTCATATTCATTTCCAATGACAAATTTATTCAAATTGCTCGCTTCAGCAATTGATTCGAATTGTTCGACGTATTGATAATAACTGATAACTGCCTTTACATCTCCGTGAGTTATTCGGTATTGCAAGTCCTTGGCACGTAATAATTCAGAACTTGGGATAACAATCAGTCCTAATTTAAGGGCTGCTAAATACACTTGGTATGCCTCAATTAAACGAGGGATAATGACTAAAACCGTATCCCCTTTTACAAGTCCAGCATTTTTAAAAACGTTTCCAATTTTATTGACATTTTTCATTAAATTTTCATATGTAACTTCCTCGGTTTGGCCTTCTTCATCTTCCCATTTCAAAGCTACTTTATGTGAGTCTAACGCAAATCTTTCCATTTCAGATACAAGGTTATACTTTTCAGGTGCAATTAAATCTTTACGTTCCACTCTCTCTCCCCCTCATGAAAATGAATGCACTGCTCTAAAATTATTATACAAAATTATTTTAAAATTTTAAATAATAAAAAAAAGGAGCAGGGATGATCCCGCTCCTTTGTAGCCATTTATATTTAATTTTTAACGAAATCCGCCACCTAGTTGTTGCTCAGCCATTTGAACTAGTCGCTTCGTAATTTCACCACCAACGGAACCGTTAGCACGTGAAGTTGTGTCAGCACCAAGGTTTACACCAAATTCATTAGCAATCTCATACTTCATTTGATCTAGAGCTTGTTGTACCCCAGGAACTAAAAGTTGATTTGAATTGTTGTTTGCCATGTGATTTCACCTCCTTGTGAGTATAGATTGTGTAGAACAAACAACCTTCATTCACAAGTTTGATTGGTAAATGTTCACAATTATTTCAAAAATAATTAAAATAAATCTTCTACTTCATGTTCCTTAGCAGATTGACCAGGTTTGATTACTATTACTTCCGTGTTTTCAACTGCCTTCTGAATAAGAGGTTCAAAGTCAATAAAGCTTTCATAGCTATTTACCTTTTCTCTTTTAGGCTTAGTTTTTGGAGATGAAGGGACAAATATTGTACAGCAATCCTCATATGGTCGATTGGATATTTCCAATGTATCAAATTTTTTCGCTAGCTCGATGATTTCATTTTTATCCATCGAAATTAACGGTCTCAATACAGGAGTATTTGTCATTTCATTAATTGTATACATACTTTCTAAAGTTTGGCTTGCCACTTGTCCTAAACTTTCACCTGTAATGATCGCTAAGCCTTGTTGTCTGTTTCTAATTTCATCCGTAATTCGTAGCATTAATCTTCTAGTCGTTGTCATTGTATAATTACTTGGAACTTGATCGTTTATAAGCTGTTGGATCTCTGTAAATGGCACGATGTGAAGAACCATTTTCCCACTAACCTCAGCTAATTTTTCAGAAAGGTCCACAACCTTTTGCTTTGCTCTTTCACTTGTGAATGGTGGGCTATAAAAGTGAACCCCTTCAATTTCAATTCCTCTTTTTAAAGATAAAAACCCTGCGACAGGACTATCAATTCCACCAGAGAGCATTAACATTGCTTTCCCGTTTGAACCTGCTGGATAACCACCAGCACCTAATATCGTTTCACAGAATACGTAGGCAGCTTCTTTACGTACTTCGATGTGCATATTAATATCGGGCTGTTTAACGTTCACCTTTAATCCTGACATATTAATTAATAAGTGAGCACCAAACTCTCTATTTATTTCATCTGTGCTAAATTCAAATGTTTTATCGACTCTTTTTCCAGATATTTTAAAAGTCATACCTGGTTGGTACAATTTTTGAACGAGTTGTAATGAAACTTCCTTCATTTTGTCTATTTCTTTTTCCACTTTGACTGTCGGGCTAAAAGATTGGATGCCAAAAATATTTCTTAACGCATTTACGACGTCCTCAACCTTCTCTTCGCCTAAAACAATATAAGTTCTTTCTCTGTCCGCCTCTACTTTAGCAGTCGGATAGTTTTGTATCGCCCGTTTAATACTCTTTTTCAATTTCTCAACAAATTTCCCACGGTTTCTTCCCTTGGTTGAGAGTTCTCCGTAACGTATAAGAATTCGATCGTAGTTCATATTATTTCATAGTCCTTCCTAATTTTTGTATCGTCTTTCGAATTGCTCGTATCACAAGTCTAGCTTCTTCTTCGGTATTTTCGAATGACAAACTAAGTCTTACCGCACTTTTGGCTATTTCTTCATCTATCCCCATCCCAATAAGGGTATGGCTTACAGAATTAATTTTAGAAGAACATGCACTTGTCGTTGAAACATATATTTCCTCTTCTTCTAGGGCATGAACAAATACTTCTGCTTTAAATCCTACTACTGAAAAATTGATTATATGTGGGGCACTATTTTCAATTGGTGTATGGACAATAATTTCAGGTACTTGTTGAATTTCATCTAAAATAAATGTTTTGAGCCCAATTAATCGGTTGATTTCTTTTTCGCTTTTCAAAAGATTGAGACGCAGTGCTTTCGCCATCGCAACAATCCCCGCAACATTTTCGGTTCCGCTACGATTACGCCCTTCCTGATTTCCACCTGTCAGAAGTGGAGCGATTTTAACTCCCTCGCGAACATAAAGAATTCCATTTCCTTTTAAGCCATGGAATTTATGAGCAGAAATCGAACATAAATCAATACCGTATTCATGAATATTAATAGGGACTTTTCCAATTCCTTGAACATGATCAACATGAAATAGAATCTTTGGATAATCCTTTAGTAAATCACCTATTTCTTTTATCGGTTGAATCGTACCGACCTCATTATTAACATGAATAATCGATACAAGTATCGTTTCATTACGTATAGCCTTTTTTAAATCATTCAGATTGATCCTACCTTCAGAATCAACAGGCAGATACGTAATGCTAAACCCATCATTTTTTAAAATTTCCATCGATTCATAGATAGATGCGTGCTCGATGGCAGTCGTAATAATATGATTGCCTCGTTTTTTAAACATCATGGCTGCACCTTTAATAGCCAAATTATTGCTTTCCGTTCCCCCAGAGGTAAAATTAATCTCTTTTTGCTTTATGTTAAGTAATTGAGCAATCTGGTTTCGCGCTTGATTTAATAAAGCTTCTGCCTGTCCACCAAGCTTATGGAGTGATGAAGGGTTTGCAAAAAAATCATTTGAAACCTTTACGAAAGAATCAACTACTTCTTTATATGGTTTAGTGGTCGCACTATTATCAAAATAAATCATGTTGTTCTCCTTTCTCGCCAACTAAATATCATATCATATTTAGTCCTAATTGAAAACTCATAAATTTTATTATTAATACATCCGAGAGAATATTATCTCAATATATATAATTTTTAGACTTATCCCCTTTTCGACAATTTTCGCAAAATCTGTGGTAGTATGTTAAATGTTCTAAACATTTTAAACAGTTTATACGAGGTGGATTTATATATGAAGAGAAATTCAATAGCTACACGGGACATTACAGCTATTGGCTTAATGCTATTTGCCCTTTTCTTTGGTGCTGGAAATATGATTTTTCCTCCCTTTCTTGGACAGGAGGCAGGAGAAAATGTTTGGCCAGCCATTGTTGGTTTTCTTTTAACAGGGGTGGGATTGCCATTATTAGGAGTGATCGCAATTGCAAGAAATGGTGATCTTCAAACCCTTGCAAATCGTGTCCATCCACTATTTTCTATTATTTTTTCTGTCATTCTTTATTTAACCATTGGTCCATTTTTTGGAATTCCACGAACAGGAACTGTGTCTTATGAAATTAGTGTTACTCCGTTTCTTACAGAAACATTAAAACAAAGTAGTTTCCCTTTATTCATCTATAGCTTGATCTTTTTCGGATTGACTGCATGGCTCTCTTTAAATCCAAGTAAACTGGTAGATCGAATCGGCAAATATTTAACGCCAGCATTATTATTGATTATAGCGATATTAATTATGAAAAGCTTGATTACTCCAATGGGGGAACCAGGTTTACCTAATGAAGCCTATTCTAACACTCCATTTTTCAAAGGATTTGTTGAAGGCTACTTAACTTTAGATGCAATTGCTGCATTAGTATTCGGTATAGTCGTAATAGGATCCATTCGGGATAAAGGAATTACAGATAAGACAGCAATAACTAAGGCTTGTATGAAGGCTGGGATCATTGCTGCTACCGGTTTAGCTATCGTATATATCGCATTATCCTATATTGGTGCAACAAGTGTATCTGCCATTGGAACGAAAGAAAATGGGGCATCATTACTTTCAGATGCCGCGACTTACCTATTTGGATCAACCGGGCTATTAATTCTTGGATTAGCCATTACATTAGCATGCCTAACGACATCTATCGGCTTAGTTTCATCATGTGCACAATATTTTTCAAAAATATTACCAAAGATAACCTATAGGAATCTTGTGTTTATTTTAAGCATTTTCAGTTTAATCATCGCAAATATTGGTTTAACACAATTGATTAATATTTCTTTACCAGTGTTGATCATGATATATCCAATCGCAATTGTATTAATCATCCTGTCCTATTTCCATAACTTTTTCCATGGTTACTCAACCGTTTACATTTTTGCTTTAATACCGACGGGGTTTATTAGCTTAATAGATGGACTTAAAACAGCTGGTATACCGACTAAGTTCATGATCAACATTCTATCTGACCTTCCTTTCTATAGTGAAGGGATAGGCTGGGTAGTTCCTGCTATCATTGGAACAGGAGTTGGATACATCATTGCTCTATTGTTTGGTGCAGCAAAGAAATCAATTGTAAGCTAGACAATCTAACAAATAAGACAAAAGCTGGCTCTTAAAACGAGCCAGCTTTTGTCTTATTTTTCTATAATTATTGATTCAATTCTTTTCAATGCCCCTGGTTCCACTTCTTCTATAGCAGCTGCAGCTTGCTCAAGTGCTTCCTGATAATTAAAACTTCTGAACTCTGTCTCCGCATTTCTTAATTTACTTGCAACCATTGGGTAACTACTCTTATATCGGTTTCCATATTGAATGACTCTTTCTGCCAACATCACATTCTCTAGTATATCATTCGTTTGTTGGGCGAGTTTATCGACAGTTAAAACAGCCACTTCTAAATATTGTTGAACGATTTGCATATCCAGTGGTTTGTGTTCAAGTCTTTCAAGAACATTTTGTATACTTTCCTTTGTATCTTCTAATAAATATTTATATTGTTCAGGCAAACCAGGAATATTACTTTTCGCCACTAGGCGAATCGTTTCATTCATTTTCTGCTTAATTTCTACTATTTTCTCTCTTGCAATCATTTCATCTTTTCTGAGCATTTGTAGTTTTTCTTTATACGCATTTTGTTCTGCTTGAACCGTCTCAAGATCATCTTTCAGTTCTCTTAATTCCTCACTTAATAAAGAACTAGCCGTTTCATTAAGCTCGATTTTATGTTTCAATACTTCATATTTCTTAGCTAAATCTGTTAATCGGTTATCCAATTGACGGAATTGCTCCAATTCATATTCTGCAAGATGGTACGTTTGCTGAACTAATATGGTTTCTTCTTTTAAATGCAAGCTTTCTTGATGCGATATTTCTAAAGCATTTCCAGCTGCGGCTTCATTTTTCATAATAAAAGCTTTCGCGTGAACCTCTTGTTCGAGCAAGTCGTATAAAAGCTCAATACTGTCTTTTATTTCGAGAATACCTGACTGTACTTCAGTAATATCAGCCTTCTCTATAGAGTTCTTATAAATTTCAAGTTCAGATTCCAGTCTTTCGGTTTCAATTTTAAGTGGGATATGTTCAAGAACATATCCTTTCTCATACATTTCTCGGAACCCTTCCCGTAATTCAGCTATTTGAGTTGGTAATACAGATTGACATTCAACAAGAAGCTGTGGAATCACATGCATGATATTATTTATTTTATCGAGTTTATCCTTTATTAATAGAACAACCTCTCTTGCCTCAAGGTAATTCCCATTTGCCGTTTTTTCTTCATATGCTTCAAATTGAACAATAATTTCATCTAATAAGAGCTCGAGATGTGTTTCGGCCTTCCCAAAATTGTGACGATGAGCGAGTAAATTTTTTCTTGCCTCACGATAATCATCTTTCAATAGATCAATTTCAGAACGGTTTTTCTCTTCACTACCGACAAGCTCATTTAATTCAGATAATATTTTATTGATTTTTGCTTCGGTTTTGGATAATTTTTCATCTATCATTTGTTGAACTTCTTTCGCCCGCTTGAATCGATACTTATCAATATATTCTTCAGCATCGAAAAGATATTCTTCGACATCTGGTAAGTCAATGGTAACTACTTCATCCCACTCACTACGCCAACCTTCGAATAGTACTTCCGTTTGTCCAGTCATGTTTAACTGTTTCACTTTCGACATTTCTTCTAAAATGGGACGATTCATCATATCAATTTTCCATTGTTCTAAACGGTCTATTTCTTTATAAGACTTCTTTTTCAAAAAAAGTCCAACTAAAAACAATGCAATAACTAATACGATAATTCCTATAATATATTCCATATAAGCCCCCTGTCTTGGCAGCGCTTCTTATAAGTAAGCATCTTTCAAGTTTAGTAAAAACTTTAAAATAATAACTATATTAAAAAATATTAGCCTTTTAAAATTCAATTTTGTCTAATGTTTTTATGATACCATGTAAACGACATTTTTTGACTATTATTTTCAATTTTTTTGAATAAAATCAAAACAAAATGCGCAAGCGCCTTGATCAGCCCCGACAAGCAAATGCTTCGCCACCCGGAAAGTCGTACTTTGACTTTTTGGGTGGCGAACATTTTACCTCGAGGTCGACAAAAACGCGACGTCTTGTCGCATTGTCGACACTAGTACATCCTATACGTCGGGGCTAGGCGCTGGAGCTGGATTACGACAAACTGCTTCAGAGTTATCCACATCTTTTTATTATTACAAATTACTAAGCTAAAACAAAAATAAAAAGGGGAGGAATTCCCCTTTTTATTGATTTACAGCTATTTTTTTCTGAAATAGTGGATCTGCTACAACTACTCCATCTATCCAAGCATAAATTTCTAATAAGTATTTTTCTTCAAAAAAACGCTCATGTGGAAAGACATGTAATACTTCTGTTACATATTGAGTATTTAAAAATGGCATGGCAAGTAGACCCTTTACATGCATAATCATATACGGGATAGAATGACTTTTAAAAACTTGGGATTGAATCCCTCTTTCAATTATTTTTTTAAAGTAATATTTCTCTTTTACATAATATGTCGACATAATTTCTCGTACAATCTGCGAGTCAATAGACATTTCTCGGAGAATAAATCGTGTAAACTGTATATGACTGCATTGGAACTTTAATATATTTTCTGTTACCTTTTTAAGACAAACAGTAGGTGCTTCCTCCAAGAGTGGTAAAGCTTCTTCAATTTGCTTTAAATATTGCTCAAAATATATGGTTAAACAATACTCCAATAACCCATGTTTATTCTCAAAATAATAGGATATATTAGCCACATTTACTTCCGCTCTCGCTGCAATATCACGTATGGAAGTACCGTGAAATCCTTTCGTATTAAATAAATGAATTGCAGCTTCGATTATGGCTTCTTTAGAATTCTTTTTCACTTTGACTTCCCTCACTTCTAGTTTTTATTTTTAAACTTGTTCTTACATATAAATTCTGTTTAAAGTATTAGTTTCCTTTAATCAAATATCGACAAAGTCTCCTCTATTTCTCTAAGATTTGATAGAATAATAAATAATTGACTAGAAAGAAGGTTGAAAAAGAATGTTTCACGTCGAAAATTACCGAGGAAATAAAGAAGATAATTACGAACTTGTGAAAAAACAATTAAAAGCACTAATAGAAGATGAGAAAAATCAGATTGCAAATTTGAGTAATGCATCTGCTCTTTTAAATCAGTTTTTGGATAGAATCAACTGGGTCGGCTTTTATTTAATGGAGGGAAATGAATTAGTGTTAGGACCCTTCCAAGGCTTGCCTGCTTGTGTACGTATTCCAATTGGAAAAGGCGTGTGCGGGACATCCGTTCAAAGAAAAGAAACGATTCTAGTAGAAGATGTCCATCTATTCCCTGGACATATCGCTTGTGATGCGGCTTCCCAGTCTGAAATCGTTATACCTCTTATGAAAGACGGGGAGTTGATTGGTGTGTTAGACATAGACTCACCTGAAAAGTCTCGTTTTGATGAAGTAGATAAACAGAAACTTGAAGAGTTTGTTGAGGTTTTAATGACTTATTTATAAATTCAAGGAGCAGATTTTTGTCTGCTCCTTTCTAAGTTTATTTAAATGGATTCTAATGCTTGTTTGAGGTCTTCCACGATATCTTCCCATGCCTCTAGTCCAACAGATAACCTTAACAGCGTATCTTCTATTCCCATTTGCATTCTTATATCTCTTGGAATGACGGCGTGAGTCATTGTCGCAGGATGCTGAATCAGCGTTTCCGCATCACCTAAACTTACGGCAATTTTAATCAGTTTTAATTGATTCATAAATTTTTGGGCAGTTTCTTTTGAACCTTTTATTGTAAAGGAAAATATTCCACCAGGCTTTCTCATTTGTTTTTTCATAATTTCTATTTGGGGATGATTTTCATCTCCAGGGTAATATACCATTTCAACCATTTCATGATTTTTTAAAAAAGTATAGACTTTATCAGCATTTTCACAATGTCTATCCATTCTTACAGGTAGAGTTTTCATTCCTCTTAGTAATAACCATGCATCAAAAGGTGAGATAATGCCTCCAATATCCTTTAAAGTTGTCATTGCTACTTTATCGATAAACTCCCTTTTACCAATCGCTAAGCCTGCAACAACATCCCCGTGACCGCAAATATATTTTGTCGCACTATGAATGACCACATCACAGCCTAATTCAATCGGGGTTTGTAAGTAAGGTGAGCAAAACGTATTATCTACGACTACTGGAATTCCTCTTTCCTTTGCAACTTCAGCTATCATTTGTAAATCAACAAGCTGCATTGTTGGATTAATCGGTGTTTCAATATAAATTAATGCTGTTTCTGGACGAATCTCATTTTCGATGATTTCGCGGCAATCCATTGATGAAAATTGATGTTCAATCTCATATTTTTCCTTCATTAGTTGCAGAAGCCCAAATGTACAGCCATAGACTCCTTGTGAGCATAGAATGTGATCACCTGTTTTCGTTAAGGCTAATAATATGGCCGATACTGCAGCCATGCCTGAACCAAAGGCTAGACCTGCTTCACCTTTTTCCAAAATAGCGATTCTCTCTTCTAAAACTTTTACCGTTGGATTTCCTAATCGTGAATAAATATAGCCTTGTTCTTCCCCAGCAAAACGTCGCTCCCCTTGTTCAGCTGTTGCAAAAGTAAATGTGGAAGTTTGAAAAAGTGGTGGGACTAAACTACCTTCAAATTGCGAGCTTTCATACCCTGAGTGAATCACTTCAGTCTCAAATTTTTTATCCAAAGTCATTTCCTCCTCTTTTTTGTAAACGCTTCCATAATTCCAGAATATGATAAATTCCCCAAAAGGAGAAGAGAAAACTACTATTTTTTGAAAAAATGGCACATTTAGTGAAAATACTTTGTAAAATAGTAATCTATTATTTAGAAAAAAATTAGACACCCCTATTTAAAGGGTGCCTAATATACTTTCTGAGCTCACTTCATCTTCAATGACAACTTTATTTTTCCCTGTCCCTTTTGCCCTGTAAAGCGCTTTATCAGCTCGGCTAAATAATGATTGTGCAGTATCATAACTCTCACTTTTCCAATAAGATACACCACAGGAAATGGTCACTTGTGGTTGGGACTGTTTACTAACTTTTTCTACTAATCTCTCTGCAATTGAAATTCCAGTTTCGAGTGGCACATTCGGTAAATATATGGCTAATTCTTCTCCACCCCATCGTGCACCAACATCTGAAGCCCTTATATTATTTTCAATAATATTCGCTACTTGAATCAATACATCGTCACCTACTTGGTGACCGAATGTATCATTAATTACTTTAAAATTATCAAGATCAATTAAAATAAATGTTCCATGCGCATCTTCCTCCATAGAACTGTTGATCCTATCATCCAAATAATTTCTTGAATATAGTTTTGTCAGATGATCCGTAACAACCATTTTCTCTAGTTCTTCACGGAGCATGGAATTTGCAAACGCTAAAGTCGAATGATGGATTAATGATTGTAACAGCTTAAACGTTTCAAATGAGAAATGGTATGGCTCACGGTGAACTACAATCGAAAATCCCTTTAATACACCACTTTGGACCATTGGAACCGCCATAATGGATCGATAACTGGCGCTTAATTTTTCAGATTGAAGTTGACAGTCACCAATAAACAACGAATCCTTTTCATCTTCAATTTTCTCTCTTACTAATTCCGTATATATATTCGAATCGTCTGAATGAAAAAAAGCGGTACTACCAGGAAGTACTCTATATTTACTCAGCCCTTTAGTAAGGAGAAAGAAACCAACTTCTTCTGCATCAAAAGAGCTAGTAATTTGTTCACACATAAATGCCATTGTTTCACTTAATCGTAAATTTGAATTCAAGCGGTGAGAAGTTTCATTAATTAATTGTAAATCAGCAATTAATCTTCTTGATTGCTGGTACAATTGTGCATTTTCTAAAGCGTTTCCCGCTGTATTCGCTAAAAGGGATATAAATTCCACTTCATTTTTAGGAAAAACAAGTGTATTCGGTGCAATGACTTGTAATACACCATAAACACCTTGTTTACCTTTTAGTGGTGCATATAGAACCGATCTTCTTTCATAAATAGAATCTTCAAATTGAGTCGTCCCCGTTACATATGCCTGCATTGCTGCAATATTCTCGCTATCATACTCTAGGTCCTTAATAGGTAAATCACTATGACTATTGTTATCCTGCGACAATAATAAGAAATACGTAAAGGTTGGATACACCTCTTGAAGAGTGATAATAATTTCCCCTAAAACATCATCCATATTCATGGATGAGTGAAACTTTTCTGTCACACGATATAACTGCTTATATCTTTTTTCCTCAGATAATGTTTTAGCAAACGTTTGAATTTTCTTCATAAACGATGCACAACTATCGCTTATATCTTGATAGGTTTGATCTGAAAAGCTATTTAAACGATCCGTATTTTTTTCTTTTATAAGTAAAATACCTAAAAGCTTCCCATTTAATTTTAGAGGAAGCAATAAGTCATAATGCTCTAACCCTTTAAAAGAAAGAGGTTTATGAAAAACAGTCTTATCTTCGTATAGATTGCGATATTCTTGAAGTGAAAGATTAATTGATTTAGAAGGATTTGGCTCATTATTGGTTGTTCCTTCAAGGAGAAATTGTTGAACCCATTCATTGCAACTGTAATAAGTGGCTTCTTCAATCTGCATAATATCTTTAAAAGCTATTAACATCTTTAAAAGAATAGAGTCATATTGCCATAAACTTATTTCGGCATCAATGATATCAAAGAAGCGACTTTTTAATTCAAAAATTAATTTATTGTTTAGACTTCCCATCCATCATCACCTATTTTATAAGCCAACTTTTTGGCCTGTCCATTTTTATAATAATGAAAATATTTTCTGCGAATTATTTCTATGACCATTTTATTATATCATATTGAAGTTAAAACTCCGATAGAAAGAAAAAAATTTCTTTCTACTAGATCAGAGAATTCTTTCGATCTCTCTTGACTTTAGAAGAAATTAAATTATATAATAGCATTTGTGTAAAATATCGCAGCTTATATGAACATCATTATATGATCATTTTGTTCCTCAAAGGTGGATTTCATTCCTTTGATGGTGCATCTTGTAACCTCGTGCTGCTGAGGCGAAGGTGCATGAAAATAAAATGAATATGATTGTCGCTTCATATCTGTTTTTATTTTACCAAAATAAAAACACTAAAGGAGGAGTCATATTATGGCTCGTTATACAGGTCCATCTTGGAAACTGTCTCGTCGTCTTGGAATTTCTCTAAGCGGCACTGGTAAAGAAATTGAAAAGCGTCCTTACGCTCCTGGTCCACATGGTCCAAACCAACGTAAGAAGCTTTCTGAATACGGATTGCAATTACAAGAAAAGCAAAAGCTTCGTCATATGTACGGAGTAACTGAGCGTCAATTCCGTAACTTATTCGACAAAGCTGGTAAAATGTCTGGTAAACACGGTGAAAACTTCATGATCCTTCTTGAAGCTCGCCTTGACAATGTTGTTTACCGTTTAGGTTTAGCTCGTACTCGTCGTGCTGCTCGTCAGCTTGTAAACCACGGTCACATTCTTGTAAATGGTTCACGTGTTGATATTCCATCATACCGTGTAACAGCTGGCCAAACAATCAGCCTTCGTGAAAAGTCTCGCAACCTTGATGTTGTGAAAGAAGCAGTTGAAGTGAATAACTTCGTACCTGATTTCTTAACTTTCGATGCTGACAAATTAGAAGGTACATTCACTCGACTTCCTGAGCGTTCAGAATTACCTGCTGAAATTAACGAATCTCTAATCGTTGAGTTCTACTCTCGTTAATTAATACACTTTGTAAATAGTGTATGTAAAAACCCTAGAAACCTTGATATATCAATGGTTCTAGGGTTTTTTATTTATTGTTTGCTTTGTAGAATAATGTATTCTCCCGCACTTAATTGGGGGAGGTTTTGGGGGAACTTTGAGGGAGATTTTATTTACATTTAGTGGACAGGCGCTTACCAAAAATAGAAAAAAGCACCCTATGGGATGCCTGCTCGTAGTCATTTTGGCTATGAGCTTATTTTTATTTTTACAGGTTTAATCTCTATTTTTACTTCTTTTTCTTGCTTTAAACCTTTTTCAAATAGACCAAAAGATTCAGCCTGAAACACCTTAAACGGATATTGACCATCTATTGCATAGCGTTGACCACTTAAAATAAGCACATGCGGGAAAGGTGATTCCATATTTCCAGAATTATAGAGATCCACATATCTATCTAATTTTTCATGCATCTGCTTTTCGGAATATACGGTTCTTTGAACTTCTATAAAAAAGTTTGTTTTACGGTACTTACAAAAAATATCTGGTTCTGCACATTCACCTTTTTTTCCATACTTAGGCTCTACTAAGAAAGCCTCCATATTTCCCAGAGCTATTAATTCTTTATAAACATTTAGAATGGCTAGGAAATGTCCAATTTTAGCACTATTCTTTTTCATTTCCACATCTGGACCAAAATAAAGATAAGGTACAAATGCTGTTGATCTCTGAATTTGATCATCTCGTAATAATCTTAAGAGTACGTTATTCGCTGCATACTTAGGATTTTTCAATTTAGAGAAATAAAGTTCCGCAATAGAATCACGATCCATCACTCTAAATTTATTTAGGTCCTTAATGATTTCCTTATCACGGTTAGTCAACATCAGCAAACACATCCTTTTCACTTAACTTAGGTTTTTCTTTTGTTACATCTTTGACTGGTTTTTTCATTACACAGAATGGATTTAAAATCTTCTTTGCTTCTTCTAATTTCAAATAAGGTGCTTGTAGGTCGTAAAGTTTACCACTATTCATAATAAATCGTCCGTTGGTTTCAATTTTTTCAGCGTTTGGTGTATTTACTATCCTAGCTTCAATAACATCACGTAATTTAAAGCCCATGCTTACTGTTAAATTTGCGCGAATAGTTGTATCCAGTACCTTTGCGTTAGGTCGTTGCATCGATAAGATTGCGAATACACCTAGCGTTCTGCCGATTGCAACAATTTCAGTCAATATATCCATAATCGTTTCGTCTTTTCGTAACATGACAAATTCATCTATACAAACCACAATATGAGGTCGTTTATGTTCGTCTGGTAGATCATCAACATGACTGACCTCAAACACTTCTGTCAAATCGCTTCGTTCATCTAACTCTTTTTTAATCGTATTCAACATTCGTCCGATATCTTTCGGTTTACTTAAAACACATTGGACATGTTCAACTTTACGAAAAATGTGAAACTCTGATTTCTTACAGTCGCCTAGATATAGTTGTAATTCAGATGGTTTTTTCGTCAAAATAAGCGTGGTTAGAATAGAACGTATCTGAGTTGATTTTCCTGACCCTGTTTCCCCAGCAATCAAAATGTGAGGTTGCTTTAATAAATCAAAGGCTACAAATTCCCCTGTACGTTCTTTTCCACAGATGATTCCAAGTTTCAATATTTCTACCGTTTTAAGAATTTCATCTACTTTATAAAAATACTCTCCCGTTGAAGGAGCATTAAAGACTGTTAATACGTACTTCTTAATTTCACCATCTAGTTTGATGTGTTGGCCAAATACTTGCTGAAAGGCGAAATAATTCTTCTTTAAAAAATCTGGATTTAATCCTGTGGGCAAAGTGAATACGTATTCTGTGGAATAATCAGTGATTTGAATAGAGTGGATTTTAGGGTAAATTTTACGTTCGTCTGATATTGTTTTATAGATTGCCCCATTTCTAAATGCTTTGATAAGGTTCTTTCTTGCCATCAAATTTGCCCAAATGCTCATCTTAACCACCCGATGATTGCATTAGTTTCTAAAAAGTAAATCGCAAGTGCAAACCCCACGATAGGCAGAATCACTTTCACAAAATTTCCTAACCAAAGGAAACCCAATGAATCTGCTAAACTGTCAAGCAAGGCAACTCCCAGAATCCCTCCACCAGCTAATAAAATTCCTGTACTAAACAACATTTATTTCACTCCTTTTAAAATATCTTTTTGATTTAGCCTCACCATGAAGTAAAGTTTATCTAATTGTTTTTGTGACAAGCCCTCAAAGAGTTTTTGCAATATTCTCCTTCCCTTCAATTTTTCTGATAATGAAATTGTCAAATTGTCTGAATAATTTCTTGGTTTCCCCCGGCCCCCCTTCCCTTCTTTCCCGCCTTCGGCTCATTCTTAACAGGTTTTATTTTTCTTATTATGGAAAAGTTTCTTCTTGTACAAGTGGACTTAGAATAAACAGTTGATACTGTTTTTAAAAATACTTCCGTAACATCCGTAAAACATTTTCAACTGTTTTGACTTCGTGTTAATAGCCTATGACCGATATGAAATAAAATTGCTTGTTTACTGAAAGAAAATTTCATAAAGGTTTTTTTGTGTTTAAATAGAATTAATATTCTAGGTGATGTAGATATGATTCGTTGTAGAATAGAGGATCTAATTAAGCAAAAGGGATTGAGAAAGGATTTTATTGCTGATAAATTAGGAATAAGTTCCAGACAATTAAGGAATTACGAAACTCAACACAGTTACATTCCAATGGATAAAGCATATATTTTGGCAGACTTATTAAAAGTTGGAATTGAGGATTTATATGAAAAAGTGGAAGAGGAAGAAAAATAACAAGCTCTTCCCAATATAAGAAGAGCTTGCATTTTATTACTAAAATTCAATTCAGTAACTATATCCCAACTTTGCAACTGCGTTCATATAGTCTCCTTCTAATTTACGTGCATCAGTTACAAGTTTATTTGCTGAATTAATTTTAGAAGCATCACCATCATTTAGCGCTGTAATAAGTTCAGTAAATGCTCGGGCATTTTTAGCCACCATACTCTTTAATATCTCATGAGCTTCCCTTAATTCCGTAGATGGCATTATAGCATCTAAGTCTTCTTTAATCTGGTGATTGGCTGGCAAAAGTTCACTATAAATAATTTCAGCAAAAGTATAATTGTCAATTTCGTCGTTGATAGATTGTTTCCTTAGGTTATCGTACTCTACAATTAGTGTTGGAAGCTCTCCCGAGAGAATAGGCGTAATTTGATTTTGATAATCCTCAATTTCTCTTTTTAATTTATCATCCAATGATTCATTTTTCGATACTTCCTTGTTAACCACTTCTGATTTCTCTTCTTTTTCTAAAGAAATGGTTTTTTCATCAGTCTTACTACAAGCTAATAATCCCACTGAGATTATTAATAGAAAACAACTAAGTACTAATTTTTTTAACATAGTTCTCTCTCCCCTTTATATTTATACACTCTTTTATTTTCAACATACATTTACAAATACCTTCCAAAAATAAAAAACTCTTCCACATGAGAAGAGTTAAGTGTTAGAAACACCCAAAATATCATTAAATTTAACCTTAATCGTTTGATAACCACTTTCAACATGGATCAGCTTGGTTTGCCCATCTAGTTTGGATATCACTCCGCGAACTGGCTCTTGTTCCCACAACGTTAAAACGATTTCGTTCTTCTCTTCTTTAGCTTCATTTAGAAGCTCTGCAATTTCTTCGAGTTCAAATTCATCCCTAGTTGGTCTCTTCACTTTTGTTTTTTTAGTTGGTTTAGGTATCATAGTGATTATGCTCCTCTCCTTATTCTCCGTTCGTGTCCGATCGATAAAATATTGTCTAACTTAAAAGTTCGTCTCTGTTGTCTAGTATAACAATAAGCACAAAATGATTCCGCATTGACATCTAGCACTTTAATTTTTCTCTGACTAATGTTCCCTTTTCCGTCCACATAAATCAATTCAAGTATTCTTCCTGACTCAACTGCCTTAATAAGTTGACTTTTCATCTTACGAACCTCCTTTCCATAATTTTATACGAACAATTGTTCTAAATCAAGTTGAATATCGAACGAATGTTTGTATATAATAAATAAAAAAGGAGATGATTATTTGTGATCAAGGACAGAGGTGCAATGAAGTGGAATGGATTTTTCATGCCCGAACAAACGCTAATACTTAAACAAATTAAAAAAGATGAATCTAAGCTGAATAAACCTGAACTTGATGAACAGGAACTCGAAGAAATTGAACTAGCTGTTCTAGACTCTCTTTATAATGGCACGGTAGTTAAACTTAGATTATGGGAATATGGCATGTTTTTTAATTTGACAGGAACAGTGTTAAAAGTGGATACGCTTGATAAGAAAATAACTTTGCGGACAGATATTGAAGATAAAATTATTACTATTGATAAAATCACAATGGTGACGAGGTTGTAACTATGATTGATTACAGTCAATTTCCCGAACGAAATATCCTTTGTATCGATATGAAAAGTTTTTATGCAAGTATTATTGCAGTGCAAATGGGATTAGATCCATTGACTTGTTATCTAGCAGTTGTGGGCAGTACAGACCGCAATGGTAGTGTTGTGTTAGCCTCTAGTCCTGCGCTTAAAAGGGACTATAAAATCAAGACTGGATCACGCCTTTTTGAAATACCTAAGATACCGAAAATTTATGTCGTTAATCCAAAGATGAGCTTATTTATAAAAGTCTCTACAGAAATCACTAAACTATTTTATCGATTTGTGCCGCCTATTGCCGTCCACACTTACTCAGTTGATGAGAGTTTTTTAGACGTAAAAGGCCTTGAAAAGATATGGGGCAGTCCACAAACAATAGCAAAACTTGTACAAGATGCTATCTATAATGATTTTGGGCTGCCATGCACAGTAGGAATAGGACCAAACATGTTAATGAGTAAATTAGCGTTAGACCTCGAATCTAAAAAGGTTCAAGGAGGTATTGCTACATGGACTTATGATGATGTTGCAAATAAATTGTGGAAGATATCACCTCTCAGTGAAATGTGGGGCATTGGCCGTCAAACCGAAAAGTCTCTCAATAGCATGGGTATTTATACTGTTGGTGATTTAGCCAATTATGATCTAAAAAAACTTGAAAAGAAATTTGGAGTGTTGGGCAATCAGTTGTATCATCATGCTTGGGGAATTGATTTGTCTGAGATTGGGACTGGAACTGTGAAACCAGCAAGAGTAAGTATCGGTAAAAGTCAGATATTGATGCGTGACTACAATAAAGAAAGCGAAATCAAGACAGTTGTACTTGAGATGTGCGAAGAAGTAGCAAGACGAGCAAGGAATGCTAAAAAGGCTGGTAGAACCATAAGTTTTGGACTCGGCTATAGTAAGACTGATCTCGCTGGTGGTTTTTATCGTTCACGGACAATTGAAAAAGCAACTAACATTACGATGGAGATTTACAAAGTGTGCTTGCAGCTGATGAAAGAGTTTTACACGGGGCATACCGTCAGACAGATATCTCTATCCATTAGTAAGCTTGTAGATGACATCGACATACAACTTGATCTATTTGACGATAATAGTTGGAAAAAAAGAGACCTCGGATATGTTGTGGACGGAATTAGAAATAAATATGGGTCTACTGCTCTTCTTAGGGCTGTATCTTATACTGAAGCTGGTACAACTATTCACAGAAGCAAGTTTGTGGGAGGTCATAAAGGATGATCTCCGACAGTGACCGAATTATTATGGAACGTGCTGTTTTCCTACCAATGCTTTTGACTCTACTGGAAAGAGATAAATTAATAGTCGAACAATCTGCATTTAAGCTTAAAGGGCCATATCAGGAGTTAATTGATGAGACTTTAAAAGCTGTGCGAAAAGACATCAGGGAGAACAATTACAGCATGAGGAATGGAAAAATGAAGGTACAAAAAGTTAATAGAGATGAGTCTTTTACGCACTATCTATTTATTTGCAAGGGCTTCGAGGAAAAACACAATTATTTTAATCCAAGGATCCGGAATAAGATTAAAGAATTGTTGGAGTATTATTTGTATAAACGTTTTGTTAATAATTCTAAGATAAATGAAACTCCACTCATAAGATGAGTAAAAGAAGGATTTATTTCCCTTTTATGGAATAGATAATAATAATAATAATATCTATTAGGAGGGCTAATAAATGGCTAAAATTGATAAGTTGCTAAAAGACGCTCAAGCACATTTAGAGAACGGTGAGGAAATTTACTATTCTGTTTTGGGAGCTTACGAGACAAAAGTCATGGGCAAAGACACAGTTAAAAATGGAGTATTTTTAGCAACCAATAACAGAGTTGTGTTCTATGGAAAAAGAACTTTCGGTTTTGATCTAGAGGTCTTCCCTTATTCCAGTATTAGCTCAATTGAAATGGGTAAAGGGTTGATGGGTCATAAAATTTCATTCTTTGCTTCCGGAAACAAAGTAAATATGAAATGGATCAATATTGGAGATATACAAGGATTCATCAATCATGTGAAGACAAACATAGGTAAAAAGAGCGAGTCTCTATCAACTACTTCTTCAAGCACAGCTGACGAATTGAAAAAGTTCGCTGAACTACGCGAAGCTGGCATTATTACCATTGAGGAATTTGATGCAAAGAAAAAACAATTATTAGGGATATAAGCCCCTCTCGATCGAGAAGGGCTATGGTAAAAATGCTTGAATAATCCATTAAATTTTGGTTATAATATAAATAGGGTTCGGGGTTAGCCCGGACGGCCGCAATTTGCGGCTTATTTTTATTTATGGGAATTTTTTGATTCCGTATCCATGGAAGTTCGGATAATTATGAAGCTTACTCTCCAGGGCTTCAAAAGCTAGATCCTTACTTCCTGTTTTTATATATTTATATATAGGAAACGATACTAAATCTGCTAATTCAAGTAATATGAAAGATGCTTTTGCATTATTTTTTTCGAAACACCACTTAGGATTAAAATAAACTCCTTGTATATTTTCAAAATGGCTTTTCTTATGATAATTATTCCCGTTCTCTAATAATCGAATCAGATATTTTAAAATAAAAGAATCCTCTTCTTTTCCTCTAGCTTCCAGCATTAAGATACCTTTTTTATTAAAAGTATTTAAATACCTACAAAACCTTTCAATAATAAAGTCTAAACACAAAGTATAAACGTGATAAGGGTTTGAATATTGGATTAGATGTTTAATTTTATCTATTGATGCGCTATATATTTGAAAATCCGTGTCTTTTATCATACTTGAAATATCAGACATTAAATGAGGATAATTAATTATTTTGGGATTGAACGGTCCTTCTTTTTTTCTGATCTCCCTAGAATGGAAGACCACCCTTCTTTCACCATGTTTGTAATTAAATATGCCATCTTTCCAATTTGCATATTTTATTGTATTAATTTTATCTCTATAAATAGGAAATTGGCTTCTTTCAATCATCACCCCAGTTATAGTAAACCATCTTTCGTGCATATACTTAGTTTGATCATTTCCTGCTATGAAACGCTCAAATATATCCCCTCCTAATAAACTTTTTATACCCTCTAATTCTGAGTTTCCATTTTCATCTATCGCAAGAACACATTCAATATCTTCTTCCCATTGTTCAATAAGTGTTGGTCTTTTCTTCCAATCTATCATTTAACGGCTCTAAACCTCCTGAAATTTTCTTTTATTTTCATGGTAACATTATACCAAATGGACTTTTAGAAAGAAAAATAATATTTTTTCCTCATATGAACAAATAACTAAAGCCCTTTCGAGTAAGAAAGAGGTTTTTTGTTAGTAAAACTCCTAAGTTAGACAATTATTCCCTTATAAGGTATTATTTCCATATTATTCTGAAAAGGGAGTTGTCATTTTGAAAAAGAAGTTTACCATTTTTGTATTTATTTTTACTCTGTTATTTTCAGTAACAAACCTCGATGTTCTTGCATCGTCAAAAGCATCTACTATCGAGCAACTTCAAAAGAAAATTACAGAATTGACTAAGCAAGTAAAAAACTTAACTAGTAACCTTGCTACAAAAACTAAAGAGGCTAACAATTTAGAGAAAGAAAATACAACCTTACGCAACCAAATTAAAAGTAAAGATGACGCAATTATGAGTAAGGAAAATGATTTAGGTATTATCAAAGAAGGCATTGAAGAAAAAAATAAAATAATAGAAAAGCAAATTGAAAGAATCAAGCAACTAGAGCAGTTGAGTAAAGCTGAAGTAGTTTACACGGATAAATACTTGAATGCTGGTAACGATGTTAAGTGGTATAAATTTAAAACTAAATATACTAACATATTTTTAACTCCTAAAGCTTACCAAGATTTTAGTTACATCGTTGATATTTCTGATGAATTGCTAGGGGATGTTGGGAGTTATTTCGGAGTTAGCGAAGTAAGTGCTGAAATATCAACCTTTATTTGGAATGGTAATGAAGTAATTAAAGAAGATAGATTAGTGTATGAAGATAAATTACAAAGAATTAGCATTGACGTAGCTATGATGCATCCTGTAATTAACCATACTCCTGAAGATTTTGTTAGTATTTTTGTACATGAATATGCACATGTCTTTCTAATAAGAGCACTAAGAACTTATGATTACGGAATAGGTATTAAGTGGTTAAACGAAGGAATACCTGAATACATTAATAATCAATTTATAGACTATAGCAAATATGATATTCCTAAAGACCATCTAAAGATTAATAAGTACACTAGAGAAGATTTTAGTAGACTTATTTTTAAAATTCTTGAACGAGATAAAATACCAATGTTGACTAAATTACCAACACAACAATTAGATTATTTAATCTATGAATCTTTTGTCTACTTTTTAGAAAACACATATGGCCATAAGAAATTCTTAGAGTTCAACCTAGAAGCACATAAAAACCCAAACTTGAATGAAGTATATAAAAATTTCTTTGGTATAGATGAAAATCAATTGATAAAAAACTGGAAGGACTATTTCTCATTAAATTAATTTTCTTAAGCCCCTCCGATATTGAGGGGCCTTTCTTATACTTCTTGAACATATACTGTCCATCCAAGATCTTTTCTTAAGGCAGCAGCATGTCGTTCGGCAATATCTTTCCCTTTGAAAGTACCCGTTACCAAACGAAACTCACTACCTGTAATTTTTTCATAAACAAGCCAACTATACTTTTCAAAAAGTTTTTTCTTAGCTCTCTCTAGACTTTCTTTGCTTCCAAAATTGCCTGTGGCTAATCTATAAGGTGTAGTGTCTACTGGTTCAGATGCTTTGCTAACAACAGGAGTACAAAACAAATCTTTTTCTGCAGTTCGACGTTTAACTAAACCAGCTAAAACTTTGCCACCCGACTTATTATATAGCAAAATATCGTTACTAATCTTCGTAATTGTTTTTCCCAAACACAATTTTAATAAGTTACCTGGTCCACAGTTGTAGCAAAAGCTAACTAATGCATCAAACTGATTCTGATTAAAGTTAATGCCTAGCTTATTAACTGCATCCACATATCGCTGAACATCTTTATCAAATAAAGCATCGGCTTGCGCTTGTGTAATCGTTTGTCCTTTTTTTACATCTGGACCATAATGTCCCCATCCGATAGTCCAATGTAGTTCTGTGCTTACTGCTTTGTACGCGGTTAAGCGACAACCCTCATAGCTTTTAATGAGCTTTTTCCCTGCGCTACCTAGGTTCATCCTTATCTCCACTCCCTCTATCAAACATCTTGAATTTTTCTTTCACTTCGCCTGGTAGATCAACTTCGATGGCTTTCAGATTCTCCATAATGCTGCCACCTTCTTTATAGATAAATAAGGCTAATGTAAATCCGGTTAAATAAAAATTAAGACCCAAAAAGAGGTCTATTGCAAAAACAAAAACAATACCTACTAGTTCACCGATCCACCGGATGATACCATCCCTCATGATACGTGATTCGTATTTTTTTACACCTTTCCATGTTTTTAATAGACCTGTGATAAAATCTAGAACTTTCACCAAAAAATAGAAAAGAAGCGCATATTGAATTGGTTTAGGTAATAAATTGAGCAAATGAATATCGAGCATTTAATCTGTCTCCTTCAAAATAAAATAACCCCGATCGGCTCGGGGCTAAACTGTGGTCATGAAGGCGTAAAAAATACACCCTTCTAGGTGTTGTTGATGTTGCACATAATGTTTCTATTCAAATTCCTTCTTTTGATATCTCAAAGAAAATATTAATGCTAATAATGGTATAAGTGATGAACTGTACCATATGCTAAACCCAATTAAACAAAATAGAAATATATTGTAAAACAATACAAAGAGCCAAACTCTATCAACCATATTATACCTCCTAGAATAATTTGTAAAAGTTTAGTAGAATCATTTTATATTAAGGAGGTGATTCTATGAGTAAAGT
Organism: Bacillus sp. CGMCC 1.16607; assembly: GCF_042683745.1. Classification (NCBI taxonomy): domain Bacteria; kingdom Bacillati; phylum Bacillota; class Bacilli; order Caryophanales; family Bacillaceae; genus Bacillus; species Bacillus sp. CGMCC 1.16607. The sequence continues at coordinate 825,293 of NZ_JBHUJX010000025.1, forward strand.
AACTGATGCGGCTAATGCTGTAGCTGCTGTTGCTACTGCCGTTCCAATTTATCAAGATTTGTTTCAGCCGGCAGTGAGAGAACTTGGAAAGGGAGTGCATACTCTTTCTAAAACTGTCCATATTGCTCTTTCACCTGTTTCTGCATTAGTTTGGGGTTATGATCAAATTAAAAACTATGTCCAAACTACTGTAGAAAAGAAATTGCAAAACGTTCCACAAGAAAACATTATTGTTCCTGATCCAATTGTTGTTGGACCAGCTGTTGAAGCCTTAAGATACACTGCACATAAGGAAGAACTTCGTGAAATGTTTGCTAATCTTATTGCAACTGCAATGGATAAAGAGAAGGCACTGAAAGCTCATCCTTCATATGTTGAAATTATTAAGCAACTTTCTCCAGATGAAGCTAGAATGCTAAGTTCAATTAAAGGCAACGGTTTACTTCCTATTATCGATTTAAGGGCAGGAAAGCCTAATGGAGAAATAGGTTTTTTTGAAATCAAGAAACATTTCACGGACTTAGCTTATGTTGCAGGATGTTCAAATCCAGAATTGGGATCTGCTTATATTGAAAATCTCAATCGCTTAGGCTTAATCTTTATTGATAAGGAAACTTATTTAATTGACCATGAAATGTACTACGATGAATTAATTAATCATTCTGAAATAAAGAGCTTATTTCCAATGATTACTAGTATGTCACGCACAATCGATTTCAGAAAGTATTCTTTTACCAGAACAGAATTTGGTGAAAACTTCGTAAACGCTTGTATAAGATACTAAAATTTCGAGGCGATTATTCTTACAAAGAGTATTTGCCTCGTCTTTTTTGTATGTGCCTTTCCTAAACATTATGTTCTGGAAATACAATAAAAATAAGAAAGCACCCAGAAAGGATGCTTATAAATCTTTCTTAATCTTTTCTCTTTCAATTACCAAACTAATGTATTTTGAAATTTCATTTTGTGTTACAGCTTTTTGCCATTCTAAAGTTTCTAATCGCATTTCTTTATACTTATCAATTAGATGGTTCGGTACATATCTTTCGCCTAAAAACCAAGCGTTATTCTCAGCCTTTAATACATATGAGGTACCTTCATTAATTACACTTTCGAAGTCAATATTGATAATATCATCGCTAATTCTATCAAATACAGTTTGTTTTAGATGATATAGTTTTTCTAAATCTTTGTCTAAATAATGTCCTAATTCGTGACTTACTATTACAGAAACTGTATCTTTTATAGACAATCCAATATTATTTGCGATTTTGATAAATGCATCTTCGTTAATTTCTAGTACCTGTGTTGAGAAATTATATGATGCAACACTATCCTCTTTACACTCTTCGGACAACTCTAAGTCAGTAATATTGTGTTGATCAAGGAAGTGCTTTACGTAATTTAATACCCTCATGCTTCATCTCTCCTTCAAGTCTACCATTCGACTTATTAAGGGGAATTTCCTTTATTCTTACTGACCAGCTTGTATTAAAGTGACAAAATAAAAAAAGCCTACTCTGTGTACGCTTTACCAGTGATTTCTTCGTATTGATCTTTGCTAATCATTCCAGCCTTCACAAAATTCTTTAGGCTTTCATCTGTGTAAGAAGGGTGTCCATTGTCATAATACTTTTTGATTGTCGTATACCACATTAGAAACTACCTCCCATTTTCAATAGTGCAATTTCCATAAGTAAGTCGCCTTGAGTTTTTTCTAATTCCTCGATTCTCTTAGTATCCGAGATAGGAATACTATTTTCAAATTTTCGTTTAGCTTGGATATATTCTTCTTCGCTAATAACAGACACATCAATATGATCTACTACATCCCCATTATGAAAAACATAACAAGCATTTTCATCATTTGGATAGATATGTGTACCGCCTTTAAAATGGTTAATATTCAACCCTTTGTAATCAATTTTATCATTCAAAATTATTAATTTTTATATACATTTCTACACTACCCCTCTCGCTACAAATGTTTCTAAAAATGAGTTTGTTATAACCTTCAATAATGCAGTAGCATCATTTGCACTAGCCAATACATGAAAATCCCACGAACCTCTATACTTAACAATACCAATTCTTTCATAAGCAGATAATATATAAGTATTTTTTCCTAAAGGTGTACAATTAAATTCAACAAAAATGTTAGCGTTATTTGGAGCTACATTAGTCGAATACAAAATAGCACCTGCGTTATTATAGAATCTTAGTTGTTTAGTAGAGGGGTCAATCATTATTAAAGTTTTGGTTTCATAATGAAACCCTTGAACTACGTTAGCATAACCATTTAACGGAAAACTTTCACGATAAAGCAAAGTACCATTGTAAGTAAACTTTTCTATATCTGTTTTTCCATTATTGTCAAAAGATAATATTACCCCCTCGGAATCCATATCCACTATATACCGTCTTACTGTTGTCGCAACAGACGGAGTAATAGTTGACAAATATTCTAATAAAGAACCGAGGGAATTCAACTTACTTATCGTAGTAGCATATGGACTAGTACCCGACGCACTGGCCCTAATAACGTCCCCATTCTCAAACATAGTCCTTGTCATTGTGATATAATTTTGTGTCTCGTCAATCATATTGAAATTATTAATTTTGTCAAAATCGTAATAATTACCCATTAATGAACCAACAACCCCGCCAATACCCACACCCTTCTTCACATTTTCAGGAACCAAGTTTCGTTCAATCTTAGAATCTCCTAAGTTTTGTTTGAGTGACCGAATCCCCATTAGGACACCTCCACACCCGAAACAATCAATGAACATTGTACATTCGTATTTACCTTGGACTTGATTGTTTGACTCGCATTCAATACTATACTAAAATCCATCACTATCGTATCTTTCGCTTTAATAGTTACTTGATTCATTAGCCAGCCACCACCAGACCCTACTTCTAAATCAACAATCTGGTCGGTATTTGTGACGTTACATATTACTACATTTTTTACTATTGCGGTTACTCCAGCAGGGACAGTATAGTGTGTAGTTAAGGTATTTAACATATAACCATTGTAAAAACTTTTAGGTGTTACTGCCAATTAAATCGCCCCCATCCAATAGAGAATTTCTAAATCTTTAGCTTTATCTGCATTATTCCATTTTGCTCGTTCTTCAGCAGTAATGTGTCGCGTTTCATCGGCAAAATGCGTAGCAACTGTCTGCTCTAAAGTTGAAATCCGATTGGCTAAATTAGCTGCTACATCACCGTCAAGAATATCTTTAATTGACTCGAACCATTCTTGAAATGCATCATCGTATTGGGCGAACAAATTAGTTGTGTCAATTTGATCAACTGTACCTTTAACAATTCCACAAAGAGCCGTATTTAGTCGTGTATCAGTGATATTTGCTTGTGAGATACTAATGGCTCCGTTGTTGATTAAAATATCAGCGATTCCAAGCTCGTAAGCATCAGTGTCCCTTTGTAAAGCCCGCGCTACTGGCGATGAAGCAAAAGCACCTTTTTTAATTACGGGCACAATCTGCCTGGTTAAAAAATCAAGCCTTAGTGCAATACGATCGATGCGCTTAAGTACTCCATCCGCCACATCCAGTTGCAGTGTATAATCTGCATCGTTAGACATGTAGTATCCCTTTATCCATGCTTTACCAGCTCGGATACTTACTGCCATATTGCCGTTTGCAATCACCTGTAATCCTGTGGAGGGATTAGGAAATACTCCATTTGCTATAAAACTAGCAAAATACTCTGCAAAGAAATCGGCTTTGTATTTGCGATCACCATTTACGCTGTTAAATAAACCGCTAATTATAGCCAATTAACTCACCTTCTTTCTAATCTTTTCTACGAGTGTTGGAATGTTACTACCAAATGCTACTTTTAGCTCGCGTACTTTGTTCTCGTCTACACTTAGAAAAGCACTCGTTATGCGTGTGTGCATGATTCTACTAATTTCATCATTACGCACGCTGACAACATCCCCTAATCCGTAATCAACACCATATTTGAACTGCGAATACATATCAATTTCTGACTCAAATGTTTCAATCGCTTTATAGTCTGCTAGTTTTTCAATGCCTCGATTCTCCAAAACAATTTTATACTCATTTGGTGTCATGATCTTATCGTTATCATTTTCATCTTTATACTCACTTTGCAAATCACGTGCATCTATATAAACTTCCCGACGATTAAAGCCTACGAAATGATCATTGGCAATTACGTACTTGCGATCTAACCCCTCCCCTTCTCCTGCTACAATTGCAGTAGTTTTATAATCCGTCAAACCATGCACATAGTTTTGTTTAAGCACATTGTCAAATTCTTTACTAAATATCACGTGAGGGTTAATAGACTGTTGCGTACTCCTATCGGTTCCTTGCCAAGTATACACATCGAATTTTTTATCATTGTGGTTGAGTAGTATATCAAATGTCATCTCGTATTTATTGCAAATGCTGAAACAATGCTCTACTACCTCGCCGCCTGTTTTTGTACTTTCATCTGTGATATTAATACCGCTATTCGGCGCAAGTCTTAGATTAGGGATGATTCGATTTAAATTAATTGGATTGATGGCATTTCTGTTTACAAAATATTTAACCATGTCCTCCACATTCCCAACAAACCGCTGTTGTGTATCGATACTACGCCACGACAGCATATAGTTAAGCGAATAAGCAATTATTTCAATCTCACTGCCTCCCTCGTCTACATAGTCGAAATGCTCGATAATATAGCCATAATTCACGTTGTCTATTGTCGTGATGATGTTATTGTGTGCAAGCAACTTAGTCATTTTCCTTGATCCGGCAACACGTAAAATAAGCTGGCTGACCTTAGTATAATTCCGCTCAATGGATAACGACTTATATTCACTTATTTCACCAATTCGATTAAAATATAAATCAAAAATATTCAAGTCAATCATAATCACACCCCTATCCGCTTTGGTGTGTAAGACATCGACACCTCTAAATAATCGAGTCCAGCGTCCGCGTCATATCTAAAAAGATTGTCTCCGATTTCCAACTGCAAGAATATTGAGGACAAATCTAAAACATTAAAAATATTTGATATTACGTTGTTGCGAGTAAGGATAATCGAGCGTTTTCCACGATACGTACTGACTTCAATTAAATCACCTGGCAACATCGTCAAATTAAGTTTCAATTCCTCATACGTATTGATGTTGAGTAATTTCGGATTTTGTACAGCTGACAAGGCTTTAAATCGGATCAGCATTCCAGTTGATTCTTGGCCCGAATTTAGTACGTTTACAATTAAACTAGGTGAACGGTAACCCATTTCAATTCCTACTTCAGGTATCTCTAAAGGAAATTCGAAAGAAGGCACCAACATCGCAATGTCCACTCTATGTTCAGTTTTTTCATAAAAGAATGGATCAGTTGCAACAAATTGGAGTAAGCCTTTCAACCAGACTTTATTGTCGTTTTCAATTCCTGGGTTAAATGTCGGGGCAGATTCTAAATTCGCATGAATAAAAAACTCATCTCCAGCAAATGTCGTAAAGTCGATTCTCATGGGATTCGTTTTTGGATTAAAAACCTTATAAGCTTCATTTCGTTTCTCTTCTATCCACCTCTGATCATTTCGATCGCGCTTAATGTAAAAAGGGATATCTATATCCCGTGCATTTAGCTTAGTTGATTGGTAATGGGCACCATCCGATGTAGACGACGACACATTGACTGTTGCCGGTAGCCCGCTTATTTGAAAATCGTTTTGCAAAAAAAAGTGACGACCGAATTGAATCGAATCGCCACGGATATTTGTGATTGTTAATTCTTTAATGTTCAAGTCGTCACCTCCTAAAAGCTAAATGCCATACGGCGTAGTGTACGTTCCATTTCCTTTGCACCGTTGTCAGTCGTATGGATTGTAACATTTGGACTGAATTGTTTTGAATAATCATAGCTATTTGATGACAGAGTGCTGGTAGCTACTCCACCTTCCACAGATTTTGCTAGTCGTTGCGAAGCTGCCGTTACTTTAGTGACCATATCGTCCATGCCCTGCACTAATCCTTGCCCGATATTTACACCGAAACCTCTCATAACACGTGATGGACTGTGAATATCAAGAGCGCTCTGAATGGCTGCTTTAATGCTATTTGCAATGGCAGTAGCTTTTGCAATAAGTGGCCCTTCCATACTAGATAGGCCGTTTAACAAGCCCGCCCCTGCGTCTGCTCCAATCTGTTGCAATGTTGATAATTCAGTTGATGTAGTTTGAGTTAATTCTTTAATTTTTGCCTGCCATTCAATTTGAAGTTGGCCAAGTTTTGTTTCTGCAGAAGCACGCAATAAATCAATCTGCTTTTCGGTATCTTCCTTCATACCAATTAATTCAGCTTCTGCTTGCTCGCGAGCAAGTGCTGACTTTTCCTGATACAATGAGCTGTATAGTGTTAGTTGTTCATCAGTAAGTTGATTAAGAGCGATAAGCTCTGGCAATGCTTTTACACCTAGTCCAGATAATTCGCTTAATAAATTAGCATCAATATCACGAGATGATAGTTTGGCAAATTCATCTTGCCATAATTTAAAACCGTCTACTTGTGATTGTAGATTACCAAGCAACTCTATGCCAGACGCTTTAACTTCCACGCTAAACGCATCAAATAATCCCGCAAAACTCATTAATGTCGATTGTCGTTTAGATAATGCATCCTCATAAGCATTCGTCAAATCATTTTCTTGCTTAATTAACTCGTCATTAATCGTCTGCATTTGAGATTGGTAATCTTTATTAATTGATACGATTTCTTTGTTCACTGCATCAATAGCAGAGTTATAAGCTTTTTGCGCTTCGATGCGTTCTTTCGAACCTTCCTTAAAAATATCAAGATTTTCTTTCCAAACTCTAACTTCATCAATAAGTGTCATTTCACCTAAGGATTTCTTCTCACTGATATAATTTTTGATGTTCGTTAGCATTTCAGCGTTTAAATTTTCAACTGCTCTGTTATATAGCTTAAGTGCTTCTGTATGTTGGGTTGTTCCTTTTTGAAATGTATTTGCGCTATATTTCCAAAACTCTGCTTCTTGTTTCAAAGACATATCTCCAGCTTGTTTATGAGCTTCTGCATACTCTTTAAGTGCTTTTAGTTTATCAGCTGCGACTGACGTTTCTATTTTAGCGATAGATTCTCCAGCTTTTTTTGAAGCTTTAACTCTGTCTTCCCCGGCTTTCACTTCAATCTCTCTAATTCTCTGAGCAGTGTCACTGTTGATTTTTTTTATTTCATTCAACTGTGCAATGGTTAGCTTTTTCTTTTTACTTGCTGCGGTGTCACGAATTTTTTGTATTTTTTCAGATGCATCTGTTTCAATCTTTTCTATTTTTGTATGAGCATCTTTTGTTATTTGAAGTCTTTCTAAGTCACGATCCTTTTCGACTTTAACAATTTCAGCCGCATTTTCTTTAGATGACTTACTGATAATCGATTGGATTGTTTTAATCTGAGTTTTTGTTACGGAAACAGCTTGTGAGAAATCTGGGATAGCTGCTCGAACCATGTCGTCTGCTGCTCGTTTGACGATGTTTGTATTATTATTAATACCAATCGCAAGACCTTGTACCGTATCACGTCCAACCGCCATCATGACACGTGAGGGGGATTTAATACCTAATTTCTTCTTAGCCCAATCTGGAATGAGTCCAGCGAGCTCCTCAACCTTTTTTTGCACACCATTAAACATATCGCCAATACCACCAATGAGGCCTAGAACGATATCTTTACCGATTTGCTTTAGACTGATGCTACTTAAAAACGCCTGCGCTTCATTCCACTTCGTCTCAATCTTTGTTTTGACTTCAGCCATTTTAGTTTCAACATTCGTTTTCATTTCTTCAATTTTCTTACCGGTCCAGCCTTTTATTTCATCCCACTTTTCAGAGGTGTCATTTTTAATCTCTTCCCATTTTTCCGAAACAGTATTTTTTATTTCTGCTGCTTTTTTACTGGTGTCCTTCTTCATCATTTCCCACTTGGAAAGGACTTCACCTTTCTCCCAATTAACATGATCAGCGTGTTCACCAGCTTGTTGTTTAGCTTCTTCGACTACATTCTTGTGTAGATCTTTTGCATGACCAACTACTTGATCACGTTGCATCTTGGCATCCAAAATCATGATTTTAGCTTGTTCGGCTGTGATACTTCCTATTTCATCACGCTGTCTGATGATTTCCTGAACCGTTTTATCGTATTGCTCATTGGCCGCCTTAATAGCGCCTTCTGTTTGCTTTTGAGAGTTTTTAACAACATCCGCGGCTTGTTTAGCTGATATCTCTCCAGCTTGTGCTTTCATTCGTTCTAAGATGCTTTTTGATTCAATCTCATTTTTAGAAAGATATTTTATTCCGTTATTGACCATACCTTCCTGGATGTTATTGATTTGGATCTGTTCTTCTTTTGTTAAAGAACGTTTTTCATTTGAGGCGGTAGTTAAAATATCTTTGATGATTTTCTCACCGTTATTTACTGCATTCGTTTGCTGTTCATATTTTTCATTCATTTTTGCAATAGTATCTTGTTTGTCTTTCTCATTTAACAGTTTACTGTTCTCAAAAAACTGGTTCATAGTTTCCAGTTCTTGATCATGTTTCTTCTTAAGACTCTCAAGCATTTGGTCGCCCATTTGTTCAAAGTTTTTAACTATATTATCAGCAGTTGTTTTCGTTACTGCAGTACCACTCATATTAAGTTGATTTAAAGCAAGTGTAGCTTTATCATTCAACTTTAAAAATCCACCTACAGCTTTTTCAGTCGATTTAGAAACATTCTCACCAAAAACATCTATTTCCATAGAAGGTTTCTTTAAATCCTGTGAAACTTTATAGGCGGCAACTCCTAATAAAGCCAAACCAGCAACAGTTAAACCAATTGGACCTGTTAATACAGCTAAAGTGCTTCCTAGCAAAGCTGCTGCCCCGCCGGCAGCACCGATTGCAGTAGATGCAGCACCCACTACTGTAACAATCGAACCTATACTAGAAATAAGTGTCCCACCAATAACAAGTAATGGTCCTATTGCAGCAGCTACGCCACCAATTGTGAGAATCGCCTTTTTTTGACCATCTGTAAGATTGTTAAACTTGTCCACTAAACTACCAATTTTGTCCATTGCACTTGAAGCCATTGGAATTAAAGTTTGACCGAGGGAGATCCCTACATCTACCACTTGATTTTTTAACATTGACATTTGAGATGCAGTTGTTTTATAGCGTTGAGTAGCTTCATTGCTAAGTGCCGTGTTTTCATGCCACGCTTTTGTAGAAGTATCAACAGCCGACGTTAATAAATCGCTCGCGCCAGCTAGACGTAAAATTGTATCAGCTTCTCTTATTCCGGTGATACCTAACTTCTCAAGTATCACATTTAGATTTTTTCCATCCTTTGCCGATCCAGCAAGTCCTTTAATAAGCGCATCAAGTGCTGAGGTTGCATCTGATTCATACGCTTTTTTAAATTCAGATGCAGACATTTTTGCAGCGCTTGCAAAAGCTCCAAGGTCTTTGCCCCCCTTACTGACAGCATTTTGCATTTTTTTCAGCGCGGTCGTCATGGCTGTACCGCCAGCTTCTGCTTCAATGCCCAATGATGACATTGTTGCAGAGAGCGCAAGAATTTGCGCTTCTGACATTCCGACTTGTGCACCTTGCGCAGCCAAACGCATAGCCATTGACATAATTTCGGATTCAGTGGTTGCCATTGTATTTCCTAATCCTACTATTGAACTTCCCAGTCTATCAAAATTATCTTGGCTCATACCAACAATATTCGCAAACCTAGCAAACTCTGAAGCTGCTTGTTCACGTGTTAAATTAGTAGATTCGCCAAGGTCAATAATAGTTTTCGAGAATGATAATATCTTATTTTCTGCAATTCCTAGTTGACCAGCGCTTTCTGCCACTGCAGCTATATCAGATGCAGAAGCTGGTAACTGCTTGGACATATCACGGATGCCCAACTCTAGCTTCTTAAATCCTGCCTCGCTTGTATTAACAGTTTTCCGTACACCTGCAAAAGCTGATTCAAAGTCAACAGCAGCTTTAAATACGCCTGCCCCCATAGCTAAAATAGGCGCGGTTACTTTCATTGTTAAATCTTTACCTACGCTAGTCATCCCTGTACCAATCGACTTCATTTTGCCGCCAACATCCTGTAATTTCTGACCAGCATGTGTCCACTGGGATGATTGGACCTTCAATTGCTCTGTAACTTCTTTTAGTTCAGTTTCCAAACGATTGTATTCCGTCTGTGCTTTATTGACAGCGATTGCCTGACGCTCAATCGAAGTTTGAGATGCTGTTCCTGAAACAACTAATTCATCATATCTTTTTCGTTGTTCTTGAAGCTTTAATCCTGCGGTATCGAGAGAACGAGTAAGAACATCTTGTTTTTGCCCTAAACCTTCTATGGATTTCCCATAATCAGCGCCTTTTGCTTTAATGGATTGTAATTCGCCACCCATAGCTTTCAAACTTCGGTCAACTTGAGCAATACTTCCGTTGAAATTAGAAGCATCAAGAGATAAACTAACTGCTAAAGAACCTATTTCCGCCATTTATTCTCACCGCCTTCTTGGCCAAAAATAAAAAAAATCACAGCCATGGAATATCATCAGCTGTGACCTCTTCAATTTCTTCGTCTTCGATCATGAGTTCATACCAAAAATGAATATCCATTTGATCTATTTCATGAAGTTTGTAACCCTTTTTTAAGAGCTCACGATAGAATTTTTTAATACTTTGGTATGGGGTTATCCCTCCGACTTTCCCCCGCTATCGGTCTCCTGATCAACTAATGCATATCCACCTAGGCCAAGAACATTATTGAATACTCGCCCAAGCTCTTCTTGGAATTTATTTAATTCCATACCATCCCATAGCTCATCAAGAGTAAATTGATGATTAAATGCTTTCACAGTAAATTCAGCCATTTCGTCTAAACTATCGATAACACTATCCTGACCATCTTGTTTTTTCTTTGCGATTTCTTCATTCAACTTCAAACCATCACGTAATAATCGTGCTGGAACAAAGTCATTTACAAATGTCTTATCTTTATTTTCAATTCGTAATGTTATTTCCATAATGCATCCATCCTTTACTAGTGTTTAAATACAAAAAGAAGCCCTCGAAAGGACTTCTCTCTTGAAACAAAATATTAAGGTGCAGGAGTGATAGTTGGTTTTGCAACAGATGCGAAAAACGTGTCAGGTGTTACAGTAACACCGCTGTCACGAGTATCAACAACATGTTTTAATGTACCGTCGATTAATGGTAGTGCCTCACCACTGAAAGGATAAGTTTTATAGTTCGTCTCACCCTTTTTACGAGTAGAATTCGACTCCTCGCCTGGTTTCAATTTTGATTTATAGAACCAAATTAACTTAGATCCCGATTCATACCCAAGTGCAATGAAATTCGGAGAATCGTTAGAGTTTGTAATGATTCCACCTTCTGAAGAAACCTTATGGCCGTACCAATCGACTAATACTTCCGTTGGTAAATCAGCTGTTTCACCCGCAATTGTGATTGAATCAAGTTGAGCTTCTTGATCAACCACACGATCCCCTGCATCAAGTGATGCTTCCGAGAAATTTGGTGTCAATGTTAAACTGATTGGCATGGTTAACGTTTTAACGCTGCCGTAACTTTCTGTTTTTTCATCTGTCATTAATGCGTAGTGAATACGTTTCAAACTAATTTTCTGCGGTTTTTCATTAATAGTTGTAACTGCCATTGTTCACGACCTCCTAATTTTAATATTCATCAAAAAAGACGAATCTCAACACTTTGTTTAAGTGAGAATCGCCTTCTTGATAAGGTGCATCATATTCAAATGTTCTTTCGTAGCCTGCCGACTCCATCAATCGCTTGATGTCCTCCACAAGCTGATAGTAGTTGGATTTTGACCAAACATTGACTTGAATAAGTCGTTCAGTCTCGTATTCTCGGTCAGATGCTTCAAAAGCTGGCTTTGCATCGATTTCTAAAAACGTAATGTATTGATCCGGTATATCGGTACCGGTAGGAACTGTATTAAACAACACTGGTATGCGAGTTGTGGCAAGAGTGGTCACGACATGATCTACGATATCAATCATAGTTTCTTCACCTTTTTGATTTCATCAGCCATCACATTAACGGCATTTGACTTACTTTTCTCAAATCCGCGAGTAAAGAATGGGTTTGGAGCAGTCGCTCCCCACGACACCTTTTGTCCTTTTTTCTTGCCCCTTTTCGCGATTGTAGAACCAGCACTACGTCCACCTTCCACCAGATGGGCATGGTAAGCACCCCCCGTGTGGACCTTGGCTTCACCATCTTTTGCACGTTTAGTCTTGATATTTTTCTTAAGTGTACCGTCATCAACAGGTGCTTCCTCAATTACAGCTTCTTTTACAACTTTTGCGGCGGCATTAAGTACTCGATTTTCTTCTGCCTCTTCCAGAGGAAGGTTTATAAGATTCTGCAGTAAAGCTTCCATACCCTGCATTTCTAACCGCATTCTACAACACCTCTTTCACAATGATAGTCAGCCATTGATTGCGCTCGTCATCATTAGTGAGTGATTCGATTTCATAAAACTTACCCGCTATTTCTAAACGCATTTTCTCATGTATATCGTTTCGATAGCGAATACCAACTACTCGTTTCCCTTGCCACTTTGTAGCATCTGAATTGAATACACGGTAGCCCTTTTGTGTTTTGACCTCAGCCCAAAGTTTCTTACAGGGCGTCCAATCTTGAACCGGCCACCCATTCGTAATTGTGCCAGGCGGAATATAAAAAGTTACTCTTTTATTTAATCGTGCAGGATTGTTATTGTGTTGATAATTCATCAGGATTCACCCACTTTAACTGCAGGATGATCGATTGTAAACCGTAAGGGATAGGAATTTGTACAACTTTAATTGTTGTTGGCGTAATAGCAATACGATTCTCGTAAAAGTGAGTAGACAACATCATAATCGCTAAACGATGTAACGCAAAAACATCTTTACCTTCCGCAGTTTGATGGAAATAATCAATTGGTTGTTTCACGCCTGCATTTTCCAAATACGATTGAGCAGCTGTGATAAAAGATGAAAGAGACGAATCCTCATCATCTCCCTCAATACGTAAATATTCTTTTAAATCATCAAGTAATGAAGACATTATTCATCGCTCTTTTCGTTCACAACTTGCTTTTCATTATCATTTTTTACAGGTGGTTTTTTCGATGCCGGATCCTTCTTTTCTTCAACTTCTTCCAAGAATGCTACGCCGTAGGTTATATGTGGCTTTGTTAAAAATTCCGCACGGCTTTTAACTAATTTTTGCCCTTTAGCTGGATACTCATCACCGACATTGTAAATATGCCCACCATGCTGATTTTCTCTAAAGGTATTAATCACCTTGTACACTATTAATCACCTTCTCTCTAAAAAATAAATAGCGGCTACTAATTATGGAGTAGCGACTACTTCAGCAATACGGAATGCAGATTTTAGTTTAATTTGGTGATCAAACCATGCAGTGACTACAAACTGCTCGATACCTGTCTTGATGTCTTTGTCTCTTTCAAACAACTCTCCAATATCATAGTTAAAGTGAGAGTATGAGAAATCTCCTACAACTGGTTTTATCGCTCCATCTGCGAAAATAACTGGCTTCCCAAGAACTTGTTCAGGTTGAGCAGTGTAAAGGGTAGCATTACCGTTTGCTAGTGTCTCGATAATGTCAGAGTAATCTGCAAAAGTCATGAAGATTTTAGCGTTTTCACGATAATCCTCGTGAAGATCTGAAATTGCGGCTTTAATCGCTTTATATTTGGTTTCCCCATTTACTTTCTTGATACCGTTTTGAGTAGAGTAAAAACTCATATGCTCTTCTCCAGTTTTAGGTGTTACGGCAAACGCAACTTTCTTCTCCTTAGCTGCTACCCCTGACTTAAGCGCATTTTCTACATGTTGAACTAAATTAGTATCAGTACCATTTAATACAGTTTCAGACACACCTGCAAAAACTTTGAATTTATGACGACCAAAAGTAACAGTATCCCCTGTTAATTTAAGCTCTTTTGCTGTTTCTGTATCAGCAACAAAGTCATCGTCATCAAGAGTGTAGCTAAGTTTAGGTAATTCTAAGTTAGTAATGTTAGTTAACGCAGAATGTCCCCGAAGTGGGTTCTTTGCTAATGGTTCCATTATGATATCGTTAGAGACAGTTTTCGGTAAGAACTTACCTCCGCCTGTAGAAGCATCGTCACCTAATGCTTGGAATACTTCTGGTGATACTGCTTTTTGTCGCATAGCAGAACGAATCAATTCAGCTTTAGCTTTGACAACTTTTTGTTGTGGATCATTTTCAGCCCCTAATCCAAGGCTATTTGCTTGTTGTTGAGCAGCAAACTTAGCTTTTTGCTCGGCTTCCATTTGGTCATGTTGCTCTTTAATCACGTTAAATCGTGCTTGGATATCCTCTTTTGACTTTTGTAAGGCTTTGATGTCATCCAAGGAAGCACTAGGATCAATCGCTTTTTGTGACAAATCATTTTCAATCTTTTGCAATTGTTGACCAAGTGTGGCCATGTTTTGTTTTAACTCGAATAATGTTTTCATCTAAATTCCTCCTAAAATTGACTCAATATAGGCTGCATTAGCCTTTGCTTCTTCCGCGATACGTTTTCTTTCCGCCATTTCAGATGCAGAAATCGTTGATTTTTGCGTGACTTTGAATAAATTGTCAGGAACATTCTGATATAAATCTAGCAACTCGATGTCTGCGCAAGCGATAGCATCTTTAGCCTCTTCTAAAATAGTAATGTTGAAATATTGAGAAGCTTCATCCGCATCTAGCCAGTTGTCTTTCCCATCAAGTAACTCTTTCATTTTCTCCTCTGTTAAGAGATCGGTTCCTTTACCCATATAAGCAGGAATGCAGGTCCTTGATTCCGTCTTATCTAGCCAATCTGCTTGTTCTCGACAATCAACTGCGTTCGCACTCCATAAGGTAATCATAGGTTTGTGAATCATTAAAAAAGTATTTTCGTACATATAGATGTTGTCAGCTTTCATGATTAGAAATGAAGCAGCACTAGCTGCAATTCCGTCCACATATGCATTAATAGTTAACTGACCCTTCTTACGTTCTAATTGATTCATCATTGCGATGGTTGTAAAAACAGAACCACCTGGACTATTTACATACATATTCAGTGTCTTAACGGTCTTGGGTAGATTATCTAGTGCCTGTTGAAACTCAGTAAGAGTAATATCTTCGTCCCTCCATTTATAGCCACTAACAATTGCGCCATAAATAAAAAGATCCGCAGACTTTTCATCAGCAGATGCTTTCATTTCCCAAAATTTATTCTGTTGTACTTTGGTCATTTTTCCTCTCACCTCCTTTACGTAATGTAGGATCCATTTCAATTGGATATAAGTCTCCACTAATCCAAAGTTCGTCTGCCTTGCCACCTAGTGGTGGTAAATCCTCAAGCATCCTTACTTCATCTGGCTTCATTCCTGCACTTCTAAGCATTGCTTGGTAAAATGCTGTTCTCGCAGCTGTATCACCTCGAAGTAGCCCACCTAAGTTGAATTTAAAGTACATCCCTTTCCTTCTGTCCTCTTTTGTAAGCAATTTACGATTAAACTCATGCTCATATTGCCTCACAATCGGCAGTAAAGTCATATTTACGAACTGAATCATCTGCTGTTCATTACTCCCAAAGCTTCCACCTTCTGCATCATTAAGAAAAGAGACAGGCACATTAAAAACGTTGGCCACCCTTGAACGTGTAATTCGCTCTGATGCCAACGTGTCTGATGCAAAGTATTGTTTTTCTATTTCTGTAATTTCAACGCCAGGCTCTTTAAACAAAATACCGCCATTTTCTTGGTAGAATCGTTTAAAATGACTGATGATTTGTTTTTGTTTCTCCTCATCAACGTTAGCGCCATAACCCAAAATAAACGATTCTTTCTTTCGCATTTCGGTAAGGGAAAACTCCTGAACAGCTTTATCGTATTCAAGGGTATTCTTTAGAACATCTAATGGACTGATACCTGCCCATCTTGATGTACCTGTAATATGCTTTACATGAATCATGTTCATGCTGTGCACGAAGTGTGTTTTAGATGCTGAAATAACTTTATACCAAAGAGATTCGTCATCTAGATTAATAAAAGGCGTGACATAGCTCGAATCCAAAGGGATAAGTGCCTCAGGTTGCATCCGAAAATCGCGAATAATAACAGCATAAGCATTTCCTTTTTCATTCCTTGATACTTCTAACTTGTTTAACAAATCAAAGCTACTCATGTTAGGATTAGGATCATTTATTAAAACGTCAGATGCCTGATGATCGGTAATAACGTCATATTTTTGATGTAGTTTAATAGGGAGCGCTGATAATGTGTTTGATAGCCTGCTAACCACACTAAAAATCGTTTCATTTGTTGCTAGTTTACTATTATCGATCCCCCAGAATGTACGGCCAAACCAATTAGAAAAATCATACGTCATGCCCTTCCAACCTGAAACAGCCATTTTGGCAGCTAACTTAATTCGTTGATGCCATTTCAAAATCTCACCTCCTTATAAATCATTGATAGAAATGAACTTAATATTTCCACTGCCGCTATTTGTAATTGCAAATCTAGCTTGTACAAATGCAGTGATAATTGCTGCAATTGGGTCAATTCTTTCACGTGATTTCGCTTTTGATAGTTTAATACTTTCGTTTGCTGCCATATCAACAATTGCATTTCCAACAGCCCATGATAATAACTTATCCTCATCATGTGTAATTTTCTTTTGATACACAAAATCCCGAAATTCTTTCGTTGGCTCGGATAGAGTTTGAAAACCTTGACGGACCTCCACAACAGTTAATCCATGCACAGCCATATTTTGAGCAAATTGAGTCGCACCGTATGGATCGTAGCAGAACAATATCGGATTCAATTCATTGTCATTAATAAAATCGATTATCCATTGTTCTACAAAACTATAATCTACTACCGCACCTGGAGTGACACTTAACCAACCTTTTTCAATCCATAAATCATAGTCAACTTTATCTTTCGCTTTTCGCTCAGTCAGTGCATCTTCTGGCATAAAGGAATGTTGCATTACATGATGTCCATAATCTGTAGGGAAATCAAAGCCAGTTGACGTTAAGTCAATTCGTTTCGATAAGTCAACACCAATGTATACATCACGTCCTGTAATATCGAACTCATCAACTTTACAATCCTTCCACTTACTAGAAGGTATATAACCCCCAACCTTCATATCTACCCATATATTCATTGTCTTGGTCATAAAAGCACGCATTTTTTCTGGAACGTCTAGAGCTGTTTTTAAATCAGAACGAATCGATTCAAGTCCTTCTTCATAAGTAGCCACAATTGGATTCGCTTTAATCCAATTAGATTCGTCCTTGATATCATCGCCCTCATCTAGCTCACAGATAATAGCAAAATAATCATCGTTTTCCGTGTCATCATCAGGGTCTAGAATTCGGCTAACATATTCATATTCGATAAAACAAGGACGGCTTAAATCAAAACCTGCAGTAGTAATTACAAACATCAAAGGTTCTTTTCGAGCGACCATCCCCGACTGTAAAACATCATAAATTTCAGAAGTTTCGTGGATGTGGTACTCATCAACAATACCAACCGATGGGTTTTTCCCATCTCCAGTTTTTCTTGTTTCTCTGGATAGAGGAACAACTACAGAACCATTTTTAAAAATCTCAATTTTACCGTATGCCTCTTTCCACTTTCCTTCGAGCAATGGGCTGGATCCAATTCCGTCTCTCACTGCAACATATACCTCGTCGGATTGATCTTTTTGCCAACCCGCGATATAAATACGCTGCTTTTCATTTCCCAGAAAGGCTACATACGCGCCAATAATAGCTAAAAATTGTGATTTTGCATTTTTACGCGCTAACTGAATATAAACTTTCCGGAAACGACGAGCTCCATTTCTCTTCTTTTTGAAGCAGAAAATGTTAACAGAAATGAATAGCTGAAAATCAGTAAGCTCAACTGGTTCGCCTGCAAGTACTCCTTCCACATGCGTAAACTCACGAGCAAACCAATAAAAATCTTCGCCTTCAGGTTCGTCAAAATAAAAAGGACTATCTGGATTGTTCTTACAATCGTCGTAGTCCTTTAAAAAGCGTGTGACCGCCCATTTATGTTTTTTTCCAGCTTTTATCTTCCCACTTAGGATATCATCACAGTAAGCAAATACTCGTTCTAGTACATTCACAACCTACCACCGAAACGACGCTCTGCTTCTGATTTTTCCTTTTTGTCGTCTTCTGTATTAGGAATAACCAGCTTTAACCGTGAGGTGATTGTAAGACCTAGATCACTTGCTGCCGCTCGGCATTCACCAAAGAGTGTATTCTTTACTCGCGCCAGTTTAGGGTAATCGTCATTAGCAAAGGTTGTTTTTTTTCCATCTGGACCCGTCACGGTATCTGTAGGTTTAATTTTTTTCATTTCCTTCATCAACTGCAGGTACTGATATTTTGAGTCTAAATATCGAGCCAATGTATCGACATCAAGATTACTGAAAATATCTAGTTTCATAAGTTCATCTGAAATCTGTTCGAATTCTTTTTTTTGCGCTGAAGTTAAATATGTGGGTGGCTTCACTTTATCTGTAAATCCACGCATGTTTTTTTCATGTTTTTGACGCTGTTTTATCTCATCTTTTGTTAGATGATTAGATTTCCCTTTACCTTGAATAACGCTTAATGGCTGCTTATTTCGACCTGCCATACTATCACCTCACCTTCAATGTTTTCTAGCTTTTAAAAAAATTTTCAAAAACGGATTTTTCTACACGGAAAACGGGCATCCGGTGTTCCGTCGAATGGATATTAGAAATTTAAGGTAGGGGGGCTATCCCCCTTTTCGCTCCATACCTGTTTTTTTGTTGTGGCACGACTGACAAAGTAACTGTAAATTATCTTCGTCTAATCGCTTATTCCAATCCAGCTTAACTGGTATGATATGGTCCACGATAGTCCCCAATGTAATACGTTTCTCATTTAAACACTGAACGCATAAACCGTTGTCACGTATCTTGATAAGTTCACGTGCTCTCTTCCAAGTAGCCGAATGATAGAACTGTTTAGTTCGATCACTACGATGGTATTTATCGTAATACCGATTGTTTTCAGTTTTAACTTGCTTATGCTGATCGCAGTATCCATCATACGTAAGCTGTCCGCAACCTTGTCTGTTACAAGGACGTAATGGCCTACTGTTCTTGCTCACGATGTTCAACCTCTTGCTTGATAGCTTCCATTCTTTGTTTAATGTCTGTGTGAAGTGCAGTCTCATCTTGCAACATCTGCTCAGCAGCCTCAGTCCCGTAAGCCCACTTCAATTTACGGTGTTTCTCTCGCATCTCCTTTTGTAGATTGCGTACATTAGCATCAGTATAAAAGCATACATACTCACAACCACAGTTAGGACAAGTGAAGAATGTCTTTTCGATTCAGTTCTGAAGTTTGTCTACCTTGAAATGTTTGACATAGAAATTGTGGCCGCAACTCTTATTGCATTTCGCATAAATCGGTTCATTTTTCATACTTAAATCCCCTTTTCCAAAATAAAAAGCACTCCTGAAGGAATGCTTTTATAATTAGGTATTCAATTTTAATTTTATTTCTGGATTGGGATCAATAATTTTAAAAGCAAAACTTTTTATATGTTTTCTTCTATAGCTATCAAGATAAATTGCTTTAAGTTTTACAGTATCTCCAATCTTTAAATTTCCTTTTTCAATTAGCTTTTCTGATAAACTAATTTTGCTAACTTTCCAATGATAATTTTCTGTAGGAAGTAATGTTTTTATAATTTCAATATTATCAAACATTAAACCATTGGGGTTTCCAGTATCAGTAATATTATTTTTTGCTATACCTCCTATTAACAATGTAATATTTACAACACCTGAGTTAATAAAATGAATATTTACGAATTGGTTAGATAAAGCTACTCTAACTTTTCCTCTCGGGGTAGTATTTCTAATGGTTATCCATACTGTTACAAGCAAAGTTATAAAAGTAGCAATAACAACCATTATATTGGATATTGCCGAAATTGCATCCCAATTTATTGTATTATCTTTTAAAAACTCTAACACTTTTCTTCCTCCCTTCATCTACACAATTCGACAAAAGGAGATATTTTCCTGCAAATAAAAGCACTCCCGAAGGAATGCTCTAATGATTTCTAGAATGATTAATTTTTTTCATGTATCCTGATTTTAGAACTCGATGCAGTTCGCTTGAAGCTTTGCTTTTAATGACGTTGGCAACATATTGGTGGTCAAGGTCTTGCCCATTTACTTTGTAGCCTTTGGCATTAAATCGCCTTACAATCTCTGCAATACTGTTTGTAAATGCATATTCTTTAATAATCAGTTTGTCTAGGGTGTCAGCTTCATAAGACTCTGCTAAATCGATGTAATGCAAAAGCCTTTTCGCTTCAGCTTTTGCTCTACTAACAGTAATTAATTTAGTAGCCATAAAACATATCATCCTCCCTATTTGGAGGATTCGACAATAAAATAGCTATTCCTTGTGACAGGTTTGTGAAATATGAAAAGCACTCCCGAAGGAATGCTTTAAATTATTTATCCTATTTAAGTACTTTATAGTCTTGATCCCTGTATATTCTAACTTTCCAATCTGCTGATACCTCATTATTAATGAGAGATGCATCAATAGTCATGGTGATTGGGAATACTAACTCCTCGGTTTCAGTTTCATAGACTTTCGGTTCAGTAATGTTTGGAAGCAGAAAAACAACTGTCTCCCCATCTTCAGTATACCTTTGATGAGTTGCAATACCAGGGTTATTATCTTTTAGCGGAATGTAGATTTGCTCAATATCCGGCTTTATATGGTTTTTAATATAATCTCTAAACGTTAACGGTTCAGAATAATCTTGATCGATATAAGCTCTATACATTCCGTAAACTCTTGCTTGATCTACTTTACTAACTAAAGCCCAAAACCCATCTACATCCTCACTAAATAGAAACTCAAAGAATGAAAACGCTAAATTTGAGTGCTCTTGAAGTATATCTAATTGTTCTGTTTTCGTCATATAATATCACCTCGCTTTCACCTACTTATTTCGACAAAAGGAGATATTTTCCTGCAAGTAAAAAGCACCCACATTAAGTGAGTGCTAAACAAAGGGGAAATTACAATTTTTTCATACTATCATCTTAACACATTCATTCTTCGCTTTTTTTCAATATTTTTTTAATGTGATAATTCAAGTGCTACAATACCAAATAAAAGCACCGATAAATCACGAATGGCAAGCTTTGTATCTCGGTAAATTGTTCCTTGTTCAACATTGTACATCTCACATAATTTCTGGATTGGAAAACGGTTATCACTTAAGTATCTGTGGTAAATTACTTTGTGCCTTCTCTGCTCCTCTTCTGATCCGTTTCTGCTATCAACTTCAAAATGTTTTAACATGCGTTCAAAATGCCTCATCATCTTTGCCGTCTTCAGTCTATATTTCATCAAACTCTCAAGAGTCAGTTCTTCTAAACTGAAAACAGTTTCTTCGTACTCCTCGATTTGCTGATCAATATCCTCGCAATGATCTTTTAATCTGTGATAGTTTTCCAACAATAACTTTGTGTTTCTTAGCCGCCAATCTTGCTCCTTTTTCTTTTGCTTTAATTGCTGTGCTTTAAATTGTTTGATAGCTTCCTGACTTGCTAAAGAAGAAATCAATTCAATTTGACTTTTAGTTAAGGATGCTTTGCTAGTCATAATTTTGCCTCCTATTCAAAATCCCAACGCTTGGGAATATTGCTATTCGTTTTTCACTTTCTCAATTCTTGCTTTCAAGGCTGACATTAAGGCTTCTTGTGTATTTGCTTTATTTTCTAATGAGGCTGCTACGTCTTCATCCACTCCACCGACAACAGCTAAGTGGTGGATAATAACCTTCTCGGTTTGCCCTTGTCGATGTAGACGTTTGTTTGCTTGTTGGTAAAGCTCAAGATTCCAATTAAGTCCAAACCATATCACATGATTTCCACCTTGTTGAAGATTCAAACCGTATGCAGCTGAAGCAGGGTGTGCTAGTAAAATATCTATCTGGCGGTTATTCCAATCCAGCATATCTTCTGGCTTCTTCAACTCTCGTACTTTTAAACCTGTTTTTGTCAGCTCTTTTTTAATTCGTTGTAAATCATGTTGGAAGTTATAGAATACTAAAGCTGGTTTCCCGTTAAGTCCTTCGATTAACTCCATAAATGCCTCTAGTTTGCAATCGTGAATATCAACCACATTCCTTTCAGCATCATAGATGGCTCCATTACACAGTTGCAAAAGTTTATTGGAAAGCACTGCGGCGGATCCTGCGTCGATCGTCGTATCATCCACTTGCAACAACATTTCACGTTCCAGCTTTTTATAAGCTTTTTCAGCTTTACTGTCTAAGATGACAGGAATCGTGTTATAGGTGATATCAGGTAGTTCAAGGTAATCCTCTGCTTTCATGCTGACGCATATATCACCAATCAACTTCTGTATGGCTTCCTCTCCACCATCTTTCGGTGCGTAAGAGAAAACTCGATCTCTGTTACGTTGATCAGGCTCAAAGTATCTTTCACGGAATCCGGTAATCGTCTTTCCAAGTCGTTGACCTCCATCCAGTAGAAAAACTTGTGCCCATAAATCTAAAAGCCCATTTGGTGCTGGTGTACCTGTCAGTTCGATGATTCGTTTGATATGCGGTCTAATATTTTTCAAAGCTTTAAATCGCTGGGCTTTATGATTTTTGAAACTTGATGACTCGTCCAGTACCACCATGTCGAATGGCCAACTGTTACGGTAATAATCCACCAACCACGGAATGTTCTCCCGATTAATCACGTAAATATCAGCTGGTGTATTTAGGGCTTTAATTCTTTTAGCTTGGGATCCTAAACAAGTACTGAATCGTAAAAGCTTTAAATGCTCCCACTTGCCTGCTTCCATTTGCCAAGTTCCTTCTGCAACCTTTTTTGGTGCGACGATTAAAATCTTGCTGACTGCAAAGCGATTATATTTCAAGTCGTTGATGGCTGTTAAGGTGATGACGGTTTTGCCTAATCCCATATCAAGCAGGAGTCCAAGTGCTGGTGAAGTTAATACTCGGTTAATGCAGTAACGTTGGTAAGCATGCGGTTTAAATTTTGTCACTCTCTACACACCTCTCGGATAAAATCGTTTACACCCTCCTTGCTGTCAATCACTCTTACATCACATCCTAAGCTTGAAAGGTCCCTCATTTGCTTAACCTGTAACGGTCTTGGCTTTTTCCCCGGTGCTTTCAACTCAACAAAGTAAATTTTATTTTTAGGTAGAATAACTAATCGATCTGGCACCCCATCGTTACCTGGGCTTTCGAATTTATAAGCTTTCCCGCCTGCTTTTTTCACTTGATCACGTAAATAGGTTTCAATTGCCTTTTCTTGCATTTTTCAAACCTCCGTATTAAAGCTGTCTACTTTCTCACTCACGCACACGTATAGACACCTAATTAGGCGGATTAGGCATATACTATATGTGCCTAATATCTCTATTTTACCTATTTATATATTTATATAGATTTAAAGTATACAAAGTATACAAATAGTAATAAGTACAGGTATATCAACGTTTTTTCTGTATACTTTCTTGTATACTTTCACCATTTTTAAAGTATACAAGGTATACACTTCCAATTTTTACAAGGTATACAAAATAGGGACAAAGTATACAGAGAAAGTATACAAGATTTACTCTCTTACATATCCACCTTTTACCAATCCATAAGGACCATATCGATACGGACTTTTTTGCTTTTTCCAGCCTTCTATTTGTTCCAAGATATCGTTAATGGCCATTGTCTCAAATCGCTTCATGTTACGGATTTCTCCTCCTAAACATTCCACGAAAATCTCTGCTGCACAGATTCGATCTCGTTCAACGGTATCTGATTCAATTCTTCCAAACTCGCCTGACCAATATAGTTTCCTAGTTGCCAAATCTTTCTTGTGCCATTCTAAAGGAACCTTCCGATCAATAAATTCTCGTATAAGACTTTCACGTGGATCCTGCTCAGCATGATTCTCCTGTTGACGTTTTGCCTCTTCTGCAAGTGCCCCAGTGAGAATCAGCGACTCGCCCAGCCTCCAATTCATCACAGCCTCAGCCCATAACTGGTCCACTTCCCCATCTAAATCAGTGAACACACGTTTAATTGGTTGCTGGATTCCACAATCTATTGGCCAAAAACGTCTTCCTCCTGTTGGATCCTTTAAATAATCACTTCTATTAGATGTACCAAAAAACACGCAACGTCTAGGATGCTTTTCTGTTTTCCGTGCATAGGCAGCTCGATAATGATCTTCTGTTCGGCTTAAAAATCCTTTAATCGTGTCTAAGTCTGATTTTTTATAAGCACTCATTTCACCGATTTCTACTATCCATACACCTTGTAAAAGCTCAGCTGCTTCTTTTCCTTCAAACGTCTCAATGCTATTAGAAAACCATGCTTTACCCATTTTCTGAATCAATGTTGTTTTACCCAACCCTTGGGCTCCCGTGAGAACTGGCATAGTATCATATTTACACCCTGGAATCATTGCTCTTGCAATCGCCGCAGTAAAGGACTTTCTTGTAACAGCTCTGTTATAAGGAGTATCAGCTGCACCCAAGTAATCGATAAAAAGAGTTTCAAGTCTTTTTACACCGTCCCATTTAAGACTATTTAAATAAGAAGAAACTGGGTTAAAACGATTCTTTGCTGCACATTGATTTAGGGCATGATTAAACTTTTCCCTAGATTGAAAACCTAATATTTTTTCGAGGTAAATCATAATTCCTGAATCGTCTTTTTCAGACCAAATGAAACTACCATTCTCCTCATTTCGTGGAGCCCAAGGTAGAGGAGCGACACCGATAATGGTATCGGCAAACTCGTCCAGTTTGATTCTTCCCTTTAAGTGGGCTTCACCTTCAAGAGCGACAAGGATATTTTCACTTGTTTTCTGCGGCTGACCAGTAGAAGGGCTAATTCGCAGTTTTTGAATCCAACTCATATCATCCTCTGTTGCAGGAAGAGAATTATCCCCAAAATCTTGCACAGCCTGTTCATAACGTTCCTGATTTAATACTGCGGCCACGCCAGCATCATTCAAAGCAAAAGCAGCCATTTGGGTAAATGAGGGTAGCTTGTTAACGGGTGTATCTACTTTTGCCTCATCGTCTAAATCTCCGAATCGATGTAGCCTTACCAAGTCAAAAGCATTTACTAGTTTTCCACTACACGGATCCGTCGCATGGTGAGAGAAGAGGAACAAGCCATCTTCATAAACGATTGCACCGCCCACAGTCGAACCACCAATATAAGTTAATCGATTATCAATATCCGATGGATCATAGATGCCAGGTAAAAAGGTTTCGATAGCTTGATAGATAGAATACTGTCTACAGAAAGCCCCAACCACTCCACGCTTTTCTAATGGATTACCTTGTTTTGCTGCTAACTTAACATGCTTCTGATTTTCTCCTGGTACTTCTGGCCACTCGGCAATGTTGCGCCAATCTCCGTATGTAGCGAGTAAACCATCCGTATCCAAGAAAGGTTTATCAGCTGACTGGAACACATATTGACTGTCAGCACTACAACTTGGCCAATACATTAAACGTGAAGCTTCAAACGTGGTAGGATCTGCCAAACTCATCCCAATAATGGATGCTAGTTTACGAGCTAACGGTTCGTATTCATCTGGTGAAGCTGTTCGGCTTAAAGGGACAAGTACACGTAATCGTGGTTTATTCCCCTCATGCTTCCTTGTACTGTAGGTTGCATAGGCACACCCCAAACCCTCGAGTCTTCTTAAGACATCAGCTGTTCCACCTGAAGGGATATTATCCAAGTCAAGTGTAATAACGTCCCTTCCTGTAACATTAGAAGCTTTTCGTCGATTGCCGGCTAACGTACCAGCTACGAATCCCCCAACGTCTTTCAGTTCATCTTGTTGTGACTTTGGTAATTTTAAATACTCTGCTAAGGTTTCTGTGCCACGCACCGCTGTGCGTAGGCGCTCCACCAATTCCGACCAATAGAGTGTTTGAGCTGGCCAATGTGTAGCTTTACGACTCCCAGCAGCAGAGACGATTATTTGTCTATTAAATTGCATGGCACATGACCTCCGTGTTACTTTTACTGTTCAACTAATAATACTTTGCAATTTATTCTTTACTTCCGTTGAATCGATATATTACAATTTAATTATCGAGGGAGACAATAAGCAGATTGGAGGAAGACTCGGCTGCCTTATTGTCGCCGTCGTATTTTTTATGGATCTTTTAATCGTATTGTTTAATAACCTACAATAGCCTTTGTCATATACCCAAGTACAAATCCTATGCTAAAACTAACTACGAGTGTACCGATTGCAACGTATAATGCCGCCTTTGCCCCATTACCTCCAGTAATATCCAATTCCCTTCCTCCCTTAATTAACATTTTGCTTAAACTATTTCATTTGGGTCTTTAATGTAGTCATGAAAGTTTTTCCGATTTTTATGTTTATAAATTTAATTTTTTCACAAACTATACTGACCATCCTATTTAGATTGGAGTTTATTATGAACAAAAAACCTGTATTTTCATTAATTGCATTAATTTTATCTCTGTTTTCATTATCTAATCTTGGATTAATTATTCCATGGGACCCAATAATGGATCTCCATACTTATTTAGGCGATATGCCAATGTTTGCAGCATTAATCGGTACATTACTTGGTATATTTGCGATGATTAGAAAGGAACGAAAAAGCCTTTCATTAACAGGTTTACTTTTAAATGGTATTCCTTTAGCACTTTTTATAATTATCATGATTATGATGTTCCTATCGTTTGTTGTAGGATTATAAGTAAACACATTTTCTTGTTTTAATAAAAATGCTTACCAGTTTATACACTTTGAAAAAAGTTTCATTGAGTGATCATGTCCGCAGCAAGGACACTTCTTTTCATACTCGGTGTTGAAGGCAAAATCAAATTGATTTTTCAAATAAGGTCACACCTTTACTCTTTTGTTTACTTAAACCAGCATTGTTTGAACAGAGGATCATATCAAAAGATTTACTTGGCAATTTCGGCATGATTTCCAAACAATCACCATGAATTATTTGATTCATTACGGTACCTAACTCCATTTCTTTCACCTCGAAATAAAACTAGTAAACTTAATCAATCTTGTGTTTTTTTACAGCGATACTTATAAATAAAATGTTTTTTGTAAATCCTAAAATTCTATAGTGAACATTTACTTTTACCACGAAGTACATTATCCTGCTTATCATAAATGAGGGTCTTTGATATGTTTAATTGGATTTACAATCACATAATAAATACAACCTATTTTATTTTTGGAATTGTAATTCTTTTTTTCTTGGTATTATTTATTATGTTTTTTGTCGCATATAAATTGGAATTAAAGGGAAAAAAGAAGGATTAGTTTCTCTTTTAAGGAATCATAATAATTCTTTTGATTCATCCCTGTCGCTTCTGTACTTAATTCAGATCCATAATATCTAGCCAACAATCAATCACACAAAAGCAAAGCTTCAATTTCTAACTCCAAATTTCCAAGATGAGCATTGATATTTTCATATTCTTCTAGAGTCCTTGCAGCACCTAACTGTAAGGACAAATTATGATGATAACTTAATAGATAAGCTAACCGATCTTGATTAGTCATTAATACACCTCAAATTACTAATTTGTTTTTCTTCCTTAAATATTGCAGTCGCTTATTTACGCTCATATAGCTCCGATTTAAAGCTTCTGCAATCTCCTTTAAAGGTCGTTGCTCAAAGTACATTACAATCAAACGGTCTGTTTCACTTTTGGTCCAACCTGTCCCTTTGGCCTTTCCTGAACCGCCTTTATATACACTTGATGCCATTTGATATTGTTCAAGAGCATATAAACGTTTTAGTTGCGACTCATAAAATTCAATCATTGATTTTGGCAATTCATGAGTAGACCAT
This sequence comes from Bacillus sp. CGMCC 1.16607, assembly GCF_042683745.1. Taxonomy (NCBI): domain Bacteria; kingdom Bacillati; phylum Bacillota; class Bacilli; order Caryophanales; family Bacillaceae; genus Bacillus; species Bacillus sp. CGMCC 1.16607. The sequence goes on from NZ_JBHUJX010000025.1 coordinate 853,407, forward strand.
CGATGCTCACAATTTTCACATTTCCTTCTTCGTCTGATCCCATTTCCTTTTTCAAGATGTCGACTATCCACTGTACTAAAATGGTCACTTTTGCACACTGGACAGTTCATCTATTCCACCCGATTTCTACTTGCTTCTTCAGAGAATCCACTTGGGTAACGCTTGTACAATTTATCGATGTTGGCCGTGGCCACTTCTTCAAGAGTTAATCCTGCTAACCTAGCAATTTGTGAAACGTACCAAAGAACATCGCCTAATTCTTTCTTAATATCACTCTTGTTGATTTCATGACCGTGGAATAAAGCCTTTTTGATGAGGTCAGCTACTTCCCCAGCTTCACCTGCAATACCCAATCCATAGTTAACCAACTCATTATCATGTTCTGTAGCTGTTCTTGATGCCATAAGCTGATAGACATTTAGATTCATCATTTACACACCTCTAACTTATCTTTTCATCAGATAGATACTCTTCTAACTTTTGTTGAATGTTCGGTTTATGAAATGCACAATAACTTCTTGAATAACCGAGTGCTCTTCCTGCTTCAGTCGGACCATAACCATCAATTAAAAGAACAGCAATCGATCGTTCATTTTCGGATAACATACACAAGAAATCTTGAACAAAGATATCCGATTGGTCTTGTAATTCTCCGAGAAGATCGCTTAATATACCGCCATCTTCTTTCACCTTTTGATTAAGTCTTAAAGGCGCTTTTTGTTGCATATATTCAAGAGCATATTTGACATTATGTGGACTCTTTTTTAACTTCTTAACGATCACTTCTGGAGACTCCCCAATCAATCCTCGATTAAAAATAAGATCGGCACAGTCCTTAACATTAGGTGGATATCTTAAAGCAGTATCCGCACTTTGCCGTATAGCTAAAGTAATCTCACCTAATATTTTTGGAGTGGCAAAAGTGGAAAACTGATAACCCATACTGTCATCAAAATGGTCAAAAGCTTTCATTAATCCGATAGAGCCAATACTCTCTAAGTCCTCTATTTCCAATCCTGCCCTTTTACCTTTTAATCGATATTTGTTGGCTACTTTACAAACCAATTTCATATTTTCAATGACAGCCTGATCTCGTGTTTTGAGTTCTCCTTTTATCATTTTTGTTTCCATAATCGTTTTTATCCTTTCAATAGATAGGTTTCCAACCATTTTTCTTTCTACTTTTAAACTCACCTTTATCCAAAGGTTCATAAAGGTAGACGGATTGGCCATCCTCTTTGCGGTAGAGGAGCATCCATTTACGTTGGCGCTTAGGCTTCTTGGCCATATGGATTTCGTTCTTTTCCTTCGAGAATATGTTCAAATCCATCAAAATACTTTGAAAGATCGTAAAGCTTTAATAAGCCCTTACCTTGACTTAGGTATCCTTTTTTCCAATATTGAACAGTCAGACCATCTGATTGAAATATGATACTTTTTTCGAAACCATTAAGCTTTTTCATGAAAACCTCGAATACTTTTAGATTTATGACAACACCCTCAATTCGAACAGGGAGGGTTTTTGAAACAGAATACATTTCGATTTTAGATGTAAGCTCATCTACTTTCGTTTGAATGTGGGAAGGAATATAACCCATTTTTTTGTACGGTTTTTTAAGAGCAGTTACTGCCAAGGATGTTGTTTTATGGGCCTGTTTCATTTCAACTTTTAAATCAATAACATTCCCTTTTACAATCTCTATCACGGTTTAACACCTCTAATCTTTCTTGTAATATTCAGTGACAAAACCATCCGAGCCTAATGGAAGTCCAGGAGCCCACGGAACTGGTTCGCCCATGATCCGTTCCATTTCTTCAAGTGATCCACGACCTGTAGCAATTTCAGCTACAATCTCATCATGGATATGCATAACAATTGGATATCCGGCATTATCAAGACGAATCAAAGCTTCAGCTAAACAATCACGAGCGATGGCTTGTACAATGTTCTCGGTCATTTTCCCACCGTAAGTAGAAATCTTCTCCCACTTCTTGGTTTCCTGATTCATTCCATAATAGTGGAGTGCTTCTTTTCCGAAATCATTTTCAGCAAGAAACGGTTTGACGTAAAATAACTTACGACCACTTGGAAGGGTAACAGTGAGAAAATCCAATCCGTTTTGAATATCGCTCTCTCGAGCAATGATCAGTCCTTTAACCCCGACTGGTTGCCCATTTCTCATAACAGATAAGGCGGCATTTTCTAAGCTAAACCACAAATCTACGATTCTCTTGTTAGCAGAACGCCAACGTCTGACGATATCTGGATAGTCAGCAGGATCAATTGCCCCATCCTTATCCATTTGGGCAAGTGCTCCACCGGCTCCTTGGTATCCTAGGGCAAGTTCCGCAACCTTTCCTCTCTGCCTAAGTTCATACTCTGGATTCCCTTTTTTGATTAACTCGAGTGGTACACCAAACATTTGAGAGGCAGAAGCTTCATATATTTTTCCGTGAGTAGCGAAAACATCTAACCTCCACTGTTCACCTGAAAGCCAAGCTATGACTCGAGCTTCAATCGCGGAAAAGTCTGAAATGGCTAATATCCACTTATCGGTTGCTATAAACGCTGTTCGGATTAATTGAGATAAAGTGTCGGGTACATTACCGTAAATAACCTTCAGTGCTTCTGCCTTTTTCAAACGGACAAGTTCTCTAGCATGCCATAGTGTTTCAAGATAATTTCTCGGAAGATTCTGAACCTGAACAAGTCTACCTGCCCATCTGCCAGTACGGTTAGCCCCGTAGAACTGTAATAAACCCCTTACTCGACCATCTTCACAAACAGCACAAACCATAGCCTGATACTTTTTCACACTTGTCTTCGATAGCTCTTGGCGTATCTCGAGTGCTCTTTTTACATCATTATCAGTTGTTGTCTTAATGAGATTGGATACAGTCTCTTTTTGTAGATTTTCAGTTTCTACACCTTTTTCTGACAACCATTTTGTAAGTTGCTGTCCGCTATTCGGATTGCTTAGTTTTGTGATGTTATGGGCTTCTATGGTTAATGCAGCAGTAGATAATTCATTAATGTGTAATGCGCCTTCGATTAATTGTTGGTCCACTGCGACCCCGCGAACATTAATCCTTTGATCCAGTTCCCATAATCTTTGTTCAGCTGCTGGGATTGGAAAATTTGAGAGTTTTCTACCGACTTCTTTTTCAGCTTCAACGTCTCCGATACAGTACTCTTTAAAGAGTTGCCATTTCTCAGGTTCATGATGTGGAAAAGTCCTGGTGCGCTCACCATTTTTCTTAGTCGGTTTGGTTGGAGTGCAAAACAGTTTGATCAAAGCTTTACCTGCAGTTAATTTTCGTTTATCTGAAGGTAAACCTAGTACTTTCCCAGTGACATCTAGCCCAGTGGTGAAACCGCAATATAAGCTATGAAATTGGGTGTCTCGCCATTGATTTAGCCACGCTAAAGGATCCCAGCTAAAATGCTTACTTAGGCAATACCACTCAAAAGCTGCATTAAATGCATAGTTTGTTACTAGTGGACTACCTAGGGCAAAAATGACTTCTTGTGGAATCTGCTCACCCATTGCCAAGTCAACAATTTGCGCTGGTTGACCGTTGACTGAGTATGCGAAAAGTAGAATTTCGAAGTCGGGAGACTGCACATATTTGTACAGCCCCGCCTTCTTAATATCCACGCTAGAAAAGGTTTCTAAGTCGATATTTAAAGTTTGGATCATATTCCGTACACGCCACCGATAGGTTGACCTGTGATAGGATCAAACTGTTGAGGTTGTTGCGGTGCTTGTCCAAATCCCTGCTGAGGCACCGGTTGTTGATACTGTTGTTGCGGTGCGCCATAACCTTGTTGAGGCTGCATCCCCAAAGGCATTGTCACTTGTGGTTGTTGGCCATATTGTTGAGGTGGCTGATAGGTTTGACCATGGTTCGGTGCTGGTTGTTGATAGAATTGTTGTTGGCCAGCTCCGCCACCAAAGTCATCAGCTGCAGCTGGTGCAGAAGATCCTAATGGCTCACCATCTCGTGTCTTTTGTACGTTCTTACTGATATAGCATCCAATACCTTTCTTACCTGCTTGGTTGTATGCGCCAAAATTAACAGCGATTCTTCCATACATTCCGGAATAAACTTCCGTTGGATTAATGATTGGATTTTGATTAAGATCCACTAGTACAGGTGGTTGATCTGCTTTTGTTGAAGCACTAAATACCCAATGACCTTTACATTCCTCCCCGAAAGGCATTCCGTCAGAAGGTTTCACTCCATCCCCGTCATGGATTGGAAGGGCTACCATCGGAGGGATAACACCATTCCATTGCTTTGATTTACCTAATTGCTTAGCTGCTTCAATGGAGGCCATGATACGTTGATAGGTTGCCACATCTGATTTTGGTAAAAGGATCGTGACGCTATATTTTGGTTCGCCACCACTTGGACCTACCTTTGGTTGTAATAAATTCACATAGCTAAAACGTACTTCTCCAGTTACTACACGTGTTTGATTAGGTTGATTTGACATTTCTACATTTCTCCTTTTATTGTTATTTATTGAAAATCGCTTGCAGCATCAGGACTTACAGACTGTCTTTTATCGCTAGCTAAAACTAAAGTAGGCTTACCGAGTGTCTTTTCAACAAGACCTGTTTCAACTAGCAAACTAGTAAACTCTTTTTTACCTAGTTCCTTCTCAAGTTTTGGAACAGTTAATGGAACACGTTCATAAAGTAAAGCCTCATCGATGCCACTTTCTTTTAAATGGGTAAATGCTTTATCGATGTCCACAAATGTACGTGATCCACGTCCTTCGACAGCTTTCCAACCGACAATCTCGTTACCTTTTAAACTCTCAGCAAGTGCATATTCTTTTAGAGCTTTAATCCAGGACTCTACATGTTGCCCCTTCTCCAACATCTGCCCTACTTCTTCATTAGTAAGAAGTGGCGGTTTAAGAGAAACAAAGTCCGCTAGAGCACTAAACTCTTCAGCTCTTGCACGACATTGAGCTTTTGCTCTACAAAACTTGCAATGTTCTCCTGGAACAAAATCCCCTTCACCGTTAAATGCTTTTTGAGCAATTGGTTTAATCGATTCGCCCCAGGCTAACAGCTCGTCCACAGTTAAGGTGAACTCAGAGATACTATTCAACCGAGGCTGAATGATGGCCAAATAAATTTGTTTGATTGGGTACAAGAAGCTATAAGCGAGATAAGCACCAATCGCATACAGTTTCATTTGCGGATTGTTATAGGCGCTTACAGCTACACCTTTACCATACTTAAAGTCAGTGACGTAGAGAGTGTCTCCACCAATAATCAAACAGTCCACCGTTCCAAATCCTTCAGGTGCATAAGCACTATAATCGATACGTTTCTCTACTGCTACATAAGGTGCAGATGAAAGGCTTAATGTAATTCCTTGTAAGTATTCTAAGTAGGTGTCCGTATGTTTCAGCATTTCATCTTGGTACAACTCATGCTTTTTCATTTTGTTAAGTCTCGTAGTAAACGTTTTTTGAGCCATTGGTTCAGTGAAGTGTTTTCTCAACTTCAACTCAGCGATCTCATGGGCAAGTGTTCCCTCTTGAGCGTATTCGCTTGTTGAATCAGGAAACTGCTCCTCCAGTCTTACGGACGGAGTGCAATTCAACCATCTGCTCGAGGCACTAGCTGAAAGAAGCGCATGAGCTCTTTCAGAATGGGCAATTACTTGACTCATATATTTACTCCTAGCTCACGTAATTTTGTTGCAAATGCTCCGTATTGTTCTTGTGGTAATTGCATCAAGGATTGAACCCCAAAGGATGCTAAAAGTGATAACAGCTCAGGTTGACGACCTGCATCCATTAGTTGAGTAGCAGCTACTGCTAATTGGTCCAATGTGTAAGTTGGTGCTGATGTTGGCACAGGTTGCGCTGGTTGTTGCTGATATTGTTGTTGCATTGGTTGTGTGACAGGTGGTTGTTGAATCGGTGCTGTCGGTACAGCAGTCGGCATAACCTGTTGTTGCGGTACTGGTTGAATCTGTTGTGTTGGCGTTACTTGCTGGATTTGTTGCGCTGGTACTGTTGGCTGTACAACTGGAGCCTCAGCAAAATTGATTGGTATATTACCAGTGAAAGCAGAAGCTAAAGACAAAATAGCGTTCGCAAGTTCAGGTGCTTGAATGTTTATAGTGATATTCATTGATAAATCCTCCTAAATATGTTTTTATAAAACTAATTGAATGTTTTTCTTTGAGACCTGTGTTGGCGCACCGGTCTTATTTTTTGTTTTGAAGCGACATAGATGGCAATTAGTCGATCCTGAACAGTCAAGGCTAACCACTGTTTTGGTTTGATCCGCATATGTATCACCTCCTTAAAGGTTTAGAACAAAAATCGTTCATCAAGTTTCGCATCTAAGGTAAAAGAGAAAGCCGTTTAAGGCCTTTGATTTTCAATACAAGCGTCTGTCCACGCACTTTTTTATTTACCATTCATCCATGATTTCTTTCATCGCTACCAAGCTTTGTTCATAAAACCAATAACGCTTCCCTTTTTCCTTCCTTCTCTCAAGTAATTTCATCCTAGGATCATGTAGGAATTCATTTTCAAGAAATGATTTACTCATACAAGTTCTTTTGGCCATTTGCTCAATGTCCCAAGTAAAAAGAGTTTGTTGTACAGATTCTTCAATTTTTTGTTTGATGTAATTTCGTACTTCGTCTTGATTGATGTTCACCTCGATGCTAGCGATAGACATAGCACCATCTCCTTCGACAAGAAAGTAATTTAAAATTACTTTTTACGGCAAAAAAATATAAAAAATTGTAAAAAGTAATTGCGTAAATATAATTTACGGTTTATAATGAAACTGTTGGGTTTGAAATTTTCTTAATACTTCTTTCAACTAAATCTGGCCATAGATCTTGGATAGGTACATCGAAGTAATTCGCAAAACCAAACACCAATTCAACTCCAGGATCGGAGTGTCCATTTTCAATATTACGTACAGTTGTTTCAGTGACCCCCATGTCAATCGCAACTTTACGTTGTGTGCCCTTCGCTATACGTAGCGACTTAAATTTAGAACGAACTTTCCGTTCATTATCCGTTGTCATGATTATGTAACACCTCCTTATGTAATTGATATTAACATGTAATTTTTAATTACGCAAGGGATGATTACATTTTATTTAAAAATTTTATTTTGGTGGTGTTTTAATTGTTTCATCCCGGTAAAAAAATTAAGGAATATAGATTAAAAAAAGGCTACACCCAAGAAGCTTTAGCTGAAAAGTTAGGTATGAAGAGAGAAAATATATCTCATTACGAAAGAGGAGTAATTACAAATATTCCACAAGATATAATTTGGAAAATTGCCGATATTTTAGAAACTACACCAGACACTTTGCTAGGATTATCAAATACAGTATCAGAAAATAAAACGCCCTACACCCCTGAATTTACTGCTAAAGATGAAAGAGATATTCAACGCGAGTTACAAAATATGCTGGATGGGCTTTCTAAAAGTGGATATGCTGCTTTTGATGGTCGGTCTTTAGATGAGATGGATGAGGAAGAAAGAGAAGACAGGGAACTACTTATATCAAGTTTAGAAAACTCATTAAGACTTGCAAAAAGAATAGCAAAACAAAAGTTCACACCAAAAAAATATCGCAAGTAGGTGCCTTTGAATGAAGTCGATCATTACAGTGGTAGATAAATTAGTTAAAAAATACAGTACAAACTGCCCCTTTAAGATTGCACGTCATCTTGGCATTGAGATTATGTATGAAAACCTTGGACAATACAATCTAGGTTACTATAATAAAAAATTTAGAGTCAAGATGATACATATAAATCAGAATGCTGGAGAAAGACAGAAAATATTTATCTGTGCACACGAATTAAGTCATGCGATTTGCCACCCAGATGCAAATACACCCTTTTTAAAGAAGAATACATTTTTTTCGACAGAAAAAATTGAAATGGAAGCTAATTATTTTGCTGTTAGGTTGCTTTTTTCTAAAGAATATTTTAAAGAGGAAGTTTCTCTAACAGAAGCTATTTATGAATATGGAATACCCGAGCAATTAGTTTTTTCGGTGGTGAACAGTAAAAATTTTTAACCGTTTTACCGAACGTATGTTTCTTAAAGGAGGTGATTCTAACATTTCTGCCCCTTACAAGCGTCTGTCCACGCAACGAAAGGGAAGATAATTAATGGAAATGTTTAAATCAAAATTAGATGATGACCTATATTATTATTTTGATGCAAAAAAGAAGAAAAAATGGTGCTACCGTTATCGCTACTATGACGCTTTAGGAAAAAGAAGAGAAAAGTCAAGGCAGGGATTCTCAAATGAAAAAGATGCATACAGAGCGTTACTTGAGGTAAAAACAAACATTATTAATGGTGAAGTAAAAAGGGTAGAGAACTCCAATTTAACGATTTCAGAATGGCTAGATATTTGGTATGAGACCAATAAGAATGATTGGGAAATTACAACCCAACTTCAAAGAGAAGATGCTATCAAAAATCAAATGAAGCCTTTACTCGGAAAATATAAATTACCTGAACTAGATAAGACCACTTATAAACGTGTCTATATTAATGAATTACTAAAAAAATATGAACCCAGTACAGTTCAATTGTTCCATAGACTTTTCAAAGTTGCAGTAAATGCAGCTGTAGATGACGAAATTATTCCTCGAAATCGTTTTACTAAAATTACAATAGTACAAAACGAAAAATCCGATGATAATTTTCTAACAACTGAAGAGTTAAAGTGTTTTTTAACCGAATCGAAAAAGTTAGAAAATATCACTAATTACTCGCTTATCTTTCTTCTTGCTTTCACTGGATTACGAAAAGGTGAGGCTCTCGGGCTTAAGTGGAAGAATGTAGATCTTAACTCTAAAACTTTAACGGTTGAACGTACTCGAGATAATAAAGGCACGCGCACCCCAAAAACAAAAAATAGCTACCGAACTATTTTGATTGATGATGCGCTTGTAAATCAATTAAAAGTTTATCGTACTTGGTGCAAACAAACAATGCTTTCATTTGGAATGAAATGGTCTGAACAAGATTATATTTTTATATCATATCAAACAGGTACACCAATTACAGATAACACAATAAAGTACAGCATGGATCGAATCTTCAAAACAACTGGGTTAAAACGAATCACACCCCATGGATTGCGGCACACACATGCAACTATATTAATAAGTCAAAGGATCCCAGTGAAGGTTATTGCAGATCGATTAGGTAATACGCCACAAATGATTTTAGATATTTACGGTCACACTTTTAAAGATTTAGAAGAAGAATCTGTACAAGCTTTTGAACAGGCTTTAAATTTATAATTGGGGGAACTTTTGGGGGAGCTTTTGAAATAGACCCCCTAAAACCCCATGAATACTAGGGTTTTTTTAACTGATGAGTTCTACTCTCGTTAATAAAAACGCTATTCAGTATTTAAAACCCCCGAAACCTTTAATAAAGGTTTCGGGGGTTTTTATTTAATTTAGGATCGAATTTTAAGTTCAATTTATACACATTTCTCATAAAATTTTAAAAATTCACACTCCTACCCCAATAAATATTTCAACTACTTCGTAAATGTATAGAAAAGAAGTACATATATCGAAAAGGGAGGAATTTAAATGAAGAAAAAAGGTTTGTTGATTGCACCACTATTAGCAGTATCACTTATGGGGGCAAATATGCATCCAGCCTATGCGGATACTGTGAAGGTCAGTAGTTCAAATTATGATTCCTATAATGACAACAAAATATCATGGGAACAAGCTCTAAAATATGTAAAAGATCCAAAGGCAAGGGAAGCAATTAAGAGGGAAATTGAAAAAGAAAGAGAAAAGCAAAAAGCTCGTGATAAAGCAAAGCAGAAAGAGAAAGAAATGAAATCGGACCGTTACATTGTAGCGTCTGACAAAGCATTACTAACAATCGGTTTTGCGAAAGGGGATTCACTTTCACATGTGACTCAAGCATTAAATTTATCTACTTCTGGAAAATTGGGTTCTAAAATTACTTGGAAATCGAGTAACACAAACGTCCTTTCAAATGACGGAAAAACGATCAATCGGCAACGTTCAGATGTAAAAGTTGTATTAACCGCAAAAATAACAAAAAATCGTATTTCAACAACGAAACAATTCACTGTTATTGTTAAGCATAGATACAATGAAATTCAAATTACTGAAGCTGATAAAAATAGCTTAACTATCGGATTCAACGGAAATGATACAGCAACAAGCGTTACACAGCCTCTAAAACTCCCTTTAAAGGGGAAATATGGGTCGAACATTACTTGGACATCAAGCAACGTAAATGTAATCTCTAATGACGGAAAGGTTATCGTCCGTCCAGCAAATGAAGACGTAAAGGTTATATTAACTGCCACACTTACAAAGGGGAATTCAACTGTAGCAAAAACTTTTGAAGTAACAGTCAGAAATCAACTGATTGATACTCAAATTGTTGCAGCGGATAAGGAAGCATTAGCAATTGGATTTAGCGGCATGGATACAGTCTCTGCTGTTACAGGTCCAATCATACTACCTACAAAAGGAGCTAATGGTTCTCAAATTACTTGGGTATCAAGTGCCCCAAATATTATTTCTCATAACGGAAAAGTCGTTCATCGACCAGTTAATGGCCAAGGAGATGTAAACGTTACATTAATAGCAAAAATCAACAATAATGGCATTGCAGATGTAAAAATATTCTCCCTAATTGTTAAACAGCAACTTAATGATTTGGAGAAGGTTACTAATGATAAAGTTGCCCTAACAGTTGGTTTTAAAGAAGGTGATAATGAAAATGGTGTTACTGGACCGATATCATTACCGAAATTAGGAGCAAATGGTTCCATTATTACATGGATTTCAAGCTCTCCAAAGGTCCTTTCCCATGACGGCAAAAAAGTAATACGTCCAACAGCGGGTAGCGGTGATGTAGCAGTTACCCTCATTGCTTCCATTAGAAGCAAGAATATAACAGAAGTAAAAACCTTTAATTTAGTTGTAAAACAAGAGCTTACCGATGCACAGAAAGTTGCAGCTGATATGGCTGCATTAACAATAGGATTTTCAGGAACAGATACTTTGACAAGTGTAACGAATAAACTTTCACTTCCATATTCCGGTCCGAACGGTTCAATAATCGTATGGTATTCAAGTAATTCTTCAATCATTACGGATAGCGGAAAAGTTAATCGTCCCGCAGCCGGAAGTGGCGATAAAACGGTAACATTGAGTGCAATCATTATTACCAAAACATCTGTACAAATAAAACCATTTACTGTAACAGTAAAGCAGTTATAGTAAATGAAAACATCATCAAAGCCGCATCTCCTTTTGGAAATGCGGTTTTTTATAATGTCAGAAAAAATGAGCGCATGCGTTCAAATAAACACATGCGCCCCGGAAATAAAGATTATTTCCCGTATTTTATTAAATGATATTTTTTCTTTCCTCTACGGATGATTGTAAATTGATTTTCAATTTGATCTTTTTCACTTACGACATAATCGGTTTCTGTTACTCGGTCGCCGTTTATTGAAACTGCACCATTTGTTACATCTTCTCTCGCTTGACGTTTGGATGGACTAATTCCTGCTTCTACTAATAAATCGACAAGCCCGATATCTTCGCCAGTTGTGTGTGAGTAAGTTGGAACATCTTTGAATCCCTGTTCAATTTCAACAGCAGTAAGATTTTTTACATCTCCACTAAAGAGAGCATTTGTAATCTTAATAGCTTGCGCTAATGCCTCTTCCCCATGAATGAGACGAGTCATTTCTTCTGCTAATGCCTTTTGAGCTTTACGCAAATGCGGCTCCTCTTGTACTGAGACTTCTAAGGCGTCAATTTCTTCATGAGTTAGGAAGGTGAAGAACTTTAAGTACTTTACAACGTCAGCATCCGCAGTATTAATCCAGAACTGGTAGAATTCGTATGGAGTTGTTTTCTCGGCATCTAACCAGACAGATCCACTTTCCGATTTACCGAATTTTGTACCGTCAGCCTTTGTTACTAAAGGAATCGTCATCCCGAACGCTTTCGATCCTTCTGGCATCATTTTACGAATTAATTCTAGACCTGTTGTGATATTCCCCCATTGATCACTTCCACCAATCTGCAATTTACATTGATGATTTTCGTATAAATGTTTAAAGTCCATTCCTTGCATGATCGTGTAAGTGAATTCCGTAAAGGATATTCCTGTTTCTAACCGGGTCGCAATCGTATCTTTTGCTAGCATATAGTTAATTCCAATATGTTTCCCGTAATCCCTTAAGAAGGTAATCATATTCATTGGCTCTGTCCAATCATAGTTATTTACTAGAATGGCACCATTTTCCCCTTCAAAATCAAATATCGTTTTTAATTGGGCTGTTAGACCTCTGACATTATGTTGAACCATCTCGATCGTTTGAAGTGTTCTTTCTTCTGTAGCCTTGGGATCACCAATTAGACCGGTCGCTCCCCCAACAAGGACAATCGGACGATGACCATGATTTTGGAACCTTTTTAAAGTTAAAAATGGAAGCAGATGACCGATATGCATACTATCTCCAGTCGGGTCCATTCCACAATATAAAGAAATTTTTTCTTTATTTAATGTTTCCTTCAATCCTTCTTCATCAGTTTGTTGGTATACAATGCCACGCCATTGCAAATCCTGTAATAAATCCATTATAATTCCTCCTTATATTTGAAAAAACAAAAAACGCCCTTGCAAAAATGCAAGGACGCTAATAAAGCGCGATACCACCTAGCTTGAGGAATTCCTCCAACTTAACATGTTAACGACATGACCGTTTACCATTACTACACATTTCATGGTAAAAACTCCGGGAGGTAATTCATTCTTCTATATGTATCGGTTTGCAGCAACCACCGACTCTCTAAAAAACAGGGATAGAAGCACTACTGGTTTCCCATCAACGTAATGACAATTTTTAATTAAACCATTTTTACCATAGTAGAGTCACCTTTGTCAAATATTCTTTTAATTATATAAAACGACTTTAAATAACAGAAAAATCAGAAATATGCCGTACTTTGTCAACTTCCTTTTCTAATTATGCTATAATGTAGGTGATTTTAGGGGGATTGATCTTATGAAAGAATCGAATCACAGACAGGATCGGTGGAAAAAATTCGCCAATCTTTTCACACATAAAAAAACAGTAAAGAGCGCAAGAATTACGTACCAAGTCATTTGGAATTTATCACTTTTATTTTTAACCGTTGTTTTACTAGGAGGTGCATTTGCTGGTGGTGTCGGTGCAGGGTACTTTGCTTCGCTTGTTAAAAATGAACCTATAAGACCTTACGAGAAAATGAAAAAAGACATTTATAATTATGAGGAAACATCTGAACTGTATTTTGCAAATGATGAATATTTAGGAAATCTAAGATCGGATTTAGAGCGTGAAGAGGTTCAAATTAAAGATGTATCTAAATATTTGATTGATGCAGTTGTTGCTACAGAAGATGAATATTTTTATGATCATAAGGGGGTTGTTCCTAAAGCCATATTTCGAGCCCTCTTTCAAGAAGTAACGAATGCCTCCGTACAATCGGGTGGAAGTACACTCACACAGCAATTAATAAAAAATCAAATCTTAACAAACGAAGTATCATTTGAACGAAAGGCAAAGGAAATTTTATTAGCCTTACGTTTGGAAAAATTTTTTAAGAAAGAAGAAATATTAGAAGCTTATTTAAATGTTTCTACATTTGGTAGAAATTCTTCTGGTCGAAACATAGCGGGGGTGCAAACAGCCGCTAAAGGAATATTCGGTGTGAACGTGAAGGAGTTATCATTACCTCAAGCTGCCTTTATAGCTGGTTTGCCACAAAGCCCATTCGGATACACGCCTTTTACGAGAGAAGGAAAAATGAAAAAAAATCTAGAGCCAGGCTTGACTAGAATGAAAACTGTCCTTAAAAGGATGCATGACGGTGGATACATTAACAAAGAAGAATACGACCAGGCCTTAGCGTATGATGTGACCAAAGATTTCACCCCTTCTAAATCTAGTAGTATTGAAAAATATCCATGGCTAACATATGAGATTGAAAAAAGAGCTGTCGATATTCTTTCTGTTATCCTCGCTGAAAAAGACGGATATGAAGAAAGAGATCTAAAAGAAAACGAGGATTTAAACGAAGAATATTTGACTTTAGCCAGTCGAAATCTTCGGCAAAATGGGTACAAGATTCATACGACAATAGATAGAAATATTTATGACGCTATGCAAGAAACAAAGGATAATTATCCGTATTACGGACCAGACAAGCCTCAAAAAAAGAAGGATCCAGAAACGGATGAAGATATTACAGTCATGGAACCCGTTGAGGTTGGTGCCATCTTAATAGAGAATAGCACTGGGAAAATTATTAGCTTTGTCGGTGGAAGAGATCATCACCGCGAACAAATAAACCATGCTACAAGCGCCAAAAGACAAAACGGATCAACAATGAAGCCTTTACTCGTTTATGCACCAGCAATTGAGCTAGGTAAGGCATCACCAGGAACCGTACTTCCCGATGTAGCATTAAAGCTAGACTCAACTAATCCAAAACCTTGGCCACTAAACTATGATAAACGATATAGTGGTTTAGTTTCCGCAAGATATGCTCTCGCAAAATCTTATAATGTTCCCGCTGTTAAGCTATACAAAGATATTATTGATCAGCGACCCGCAAAGTATTTAGAAAAGATGGGTTTCACCTCTTTACTTGAGCCCGATTTCACCAATCTATCAACTTCGATCGGTTCGTTGGAAAGTGGGGTAACAGTTGAGGAAAACACGAATGCATTTGCTACATTCGCTAATGGTGGACAGTTTGTCGATGCGTATTTAATCGACAAAATCATTGACAATAATGGCAAAGTGATTTACGAGCATGAAGTAAAAACAACGGATGTTTTTACTCCGCAAACAGCTTATTTAACGCTTGATATGATGCGAGATGTTATCCAGAGAGGAACTGCAACAGCCATTAATAACCGTTTAAAATTCCAGACAGACTGGGCTGGTAAAACAGGTACGGGGCATGACTTCCATGATTCTTGGTTTGTTGCAACCAATCCGAATATTACTTTTGGAATATGGACGGGCTATGATACACCTAAATCATTAGAAACGAAAGGCGGATTAAGCTATAGCTTGCGGACCAATTATTTATGGGCTGATTTAATCAATGCAGCGTACAATATTAACCCTACATTAATTGATCCAGAAGATCGCTTCATAATGCCTGGTGGACTAGTAAAGAGATCTTTTTGTGCGGTTTCTGGTCTACTCCCGTCAGAAGCATGTACAAAAGCAGGATTAATTGAAACGGATATTTTCGATATGAAGCATGCACCAACAGAGGAAGATTCCAATTTAATTGAAGGAAAATATGTCCGTGTTGGTGATCAAAAATATTTAGCATTAGACTCAACACCAGATGAATTTGCCGAAACCGGCTTAATCATTAATCCGGATTTTGTTAAAGGTTCATTAGGAGTCGATATTCCCGATTTGGGACAACTCATTCCTAAAAAAGAGCGCTGGTCAAATATTCTAGTTCCTAATGATAAAATTGTAGAAAATGGGAAAGTCCCCGATTCCCCATTTATTATGGCTTCAGGAAATACAATTGTTTGGGCGCAACATCTGGAACAAGATGTGATTGGATTTAGAATCTATAATCGAAAAGGCCATAAGGTTGGCTCAGAAAAGTCTGGAGCTGATTATGCTTTTGATGTTGGTAATGGAACTTATTACGTTACAGCTGTCGATATTGCAGGTAATGAATCTCCTCCCTCTAATTTAATTGAAATTGGAGCAAGCAAAAATACAGAACAGGATGACGAACCAGAAAACTCAAAAGATGAAGATATTATTGATTTAGATCCAATTTTCACTCCTAATAACTATTAAGAAAAGCGCGGGGCGCCTTGATCAGCCCCGATAAAGAAGACTGGTTGATTAGCGAGGTAACGAAGCCAGAGACCTAGTCGCACTTATGCAAACCGTTCTTTGGTTTACCAAGCAAATGCTTCGCCAGCCGGAAAGTCGTTCTTTGACTTTTTGGCTGGCTAACATTTGACCTCGAGGTCGACTAAAACGCGACGTCCTGTCGAATTGTCGACACTAGTACATCCTGTACGTCGGGGCTAGGACGCTTGCGCTGGACAATTTTCGAAGTCCGAAAATGTTATACTTTCTTATCTTATCTTCCGAATTAAATTTGGACATAAAAACACCCCGTAAATGTTAGTTTAGTGTCTAACATTTACGGGGCAGTTCAATATCTCAACTTATCGAGTCAGCTTCTTTTTTAATCTTCCATTGTAGATAAATCACCTGTTGGTAAATCTAATTCCCACGCCTTTAGTACTCGACGCATGATTTTACCACTTCTAGTCTTTGGTAACTTATCACGGAAATCGATTTCGCGTGGAGCTGCATGTGCTGCCAAGCCTTTTTTCACAAATTGGCGAATTTCTTCTTTTAATTCTTCAGATGCTTCATACCCATCTCTTAAAGCGATAAATGCTTTAATAATTTCTCCTCGAACAGGATCTGGTTTACCAATTACCCCAGCTTCTGCTACAGCAGGATGTTCCACAAGCTTACTTTCCACTTCAAAAGGACCAACACGTTCTCCTGATGTCATAATGACATCATCAACACGTCCTTGGAACCAGAAGTACCCATCTTCATCCATATATGCCGAGTCTCCAGATACATACCAATCTCCTGGCATAAAGTATGATTCATATTTTGCGGGATTGTTCCAAATTGTATGCATCATCGATGGCCAGCCCTTTTTAATTGCTAAATTCCCCATACGGTATGGTGGCAATTCGTTCCCTTGGTCATCCACAATAGCTGCCTTTACTCCTGGAATTGGTTTACCCATTGAACCAGGCTTTATTTCCATACAAGGATAATTAGAAATAAGCTGTGCTCCTGTTTCCGTCATCCACCAATTATCATGAATTCGATGGTGGAAAACCTTCATTCCCCAACGAACTACTTCTGGATTAAGCGGCTCACCCACGCTTAAAATATGTCTTAAAGTTGATAAATTATACTTCTTGACTAGCTCATCTCCAGCACCCATCAACATTCTAAAGGCTGTTGGAGCACTGTACCAAACAGTTACACCAAAATCCTCAATCATTTGGTACCACGTATCTGGGCTAAATCTTCCACCAACAATTACATTCGATGAACCTGTTAGCCAAGGACCAAATATACCGTATGAAGTTCCTGTTACCCACCCTGGATCGGCTGTACACCAGTAAACGTCGTCTTCTTTTAAATCCAACACCCATTTAGCCGTTTGGTAATGCTGAATCATTGCATTGTGAATATGTAAAACCCCTTTTGGTTTCCCAGTTGAACCAGAAGTATAGTGAAGGATTAAACCATCTGTACGGTCCACCCATTCCATTTTTAGTTCTTTGCCAGATTCTCTCATTCTTTTATTAAAATCGATATATTTTCCTGTTTCTTCAATATTTTCGCCTACAAGAAAAATAGTTTTTAGTTCTGGTAATTGCTCAACTGGTACACGGCCTATTAATTCTGGTGTAGTAATAAGAACTTTTGCTCCACTGTCTTCCAAACGATCACGAACTGCTCCTTCCATAAACGCTTCAAAGAGTGGTCCAACGATCGCACCTAATTTAATTGTACCTAATAATGCAAAATATAATTCTGGAGAACGAGGCATGAAAATAAAGACTCGGTCTCCCTTTTCTACATCCCCAAATGCCTTTAAAGCATTACCAGCCTGGTTTGAATATTCTTTCATTTCTTTAAATGTATATTTCTCATTTCGATAACCATCACGGTAATATAAAGCAACTTTATTTTTTCGATGCGTTACGGCGTGGCGGTCAATCGCTTCATACGCCATATTCACTCTACCAGTTTCAGACCATGAAAATTCTTTTTCTGTATCTTTCCAATCGAATTGCTTGTACATTTCAGCATAATTTGACAAATTATAGTTCCCTTGTATAACTGATAACGCTTCCACTTTATCATCCCCTAAATGTTGGTCACATTAACTATAAAACTATTATAATATACTTTTTCCATTTTCTCAATTTTATAAATATTCGATATAACGATACATCATCTTTATGCAAGAAGAAAAGAAATATATGTCTATTTGCAGAAAATTTAGTGAAAGCGCTTAAAAAAAAGCAATTTTATGTATAATATAATTATGATTGTATTCATAGGGGTGAACAAATGGAACATAAGAAAATTTACAACGCCAAAGAACTAAAAACTCCAAATGGGAGCTTATTTATTGAAGGCCCCATCTCTCCCGAAAAACTAGCAAGTTATGATTTCCATGAAGACTTAGTTGCTTTTCGACCTCCTGCACAGCAACATAAAGCACTAATAGAAATTGCAGGTTTACCAGAAGGAAGAATTATTGTCGCTAGAAACAGACATACCATTGTTGGTTATGTTACGTTTCTTTATCCTGATCCTTTAGAAAGATGGTCAGAGGGAAAGATGGATAATTTAATAGAACTTGGAGCCATCGAAGTTATCCCTGAATATAGAGGATATCGAGTTGGAAAAAACCTAATAAACGTTTCTATGATGGATGATTCAATGGAAGATTTTATCATTATAACAACTGAATATTATTGGCATTGGGATTTAAAAGGAACAGGCTTAAATGTTTGGGAATATCGTAAAGTAATGGAAAAAATGATGAACTCTGGTGGATTAGAATGGTATGCCACAGACGATCCAGAAATTAGTTCCCACCCCGCAAACTGTCTAATGGCAAGAATCGGAAAAAGAGTTGACACTGATTCTATTCAAAAATTCGACCGTTTGCGATTTATGAACCGTTTCATGTACTGATTCAAAAGGAGGAATGAAGGATGATCGTAGAACAAATTATGAATACTGAAGTAGCGAGCTTGTTACCGACAAATACGATTTCTGAAGCCATCTTATTAATGTCTAGTAAAAAAATTCGGCACATTCCTATAGTGAATGAGGATAAAAAAGTCGTTGGTTTGATTACTGATAGAGATATTAAAGATGCTGCTCCTTCTATTTTTCGTGCAAATGAAAATAAAGAGGATTTAGAAAAGCCAATACAAACCATTATGAAACAGAATGTAATCACTGGACATCCTTTAGATTTTGTTGAAGAGGTTGCCGCTTTATTTTATGAACATCATATAAGCTGTTTACCAGTCGTAAAGGATCAAATATTAGTTGGTATCATTACAGAAACAGATTTACTCCGAACTTTAGTGGAACTGACAGGCGCACACCAGCCAGGTTCCCAACTTGAAGTCAAAGTGCCGAATAAAGCTGGTATGCTTAGCGATATCACAACAGTAATTTCCAATCATAAAGCCAATATTCAAAGTGTATTAGTTTATCCAGATAAGGAAGATGACAAATATAAAATACTTGTAATTAGAGTCCAAATGATGAATCCCATTTCACTTATAAATGACTTAAAGGCAGCTGGGCACCACATATTATGGCCAAATCTGCCAGGTATTTCATCATGAATTCAGATTCTATTTTTATTTATTCTGAGGATTTATTGAATTACAAGTTTAATAGTCATCACCCTTTTAATCAATTTAGACTAAAACTAACATTAGATCTATTAAAAAAAGCAGGTGCCATAGAGGAACAATCTATTATTCCACCAAAACAAGCAACTGAAGAGGAGCTTGCTTTAATTCATGATTTAAACTATATCCAAGCAGTTAAACAGGCAGGGAGTGGATCTCTTCCACCTGAGATAGCTGAAAATTACGGGTTAGGAACAGAGGATACCCCAATATTTCCAAACATGCATGAGGCAAGTTCTTTTTTAGTCGGTGGTACTTTAACAGCTGTCGATTATGTGATGACAGGAAAAGCAAAGCATGCCCTCCACCTTGGCGGAGGACTGCATCACGGCTTTAGAGGAAAAGCCTCTGGTTTTTGCATATATAATGATAGTTCCGTAGCCATTAAGTATTTACAGGAAAAATATCAAGCCCGTGTTCTTTATGTAGATACTGATGCTCATCATGGGGATGGTGTTCAGTGGTCTTTCTATGATGATCCAAATGTATGTACCTTATCCATCCATGAAACAGGCAGATATCTTTTTCCTGGCACTGGGAATATTACTGAAAGAGGACAAGGAAAAGGTTACGGTTATTCCTTTAACATTCCACTTGATGCATTTACAGAAGATGAATCTTGGCTTCATGCTTACCGAACTTCCTTAAAGGAAATAGCTGAATTTTTTAAACCTGATGTCATTCTTACCCAAAATGGGGCTGATTCACATTACTATGACCCATTGACCCATTTATCTGCTTCGATGAAAATTTATCGTGAAATTCCCAAATTAGCGCATGAAATAGCACATACATATTGTAATGGAAGATGGATTGCAGTTGGTGGTGGAGGTTATGATATATGGCGTGTCGTACCAAGAGCGTGGGCACATATTTGGTTTGAAATGACTGAAAACTCAAACTGTTCAGGAAGTCTACCAGATCGTTGGGTAGAAGAGTGGCAGAAAGAAGCACCAGTAACATTACCAAAGACATGGGAAGACCCAGAAGACTTGTATCCACCGATTCCAAGAAAAGCTGAGATCACCGAGAAGAATTTCCAAACAGTTGAAAGAGCCTTATATCCGATTCGGAATCAGACAAAATAAGAAACAAATTAGTACAACAAAAGATAGGAGAGCTGTCCACTATGGCAGCTCTCCTTTTCATTTATTTGGTTGACCCTCGATACTCAATTCGATGTGGAAGAACAACAATATGATTGTCTACTTTTTCTTTATTCATTAATTTTGTTAAAAGTCTCATTGCTACTGCCCCGATATCATATAAAGGCTGAACAACTGTAGTTAATTGCGGTCTAACCATGAGAGCTAACCGAGTGTTATCTGAGCTAATCACTTCAAAATCATTTGGAATTTTAAACCCTTTATCCTCCGCTCCATGTATAACCCCTAAAGCCATTTCATCTGTTCCGACAAAAATGGCGGTTGGTTTTTCTTGATCTTCTAGTAGCTTATCAAACGCTTCCATTCCAGAATCGTATGTATAATCTCCCTCTACCACTAACTCTGGACGGTAAGGGATCCCACCTTGTTCAAGTGCAAGCTTATAACCTTGAAGCTTTTTATCTCTATTAATCGGTTCATGTAATGGACCGGTCACAAATGCAATTTCTTTATGCCCTTTAGCAATAAATTCAGAAACAGAATCGAATGTAGCTTGTTGATAATCGATATTTACAGACGGGATTTTCCCTGACTCTTCAATCGAACCTGCTAACACAATAGGAACAGGGGATTTTTCAAACTCTTCTACATGTTCAGCGGTGATATTCCCTCCCATAAATACGATTCCATCCACTTGTTTGCCAAGCATCGTATTCAAGAGTCGTAATTCTTTATCATTATTTTGATCAGAGTTACTTAAAATAATATTGTATTTATACATTGTTGCAATATCCTCAATCCCTCTCGCTAATTCAGCGAAAAAAATACTTGAAATATCAGGGATGATGACACCTACAGTTGTTGTTTTTTTGCTAGCTAGTCCACGAGCAACCGCGTTTGGACGATAACCTAGCCTTTCTATTACATCTACCACTTTTTTTCTTGTCGCTGGTTTTACATTTGGGTTTCCATTAACTACACGTGAAACCGTTGCCATGGAAACATTTGCTTCACGAGCAACATCATAGATAGTTACATTCATCAGTGAAAACTCCTCTCACACTTTATTTTAAAAGCAATATATATTAGATTAACTCAATATTGAAGATTGTGATTTAGTAAACAAACTAAATAAGTATTTATCATATCATACGACATGCATGAAGCTGTCGCAATGGGAAGCATATAATATTTACGAATTTTTTCAAAAAACTTCTGCTTTATTCTTCATAGAACCTCTTACCCAATAGGCTAAGCCGTTCTCTTTTGGAATACCCGCAACTATAAAAAAATAATTAAAAGCAATGCAAAATCGCATTGCTTTTTTTATTGATATATCAACGTAAAAATGATCAAGGGGTTTTTTAATGTCAGATTTAAATTATACAGTAATTACCACTTTACCTTGAGCGTGACCTTCCTGAAAATATCTGAATGCTTCAGTTATTTCACTTAACTTATACCGTTTATCAATTATTGGTTTTACTTTGCCAGTCTCAAGTAATTCTTTTACATAATTCAGGTCTTTTTGGTTTGCTCTCTGTAACATATTACTTATTTTCTTGCTTCCAGTCATTGAAATAAAAGGTCCTAGAAATAATGTTTGAAAATATTGGGATTCGGATCCTCCTAAGTGAACAAAACTCCCATATGGTTTTAGTACACGTTTATAAGCTGAAATGGAATTAGAGCCGTTCACACCAAGAACCAAATCGTAACACTCTTGATATTGGGTGAAATCTTCTTTTGTATAATCAATGATATGGTCGGCTCCTATTGAACGCAATATCTCTAAATTTCTTGTACTACATACACCTGTTACTTCAGCCCCAAATGATTTAGCAATTTGTACCGCGAAAGTACCGACCCCACCAGATGCCCCATAAATTAATACCTTCTGTCCGGATTTAATCTTACCTTTATCACGTAGTCCTTGTAAGGCAGTCACACCTGCCATAGGTGTCGCAGCAGCTTCCTCGAAGGAGATATTGCTTGGCTTTAATGCTAAAGCATTTTCGGGGACAGTTACATATTCAGCAAAACCTCCCCAGCCACAACCAGAGAGGTCGCCAAATACTTCATCACCTACTTGAAATAACTTAGCGTGTTTACCAACAGCTTCAATTGTACCCGCTATGTCACCTCCAGGTATGGAATATTTTGGTCTCCTTAGTCCGAAGGCGAATCGGGCTAAGAAAGGTTTGCCCTTCAAAAGAACCACGTTACCATAGTTCAAGGATGCAGTATTAACTCTTACCAATACTTGATTCTCGGTGGGTAAAGGTTTTTTTATCTCTTTTAATTCAAGGACATCAGGTGAACCATATTTATCACAAACTATTGCTTTCATAAAAAACTCCCTCCAATTTTCTTTAATATAAAAGGCCTTTTCAAAAAATTTCCTTGTTTTAATTTTATTTAATAGTAACAAGGGTATTAAAACCTTTCATTGACTTAAGTTAATTTCTAGAGAATGTTTTTTTATGGGGTTATTACAATTTGGATGCTACCTAGATGAGGAGGAAAGATTGCGAAATGTGGATGACATCCATTTTAAAAATTCTTTTTAATTCGCTTTTTAATTCTACTTAATGACTCAGGAGTGATTCCAAGATAACTAGCCAATTGATGCTGTGGTACACGGTCAACTAACTGGGGGCGTTTTCTTAATATAGATTCGTAGCGTTCTTCAGGAGACGAATTGATATATTCTCCGAATTGTTCTTGTATTTCACTAAGGTTTATTTCTATCATTTTGCGTATCATGGTTTCCAGTTGTGGGTATTTGTTAAACATTGTTTTTTCTGAATCAACGTCGCCAACAACTAATATGCAGTCTTCGACACACAATAATGAATACTTTGATAAATTATTTTGTTTCTGTTCATTGATAATTGGAATCGCTTGTTCTTCAGTAAAAAAATTTGATGTGACCTCTTTACCTGATTCATCTATAAAAAACTGCCTGACACACCCCATTAGTACGAAATAACATTTAAAAGCGGAAAGTTCTCCTTGTCTAAGAAGGTATTTTCCTTTTTTATATTCATCAATTCGTAAACTTTTAGATATTGCATGCTGTTCCTCTTCACTGAGTGAAGTAAAATCAGACATATATTTCAAGAGAATTCTCTTCATATTACCTTCCTTTCAAATTGAGTTAATTTAAATGGTTCCTTAATCATTTTAACATTTTTATCCATGTGTTTTTTCTTTTTTGATAAAACTTACTTAATCCTCTTATCGTTTATTAGTAAAAACAAGAAGGGAATGTTTAAGTTTTTAGATGCCCCCCCATTACTGATACGATATTTGTTCCTTATTTAGATAACTTAACTCGCTTGTTTATAAGTTTTTTTGTGATATCACCAATATTTGCTCGTAAAAATGCTAAAAGCAGTGCGATTTCGTTTGTGAAATTCACTGCTTTTATATTTGTTTTTTATATTTGCTTTTTAGTATGCGGTTACTCCAAAAGAGAACTTCTTATCAAAAGGCAAGAGGTTTGAAAAAAGTCTATATTCGAGCATAAGCAAATGACTGTAGCTCTTTTAGAAAATCGTCAAATTGCTCAAGGTTCATTTGCTGGGCAGCATCGGAAAGTGCAACCGCAGGATCTGGATGTACCTCAGCCATTACTCCATCTGCACCAATTGCTAATGCTGCTTTTGCAGCTGGTAATAATAAATCTCTCCTACCTGTTGAGTGCGTTACATCGACTAATACTGGAAGATGGGTTTCTTTTTTCAAAATAGGTACAGCGGAAATATCCAATGTATTTCGTGTCGCTTTTTCATAGGTTCGGATTCCCCGCTCACATAGGATAATCTGACCGTTACCTTGTGACATAATATATTCAGCAGCATAAATAAATTCTTCAATTGTAGCTGCAATTCCTCTTTTTAATAATACAGGCTTATTCACCGAGCCAGCTGCTTTTAATAATTCAAAGTTTTGCATGTTTCTAGCCCCGATTTGGATAACATCGATGTATTCACAAGCTATTTCAATATCAAAAGGGTTCACGATTTCACTAATGACAGCCATATCATATTCATCGGCCACCCTTTTCAATATTTTTAAACCTTCCAATCCTAGTCCTTGGAAATCGTATGGAGACGTTCGAGGTTTGTAAGCTCCACCCCGTAATAATCGTAAGCCTTTTTCTTTTACGGCTTTTGCGACTGTTGCAGTCTGCTCGTAGGATTCGACAGCACAAGGTCCAAAGACAAAATGAGGTAGTCCATTACCGATTAATTCACCTTTTACATTTACAATCGTATCTTCTATTTTTTTCTTCCTTGAAACAAGTAAGGCTTTATTGTGATCACCCTTTTGTAATTCAAGTCCGGCTTTAAAAATCTCCTTAAATATATGTTCAGCAGTCGAATTATCAAACGGACCATCATTATGTTTCTTTATTAGATCCAACATATTTCTTTCTCGAACAGGGTCGTATCGGTAGACTCCCTGAGATTCCTTCACTCTTCCAATTTCTTGAACCAATTGGGCTCTCTCATTTATAAGCCTTAGTAGCTCTAAATTAATCTCGTCCACCTTTCCACGAAGCTGATCCAATTCAACTTTGCTCATTAATATTCCCATTCCTTTCAAACACTTACTAATATAGCTGTAAAATAGACATAAACATTCTATTCTTCTTTATCGAGTAAGTAAAATATGTTACATTTTTTATAAGAAGAAAAATTAGAGGGTGCATAATATTGCAAGATAAAAAGAAAATTTTTGCCCTGGATATCGGAACAAGATCGGTAGTTGGGATTATTCTTGAAGAACTTCAAGGAAAATTCCAAGTTCTTGACGTTTTAGTAAAAGAACATACGGAACGTGCGATGCTTGATGGACAAATCCATGACGTTATCGCTGTATCTAAAGTGATAACTGAAATAAAAGAGCGGCTTGAACAAGATCACGGTCCTTTAACAAAAGTATGTGTAGCAGCTGCTGGTCGAGCATTAATAACTGAAAGAGCAGCCTTTCACATTGATATACAATCGAAACCAATGATGTCAAAGCAGGATATCCTTCATTTAGAATTAAGTGCCGTTCAGGAAGCACAGGCAACCGTTGCTAATAAACAAGAATCAAAAATGAGTCATTATTATTATTGTGTCGGTTATTCCGTTCTTTATTATCGTTTAGATGGAGAAGAGATAGGAAATTTAATTGACCAAACTGGGAAGGAAGCTTCTGTTGAGATCATTGCCACTTTCTTACCTAAAGTAGTTGTTGAATCGCTCATATCTGCCTTACAACGTTCTGGTTTAGAAATGGATGCATTAACTCTTGAACCGATTGCTGCTATTAATGTACTTGTTCCAGCCTCTATGCGCCGTCTAAATGTTGCTTTAGTTGATATTGGCGCTGGAACTTCTGATATAGCCATTACTGATCTTGGTACGGTTATCGCCTATGGGATGGTCCCTATTGCTGGGGACGAAATTACAGAAGCGATTAGCGATCAGTATCTTCTAGATTTTCCATTTGCTGAAACTGCAAAAAGAGAGCTATATACAAATGATTCAGTAGTCATTCAGGATATTTTAGGATTTGAGACAGAAGTAACAAAAGAGGAAATGATTCAGCAGATTTCACCTTCTCTTGATCGATTAGCCAATTCCATCTGTGAAGAAATTTTACAATTAAATAATCAAAAATCACCGAAAGCTGTCATGCTTGTTGGTGGAGGTAGCCAAACACCGGAATTACCTAAGCGAGTCGCTGCCAAACTGCAGCTACCAGAAAATCGTGTTGCTATCAGGGGAACAGAAGCGATTTCTAGTTTAACGATTTCAGAGTCAATAAAAAAAGGACCAGAATTAGTTACGCCAATTGGAATTGCTATCGCAGCTTATCAATCACCTGTACAATATAAAACAATTTACGTGAATGAGCAGCCTGTTCGTTTATTTGAAGTCAATCATCTTACTGTTGGTGACTGTTTATTAGCCGCTGGAATTAAAATGAATAAGCTTTACGGAAAACCAGGTTTAGCAAAAATGGTCAAAGTAAATGGCACAATGATTACTATTCCTGGGCAATTCGGACAAGCACCAACGATTGAATTAAATGGGAAACCTTGCTCGTTAGATGATCCTGTTCAAACCGGGGATATTCTTAAGGTTGAGAGAGGGTCAGATGGTGAAACCACTCCTGTATCAATTAAAGACATCATTGAAGATATTCCTATGAAAAAAGTTACGGTAAATGGGAAGAAATATCAAATTGAAGCAGATATTTGCTGTAATGGTAAAATAGTTTCAATATCAAGAGAAATTGCAGATCGAGATGTCATTACATGGAGTATGCCCGAAACTATTGAACAACTATTACTTACTATCCATGAAGAGAAACTATTATTTCAATTAAGACCAGTTCGTTTAAAAATAAATGGAAAAGAAACCTTTTTCTCAGAACTATCTGGAAACCTCTACCGAAATGGAATAAAGGTTCAGCTTGAAAGTCAATTTGAACATTTAGATGAAATTCAGATTGATGCGAAAGAAACGTTAACTGTCGGAAAACTAGTCGATATTAAACAGTATCAATTAGAGTATAAAATCCCTGTCCATTTTAATGATCAACAACTAATTTTAACAAAGAGTTTATTAAACATAACTAGGAATGGAACCACTCTTAAAGAAGAAGATGTTTTAGAAGATGGAAATGAAATCACTATTGAACAAAAGAAGGTTGAGCCCTTTATTTTTCAAGATTTATTTCAATTTGTCGAGGTCGATAAGCCCGAAAAGGCAAGTGGACAATTTATTTTATTAAAAAATGGGGAAGAAACTTTTTTTTATGATGAAATTGCACCTGGGGATGAATTAAAAATTGTTTGGCCTGAATTAATTAAATAACAAAAAGCTGGTTTTGGATTAAATTCCTTAACCAGCTTTTATTAATTAGGCATTTTCCTTTAGAACTGAGTTTAATGCGGTATTTGTTATTTTCCAATGCGAAGCATTCCACTTCACATTTTGATTTTTAAACAAAAAGGCTTGTGGCGATTCATGTTTTATCTGGTACTGTTCGGCAATATGATTTGAAAGAGGACGCGAATCTTGAACGGTTAGAAAATAGCAGTTCATATCTGCATTCTCTTTTGAAAATTTCTCATATTCTTCAAACGCCGCTTGACTGACTGGACATGTTGTACTGTGCTTTAATAAATAAAACATCGATTCGTGATTGATTACTTCTGTTAACTCGTCGACACTATGGATTTGCTTCATAATTGATCCTCCTAAAAAGTTGATTTGATCTTTACTTCTTCTTCTTCAAGAGCCAGCTGCGTTTCTTGAAGTTTTTTATGTATTTCTTCGTAGGAAGAGGTAGATGGTTTAATTGAAATATATTCTTTCCCATAATCCTGATCTTCTACGATTCGAAGATTTTTTTCTTTATTTAACCCTTCATTAGAGGATTTAGTCATACTTTTTGTTCTATCTTTTACGGAAGAAACGATGCCATTCCCCTTATTTACAGCTAAACTTATCCATTGCTCTCCCTTATCCTTTAGATAAGAGGTCTGCTCATTTAGATTATAACGAATATCTCTTCCTGATTTAGGAGCTAAGAAAAGGGCTGCTGCCGCACCTACTAATCCTCCAATTAAGGCTCCAACGATAAAATCCTTTGAGTTGATACCAGTCTCTTTTTCATTATTAGCGTCAATTAGGTTCTCTTTATTTCCCACTTTTCCAACTCCTCCTTGATTATGAATGTGATCGTAATCTTTGCAGCTCTATTTCTCGTTTTTCATCGTCCGAATTTGCTTTTTTTTCCTCCCTTTTAGCTTTCCATTTATCTTTTAATTCTAATAAAATATTACTCCATTGTACTACTTGAGAGATTTTATCTTTATTTTGTTCGACTTGTTGGTCGAATGATGTTGCTACACTTCTTAATGAATGATTAAATTTATTAACTGTAGATCCTACACCCTTAACTGCAACAACGACTGAATTTAAACTTTCAGCCTTCTCTTGTATATCATCAGCAAGCACGTTGGTTTTATGAAGAAGGAGTGCCGTCTCTTTCGTCACCTCGTCTAATTGTTTCTCGATACCAGCAAGAGTTTTGGACACTCCCTCCATCGTTCCTTGAACTGCTTTCAATGTCTTTACTAAGAAAATAACTAACACGACAAATGCCATCGCAATAATGGCTACACTTATTGAAATAATCAACTGATGTCCACCTTTCTTGATTTAAGTCCGTTTAAATGAATGATTTGATTAACTTCTCCCAATATATTTTAACAGTATAATGAAAATCAGTCATGTATTCTATTCAACAATTATATACTTTTCGGTTAAAATAGAAACGTACATAAATTTTACTTACATATGGAGGCAATAAAATGAAAGATCCTCGCATTGAAAAATTGGCAAAGAACTTAATAAATTATTCTGTACGTCTTCAAAAAGGTGAAAAAGTTTTAATTGAAAATTTTGGATTACAACGTGAGCTAGTGACCGCTTTAGTAAAAGAAGCTTATGCAGCTGGCGGTTATCCATTTGTATTATTAAAAGACCACCAAGTAGACCGTGCCCTTCTAATGGGTGCACAAGATGAGCATTTCAATATGATCGCTGATTTTGAAGCAAACGTGATGAGCCAGATGGATGCTTATATCGGACTTCGTTCAGGCGACAATATTAATGAACATGCAGATGTTCCAGATGAAAAGATGAAAGTCTCTGGCCGTACTATCGGCAAAAAAGTTCATAGCAATATTCGTGTACCGAAAACAAAATGGGTTGTACTTCGTTACCCAACTTCGTCCATGGCTCAGCTTGCAAAAATGAGTACAGAAGGTTTTGAAGACTTCTATTTCAATGTTTGTAACTTAGACTATGGAAAAATGGATAAAGCAATGGACAGTTTAGTTGAATTAATGAATCGTACAGACAAAGTTCGAATTACAGGACCAGGTACCGATTTAACTTTTTCGATTAAAGATATCCCCGCGATTAAATGTGCGGGTCAGCTAAATATTCCAGATGGAGAAGTATATTCAGCACCTGTCCGTGACTCCGTTAATGGAGTAATTACTTATAATACTCCATCTCCATATCAAGGTTTTACATTTGAAAATGTGAAACTTACTTTTAAAGATGGAAAAATTGTCGAAGCAACCTCAAATGATTCGGAAAGAATTAACAGAATTTTTGACACGGATGAAGGAGCACGTTACATTGGGGAGTTTGCGATTGGTGTAAATCCATTTATCCTACACCCAATGCAAGATATTCTATTTGATGAAAAAATTGATGGCAGCTTCCACTTTACACCTGGCCAATGCTATGACGATGCTTTTAACGGTAATCATTCGAATATCCACTGGGATATGGTTAACATCCAACGTCCTGATTATGGTGGGGGAGAAATTTACTTCGATGATGTATTAATTCGTAAAGATGGACGTTTTGTCATTGCTGAATTAGAGGGATTGAACCCAGAGAATCTTAAATAAATTAAAAAGCGGAAGCGCGCTTGTAAGCCCCGATAAAGAAGACTGGTTGATTGGCGAGTGTAGCAAAGCCAGAAACCTAGTCGCACTTATGCAAACCGTTCTTTGGTTTGCCAAGCAAATGCTTCCCTACCCAGAAAGTCGTTCTTTAACTTTTGGGGTAGCGAACATTTGACCTCGAGGTCGACAAGAACTCGGACGTCCTGTCGCATTGTCGACACTAGTACTTCCTGTACGTCGGGGCTAGGACGCTTGCGCTGGTAACTACTCCAAAGTTATCCATATATCCCTAATTAAAAATGGGCCTGTTCATTTAGACAGGCCCATTTTTATTATGATATTATTTGCTGTTCATATGCTTCTTGAAATTTTTGAATATCTCCAGCACCCATGAAAATGATGACACTATTTTCATGTTTTTTCAATTCATTCGTATTTTCTTCAGATATAATCGAAGCATCAGCAATTTTTGCTTGTAAATCTTTAATCGAAAGTTTTCCATGATTTTCTCTCGCAGAGCCAAAGATTTCACATAAGTACACCTTGTCTGCTTCATTTAAGCTTTCGGCAAAATCCTCTAAAAACGTTTGCGTTCTTGTAAATGTATGTGGCTGAAAAACAGTAACAATTTCACGGTCAGGGTATTTCTGTCTTGCCGCTTCAATAGTTACTTTAATTTCAGTTGGATGATGAGCATAATCATCAATAATTACTTGAGAACCCATCTTCTTTTCAGTGAATCGTCTTTTTACACCTTTAAATGTAAGAAGTTGGTCATGAACAATTTGAGCATCTAAATTTTCATAATGACATAGTGCAATCACAGCTAATGAATTCAATATATTATGATTTCCAAAAGTAGGGATAGTGAATGTCTTATAAAAAGTATGTCTCACAAAAACATCAAAGGTCGTACCTTCCGTTGTCTTATTAATATTTCGAGCTTGAAAATCATTTTCTTCCCCAAACCCATAAAAAAGAACAGGAACCTTCGCCTGAACCCTTTGAAGCTGTTCATCATCTCCACATGCAATGATACCCTTATTGACTTGTAAAGCCATCTCCTGAAAAGCGTTAAAGACATCCTCAAGATTTGCAAAATAATCTGGGTGATCGAAATCAATATTTGTCATAATAGCATAATCCGGGAAATAAGAAAGAAAATGGCGACGGTATTCACAAGCTTCAAATACAAAGTATTCAGCACCTTGTTCTCCTTTACC
The DNA here is from genome assembly GCF_042683745.1 of Bacillus sp. CGMCC 1.16607. Taxonomy (NCBI): domain Bacteria; kingdom Bacillati; phylum Bacillota; class Bacilli; order Caryophanales; family Bacillaceae; genus Bacillus; species Bacillus sp. CGMCC 1.16607. The sequence goes on from NZ_JBHUJX010000025.1 coordinate 884,875, forward strand.
TGTACCATCTCCTATTAAATAGGCCGTTGGTTTTGCCCCTTCCATCACATGTGCTAAAAGGCCCGTTGTCGATGTTTTCCCATGAGCACCCGTAATCGCTATACTCGTGAAACTTTTCATAAAATCGCCTAAGAAGCGATGATAACGTACAATTGGTAACCCTAATTTCATCGCTTCCTGTATTTCTTCATGTGTATCAGGGTAGGCATTTCCAGCTATGATCGTCATACCTGGTTGAATATTTTCCTTTTGAAAGGGAAGGATCTTTATTCCAGATTGTTCAAGGGCTTGTTGAGTAAAAAATCGTTTTTCAAAATCTGAGCCTTGGACTTCATAATTCATATCATGAAGAATTTGTGCTAAAGCACTCATTCCAGAACCCTTTATACCTACGAAATGGTAAATAGTCATATAAAGAACCTCCAAACCAAATCTTATGTAAAACAGTATATGATTATTAACTACTTTTGTTATTTTGAAAAAAATTAGGAACAGTTATTAATCGTTTGTATATTTACACAGTATAACACCAAATCATTTTGAACACTATTTTGTTTAATCCATATCAACTTTTTCTAGTCTTGGGTTTGGTCGATATCTTCTTCCAGCCTTTGCCTGATGCTTACCGTTTAATAAAACATTATCACCAGTAAAGCCAATATTAATTTTAAGAAGGCTACTGCCAACCCCATACATATCAACAGGAACTCCAAGTTCTTCAAATTCAAGAATTCGATTTTCGTTAAAACCACCGCTTACTACAATTTTCACATGGTTAAATCCTTCGTCATCTAATGCTTTCCGTAATGCAAAGACGAGCTCCGTATTTACTCCACGTGGATCAAATGTTCCTAGAAGGTGTTGATTGCGAAGGAAATATTGATCAATCAATGTCCTTGACGTATCGATTCGAACCCCTTTTAACTCTTCCCCAAACACTCTAGCAACTTTTAAGGAATCCGTTATAACATCATTATTATAATCAACAAGTGCAATTAGTTCATCCTGGGGATATGTTTCGCGATAAGCATGTGTAGCAGCCACGATATCACCATCAAATAATTGTATCAGAGCATGCGGCATCGTACCCATTCCTTGCTTACCCCACCACTCGTTCATCGCATGGGTAGCTTGAGCAGTTGCACCACCAATATAAGCGGAATAACCATCCCCTGCTTGCGTGATAAAATGGTCATCTCGATCCCCCATAAAAATGACTGGTTTTTGGACTCCGCTAACAGCTGCTGCTTTCATCACATTATAAACATTGGTCGCCACCGATGTTCTTCTTGAAAGAATACCGTCAATAAGCCCCTCTAAAAATCCAAAATCTTGATAAGCTCCTTTAATCGTTAACATTGTTTCAAATGGAGATATTTTGTCCCCATCTTTCAATGAATAAATTTCAAGCTCTTCGGGATTTGTAGCAAAAGTTTTTATTAAAGCAATAACTTCATCTGTCCCACAGAGTACAGCATGATTTTTTTGAAAAAATTGCATCGTCACGATATTATCTGAATGAAATTTTTCAATTATTTCCTTCGTCTTCAAAAAATAAACAGCAGAAAACCAACCATCTTTTACTCGTTCATCAAATTTAAATGTATGATTAGTTAAGCGTTTAATCTTCCCTTGTAATTTCAGTTCAATCTCTTTCATTCTTAAAGCTCCTCAAATAGTAAATAAAAAACGTCCATCTGTCTTATCTTTATTATGAAGTTCATGCACATAAAGAATACCATTAATTAAATGAATGTACTACTAGTCGTTTCTTGTATTTGTTCTAACTCTGCTTCAGTAATTAAAACATCACGAGGCTTACTCCCTTTAGGTTCTGAAATAAAGCCTTGAGACTCCATCATATCTATTAAGCGAGCCGCACGGTTGTAGCCAATTTTAAATCTTCTTTGAAGACTTGAAGTAGAGGCACCTCCATGGTCAATAACAAATTCGCATGCCTCATAAAAAAGCTCATCTTCTTCTTCCACCACTTGCGCCTTTTTCAAGAGTTCTTCCTGATGAAATAAGTATTCCGGTTCCTGTTGGCTACGAACATGCTCAACAACTAAATCAATCTCTGCATCTGAAACAAATGTACCTTGTAAACGAACAGGTTTGGATGAGCCATTTTCTAGGAATAGCATATCGCCTCTTCCTAAAAGTTTTTCCGCACCGCTTATATCGATGATCGTTCGAGAATCGATTTGAGAAGATACAGAAAAAGCCGTTCTAGTTGGTACATTCGCTTTAATTAGCCCGGTAATGACATCAACAGATGGTCGTTGAGTAGCAATAATTAAATGGATTCCACATGCCCTTGCTTTTTGTGCAATTCGGCAAATAGACTCTTCTACGTCTGCAGGAGACATCATCATCAAGTCTGCTAGCTCATCGATGATAATCACGATAAATGGTAGTTTTTCTGAATATCGTTTGTGCTCTTCTGCCAATTCATTAAATCGGTTAATATCCCTTACACCTGCGTGAGCAAATAGCTCATAGCGCCGTTCCATTTCATCTACTGCCCATTTTAGTGCGGCTGTAGCTGCTTTTACATCCGTAATAACAGGACTCACTAAATGTGGAATATGATTATATGGAGCTAGCTCTACCATTTTTGGATCAATTAATAATAGTTTTAGTTCATGAGGACTTGCCTTATAAAGTAACGAAATTAGTATAGAATTAATGCATACACTTTTTCCAGAACCCGTCGCTCCTGCAATAAGTCCATGTGGCATCTTTTTCAAATCAGTAACGATTGGCGCTCCTGAAATATCTAAGCCTAACACGGCAGTTAGGGGTGAAGGACTAGTTCGGAAGGCCTCAGTCTTAATAATTTCCGAAATTAATACAGGACGACTCTTCTTATTCGGGACCTCAATTCCAATTGTATGCTTACCTGGAATCGGCGCCTCAATGCGAATATCCTTAGCCGCTAAACTTAATTTAATATCATCTGAGAGATTCGTAATTTTATTTACTTTGACACCTGGTTCTGGTTGTACCTCAAAACGTGTAACAGAAGGTCCTTGTGTTATATTTACAACACTTGCCCGAACCCCAAAGTTCTTCAATGCCTCGTTTAATAAGTATTCTTGATTTTCTATCCAGTCCTCATTTTCTTGTGCAAAGCGAGTTACTGGGGGATTCAAAAGGTCAAATCCTGGGAAAATGTAATCCTCGTTCCCGAGTTTAAATGATGAAACTTCGGAATTTTCTACCTTTATTTCATTTTGAACATTTTGCCTGGTTGTAGGGACAATAGGTTCCTTATGTTTAAACTCGGCTATTTTTTTTTGCTCTAGATGATGCTTATCCTGTTTAAGCATCATGACATTAAACGGTAAATGCGTACGTTGTTGAGGTTTTTCCTCAAGGATTTCTTCCTGTATATCTAGGTTTTGTTCATTATTATTTTCATTTGTTAGGTATTGTTGATCTTCAATTATTTCTTGTACATCTTCGCATTGTTCATATTCTAATTCTTCCTGTTGATCCTGAAACGGTGTTACTTTTAATTCTACTTCCCTATCTTGGTACTGAATAGCTTCTTCTTGGTTACTATAAGAATGTTCAAGACGAAATTCTTCATGATTAGAGTTACTTAGCTCACTTACATATTCGTCCTGAAAAGTATGTAACTGTTCAACTTCAATTTCTTCAAAATTGTTTATGTTTTGATTAACAATTGTTTCATTATGAAAAAATTGTGCCATTTCATTTTGCTTTTTAAAAGAATCTTGGCTATCCTCCAATTCAAACTCGATTACTTCTTGTTGATATGGTCGCTTTGAGTACCCATAAATTGGAGAGGGAATTTCAGTTGGCCGGAAAGGACGGCTAGTTTTTTTCGAAATTTTCGAACGAACTTCATTATTATTTCGTTGTTGCTGAATCGGTTCCCTTTCAGGAAACTGCCTCTCATTTTTTATTTGTTCACTGATCCCTTGAATCTTTTCCCGCTGAGATCGTACTCGATTGTCATTAGAGCGTCTCATAACCTGTTGTGGTGGCTGGTAATCTTTAGCGATATATTTCTCTTTCCGTTCCTCGCGATTTATTTGTGTCCTTTTTTGATCAGTATCGGGTATTAACGGAAAACGAAATTGACCTTTTGGGTATTGGTAAGCGATTTTCGCATCTACATCCTTGCCCTGTTGATCATTTTTTTGATTATGTTGATATTCTACTTCCCTATCATTTTCAGTCTCGTATTCTACTTCCCTATCACGGAATATTTTTAAGATTTTATTAAACCAACTCAAGAAATATCACTCTTTCTACTCTTCTTCCTTCTTATTTTAGCAGTATTTCTTGAAAATTCGACATAAAAGAAGAAATTTAGATAAATATAACCAGAAAAATGTTAATAATCTATTCGGATGGGTGTTTTTTGTGATTGTGAAGAATATACTCAGCCCTTTTTCAATTGATGTTGCAAGTTTTTTATTTTTATTTGGGAATCATAATTGTAAAATCGATTTTTTTCGTGGAGGAAGAATGAAACAATTGGTTATCATCCTATTCACTTTTTTATTTTTCTTTTTTTTATCAAATCCTCTAAAAATTTTACTATTTGCTGGTTTTATTTGTATCGTTGTGTTCTTTGTTTACTCTATTTATTTATTTGAAAAAAAATTAAACAAATCATAGTAAGGTTTGTGGGAGTAGTGGCTTAAATACTATATCATACTATGAATGCCTTTTATTTAACATAAGAAAAAGATCACCAAACAGTGATCTCATCGTTACATTTTTCGATTTTTCCCTAAAATAAACATTGGCTCGAGTTCTCCCTCTTCGTAGGCAAAAGATAATGCAGTGATTGGGACTTTACCACTTGCAAAGAAGGACATGGCCATTTGCGCAAGAACGTCGTAACCCGTATTATTTTGAATATCAGCGATTATCAACACATCTTGATGAGGAACAGCAAGCACCATATTCCCGTTTATTTGATTCCGCATTTGTTTTAAAAAGGAATCATTCAGTATTCTACTTGCATCATACCCATCTTTAGAAGATAGAAAATAAAAAGAATTCCCAGCTACTTCATCCTTTTTTACTTCCGTAGATAATGATCTTAAATTAAATAAAGCTGATTCCTTTATTTGTTTAGGATCTACACCTTCTTTAACCACCATTTTTTCATCAATTAATCGGTAGGACTGGCCAAGATCGAGTGCATAATAAATTCTTGTTTCTGCGGTGTGCTCTTCGGTTATAAATTTTTCACCTTCACCAGATTCAACCGGAAAGGAGGTAGATCGAATAACAGGAAAGATTTTTTTATCATTTCCTAATAAACTGTTCTCCGTACCCATCACCTTAAGGCCTTCTTCCACATAATAAACTACTTCATCAATGACTTTATCTTTTTGCTCATGCCATTTGGCGACAATTCCTGATATGGCAATGGTTATTCCTTTTCCAGTACGGACATTCACTATTTTCAATTCATCTTTTTCACGATCATATGAAAAAGAACGATTAGGACTTTTTAAACGATTTTCTAATTCCTTTTTCATTTTACTACTATCCATTTTCATTACATTTCCTCCTTCAGAAGGCTTTAACTTATCCTATATTACATGAAAAATCCCTCGTCTGAAAGAAAGACGAAGGGACCATCTACTTTTTTATTTTAATCCAACGATGAATTGTTCAATTTCTTCTTGTGTTTTACGATCTTTACTTACAAAACGTCCTAACTCTTTGCCGTTCTCAAAGGCAATAAAGCTTGGAATACCGAACACATCAAGTTGAATACAAAGATCAATGTATTCATCTCGATCAATATAAATCCACTCATATTCAGCGAATTTCGCTTCAATTTCTGGTAAAACCGGTTCGATTACACGGCAATCAGGACACCAATTAGCTGAAAAAAGGAAAATATGACTTCCATTATCACGAAGCTCCGTAAACTGTTCCAATGATTCTAACTTTTTCATTTAGTTGCACATCCTATTCAAATTTACTCTTGTTTCATTTTTATAGCAACAGAATGGACGATTTCCATCATGGTTGCTGCTTCCGTTGCAAGACTACTTGTTTTCGTTTCAGAAGTTAATTTTACGCCACCTATTCCAACAATCAACTCATTCTTATCTTTTTCTACTTTTTCTACTAATAAATACCCTAAACTTTCTTTTTCCTTCCACTTTTTATTAATCTCAAATTCCTCATGTTGATTTAAAGTCGATTTATATACAACATCACTTTGCTCGTTTTCATGTTGGTTATAAAATAAAATATACGTTTTCGAACCATTCTTTAGTATTAGATTATTTGGGGATTCCTTTTCAATTTCAAATCCAAACGGTAAATAAAACTCAATCTCGCCAACCTCTTTATTCGTTTCTTTTGGTTTTTTCTTCAGTTGGTCTTGAACAGCTTTAATTGTTTCATCCTGTTTTTCTTCGAGGGATGCTGAACATCCAACCATTAGAAATATTGACAAAAGGATTAATAACGAAAACCTCATTACTGTTCCCCCTTAAAGGAAATCATTTACTCTTCTATGATACCTTGTGAGTTAGGGGACAATCAACCCTGAATCATATGTTTGCCTTTTTTTGTCGATATTTCTAATCTTAAGGATGATGGAAAAGTTAATTCAACTTATAATATTCAAATTGACCGGCTAATAATTTCGAAACATGAGTAAACATCCCGACCCGATCAATTTTTCCATTCGTAAAAACGCCAACGGCCCCCTCTTTTTTTCGGATGTTTTCCTTTTGTGCAAATTCATCCATTACAGGTCCAAGTTCATCACCTTGACGTAACCGAAGAGCAATTTCTTCAGGCAACAGAATTCTTGCTCCACCAGCAATGATAGGAGGATGGTCTTTTAACACCAAAGCCCCCCAATTACATAATAAGAGTCCATATGAAGATTCTTGTACTCCTCCTTCAAGACCAATTCCAATATCCCCCTGACCAATCTTCAAAGCATTTTCTGCACGATTGATAGAGCCTTTAATTGTTTCTTCATCTGAAAAAGGCTGCTCGTTGACACCTGATTGGGCATCTACTGAATAAAACTCAAACTCCTTTGAAAAAGCACTACGAACAGCTTCTATTTTTGCTGGATTTTTCGAACCAATCACGATTTTCATTTCATCATTCCCCCAAATAAACAAAAGGCATAGAGGTTCCTATGCCTTATGATTTCTTAACTATTTTGTTTAATGCTTTCCACAGTAGATTTATCACATGATTTCACTAGCTTTACAAGTAATTCTTTTGCTGCAGCATAATCATCGATATGAATAATCGAAGCATGAGTATGGATGTAACGAGAGCAAATCCCGATAACCGCGCTTGGTACGCCGTTATTTGATGTATGCACTTTTCCAGCATCTGTTCCGCCCTGTGAAATGAAATATTGATATGGGATCGAATTTGATTCTGCTGTATCAAGAATAAATTCTTTCATGCCACGATGTGTTACCATAGAACGGTCAAGAATTCTAAGCAATGTCCCTTTCCCAAGCTGGCCAAATTCATTTTTATCACCTGACATATCATTAGCAGGGCTCGCGTCTAACGCAAAGAATAGATCAGGGTTAATCATATTGGCAGCCGTTCCTGCTCCTCTTAGACCCACTTCCTCTTGTACCGTTGCACCTGAATACAATAAATTTGGAAGCTTTTCGTCTTTTAATTCTTTCAATAATTCGATTGATAAACCACAGCCATAACGATTATCCCATGCTTTTGCTAATATTTTCTTTGAATTGGCCATCGGCGTAAATGGACAAATTGGTACGATTTGTTGGCCGGGGCGAATTCCGATTTCGATTGCGTTGGCACGGTCATCTGCACCAACATCAATTAACATATTCGTAATCTCCATTGGCTTACTTCTTTTTGCTTCATCTAATAAATGTGGAGGGATTGAACCAATTACCCCGATAATAGGTCCATTCTCAGTCATAATTTGAACTCGTTGAGCTAATAAAACTTGACTCCACCAGCCGCCTAATGTTTGAAAGCGAATCATTCCATTTTCAGTAATAGAAGTTACCATGAAACCAACTTCATCCATATGGCCTGCGACCATGATTGTTGGACCACTTACGTCCCCTTTTTTTACTCCAAAAATACTTCCTAGCTTGTCTTGAACAATCTCGTCAGAATACATGGATAACTGTTCCTTCATAAACTTGCGAACTAAATGTTCATTACCAGGTGCACCTTGAAGTTCTGTTAACGTTTTAAAAAGCGCTAAAGTTTGCTCGTTCATTATTAACTCCTCCTAAATTCTTTCTATAATCGAAATATGTATATTCTGATTTTACAAAAGTTTCTGTGATATGACTACTATTAAGTGAACCTTTTCAATAAAATGATTTTTTTAGTTGATTCGCAGTCATGCTTGTTTATGAGTTATACTAAACTAAAATAGCCTAAGTGTAAGGAGGCCAACCTAATGAATTGGAAGTCGTTTTTATTAGGAGTAGCTGTTGGAGCAGTTAGCTGCTATGCTACGAATAAATATTTAATGGAACAGTCATACATTTCAGCCGAAAAGGTTTTGGAAAATGCCAAAAAGCAATTTAAAGAAAATGGGCCCATTAATGGTTCCTGGATTCATATGAAAGTAGAACCATTTGAGAAAAACTTGCTATCTTATCAAGTATATAAAGGTGGCATTTCTAGAAAAACAAATGACGGCGGAGAACAATATGAATTTATCGCCGATGCCAAAACAGGAACATTACTTGAAATTTATTCAATTTAAGAAAGAAGGATGCCCTTCTTTCTTATTTTTCCCGTCTGATGCTCTTCGTTATTTTTCCAGTCTCATCCCATTTTATAGCTCGATAAATAGCATCATGATAAAAAATGAACCATGCATCCTTCTTGATACCAAATGGTAGCCATTCTTCTTTAGCCTTAATTGAATTCATTGGATAATCGTCATAGGCCAAAACCCAAAGTGGATTTTGATGAGCATGTGTTGGCATTAAATCAGCCATATGTATACATGTTTCCTGCCCGTCTTCAATCACAATAATGGAGTGACCATCACTATGACCTCCCGTATGAATCATTTTGATTGGACCTAGCTCCCAGTGGTTTTCAAAAGTTTCGACTTGATGAGAAATAGCCTGCCAATTTTCCTTCCAATACGTATTTGCTGAACGAATATTAGGATTTCTCATTTCTTCCCATTCGATATTAGATGTGATGATTTTTGCGTTAGAAAAAACAGACCTATACTCACCATCCACAAAACTCGTTAAACCACATGCATGGTCAAAATGCAAATGTGTCATTAAAACTAAGTCGATGTCATGATGAGTTAAACCTAACTCCATTAATTGTTCTTCTAATTTGGATTCTTCCGCCACACCGAAATTTCTTTTTTGTTTCTCATTTAATTTACCCTTACCAATCCCCGATTCAATTAGAATATTTTTACCATCCCATTGTACCAAGATTGGGTCAGTCCGAAGTTCAATTTGATTTTTATCGTTGCATTGATATTTTCTCTCCCACAAAGCTTTCGGGACGACGCCGAACATGGCTCCACCATCTAAGTTCGTTACTCCTCCAGAAAGCCAAGTTAATTTCATTTGCTTTAACTCAAGTGTCTCCATGTCAATTCCCCCTTCTTAATGTCTTATTTTAACATTCTTAGTACAAAATGCGAAAGCGCCTTGATCAGCCCCGACAAGCAAATGCTTCTCATCCCGGAAAGTCGTTCTTTGACTTTTTGGGATGAGAACATTTGACCTCGAGGGGCTAGGCGCTGGAGCTGGATTCCGCCAAACTTCTTTAGATATATTTTTTAATTCCTAGATAGAAAAAAGACCAATCCAATATGGACAGGCCTCTACAATTTCTGGAATCTCGCTTCACTGCGATAAATACGATTTCCTTTATTTGAGAATTTCTCTTCGTATTCAGTCATAATATTTCCTTCGAAATCACTTTGATGCAGATCTAGACTGACAAAGGTTAATAGTAAGCCATATTTTGAAAAACTCGTTAATGAATATTCAAATAAACCTTGATTGTCAGTTTTAAAATGAATTTCTCCCTCATCCACAAGAATATTTTCATAAATGCGAAGAAAGCTTTCAAAGGTTAAACGTCTTTTTTCATGTCGGGTTTTCGGCCATGGATCAGAAAAATTAAGATAAATGCGATCGACATCACCTTTAGCAAAATAATTTTCTAATTCAACAGCATTCACATTTAACAACTTTAAATTAGGAAGTTCTTCTTCAATTAATTTGTCTAATGCCGTTACAATGACACTGTCTGCCAGTTCTATTCCAATATAATTTATTTCTGGATTCGCCTTTGCCATTCCAGTTACAAAACGACCTTTGCCTGTACCAATCTCTATATGAAGAGGCTGATTATTCTCAAATACCTCTGACCACTTTCCTTTATATTGCTCAGGGCTAGCAATAACATATTGAGGGTATTGATTCATTTTATCTTTAGCCCACGGTTTATTTCTTTGTCTCATTTTGACACTCCTCGAAAAAACAGTTTCGTTAAAAACCATAACATGCATAAATAGTACTTTCAAGTGGAAATATGAATTCTAAAGTTTGAAGGCATAAATAGAAAAAGGAACTCACAATCTAAGTGTGAATTCCTTTTTTACACTAGCAGAAAGGTGATAAAATCATGCCCATTAATCATCAAGATCAAGTTAATCTTCTAAAAGATATATTAACAAACCATCAATCAGATTGTTGCGGATCAGTATCGGAATTAGAGCAGTTAGAACGCCTTGCCAAGTCATTAATGGTCAATAATGATGTCCAGGATCCTGTTAAAAATGTCCTGCAAAACATTTACACTTACAGTCAAGACGGGGTCAATGCTGCTAATTTGGACGAACATATCACAACAAACCAAGACCAACTTGCCCAATGGGTAAATCATATTGATCAGTATTCTTAAGAAAATCGAAAAGCGCACTCGAAAGCCCTGACAAGCAAATCTTTCCCACCCATAGATTCGTTCTTTAACTTTATGGGTGTCGAACAATTGACCTCGAGGTCGACAAAAACTCGGGCGTCCTGTCGCTATGTCGACACTAGTACATCCTGTACGTCGGGGCAGGACGCTTTCGCTAGAAAATTTAAAACATACGCTCTAAATTCTTAATCCATTTTTCCATCTCTTCGTGCCGTTGTTTACTCTTATACCATTGGATAGAGCTTAATGATTTCACAATCACATACCACTTCATACGCAATTGTAAATGCTCGGTTAACTGAATACCATAAAGTTCAAGCCAATTTACCCATTCTGATTTCGGAATATACCAATGCAAAAGCTGGCCTAAATCAATAGCAGGATCACATATTTGGGCACCGTCCCAATCAATTAAGAACAATTCACTTTGATCGGTTAATAGCCAATTATTGTGATTTACGTCGCTATGACAGACTGCCATCTCATCAGATTGAATGTTTATATGTTCTTTATTTAAAAATGCCAATGATTGTACAATAGTTGGAATCGTTAATAAATCTAAATCAAGCCCTTCTTCGAGCATCCGAAGGAGGGTTTTCGGTTTAAGAGGCGATTTACCTAGACGTTTCAGCATCCCCAGTAACGGCTTGGAACGATGGATTTTTTTTAGAAGCTTCGCCACCTGATCCACATTCATTTCCGACGGTTTTAACTCTCTTCCGTCCATCCACTGCTGTGCAGAAATGACGTCTCCGTTTTCTAATCTTTTCGTCCAAACAAGTTTTGGGACAATTCCTTCAGCTGATAAAACAGCGAGAAATGGGGAGGAATTCCGTTTTAAAAATAACCTTTGCTCTTCAAACTGAGCAAAAAACGCTTCACCCGTTTCGCCGCCAGCAGGAATAACTTCCCACTCCTGTCCAAGTAAATGTTCCAAGATGGTTCACCTTCAATATGTGCAATTTATCTAAGAAAAGCGTAGGCGCCTTGTTCAGCTCCGACAAGCAAATGTCGACCCATAGAGGAGGTTTGCTTTTTAACCTTATCTTTGGGGCGCCATTTGACCTTGATGCCGACAAAAACGCGACTTCTTGTCGCATTGTCGACACTAGTACATCCCATAAGTCGGGGCTAGGCGCCGGAGCTGGACAATTTTCTAAGTTCAATAATTTATACTTTCTATCTTTTAAAAAATAAAAGACAGCTAACAACCAATTAAATAGGGTAGCTATCTTTTAGATTTTATCTCTAACTGACATTATTCGTCAATATAAATTAAAAATAGTACAGCTTTTGTTTATTCCATTTTTCCGATGACATATACACTTATCGGCTCTATCTGTATCTCATTTAATTCGATTTGTCTCAATGATGAACTACCTGCTTTCTTATCGTTAACGAGTTCGTGCCATTGCCCTGTTAAAGGGAACTTTACTGATTGACAGCTATTTAACGGATTGATAATGACAAGTAGCTCAGACCATTTACCAAATGTTTTTACATTTTTCAAATGATATCCAAGCATTGGTTCGACTAAAGATAGCCATTCTAAATGAGTTTGAATTTGTTTCGCTGTTTGTAACCGAAATGCTTGATGGGATTTTCTAAGCTCAATTATTCCTCTTATAAATTGAACATCTTCCATATAGAATTGTTTCTTAGGCCAATCAATTTGATTCACGCTATCAGGTGATTGATAGCTATTACCAATTCCTTGCTTCGTTCGAAAAAATTCCTGACCGCTATGCAAGAATGGAATACCTTGAGAAAGAAAGAGAATGGTCGTCGCTAACCGATGGTATTTTCTTATTAAATTTTCATTTCCGTTCAAAATTATTGAAAATTTATCCCACATCGTATGATTATCATGTGATTCAAGATAATTAACTGATTGGCCAGGCTCATTAAATAAACTATTTTCCGATGAAACACTTCCTGCTATAGCTTTTTTAGTGTTTGTTATTTTTTCACCATTTCCAAAAACATATCCTTTATCATTTTGGTTAAAGGTGCTTCCCTTTATCGAGTCTCGGAATTGATCATTGAACTGAGCAATTCTAATAAGCTTCGATTGGTTCTTTAAAATCGCCTTTTTTTCCATTGGAAGTGGTGTATTTAAATCCCAGCCTTCTCCAATGATTAAAAAATTAGGATCTAATTTATCTATAAGTTTTCTTATAGCTGTCATAGTTTCGATATCCAAAATGCCCATTAAATCAAAGCGTAATCCATCGATTCCATATTCAAGAATCCAAAATCTTACTGAATCCAGAATAAATTTTCGCACCATTAACCGTTCTGAAGCGATATCATTTCCAACACCCGTTCCATCCGAAGGCATTCCGAATTCGTCATGCCTAAAATAATACCCTGGAACAATTTTTTCAAAAGAGGAATTTTCACGTTTATATACATGATTATAAACAACATCTAAGATGACTCGGATTCCTTGTTGTTGAATGGAACGTATCGACTGCTTTAATTCCACTATTCGTGAATACGGATCTGATGGATTCGTGGAGTAACTACCCTCAGGAGCATTAAAGTGAACTGGATTATATCCCCAGTTATATTCGTCATAATCTTCGAGCTCATTCACCCCTTCAAAGTCATGAACAGGCAAAAATTCAATATGTGTGATTCCTAAATTCTTCAGATAGGTTAACCCTGTGATTCCTGTTTCAGGGGTAAAAGTATTGACCTCTCCGATACCTAAATATTTTCCTTTATGGGTAACTCCGCTGTTTGGATGAATAGTAAAATCTCGAATATGTGTTTCATAAATAATTGCATCGACTGGATTCTCAAATGGAGGTAAAGCAGGTTTCGGTAACTTTGTTTTCTCTAAGTTAATAATAACCCCTTTTTCACCATTAGCAGTCACTGCTACTGCATATGGATCAACCGTCTCTCTCCATCTTAAATTGACACAGACGAGGTAGGTATAACAATAACCCTCTAGATCCCGATTATCTTGAAAGCTCCATACCCCTTTTTCCCCTCTAATCATATTAACTTTTTCAACGTTTCCTTCTGAAGAGGATAGTTTAATGCTAACCTTTGTGGCCGTTGGAGCCCATAATTTAAATTGAGTATAGTTATTCTGATATTTCACACCTAAATCTTGTCCGTCATAGTAAAAATGTCGATCAAATTCTGACGTTCGAATGACAGCTCCAATTTGCAAATCCGATCTACCTTCATATTCATCAACAATCCAATAAGTTTCCCCAAATGATAAAGAAGTTGGGAGCTGACATACATATTTAATCGAATCATTAAGAACAATTTTTTCGTTAATATTGAGCGGAACTTTTTGCTCATCATTGGTGACATGGAATACGCTAGATTGTCCCCCATAATAAGAAAAAGGAAGGAGAATCGTAATAATACTCATTTCATCCAGATAAGCAAAGAAATTCCGCTTAATAGAAATCACTTGATGTTCATCTCCTTTTCTTGTTGTATTTCAACTAGGCACTGTCTAGTCAAAATGGAAATCGGTTCAGGATGAATGGAAATTTGTAATGGAGTCGAACCAATTGGTTCACCATCTGAGTGTACAAAAAACGGCTCTGAAGATTGTATTGATATTGTACGGGCTAAGAAATGATTCACTTCCTTGAATCCTAAATGCTTCCCCCAAAACACACTTAAGAAAACAAGCAAGAGCTTTAATCGCGATAAATTATGAACAACCGTCACATTCAATTCGCCATCATTTGCCAATGCATGTGGGGCAATTTTCATTCCCCCGCCATAATAGGGTTGATTGGATACTGTGACAAACCAAGTTTTGGGAAAGGTTTGTTTCTTTCCATTAATGATTAAATCGACTGTAGAGCATTTAAAAGTAAATAAATTTTTTAGTAATAAAATGACGTAAACAAATTGCCCAAGTGAAAACCGATTCAAAAGTCCTTTCCAGCTTGAGTGATTCGCTTCATAAGAAATAAGGGCGTCAAATCCTGCTCCAGTACTGTTTATGAAAAAATGTTCCCTGTTGTCGTCTATTATTATTTTTCCAACATCAAATGAAGGAACCTCTTGTTTTACTAGCCTTAAGAGTACCTTTAATGCGTCATCTGGATCCGACGGAATTGAAAATCCTCTTGAAAAATCATTACCAGATCCCCCAGGAATCAATCCAATTCGAACGTTTTCTAACTTGTAGCTACTGCCATTGATAACTTCATTTAAAGTCCCATCCCCTCCGACGACGATGATAGTTATAACATTCTCATCTGTATTGTCGATAATATGGGCAGCTAACTGCTTTCCATGTCCATTTTTTTCTGTAAAAAATGCCATAAACTGAATCTTACTGCTTATTAGTTTTTTCTCTAGTACAGACCATATTAATTTTGCTTTTCCGTTCCCTGCTTTTGGATTGATAATAAAATATAGTTTAGACATTTTCTTTATCACGATTCCCCTTTTTGCTCGTCATCAAGCAAATCCCATTCTGGCCTTCTGTAACTTGTCGTTTGACAATATTGAAGAAGTGCTCCAGCGCTTTTTAATTGAATATGTTTAAGAGGGGATTTCAATCGACGCATGGCTTGAAACCACTCTTCGAAATTTCTTTTTTCATAAAAGCGTACATCAGAAGGAGCATGGGGAAAATCAATGTAACCATTCCTGCTTAATACGATTTTATGAATAGGAAGCTCTATTTCATTTAACTGATAAATTTTTTGAATGATCGTGCCTGTTCGATTTAATGCGATCAATGGATTAAGAACCTTTTTCTCTTGATGCTGGATTCGTTTAATCCAAAAGTGCTCGTTACTCCCTTGAAAAACAGCATTTTCCTCCGCCTCCAGAAAGGTAATACACCAAGTGTCAGTTGGACTAATCAAAATAATTTCTGATTCAGTCGGTGCACTTTTAAGAAGAAAAATCGGATGATACAGAACTAAAAAATTATCTGGGAATCTTTGGACAAAAAACTTCAATTTTTCATCATAAAAATACTGTGAATTCATATGCGATTTTTCGGCTATCGTTGAAGTCGCCCATTTCAATTGAAAGCGAAAGAGTTGATCCAAAAATTGAATCTTCATCTCCTCTTCGTTCATAGAACGCCCAGAGAACTGTGCAGTAAACTGAAAAGGCATTTCCTCTTCATCTTTTTTTTCTTCTGGTGCTAGTGTATAGCCATGGACTGGTTTCGTTTCTACTTCTTGATTTCTTTTTTGAAATAATCCCTTTAGCCTATTAATAATTGGAGTTTTTTCATCTTCATACCAAAAACCTTGGTCAGGGGTTTCTTTCTGTTCGTTTCCCAAATTTTCTTTCAGGTTTTCCCACTGTTGTTTTTTTAATCTAACAAACCGCGATGGATAATGATAAATATTTTGTTCGTATCTCGAAACATAGTCCTCTAGTTTAATTAATTGACCCATTTACGTTTGACCTGCTTTCTGCTACTACTATGTACCAGTATTTTATTATGATTGAAGTGAAAAGGTAATCAAATTTTCATATTTTGGAGTTTGCAAAAGATTGGTTTTATACAAAACCACTTCAGCTGTATGAAAGGATAACAGATTTTCATGAAACGGATTTTGCTTTTCCAATTGATCAGAATGAAAACCTTCATCAGAGTCCCATTTTCTTGCTAAGGTTATATGAGGAGAAAATGGTCTTTTTTCTAATTGGAACCCAGCTTGTATACATGTTGTATAAACTTTTTCTCTAAGTTGCTGAAGGCTTGGACTATTCTCTAGCCCTGCCCAAAAAATCCTTGGGGAACTTGCCGTACCAAATGTACCTAAATGGGAAATGGAAAGTGAAAATGTTTTTTCATTTTCCAACTGTTTCTTCACAAGATTATTTATCTCCGTAAGTTGATTATTTGTGGCAAAGCCTAAGAATGCAAGTGTAATATGATAATCCTCTATATGAACCCATCTTTGAAATGGAAAGTCTTTCTTTATATTTTCAATAGCCTGATACAGCACTTGTTTTGTTGAATCAGGTATACGAACGGCTAGAAAGTAATGGGTTTTATTTGACATCTAGATTCCTCCTGATCATGGTTTATTTTAGTTTACCAACTTATTGTAGTTTTACATTGTGGTTTTACATCAATCACCTTTATATCCAATATTGCATAAACCATAATGATAATGACTAATGGAACAGGGGAGGTTTTTGTCATTTACTACAGACCATATTATTATTATCCATATCCTCCATTAGAAATGAATCGGCAACCACAATTCCCTTCAGTTGATATTAATATTCTAAGTCACTCGGTAGCCGCTTTTCAAAAAATAGCTAGTGTATCAAGTATAATACTTAAAAAGCTTTCAGAACCAGACTTTGCTCGTAAGTTAATGACTGCAGCTCAGATGGGAAATCAAAAAGAGGTAGATCGTCTGATAAAATCAATTGGAAGTAGTACGCCCATTACAACTACTTATACACCAACTGGCGTTTTATTAACGATACATGCACAGGCTTTAAATACACAATGCTGCACAATGACGATGTTTCTTAAATGGGGGGATTAGTAAAGAAAATCGTCCATTTAAAGGACGATTTTCTACGTTTTTTTATTTTGCCATTTTTGCATAAAATCTTGTTTTGGACAATTTAAAGCAACAATATTAAGAAAATGCCTTTATTTATTATACTTATCAATCTCATACAAAAGAATTTCAATTGCTTGACCTTGTTTCGAGGTTTGCATGTCAATTATAAATTGATCTCGGTTTTTTTCTACTTTTTCAAGATTAGCCATTAAGGTTTTCTCATTCAAGTTTTCCTCTTCAAGAGTTATAGAATAACCTTTCTCTTCAAAAGCTTTCGCATTTAAGATTTGGTCACCCCTACTTTGCTGCTTACTTAGTGGGATGATGATCATCGGAATCTTTAATGCTAAGAACTCAAAAATAGCATTTGAACCACCTCGAGTGATCACCACATCTGTAGCAGCTAAAATATCAGGTAGTTCTTCATGTACATATTCAAATTGTTTATAACCTGGGCTTCCCACTAAAGTATGATCCACATTTCCCTTCCCACATAAATGGACAATTTGATAGTTTTTTGTGAGTTCTTTTAAAGAGTTTCTAATTGTTTCATTGATTTTTTTTGCCCCTAAACTACCGCCCATTATTGTTAAAATCGGAAGTTTTTGATGGAAGCCGAGAAAAGAAAGAGCTTGACCTTTACTCCCATTTAATATTTCTTTCCTTATTGGCGAACCAATTGCTTTTGTTTTTTCTTTAGGGAAAAACTTCCTTGCCTCATCAAAGGAGGTAAAGATCTTAGTTGCAAATCGTTGTGATATTTTATTTGCTAATCCAGGTGTCATATCACTTTCATGGATAAAAATCGGTATTTTTAACGTACTTGCAGCCACAATCACAGGAACAGACACAAAACCACCTTTTGAAAAAATTAAACGTGGTTTCAGCTTTTTCAAAATTCTTCTTGCCTCTAAACATCCTCTTAACACTCTAAAAATATCCTTTACATTTTCAATATCCACATATCTTCTTAATTTTCCACTTGTAATTTCGTAATATGGTAAATTAGCCTTCTTTATTAATTCTTTCTCGATTCCGTTTTTTGAACCAATGTATTGAATTTCCCATTCCATTTGATCCATTTCATTGATAATGGCAAGGTTTGGTGTAACATGACCAGCGGAACCGCCACCTGTAAACACAATCGTCTTTTTAAACATAATTCCTCCTACTTAGAGTTTAATTATTTTTAACCATTATATCTTAACAGGTAGAAATGATGCCTAATATCCGTAAAGCTTTCCAAGATCCTCGTTTCCTGTTTCAAGATCATTAAGAGGCTTTATCAAAACTCTTAATTTTAGTACCCACTTTTTATAGGTATAATTTGTAAATAATTCATACATACTTAAATTGGGACTCTGTTGTTCGAAGAATTCTAATGAGGTAGAAAAAAGTCATTTAAACCAACGAACAACTATGATAAGATATTAATCGAGGCAGTTACATAGTGTTAATATGGACGAAGATAAGGACAAGTAGTATTTACTATTTTCTATAGCGAGCTAGGGATGGTGCAAGCCTAGTGAAGAGGTAGATATGAATAACACCTTTGAGTTTCTAACTGAAATTGGCTAACAAGAGTAGGCTTAGACGTGACCAGAACGTTAAAACTGGTGAGTATGATTGTACTCGTTAAGCTGGTCGTAATAGACAATTTGGGTGGTACCGCGGAAGGCAACCTTTCGTCCCTTTTCATGGGGATGGAAGGTTTTTTTGTATAATTACCAAACAAAACTGTCATTAAATCTGTTAAAGAGGAGAGTATGAAGATGGAAAATAAGTTAATTAAAGATTTGTATGCAAATCCGGAATCTTATGAAGGAAAGAGTATCATTTTAACAGGATGGGTTAAAAATATCCGTGATTCAAAGGCTTTTGGCTTTATTGAATTAAGTGACGGTTCTTTTTTCAAAAGTGTTCAAATCGTATTTGATCAATCGTTAGAAAACTTTGACGAAGTTGTTAAAGCTTCATTAAGTTCAACTTTACAAATTGAAGGACAATTTATTTTAACACCTGAATCTAAACAACCTTTTGAAATTAAAGCAACAAATATTGAAATCCAAGGTACTTCTAATAAAGATTATCCATTACAGAAAAAGCGTCATACCTTTGAATATTTAAGAACAATTGCCCATTTAAGACCAAGAACCAATACTTTTTATGCGGTATTTAAAGTTCGTTCACTTGCTTCACAAGCTATTCATAAATTTTTCCAAGAAAAAGGATTCGTATATGTACATACACCGGTTATCACTGGCAGTGACACTGAGGGTGCAGGTGAAATGTTCAGAGTAACCACGTTAGATCTAGCTAATGTACCTAAAGACGAAAATGGCAATGTTAATCTTCAAGAAGACTTCTTTAAAAAAGAAACAAATCTAACAGTTAGTGGTCAATTAACAGCAGAAGCATTTGCTTTGGCATTTTGTAATGTGTATACATTTGGCCCAACTTTTAGAGCTGAAAATTCTAATACTTCTAGACATGCAGCTGAATTTTGGATGGTTGAGCCTGAAATGGCCTTTGCAGATATTAACGATATTATGGCCCTTGCTGAAGACATGATCAAATACGTTGTTCAGTTTGTTCTAGAAAATGCGAAAGAAGAAATGGAATTCTTTAATTCTTTTGTTGATAAAGAGTTGCTTTCACGCTTAGAAAATACGTTATCATCAGAGTTTGCTAAAATCACTTATACAGAAGCAATTGATCTTCTTAAAGAAGCAAAAGAAAGCTTCGAGTACCCTGTTGAATGGGGCATTGATTTACAAACGGAGCATGAACGTTACTTATGCGAAAAGGTGTTCAAAAAGCCAATGTTCTTAACTGATTACCCTAAAGATATCAAGGCTTTCTATATGAGAAGCAATGATGATCAAAAGACGGTTGCAGCTACAGATTTACTTGTTCCAGGAATTGGTGAGTTAGTTGGAGGTAGCCAAAGGGAAGAACGTGAAGATGAATTATTAAAGAAAATTAATGAATTTGGTTTAGTAGAAGAAGATTACAACTGGTATTTAGAACTAAGAAAATATGGTGGAACGAAACACTCCGGCTTCGGTATTGGTCTTGAAAGATTAATTATGTATTTGACTGGAATGACGAATATTAGAGATGTTATCCCATTCCCAAGAACGCCAGGTAATGCAGAATTTTAATTAGATAAGACTAGATAAGAATTGTTTTCTTATCTAGTCTTTTTTATTTGCTATTTCCCTACTCTTTTTATAATAGTTTTCCCATATATATCTCATTCACATATTTACCATCAACAAACAACGAGTTTCTCTTTACTCCTTCTTTTTCAAATCCCATTTTTGTGTAAAGTTGTATGGCTGCACGATTATGTTCCATAACAGTTAATTGTAATCTATGAATATCTTTTTCAACTGCCCATTGATGCAGTTCTTGAAAAAGCTTCGTGCCAACACCTTTGCCTCGATATGACTCTGACACACCGGCTACGATATTGACTGAGTGTCTAGCTCGAATAGGATTGCCCCCGATGACAAATAAATATCCAACTAAATTCCCATTCTCTTCAGCAACAAAATGAGCTGAAGTATTATCTACTTCCATTGATTCCATTCTTTTTCGAAATTGCTCCGGAGTTGTTTTTCTTTCTCCAGGTTCAAACAACATGAAATTAGATTCTTCTACTTCTTTAATTAAATGAACTAAACTTTCTGCGTCATTAGGCAAAGCTTGTCTTATGATCATTCTTCTCCCCCATTTGTTTCCAATAACTTTTGAATATTATACCATCTATCTAATTAACATAAAGAATTTTTAAAAAATGATGCCAAATGAAACCAGAATAGCTCTTCCCTCGTATATAAGTTAATTAATATTCTTAAGGTGTGATATTTTTATGATGAATCAAACTTTAATAGACGGAATGGATCAATATAAAGACATATATTTTCAACTATACTCCAAACTAAAATGGAAAGCTGACAAAAGGTTACTCATGCTAATTGCTGCCATGTATGTAACAAGCTCAAAAAAATTTAATTTAAAACATTTCATAGATACTGCTGACTATATTAAAGATGAAGTTGGGTTCTTCTCACAATTAAATTCTGTACATCGATTTACTACGGCAGCAACATTGGATACAACCGCCACCGATGCCCAAACTGCTTTTCATCATTTAATGTCTATTTACGATAAACTTATCGAAACTGGCTTCAGCCGAAACGTTTATTCCTATATTGCGGCAGGAACACTTTTGAAAATTGAACCGAATCGAATAGAAGAATACACTCGGAAAACGATTGATGTATACAAAGGAATGAAAAGTCATCATTTTTTTCTAACTAATTCTGCTGACTATCCTTTAGCTTCGATTCTTTCCCTTAATGATACGAATGCGGATGAAATTGTAGCAAACGTGGAGGAATATTATGTTGCTTTACAACGAAAAGGTTTTTCAATGGGGAATGATTTACAATTTTTAAGCCATATTCTAACACTGACTTCAGATCATAATCCTAATGAAAAAGTAGAACTATGTGTAAAAGTGAAAGGTCTGCTTTGCGACGCCAACTTTAAAACAAAGAAAATCTTTTACCCATATATCGGAATGCTCACCTATGTTAAGGAATTAGAAAATGAAGTGGAAATTCTTAAAGAATTTAACGAGAATTTGAATAATGACAAGCTGTTTAAATGGAGTAAAGATATTAATTTTATGTTAAGTATACTGTTTCTATTGAATCAAAAAACATCATTAGTTAATACGGCTCAAACCGGATTAAACGTTTCAATAGAAACACTTATTCAAGCTCAGCAAGCTGCTATGACCGCAAGTATTGCAGCTGCCACAGCAGCAAGCATTAGCTCAAGCAGTTCCTGACTATTGATATTACAAAAGCCGCTCTCAGAATAAGAGAACGGCTTTCACTATATTACGATTAAATAGATTCCCTCATCCATTTTACTTCTTTTGATGAATCATTTGCATGCAACTTCCAGAACAATGTTATACCTATTCCTAGAGATAGTATCACAGTCGCAAAGTAGTAAGGGTAGTTAATATCTATATCAAATAGTATCCCCCCTATAATCGGTCCACAAATGTTCGCTAAACTTGTAAACATAGAGTTCATTCCACCAACAAAACCTTGCTCATTCCCGGCAATATTTGAAAGGTATGAAGTAACAGCCGGTCGGAATAAATCAAATCCTACAAACACAATAAATGTAACAAGTAAAATGGAAAAATAGGAATGAACAACAGTCATTAAAAACACCAGTAAGGCTGATAAAATTAAGCTATATCGAATCAGTTTAATTTCTCCCCAAATTCGCGTAAGCCGATCAAATAATAGTACTTGTGAAACGGCACCAAAAATGGCACCACCTGTAATCACAATCGCAATATCGGACGGTTTAAATTTAAATTTGTGGTCTACAAATAGACTAAAGAACGATTCAAAAGCAGCTAAACCAAATGAGGCAATGAATATAAGAATAAATGCTATGAAATATTTTCTTTCAACAATACGTTTGAAGCCTGACTTATCTTGTGAAGCATATTTACTATTTTCTTTTGTACGATCTGGTTCAGATAATAAAAGTATCGAAAGGATAGCAGCAATAGTACCGAGTGCTCCAGCAAAATAAAATGGTACTCGTGTTCCAAATTCAGCTAAGAATCCTCCAATACCTGGCCCAATTATAAATCCTGTGCTAATAGCCGCTGACATATAACCGAGTGCTTTAGGACGAGTTTCCGAAGTTGTAATATCAGCAATAAAAGCGGTAACGGCTGGCATAATGAATGCAGCACTAATCCCACCTAAAATACGCGAAATAAATAACATCTCAATTTCTCTGCCGATCCCAAATAAAAATTCTGATATACCGAAAATAAATAAGCCAATGACAATCATAATTTTCCTACCCAATTTATCCGCTGCTTTCCCTGCTAGTGGAGAAGCAATTAATTGAGCAATGGCAAATGCTCCTGTTAAATAACCAATGGTAGTTCCAGTAATACCCATTTCATTCATCAGCGTGGGTAAGACGGGAATGACTAGACCAATTCCCAAAAATGCGATGAATAAATTCATTAATAATAATCCTAAGGTGACCTTATGAGACTTCATTTTCTGCTTTCTCCTTAACATAACTAATTACGCAACTAATTGATTTGTATTTATTAGTTTACACTCTTTATCCTAGTGTATATAGTAACTATATAGTCAAGGATGGTGCTGCTAAAATATGAGTAGTAAAGATGGAAAATATTTATCTACTGGAGAATTTGCACGACTTTGCAAGGTAAACAAACAGACACTTTTTTATTACGATCAAATTGGACTTTTGTCTCCGGAAATGAAAAATGAAAAAGGATATCGTTTTTATTCAATACGCCAAATAGAGTTATTCTTTGTTATTGATTTATTAAAAGATCTAGGTACGTCGCTTAACGATATTCAACAGTACATGCAAAATAAATCGCCTGAAAGTTTTTTGTCCTTAATGTATCAAAAAAAAGAAGAGATCGTACAGAAACGTCAGGAGATTGAAATGAAAGAAAAAATGATCGAGGCAAAAATTGCACTAATGGAAGAAGCATTACAAATTGATTTTCATCAAATTACACTTGAAAAATTACCTGAGGCAACACTTTATTTAAGTAGAAACATTGAAAATATAACTGCTGAAGAATTTGTAGAGGTAGTTTCAGATTTTATTAATGAATTAAACGTATCGCAGCTTGATTCAGGTTATCCAATAGGTGGTATCACGAAGCGAGAGCAAGTATTAAAGGGAGAATTCTCAAATTATAGCTATTTATATATTGAGCAACCCAACCCAAAGCTTGGATACCCGTATTTTCAAGCTGTGAAAGGTGATTTTCTCGTTGGTTATCATATTGGAGATGAGAGTACCATACATCACACATACAAGCGACTTTTTTCAGAGATGGAACGTTTAAATTTATCCTTAGTTGACTATGTTTTTGAAGAGTATATTTATGACACCGTTGTAATGAATCATAAGGAACATTACGTCACCAAAGTTATGATACAAGTCGATCAAAAAGAACGTTAATTTTCTTAAATCTCTGTTATTTTTTCCTCGATTTATTTAAAAATATGGGCACTTACTAAAAATGAAGTAGCTGCAACATTA
This sequence comes from Bacillus sp. CGMCC 1.16607, assembly GCF_042683745.1. NCBI lineage: Bacteria > Bacillati > Bacillota > Bacilli > Caryophanales > Bacillaceae > Bacillus > Bacillus sp. CGMCC 1.16607. The sequence continues at coordinate 909,528 of NZ_JBHUJX010000025.1, forward strand.
GATACAAATTGCTTAGGTAAATCGCTGATTTTGTCCTAACACGGTGATGTTTACCCAATCAACCTTTGTCACAAGAAATATATATACATATGTAGGGGTGTTTTTCCATCGAAATTTCCGGGTGGTGAGACGACATATGATGGTTTTATGGATAGGGCGGTGGTTATGATGGTGGCGGTAGCTTTGCTTTAATTATCGTATTGTTCATTTTACTTGTCATTATAGGAGCTTCTTTCATGGGCTAATACATTGTTCAGGGCAGGATTGGTTAATCTGTCCTTTTATCTAAAACGAAAGGAAGATGAATTATATGCCATTTTTTGGATTCGATCGAAGAAATCGTTTTTTTCGCGACGGCTTTAGAAGAAGAAGGATTTTCCCTTTTGTCTTTGGTTTTGAAAGAAGAAGACGGAGATTTTTTTAGGCAAATGATTTAAACTTTCTAGTCAGGAGCATAAGGATAAGAACGCGCTTCCATCAAAGGTAGCTGTTCTTATCTTTATAATAAATGAAACATCATATTAAAAGTAGTGAATGAAATTGGTAGATGCGTAGTTTATCAAATTACTAAAAATAGACACCTATAAAACTGTTAAAAGAAAAGTTATGTTCAATGTCCTATTTTCTTACATCTATAGGGGGATTTTATGTAAAAAAGACTGCAGGAACTGGTTAACAGGCTATGATATCGTCAAGGGCATTCCTTCGTAAGACCATAACCACAAATTTCCCCAAATAACTTCCACACAGGATTCAATCTGACTTTCCGTGGCCAAAATATAAACAGGAAACATCAAAAGATGCTTCCTGCAAATAAACAAAATAATTTCTTTCACATTCTATATTGATTTTTAAGGATGCATCGTATGTGTTATCATACCTGGAATCATGCTTGAAGTATGAAGTGACACATTTTGAAACTGGTTAATATGTGGATAACCGTGGTGATGATGGCCGTGGTGATGCCCATGATGGTGATGATGACCGTGATGGTGATGATGACCGTGATGTCCTTTACTTGGCATATGAATCGATACTGTTTGGAACTGGTTAATGTGCGGATAACCGTGGTGATGATTGTGATGATATAGGTTGCCGTGGTGTCCCATCCCATAGGAAGGATAACCCATCATTCCATATCCGGTTCCATAAGAAGGATATCCGTATCCCATCATATAGGGACGATTTCCCATTCCGTAATTGTCTAATACTGGGTTCATGCTTTCACCTACTTTTTGAAAAAAATGTGTAGCCGATTACATGCTATGCCCCCTACCTAGTAAAAGAGCTTATCTTTACTTAAAATGGGTAAAAAACCAAGCGCCGTTTATCATCATAGTTTAAAATGACCAGCACCAAAACTGTTAAACAGCTTATGAAACTAATAGATACTTTAGTAAAAATACTACCGATTTCATAAACAACTTCCAAAGTACATTGTATTAATTTATTTATCTTTTTATAATTTTTGAAGCAACATGTCTTTATGATTTTTCGTCACGTTTATTAACGTAAATTGTCCTTGTGAAATAGATTCACGAATTTGATTTGCCTCTTCCCACGCCAGATCAAATAAGGAACGATTGATGATGCCTTCAGATAAAGCTTCTTCCAGTTCATCTTCATCCATTACGATCACTTCTCCATTTGGTAAAAAAACGATATCTAGAAATAGGTCATCCAAATAAGGGACATTATTTGCTAATCCGATTTCATTACAAATATCGATATACCATTGAACAATTTCACCTTCTGTATCAAACATTGTCGTCACAGAGAAATGTTGGTTGGTTGGGAAATGTTGAAGCCAAATGTATCCATCATCAACAATACATATCTTTTTTTCACCATATTGAACAAATAACGGTTGTGAAACTTTATCTATTTTCAATAAAGTGATATGCCCTGTAAACTCCTTAGAATCTAAAAAGACCTGAGCGTACTCTCTTTTAATGACACGCTTCCATTCTGAACGATCACCAAACTGTCTTTTTAACATTTGCCCCTCCGGATTTATTCTTATTATAAAATAAGATACTTCTCTTTAAATATTGGACTCAATTCGCTCCACACATCAAATTTATTTCCATCTAAATCTTCAAAGACAAAATTTCTTCCCGCATGCCCTCTATTTTCGATTTCTCCCATTTTTACTCCTTTTTCGTTTAAATCCTGGTGAATTATTTCTAATGCATCTAACCCATTCACCTCAAATGATAAAGAAAAACGCTCATATCCGTGTATATCATAGAAATTCGAACTTTGATTATCTTTAGACTTAACGAGAAAAAAACTTTGATTGGCTAAGTTAAGAATCGCTTTGTCTTCATCTTTATAGTTCAATTCAGCATTTAAGTTTTTCACATACCAATGGGAAGAAAGTTCTATATCTGATACAGGAATATAAGTGGTGCCTACCCTTAATAATTTTTCATTCATGTAGAAATCCCCTTTCAAGGAAAGTTATTTTAATTCGCTTTTTGTTACATCTTATTGATTAATTTCCTTTGATTAACTTCCTCAATTGCTTGTAGAAGCATTTGTTTGTCAAAATCCGGAAAATAAGAGTCTGTATACCATAATTCGGATTTAGCAGATTGCCAGAGCATGTAGTTACTAATTCTCCGTTCTCCACCAGTTCTAATAATAATATCTGGAGAAGGAAGCCCCTTTGTAAAAAGATATTTTTCAATAAGATCCTCGCCGATCTCTTCGATCGCAATAGTTGAATACTGAACATCTTTTATCATGGACTTTACAGCCGATAGTATTTCACTTCTCCCACCGTAATTTAATGCAAAATTAACGATCAGATCTGTGTTATTCACCGTTTCCTTTTCTGCATTTTTCACCGCTTCTTGTGTATGCTTTGGTAAACCGTCAATATCTCCAGTTATACATATTTTGATATTTCGCTTCATAAAATCAGGTAATTTTTCCTTAAAAAACTGTGTAGGTAAATCCATAAGGTATTGAACTTCATCCTTTGGTCTCTTCCAATTTTCAGTAGAGAAGGCGTATAAGCTTAAAACTTTAATTCCTAACTCTAAAGAAGTATATATGATCTTTTCCATGGTTTGGGAACCAGCAAAATGTCCTTGACTTCTTGTAAGCCCCCTAAGATTACCCCAGCGCCCATTTCCATCCATCATTATGGCAATATGTGATGGTATACTTAATTCCATCGAATTCTCTCACCTCATGTATTTATTTCCAATGATTCGGTGCACTTAAAGAGTTTGGCAATTTAGTATGAATATCCCCCTTAGCGGAATTAACTTGTGCTTGAGTAAGAAAAATACTTCCTACGAGATTCGAACCACTTAAATCAGCATCTCTTAAGTCTGCACCGAGTAGATCAGTCGCTCTCATGTCGGCATCTCTGAGATCAGATGCAATAAGCAAAGCTCCTCTTAAGTTCACTCCTCTAAGATCAGCTCCTCTTAGCTTTGCACCGAGAAGGACACTCCCTCTACCGATTTTGTTTTGTTTTTTCTTATTTGAAACATTTACACGTACTAATTCACTTGTACGTTGAAGAAGATCACTAACAATGGCTCTATGCGAATGTACGTCCAGTTCAAGGATTGATTTTGGACTTAAATTAGTGAGTCTCTCCGTTTCTTCTAGAGCACTTCGAATTTCTTTAAAAATTGGTTTTGCAGCATCTAAACTTAGTGCCTCGGTTAAATAACAAAGCATTTCATGAAGTTGCTGCATAATGGGAAAAACATCAAACATTTCTTTTGCTAATGTTGGATTATCTCTCCAATCGTTTCCATTATAGATAACTTGAGATACCTTCTGACCTGCACCGAAGCACTCATACACAGCACAGCCCCGATAGCCTTTTGTTCGGAGATTTTGATGGATACTACATCGATAGTCCGATTGTAGATTTTGACAAGGAGTACCCCCATCTTTATTAACTGCAAAGTCTGCAGATTTAGCATAAGGTAAAGCTACACAGCAAAGACCAAAACAATTTTCACAGTCTGCTTTTAGTTGGGTATGAACTTTTAAGTTATTCGTTAATTGATTAGTCAACACTTACACTTCCTTAATCATTTGAACTATTTATTGATTTATAAGAACATCATTCGTATTTTATCATTTTCTTCAAATGGAATATTCCTTTTTCTATGGATGTCTCGACATATCCAATGATCTGATCAAAAGTAAAAACTTGAAGATCTTCCTTAATGTCTTTTTGATCATAGTCCATGTCTTTTAATAAATATGGAATGAACCCTTTTACATCTTTTACTGTTACTTCCTGTAAATCAATGATTGAATCATTATTATCCAAATCTCGTAAAATATCATTGTCTACTCTATAATAATTTAACAATTTACCATTCAATAACTGAAAATCCTGATGATATTGGTCAAAAACATTATTATCCTGCTCCATTCGATTTTTCAACCAAGGTAAATAGAAACCCTTTAACCATAAATCATCTGCTATTAAATGTGAATAGTAGCCTAAAATATATTCGGAATGCTGATAGTGACGATATTTTCCAATAAAAATATCATATCCAATACTTCTTGTATATTCACTTAAATCTCCCCTATAGAAGTGGGATAAATCCTTTGGAGAAACAGCATCAGGTGCGACCCCACCTAATAAAAATGATGTTCGGTCTGCAATTTTAACTCGTTGTGCTATTTGATTGGCTATAATTAAATGCATGATTCTTGAGCCCATTATATGCCTCCAACTAATATATTTATCTTATTTTTGCATTCCTCATTCGAATCATAGAAAAGTTCTCGAGCGTTGATTTCAATATCGCTTCACGAAGAGGATAGAGATTCGGGGTTATTCTCAGTTCAACACCTCTAGAAGTAATATTTTCTAATAAATGATGCATCGGTTCTACATATAGTGGTTGAACAGGAGTATAGGAAACATAATAACCAGCAATCCTATCAAATAATGAAAATCCGTCATCAGTAAATGTATATTTATATATCGTTGTGTTTCTAATACTTTCAAGCCAGTCTGATTCAACTGTCATAATCGTACTAGCTTTCGTTTGGGAGAAAAAGATCTTTTCATCCTCTTCACTAAGACTAGTTGATTTTGAATAGATGATTCGGGGACAGTCTCTTGGAAGGAAGTAATTTACAGAATGCTCTTCATCGATCGCCCAAACTACTGGGGACAATTGATTGTTTGCTTGTCCTTCCAAAGGAATAAACTCTTTTATATTAGGATTCTCACTAAAATGAAAAAGCATAAATAGATCCCTCATTAATGTTATTATTTAACCACTATGTATTCTAATTTCTCCACCTTTATTGAAGTTGAGTAAAGTTAGAAAATACATTTTTATATTTAGTTATTGCCTGTGAATAGGTGTCATATGATTTTGGGCTAATATTATATACCTCTTTGTTGATATCTAGCATTGCTAACATTCCTCTCAAATACCATAATTGAATGTTAATAAGAAGTTTGTTTACATCTATTTTTCGTCCATACTTTTCATAGCCTTTTATAAAATTGATTACTGCCTCTCTTGTTTCATACTCACTCGAATTTTCTCTAATTGAAGAAGTTATGGCCGCAGCAATATCAAAATGGTAATCTCCGAGTCTTACTTCACCAAAGTCATATATTTTAATCGTTCCACCCATCCATAACATATTCCATATTCCCAGATCACCATGAATGAAACTATTTTGTTTAGCTGTTTGTAAAGTCATTTTTACAATTGTACGATGCATTTCATCTAAATCGGGAACTATTTTTGAAGAAGCACGGTGCAGAATTTCCCATTTATCGCGAACTTTCAATCATAAAATTGATAGATCAAATCGATCGACTGGTACTAAATCAATTTCAAAGGTCTCAAGAGTAACGTGTAATAGTCCTACACTTTCCCCGATAGCCATTTGCAGATTCATATCTCTCGTCATTTTCATTCCATCTAAATAGTGCTGTAAGTTGTAGAGTGTGCCATGTTCATTCACAAATGGTTCCCCATTTTTTGTAGGAAAAATCTCCGGAATGATCGGCGCGCTAGCTCTGTTGGAAAAATGTTCACTAATTCTATATTCCATTTCCCCTTGCATCTCATTTTTTAGCGAACGTAGGATGAAAATTCCTTGTTCTGTCGTTACTTTAAACACACTTGAGGTGTTCCCTGATTCTATTGCTTCTATTTTTATTACGTCCGTTAATGAATAATTCGAAAAGACTTTTTTAATTCCTTTAAATTCCATTTGCTTCACCTACTATTTTATCAGAAAGTTTGTCCCTTTAGATAATTAATCCCTTATGGTGACCGCTTTTGATTTTGGCGGCTCTTCAAGGGCATCATGAACTCTTTTTAACACTCAAAATCTGCTTCATAAAACCCTAAACTATTAAATTTCGCTTTCATTCTAATTTTCCCTTCTATGAATTTCTCATTGTAGTTCCTAACATATTGATATAGCATGAAGGAAGTTAGTTTTTCATTTTGAATCAAAAAGGAGTCCGCTTATGAACAATTCAGTAATTGATTATATCGTTAATTGTATGGCTTCAAATTCCGACGTTCAAAGAATACAGACGGAGCATCGATTGAAACTAGCTGAATTTTGGGCTATTCAGCCTGGAAGTAAAGTATTAGAAATTGGCTGTGGACAAGGAGATACTACTGCTGTATTAGCGTATTTAGTTGGCAAAAGTGGGTTCGTTCACGGAATTGATGTAGCTTCACCTGATTATGGGAGTCCAATCACATTAGGTGACTCCATTGATTTTTTAACAAAGTCAGATTTGGGAAATCGTATAAAAGTCGATTTTGAAATCGATCTGCTTTCAACTGATATTCATTTTCCTGAAGGCTATTTTGACTTTGTTATTTTATCCCACAGTTCTTGGTATTTAAATTCATTTGAAGAATTGAGCAGTATACTAAAGAAGTTAAAAATGTGGGGGAAAACTTTATGTTTTGCTGAATGGGATACGAGAATCAATAAGTCGAATCAGTTACCTCACTTATTATCTGTTCTAATTCAAGCGCAATACGAGTGCTTTAAGGAAAGTAGCTTATCCAATGTTCGTACACTTTTCACTCCTACGGATATAATAGAGATTGCAAAAAATGCAGGATGGAATATTGTCAATGAACTTACGATTGATTCCCCAAAACTTCAAGACGGTGAATGGGAAATTAATCAAACCTTAACAGATTACCAAGAGGAACTAAATTCTATTAAAAATATGCCCACTAAATTAAAGACTCTTATTCAATCTGAAATAAAATTATTAGAAAGTGCTTGCAGTAATACTGATGTCAAACCTATGCCGATCTTTACCTTTAAAGCTATTTAAACAAGCCGAAACTTTCACCGTTTCGGCTTGTTTTTTTTAAAAATATTATTCGATTGTCCCGCATTCCTTTTCAATCTCAGCCTTAAATAGCTCTTGTAATTTCTTTGTCACTAGACCAATTGTCCCAGTTCCAATGATTTTCCCTTCCACTTCAACAATCGGGGTGACTTCAACGGTCGTACCGGTTAAAAATACTTCTTCCGCTTGAAGGAGCTCTTCCTTTGTATAAGTTGTTTCTTCGAAAGCTATGTCATGATCGCGACAAACCTGTAACATCTTTTGTCTTGATATTCCGTTTAAGATAAGGTTATTAGCTGGATGTGTTTTCACCTTACCATTAACTACTATAGAGATATTTGAGAGGCTTCCTTCCGTAACAACTTCTCCTCGATGTTGAATCGCTTCAAAGCAGCCAGCTTCAGCAGCTTTTTGCTTTGCTAGTAGGTTGCCTAATAGATTTAAGCTTTTAATATCACAACGCAGCCAGCGAATATCCTCTAGCAGGATTGCTTTAACCCCTTTTTCCATTGATTCGACTGGTCGACCAATATCTTTCGTGTAAGCGATGAATACTGATTTAACTTCTGAAGAAGGAAACAGATGATTTCGTGGCGAAACCCCTCGTGTGACCTGTAAATAAATCGTTCCTAGTGTTAACTTATTCTTCTCGATAAGTTGAGAAAGAAATGAAGTCATTTCCTCAATCGTATACTCGAGATGAAGGCCAATTTTTTCAGCACTTTCCACTAATCTTTGTAAATGTTCTTTACCTGTAAACATTTTTCCATTGTAGACACGAATCACTTCGTACACACCGTCTCCAAATTGATACCCACGATCTTCAATGTCAATGGTCGCTTGAGAGCGTTCAAGAAATTCGCCATTTTTGAATACAACACTCATCTCATTTTCCCCCTTTTGCCAACTCATAGATGGCTTGTGCATAGATGGCAGTTGACTTGACTAAATCTTCAATATACATATATTCATCTTTTTGATGGGCAATATCTTCTCTCCCTGGGAAAAGTGGACCAAATGCAACACCTGATTTTAGAGAGCGTGCATAAGTACCCCCACCAATAGAGATTAGTTCCGCTTTTTCTCCCGTTTGTTCTTCATAAACCTTTTTAAGTGTTTGAATTAAAACATCATTTTCATCAACATGATGAGGCTTTGAGTCAGAGTACTTTTCAATCACAAAACCATTTTCAAAAAGTATCTTTTCTAGTTTTCCCTTCGTTTTTTCCATATCATTTGTGACTGGATAACGAAGACTCACCCCAAGACGACCGCCATCCTGCGGGGTGTAATGAAACGTCCCAATATTTATCGTTAAATCGCCTGTAATATCATCCCGGTAGTTGATTCCAAATTTCTCTCCTCTAGAATGGTCAATCAAATATTCGGAAATCAAAGCGAAAAATGGTTTAGATCCTTCGTCTAGTTCTTGATGCGCTAAGAAATCCCCTAAATATAGACCTGCATTTTTTCCGTTTTTCGGCTCCATACCGTGTGCAGAAGTTCCTTCCATTTCTAAAAAGAACACGCCATTTTCAATATAGCATTTTCCTTCTAATTGATTCTTCTTTAAATAGTGATCAAAGTCTTGCATTAATTTCGTATGATCCATGTGAATATGTAAGGAAGCTTGTGCAAAGTCAGGAACCATATTCGTTCTTCTGCCTGATTGGAACCGGATAACCTCGATTGTCTGATTGGTAAAATCTCTATGTTTCGGCTTTAAAACCATATCAAATCCAGCAATCCCTTTTTCCGCATAAATAATTGGAAAATCAGCATCTGGCGCAAAACCCATAGTAGGCATTTCTTCATGTTTAAAATAATGATCTACACAACGCCACTGACTTTCTTCATCTGTCCCAATAATCATTCGAACTCGTTTCGATAAAGGCAGTTCTAGTTCCTTAACAATTTTCATTGCATAATACGCTGCCATAGTAGGTCCTTTATCATCCAACGCCCCACGAGCAAATATTTTTCCATCGCGAATTTCTGCTCCATATGGGTCACTCGTCCAGCCATCGCCTTCAGGAACAACATCCACATGACAAAGAATTCCTAGCAAATCTTCGCCTTGACCAAATTCTAAATGACCTGCCAAATTGCCGACATTTTTACTTGTGAATCCGTCTTTTTCACCTAGTTGAAGCATAAAATCCAGCGCTTCCTTCACTCCTTCTCCAAGTGGCGCCTCTTCCGTTGTATTTTCTTCATCTAATAAACTTTTAATATGTAATAATTGCTGCGTGTCTTTAATTAACTCTTCTTTACGTTTTTCAACTTCCTGCATCCAGTTAATCATTTGCAACCTCCATTAAACATTTATTTGTAAATACATTTTCCCACTTTATCAAAAAAAAAACTACTCCCAAGTATGAGAGTAGTTCAATCATTAATACTTTTCTAGAATTTCTATGATCGAATCACTTTGATATTCTTTTGCATAGTCTAAAGCTGTTTTTCCCTCAGAATCCTCGTAAGTTGGATCAGCACCGTTTTCTAATAACAGGGTCAGCATAGCTTCATCTTCATTAAAAACAGCACTCATCACAGGGGTCGTGTCGTAATTATCAATCGTATTTGGTTCAGCCCCTTTTTCTAGTAGTAATTTTGCGGCCTCTAATTGTCCACTTAGAACAGCCCAATGTAATGCACTTGAACCTTCACTATCTTGCGCATTAATATCCGCTCCCTCATCTAAAAGTAGGGTAATTTGATCCGTATCGTTTTCACCCGCCGCTGTCATTAATGGAGTGGAGCCTTCCACTTCCGATAATAAGTCTGACCAAAGTGTGGATTTTTCCAAAGCTTTAAATCCATACCAGCCAGCGATAAATAGACCAACTGAAACGAGAATCAAAACAATAATACCAATAATAATTTTCCCTTTTGGTTCTTTTAGTTTCTGCCCCTTTTTTTCAGAAAAAAATTCAGACAATGCATAAAGTCTTTTCGGAAGATGAGGATGGGTGGACAATTTTTCGTTTAGCCATGCAAAAAATCCAGACTCTGTTTCGATTTGCTGCATATAAACTTCCTGATCAACTTGATGATAAAGCTCTTTCCCAATAGCTAGCATCGTTAATGCATTTTTTGAGGCTTCCAATGACTGCACATAATAAGTTCCATAACGGTCACAAGTGTATTCACAAGCTCTTAAATAGGCATTTCCGATAAATGGCACCCACATCGCGGGTAATAGAATGAAACTGATTATGACGTGTCTTCTTTTTAAATGAGCAAATTCATGAGCTAAAACAAACAACACTTCTTTTTCAGCATTTTGCTTCATTAATTCAAAAATCTCAGAATACAGAACAACCATATTTCTTCCGAAAAATCTTGTCGCAAATGCATTTAAGATACCTTCTGACTCGACTACATAAATATCAGGCACATTAATTAACCCCATATCTTTTGCTACTTGTGAAGCTTTTTCATAAAGATCCGGAAATTGCTTCTCACTTAATTTCACTCCGTTCCGACGGATCCCTGCTATCATTAAGCCATGTAGAAAAAAGGAAATGAGAATGAGGCCACCTATAATAAAAATTCCAATTATGGAAATGGCAAAAAATATATACGTTAAAGTACCAAATAATATAAGTAAACCAAAATACACATTCTCTTTCGGAAAAACTAATTGATCGCGTAACGAGGAATTATTCATTTTCTACTTCCTTTCTATATGAGTTACGAAATACAGTTTAACATTTTTTTCTTTCATTATTGGCTTATTTTTTCAAAAAATTCACTTAATTATTCATATTCCCCTTGTCCTCTACCATAAGTATTACTACAAGACATTTAGGAAGGAGGGGAAATATTTAAAAATATTAAATTTTTTTTAATTTTTCAATGTTTAGTGGAAACTTTCTGACAATATCGGTTAGAATAGATTTAGAGGTATAACTTCTATCTATGTAAAGGGGTTGTCTGGAAAAAAGAAAACTACATATTTGTTGAGGACATCTCTATAAAGAGATATGTCGGTCGCAGGAACTTGCCAATGGTTTTAATAAAGGATAGGGAGTGGTTTTTTGAAGCCTTCAACTAACCGAATGTTAAACCGCATCAAATCCATCTACATGTTTATTAACAAAAAAGGACTTGTGACAACACAAGAACTTGTAGAGGAATTTGCTATCACTCCTCGCACCATTCAACGAGATTTAAACGTCTTGGCCTATAATGACCTAGTAGAAAGTCCGAGTCGTGGTTTATGGACAACAACAGAGAAAAAAGTGAAGATTTCATCATAGAATAAAAAGCGGAGGCGCCTCGATCAGCCCCGAAAAGCATAAGACGCTCCATGAAAGAAGGTGTTTTTCCTTCTCACATGGAGTGGCTTATGACCTCGAGGGGCTAGGCGCTGCAGCTGGATTAATATGAAGAAATCGCCATTTGATGGCGATTTCTTTTTTTACGGCTGATACTCTACCAATTCAGTTATTTCTTCATCCGTTAACTCACGATATTCACCCAACTCAAGTGACTCATCTAGCTGTAATGGTCCCATCGAAATTCGCTTTAAATATACAACTCTTTTCCCTACTGCTTGGAACATTCTTTTCACTTGATGAAATTTTCCTTCAGTAATCGTTAATTCAATATCTGACATTAATCCAGATTTTAATATCTTTAATTCGCCTGGCTTCGTTTCATAGCCATCGTCTAACGTGACACCATTTCGAAAAGCTATAATATCCTCCTCCGTTACCTCTCCTTCAATCACAGCAAAATACGTTTTGGGAACATGCTTTTTCGGAGATAGTAATCGATGGGAAAGTTGACCGTCATTTGTTATTAACAATAGTCCTTCTGTGTCTTTATCCAACCTTCCTACTGGAAACGGTTCATACACTTGATCATCCATTTCCAATAAATCAATGACTGTTTCATCTCTGTTATCTTCAGTCGCTGATATGACACCCGCAGGCTTATTCATCATTAAATAAATGAATTCTTTGTACACCACTTCTTGCCCATTGATTGTGACAACATCTTGATTTGGGTCAATATGCGCTTTTGCATCCTTCACCAATTCTCCATTGACTTTTACGGCCCCGTCTTTTAATAATTTTTTTACTTCTTTTCGACTTCCAAAACCAAGATTGGCGAGCATTTTATCAATTCTCATTTGAAACCTCCAAAATACGTTTTCGTTATATAGGCGAACGTCTAATCATTATTTTTGGATCAACATAGACTGATATCGTTGTTAGATATAAAAAAAGAGGAGAGAATGCTATGTATTATTATCCACAAGATCCAAATTTCTTTTACCCAAGCCAAGAATATTACACTCATGAATACCCTACTCAAGATTTCCGTCAAATACCAGGAGGTGGCTTTCCCGGAGGGCCAGGTGGTCACTTCCCAGGTGGCGGAGGCGGTCAAACAGATAGAAGATTAGACCGGCTTGAAAGAGAAGTTCAGCGCCTAGACCAACGTGTCGATCGATTAGAACGACGGATGGAAAGAGTAGAAAGACGATTAGGTATCAGAGATAATTGGGAATAGATTCTCCAAATCAATAAAAAATGGAAGGGTGACTCAAAACTTGAGCCACCCTTTTTAAAACCGTAGTCGTAGCTTTTGTTTAATACGTACAGCTTTTTCTCCAAAAAGAAAGTAGACAAGCTTCGAGCGGAATCCAAGATAAAAGTAAACAGTCGCACCAACTGCTGCACTTATGCTAATTAATATAATCGATTGAAACTTAGATTCCGGTGATAAAAACAAAGTTAATAACCAATAAGAAATCCCAGCGGAAATAATCATAACGACTGAGAATATAACGATAAGCAAGCTCCTTCTCCAAACTAATCGTAGTGGATATCCAGCAAACTTTCGGATCACAAATAAATTAATTAATATCGCCGCCGCATATCCAAGAGCTGTAGCCAAAACCGCTCCCTTTGTTTCCATTATTTTTATTAAAGGAATGTTTAAACTTAGTTTAATCAATAACCCAACTAATAAGCTTAAGATTGTAAAACGTTGTTCATTAATTCCTTGTAAAATAGCTGCTGTAACAGAAAATAGAGCAAATAAGATCGCAACAGGTGCATAAGCTCTTAAAACCTCTGTTCCAAGTGGGACATGTTCATAGAAAACCGTGTAAAATGGTTCTGCCAAAAGAGATAAACCAAGAACAGCTGGTAAAGTTAAAAATAATAGCACTTGAAATGTCTGATTCAGCTGACGGTTTAAATTTTTTCGATCATTTTCAATAAATGCCGTTGTCACACTTGGAACCAAAGTTAATGAAAAAGCTGTTGCAAGTGATACTGGAATAATCACAAGTTTGTGAGACTGGAAATTTAATATCGAAAATGCACTTTTGGCTTGGTCAGCCATACCTATCGAAGTCATTGCTAACTTAAAAGTAAACTGGTCGATTAATTGGAACAATGGGTTAGCAATCCCAACAAATACAAAAGGTGCTGCGTATATTAAAATTTCCTTATACATTTCCTTTAATGAAATTTGGACAGTTCCTTTGTCCTCTTTCACTAATTCATCTAAGTGCGGCTTCCTTTTAAACCAATACCATAAAAGAACAATTAATCCACCAATTGCGCCAATAAATGCAGCAAATGTTGCGACACTAACGGCAGAAACTAAACTTCCGCCCATCCATTTTAAAACGACAAATGCTCCAACTAATAGAAATAATATACGAGCAATTTGTTCGACAACTTGCGAAATAGCAGACGGCCCCATGGATTGATGTCCTTGAAAAAATCCACGAATCAAACTCATAAAAGGAACGACTATTAATGCAAAACTTACCGCTCGCATGACTAATGTAACATCTTCCACACTAAAATCAGCATCATTCTTTGCAATACTCATTTTCGCGATTGTTGGAGCTGAAATATACATAATTAGAAAGGCAGCAATCCCGCTAATCATCATAATCATTAAGCCTGATTTAAACAACCTTCGTCCGACAGCATATTCTTCAAGAGCATTATACTTCGAAATAAATTTTGCTACTGCAAGGGGAACACCAGCTGTCGCAATACTAATAAAAATCGTGTACGGAATATAACTGAAATTATATAGGGCAGTACCTTCCTCACCGACAATATCATAAAACGGAATAACATATAATAAACCAAGAACCTTAGAGATAATGGTACCTAATGTTAAAATAAACGTTCCTCGTAAAAGCTTTGATGACATATAATCCCTCATTACTATAAAAGGCTTTTTTTGCACTATTTGTAGTTTACAACTTCTTGTTCTCTTGTGCTACTTTTTTCAGTATTCTTTTCTTGTTTGTCCAAAGTCGTTATAATGACAGGATAAGTATAGAAAAGTGGAAGCGCCTTGATCAGCCCCGACAAGCAAATGCTTCTCAACCTGAAAAGTCGTTCTTTGACTTTCTGGGTTGAGAACATTTGACCTCGAGGGGCTAGGCGCTGGAGCTGGACATTTTTCGAAATCTAAAGAATTTAAACATTCTTATATTTTTAAAAAAGTTGGTGGGTAAATGCAGTATGATGTAATTGTAATTGGCGGAGGTCCTTCTGGATTGATGGCGGCTATCGCCGCAGGTGAACAAGGTAAAAAAGTACTTCTAATCGATAAAGGTGATAAGCTGGGACGCAAGCTGGCTATTTCTGGTGGCGGACGCTGTAATGTAACGAATCGCCTTCCTCTTGATGAGATCATCAAACATATTCCTGGCAATGGTCGATTTTTATATAGTGCCTTTTCATTATTTAGTAATGAGGATATTATATTATTTTTTAAAAACCTAGGTATTCAGCTTAAAGAGGAAGATCATGGGCGGATGTTTCCAGTTACAGACAAAGCCCAATCCGTTGTCGATGCCATGCTATCTCGTTTAAATGAACTCAATGTAAAAATGATGACTAACGCTCCCGTTCAAACAATTGACTATGAAAATGGTTGTGTTCAGTCTGTTCTACTGAAGAATGGTGAACGTTATCAAGCGACTTCCATTGTTTTGGCAGTTGGTGGGAAATCGGTTCCTCATACGGGGTCGACAGGAGATGGGTATGCTTGGGCTGAAAAAGCTGGCCACACCATTACTGAACTATTTCCAACAGAAGTTCCCGTCACTTCAAGGGAATCTTTTATAAAAGAGAAAACATTACAAGGACTGTCCTTGCAAAATGTAGCTTTAAGTGTGCTTAATCCTAAAGGAAAACCAATCATTACGCATCAGATGGATATGATTTTTACTCATTTTGGAGTAAGTGGACCAGCCGTTTTACGATGCAGCCAATTTGTCGTTAAAGCGATGAAGAAATGGAATTTAAAAGAAGTGGCGATGAGTTTGGATGTTTTCCCTGAATTGTCAGAGGAAGCACTTTTTCAGAAAATCAATCAGTCTCTTAAAGAGGATCCTAAAAAGGCAGTAAAAAATAGTTTAAAAGGATTATTACCTGAACGTTATTTATCCTTTTTGTTTGATGTGAACGGAATTGATGCTTCCATTCAAGGTGCTAACCTTTCCCATGAAAAAATTCGAGCATTAGCTAAAAGCTGTAAAGCCTTTACTTTCCAAGTGAATGGAACATTACCACTGGAGAAAGCTTTTGTTACTGGTGGTGGAGTATCTGTTAAGGAAATAGATCCTAAGACGATGGAATCAAAATTGATGGAAGGTTTGTTCTTTTGTGGAGAAATTTTAGATATTCATGGGTATACGGGTGGATATAATATTACTTCTGCATTGGTTACAGGTAGACTGGCAGGGTTAAATGCAGGTGCAAAATAAAGACCATAAAAAGAAGGATTTTCACCCCCTTTATTGAATAGATATAGTCAATAAAGGGGGTTATTGCTTGATAAAAAAATGGTTACCACTTTCCATCCTAATCATGGCGCTATTATATATTTTCGTTATTCCTTCAGAACCCATCGCAATAAAATTAACATTTAAAATTATCCCAATGCTGCTAATTTTATATTTTGCGTTTCAGATAAAAATAACGAATAACGGGAAATTTCCTTGGATCATCATAACTGGATTGTTCTTTTGTATGCTTGGTGATGGACTACTCATTTGGTTTGTTGTCGGACTTACCGCTTTTCTAATTGGACATTTATTTTATTTCGGTGGATTTTTAACGAGATGGTCTTTTTCGTGGCCAAAGTTTCTTTCCATTATTCCCATTGCCATTTACAGTACTACTATTGGCTATCAATTGCTAGACTCCATATATGACAAAGGAGAGGAAGCCCTTGTCATTCCTGTTATCTTTTATGTCTTCGTAATTTCTATCATGTATTGGTCAGCTATTATGACTGGAAGTAAATTAGCAACTGCAGGTAGTACCTTGTTTGTTATTTCTGACTCCGTTCTTGCTTGGGATAAGTTTGTCTCTGACATTCCTTACGCTGGAGTGATTATTATGATCACTTATTATAGTGCTCAATTTCTGATTGCACATACTGTAAGTGAGTCTTCTAGAAAAATGCGCAAAAATGCAAAACCTGCCTTCCAGCAATAAGGAAGACAGGTTTTATTTTTATGCTCTGTAAATGACCATCGCAGAGAAACAATAGATTTGCTCATCTTCCTCTTCTGACATTGCTGCGACATTGTATTTAATGTCTATTAAGCTAGTTTCATCGATTTTCTTTAAAAAATGGTTCATTTCCGCTTCTAAATCCTTCTCGTGCTCCTTATCAAACACTTTTACTTGGATCAACGATTTTCTTCCCTTCAGTTTTAGAAACAGTATGACCATTTTCTGACTATTTTAAAACCTTTTTCAAGTATTGATCTGTTAGTTGGTCCAGACGTTTTAGCTGGAAAGCATATTCGAAAATAGACGACCCGATGACAACTAAACGTAATTTCTGTCCCCTGTCTTCACGATAGATGTCCATAATTTTTTCTAAAAACAAACCACAATCACTTATGATACTTTCAGTTAGATCCTCTTCTTTTTTTAGTTTTTGGTCATATTTTAAGAGAATAAGCTCGTTGTATCTAATCAGTTCCTCAAGCTGTTGATCAAAAAGCTCATTTTCCTGTTCATCGTTCGCACTTTGAAAATAATGCTCTTCAATGACGTACAATACTTCGGATCCTTGCTGGGCTGTTTTAAGCATCTGTTTGAAAACAACTAATTCACGAATATCTTGTGGATTCAATTTAGCCATTTTTACCCGTTCTTCATCCAAAATATTAAATAATTCTTCTAACCTTTTAATATCCTCTTTTAATTTTTCCGTATCTTCTTGAAATGATTTTTCTGTCATTTCATTTGAAATTGCTGTTCTCATAAGAAGGGACATATTTTGAAAAACAGAATGAACCTTATCCCGATATATATTTTTATATTTAGGTGGAAGAATGAGCAAATTGACTAGAAAGGCAGAAGCCATCCCTATTAAAATGATACCAAATCGGTTTACCGCAAATAAAAAGTCCTCATTTGCCGTTCCATGTGCACCCATAATCGCTAAGACTGTCACCAGAGTTAACGAGATAGAACTTTCCATTTTCATTTTCATACAAATCATAATGACGATAATCATAACGATTCCGATCGTAAAAGGATCCCTTCCAATAAAATAAATCATGAAAAGGGCAATAGCTGCACCAAGTGTATTTGTTTTTAGTTGATCAAGAACCTGTTTCCATGATCGGTAAATGGAAGGTTGAATCGTAAAAATAGCTGCAACTCCTGCAAACACTGCAGGCTCTAAATTAAAAATAGTACAAATAAATAATGCCAATGTCACGGAGATTCCCGTCTTTAAAATACGTGGACCTAAAGTCAAGAAAAATTGCCTCCTTCATTCTCTTTCCAATCCCAGTTTACTTCATTCTGCAGAGGATTTCATTCACTTACAAGTAAACTTCTAATTTGCACGGGTAATAAATCGGACTTATACGTGTAAATTATACTAAGCAAGAGTATTTTACTGCTATCCGAGAGTAATCCACTCAATGCGAGAGTATTTCACTGCTTTCCGCGAGTAAATCCACCTCGAACGCGAGTATTTCACCGCTTTCCGCAAGTAAATCCACCTCGAACGCGAGTATTTCACCGCTTTCCGCAAGTAATTCCACCTCTAACAATGCGAGAGTATTTCACCGCTTTCCGCAAGTAAATCCACCTCGAACGCGAGTATTTCACCGCTTTCCGCGAGTAAATCCACCTCGAACGCGAGTATTTCACCGCTTTCCGCAAGTAATTCCACCTCTAACAATGCGAGAGTATTTCACCGCTTTCCGCAAGTAAATCCACCTCGAACGCGAGTATTTCACCGCTTTCCGCAAGTAAATCCACCTCGAACGCGAGTATTTCACCGCTTTCCGCAAGTAAATCCACCTCGAACGCGAGTATTTCACTGCTTTCCGCGAGTATATCCACCTCGAACGCGAGTATTTCAACGCTTTCCGCGAGTAATCCCACTTTGTACGCGAGTATTCAACGCTTTCCGCGAGTAAATCCACCTCGAATGCGAGTATTCAACGCTTTCCGCGAGTAAATCCACCTCGAACGCGAGTATTTCACCGCTTTCCGCAAGTAAATCCACTTTGAACGCGAGTATTTCACCGCTTTCCGCAAGTAAATCCACCTCGAACGCGAGTATTTCGCTGCTTTCCGCGAGTAAATCCACTTTGAACGCAAGTATTTCACCGCTTTCCGCAAGTAAATCCACTTTGAACGCAAGTATTTCACCGCTTTCCGCAAGTAAATCCACTTTGAACGCAAGTATTTCACCGCTTTCCGCAAGTAAACCCAGTTCTAGCGTAATTATTTGATGAGTACCTCTTCCACCCAAAAAAACCGATCCGTAAAGAATCGGTTTAGACATATTATTATATGAGATGTGACGTTGGATTACTAGTGAAAAATTCGTATCACGGCTCCTAAATCCTTTATTTCGTTTCCCCAGTCCACTCAAGCATTCCGCCGACCATATTGCGAACTTTATAGCCTTGATCTTGCAAATAATAACAAACATTTGCACTTCTGCCTCCAGATCGGCAAATGAAAATGTATTCAGTTTCTTTATCAAATTTATCTAGGTTCTCAGGGATTGTTCCCATCCGTATATGCTTTGCACCTGGGATCATTCCTAAAGCAACCTCTTCATCCTCACGTACATCAACAAGCTCAAGCTTCTCTCCCGCTTCAAGCTTCTTCTTTAATTCTTCCGTAGTGATTATTTCAATCATTTATGACACTTCCTTTCTTAAAAAAAGAGACTGACTACGATGAGTCAGTCCTATATTTACTTAGTTTGCCACAATGTTAACAAGTTTTCCAGGAACGGCGATTACTTTGCGAACGGTTTTTCCTTCGATTTGGTCTTTCACTTCGTCCATGGCGATTTGTTCTAGTGTTTCTTTCGATGCATCTGTTGGTACCAGTAGCTTCACTTTCATTTTTCCATTCACTTGAATTACGATTTCAACTTCGTTATCGACAAGTTTTGATTCGTCAAACGTTGGCCAAATGTCGTATGAAATCGTACCGGAATGGCCTAGTTTCTCCCAAAGCTCTTCCGCTACGTGTGGAGCAATTGGCGCTAAAAGTTTCACAAAGCCTTCCACATAATTTTTCGGTAGAACTTCTGCTTTGTAGGCTTCATTAATAAATACCATTAATTGTGAAATAGCGGTATTAAAACGAATTCCTTCCATATCCTCCGTCACCTTTTTAACGGTTTGGTGATAAACTTTTTCTAGGGTAGAAGCTTCTACATTGTCTTTAATTTTCGAAGACATCTCTCCATTTTCTTCAACAAACAAGCGCCAAACTCGGTCTAAGAATCGTCTTGATCCGTCTAATCCTGTGGTTGACCATGCAATTGATGCTTCAAGTGGACCCATAAACATTTCGTAAAGACGAAGCGTGTCAGCACCGTGACTTTCAACGATTTGGTCAGGGTTTACGACATTCCCTTTTGATTTACTCATTTTTTCATTGTTTTCACCTAGAATCATACCTTGGTTGAAAAGCTTTTGGAATGGCTCTTTCGTTGAAACAACCCCGATATCGTATAAAACTTTATGCCAGAAACGAGCATATAGTAAGTGAAGAACGGCATGTTCTGCGCCACCGATGTAAATATCGACTGGTAGCCACTCGTTTATTTTTTCAATATCCGCGATTATCTGATCGTTCTTCGGATCGATATAACGAATATAGTACCAAGAACTACCTGCCCATTGTGGCATCGTGTTTGTTTCTCGGCGGCCTTTTTTACCCGTTACAGGATCTACTACATTTAACCATTCAGAAATATTAGCAAGTGGTGATTCACCTGTTCCAGATGGTTTGATTTCTTTTGTTACTGGAAGCATTAATGGAAGCTCCTCTTCCGGAACAGCTGACATCGTGCCATCTTCCCAATGAATAATTGGAATTGGTTCACCCCAGTAACGTTGGCGGCTGAACAACCAATCACGAAGACGGTAAGTGATCTTCTTCGTACCGATTTCCTTTTCTTCTAACCAAGAAATCATCTTGGAAATTCCATCTTCTTTATTTAATCCATTTAGAAATTCAGAATTAATATGTTCTCCGTCACCTGTGTAAGCTTCCTTTTCAATATCTCCACCTGCAACAACCGCTTTTATCGGAAGTTCAAACTTTTTCGCAAATTCGTAGTCACGCTCATCATGAGCAGGAACCGCCATAATCGCACCTGTTCCGTAGCTCATTAATACGTAATCAGCAATCCAGATTGGCATTTTTTCACCATTCACTGGATTTACTGCATAGGCACCCGTGAAAACTCCTGTCTTATCTTTTGCCAAATCTGTTCGCTCAAGATCACTTTTGCTCTTAATTTGATCAAGATAAGCTTCTACTGCATCACTTTGATCACTAGAAGTAATTTTTTTCACAAAAGGATGCTCTGGAGCTAGGACTGCATAAGTGGCACCAAATAATGTATCGGGACGTGTCGTGAACACGGTAAAACTTTCGTTATGGCCATCGATTTCAAATGTCACTTCCGCTCCTTCTGAACGACCGATCCAATTGCGCTGCATATCTTTAAGACTTTCTGGCCAATCCAATTCTTCAAGGTCATCAATTAGACGGTCAGCATAAGCGGTAATCTTTAGCATCCATTGTTTCATTGGACGACGTTCAACCGGATGACCACCACGCTCACTTTTTCCATCAATAACTTCTTCATTCGCTAAAACGGTACCAAGTGCTGGACACCAGTTTACCGCCACTTCATCAATATACGCTAAGCCTTTTTCATAAAGCTTTAGGAAAATCCATTGTGTCCATTTATAATAGCCAGGGTCAGTTGTGTTGATTTCACGGTCCCAATCATAGGAAAAACCTAATGATTTAATTTGGCGACGGAAAGTATTAATATTAATCTCAGTAAATTCGGCTGGATCATTACCAGTATCAATCGCGTATTGCTCCGCAGGAAGACCAAAAGCATCCCACCCCATTGGATGAAGCACATTATATCCTTGCATTCTTTTCATACGAGATAGGATATCGGTCGCTGTATAACCTTCTGGATGACCTACATGTAATCCAGAACCAGATGGATACGGAAACATATCTAATGCGTAAAATTTACGCTTTCCTTTTTCTTCGCTAGTTTTAAATGTTTTGTTTTCTTCCCAATATTGTTGCCATTTCTTTTCAATTTGTTGATGATTGAAACTCATGTTTATTCCTCCTTCACTTTTTGACAATAAAAAAACCCCTCATCCCTATAAAAAGGGACGAGAGGATTATGTATCTTCCCGCGGTACCACCCACATTAGTGCACTTGCACTCGCTTCATTCATCCTTAACGCGGAAAACGGCAAGCATTACTGTAAATTCACACTTGCAACTCAGAAGGCGAGTTCATGATGTGCTTGGTTGACTTGCACCGACCGTCAACTCTCTAAATCAAGCGAATGCACCATTACTATTCCTCATCACAGTTATTCATTATTATTTATCATATTGTAGACGATTTTCTTTCAGTATGCAAGAAAGTTTATACTTTTTTAAAAGTTAATTTCCATTATATGCAATTAACATAAAAATGATACGTTTATTTTGATGCATTCCAAACAAAATGGACAAAGTTTGGCTCTTCATCCTTTGTTGTAGGGATGAAGCCGTTTTTTTCTAACACTTTTTGCGATCCTATGTTCTCAGGTGTTGTTTTCGCATGAATTTCATATACTTGGAGATTAATAGCTTCATGTAATAGATGCTCCAATGCCTTTGACGCAACTCCCATTTTTAAATATGCCTCTCCTACCCGATATCCAATATGCCCGATTCTATTTTCTTGATCGATATCAACTAAATTGATTCGACCTACTATTCTGTTCCATTCATCTTTAATTAAATAAAAATAAGAGATTCCTTCTTTTTGTTCCGTCAGTAAATCAGACAATAACTCATTAAAACGGTTATAAACATAATATTCGTCCCCTCTACTAGGAACCAATGTTTCAAAAAAGGCTCTATTTTCTGTTTCAAATTTAAATAATTCTTCCCCATCTTTTTCATGTAACTTATTAACGTAAATCTTCATTTTGTCTCCTCTATTTCTCTGGTATTTATCATCATTATATCGTGATGCAAATTGTAAAAGCGATCCTCATCTTAGAAGATCGCTTAAGGTCTGTTCCGTATCGTCAATTATACTTTACGAACGTTTGTAGCTTGTGGACCACGTTGGCCGTTTTCAATGTCGAAAGTCACTTCTTGACCTTCATCAAGTGATTTGAAGCCTTCACCTTGAATAGCTGAGAAGTGAACGAATACATCCTCTCCACCTTCGCGCTCGATGAATCCAAATCCTTTTTCACTGTTAAACCATTTTACTTTACCACGTTCCATTTTTTGTTGCCTCCTAGCATGTGTATACACAAAAATTGCAATTTAACCTTGCTTGCTTAGTATGTCCTTTCGAAATATTTTTTATTACATTATTAGAATTTTTTTCTAATCAAACTATTTTACAATTATTTTTTGTACTCTTTCCTTTAGGGTCCCCAGTAGCGAAGTCCATTCCTTGCCTTGTGTTGTATTTTCCTTTTCACCATAAGGATGCTCACTTGGGAATGTATAATAAAAACCAAAATCTTTCGTTTCCCCTACCTTTTTTATAAAAGGATGAATAAGATAATAACTTGATTTCTCTTGCTCTTTTGTTAAGCGAATTATTGAAATTAGGCTGACTTCATTTTTTCCATCTTTATAGAATATTTTTGTGCAAGATGGTTTTCCTTCTTCATTTTCACAAGTAGATTCTTTAAAGCTTAATTTAGTCGTTACCTTTTTAGGGATTTTTATTTGATAGCCTAATTTACTATCGTAACTATTTATTTCAACCATGTTTTTTGTAAAACTTGATTCATTAATGGATTCAGGCGTATTCCAAATTCCAACTGATTTCTCAGATGCTGGTGCTAGACTCTTAATGAACCATTGTTCCCCTTGTTTTACTAGCGTTACAATAGCTTGATCTTTACCAATTCCAAAGGAAGTAGCTAATTCAAATTCTACAACGTATTGCAAGGTTTTATCTTTATTTTCCTTTTTACTGATTACTGTATATTGATCTACCCATGGACTTGACGCGCCTGATACCCAGTGAAATTGTTCAAACGATTTTTTTATACCATTTTTTACATTCTGCGTAAACATTGCATACTGTAAAGCACCATTTCTATTTTTTACTGCTTTTGCCCAAGTTGCAATCGTATCATCAGGATTAGTTGGAACAATTGCTTTTTCTAACATTTCTAACTGTTCTTCCATGGAAGTTTTCTTCACTTCTTTTTTTACTTCGACTGTTTTCGGATTTGTTTGGGATGAAGCAGTATAGGATGCCGTTGTTAATCCTAAAGCAAGTGCTACACCTAATATCATTGATTTTTTTAACATATTTATTTTCCCTCTCTTTGTTCATTTTACGACAAGGGCCCTTTGTCATTCATACATAATAACGTTGATGCTTTCATTTCGTAACAACATAATTTAAAAAGTTTTTTTGATTTGTGTTTTTGGATTATATTGATACATCATAAATTGGAAATTTTCTACTTCCCTTATCAATAATTTATCATTTTGCCAAAATATTGAATTTGTCTTGTGGAATTTATCGATTTTTTTACCTGTTACACTATCAAAAATAAATAAGCTTTGTTGGTCAACTGAAAAATCCACTGCCAAATATCGCCCAGTAGAATCTAATGATAATCGAGAGATATAGGCATCATGCCCATTCTCAGGTTCTATATCTGCAATTAAACTAAAATGTTTCTTTTTCAGGTCGTATTTAAGAATTGTAGCTTTAGATGAACCTTGTTTTTCTTCCATTTCCTGAAGACTAAAAATGATAAATTTCTCATTTGGGTCCATCACTAAATGACTAATTCTTATATTCTCTGTTCTTTTATAAACAGATGGAATATCCCGGAATTGGAAAAGTGTTTCCTCCACGCCATCTTCTAAAATTTTTATTTTTGTTGAAACAAGTTCGGTTTCATCTAATCCGATTATTTCTTTATTTGCTAGTTCTGTGACCTTTTGAATCATATATTTACCCGTTTTCTTCACAAGGATAAATTCGTAAGTTGAAATTTTATAATAAGGAATTGCCGTTTCCGTCCAATACACATCTGCTGTTACGCTAACTGAATCAGTCTTTTCCTTTGAACTAATGATTTTATATCCAATTCGGTTTGGGTTGGAATAAGTTAAAAACTCAGGTGGATGCTCCATGATGCTTTTCGCATAATCATCATCTCTTACTATCAATGCCTGTAAATACCTTTCAACAGTCGTTTTGGCGGTTAACTCTTTTTCGCTAAGTGAAATCTTCATTAGTTGGAAAGTATCTCCTTCTTGCTGCTTTCGTTTCTTCAACATATAAAGTGTCCGTTCATCCGTGCCCCAAATAGGTGAAAAATATTGATACAGTCCTTCTTTTGAATTTTCAACACTCATTGGTATATTTGTAGTTACTTTCTTCTTTGTTTTTAGATCAAAATCTGCGATCCACACATCTTCAAATCCATTAACATCTTTAATATAGGTGATATATGATCCATCGATTGACATGAATGGATCACGGCCGACATCTACCAGTTTTTCTTTGCCATTTTTTAAATTTTTTATCATGACATTTCCATTTCGAGAAAAAACGAAT
Organism: Bacillus sp. CGMCC 1.16607; assembly: GCF_042683745.1. Classification (NCBI taxonomy): domain Bacteria; kingdom Bacillati; phylum Bacillota; class Bacilli; order Caryophanales; family Bacillaceae; genus Bacillus; species Bacillus sp. CGMCC 1.16607. The sequence continues at coordinate 935,035 of NZ_JBHUJX010000025.1, forward strand.
GTATGTTGCTTCTCCGAATAAGATGGTTGATTTCCAATCGTTAGATCCTTTTCTTCAAGTGTTTCAATATTTATTTGAACAATCTTTTGCTCGTTTCCATTTTTTTTCGTCACTAATATTTCATTACTATTTATCCAAGTAGGAAACGAATATTTAGCTTTCGATCCTTCTTTCGAAATTTTTCCGCTCTTATTCAGTTTTAAATCGTAATTAAATAGATCCCCATTATTCGTATAAATAAGCGTTTCACCGACTAAAGAATGACTTAACCCATCTACAGAGATTTCTGATATTTTCTTCATACCTTGATCGTTGTATCGATAAAGCCCTTTATTTTTAATCGCTATATATAGTTCATCATTATGATGTGTATAAGCTGTAATCTCACCACTTCCAATATCAAAAAATGAAATCGAGTTCGAAATATTTAGGGAGCTGGCATTTACTTGTTGAGTTTGAATGCTTGTCATGAAAAAAGCGATGAAGATTACAGCTGCTAATAATCCACTTATCCAAGGATTTTTCAAATATGAGCTCTTTCCTTTATTCAGAAATTCCCCCCTCAGTTTTTTCTTCAAAACTTGATCAACTGGAATTTGCTTCTTTAATTCCTGCAATTGCCTTTCGACTTTTTCTGGTTCCATTATGTTTCCCCCAGACATTTTTTCACTAAAATCCCGACCTTTTTCGTAATCCTGCTCGATTTTACACGGAGTGATTCTTCCGTTTTCTTTAAAAGAATTGCAATATCCTTAAATCGCATATTTGCAAAATATCTTAAATTGGTAATCTCTAAATCTTCTTTTGATAGGTTAGTCAAGCTTTTCTTTAAACAGTCCAATTCACTAGATTGATCAAATGGATCTTCAAATGGGAGTGGTTCAAAATAGAATTCCATTTCATCTCCGACAAAGACATTTTTCTTTTTACGATAGTAGTCAATAACTGTATTTCTTGCGATTGTCATTAACCAAGCTTTCTTATTAGCTCCTTCATTAAGTGTTCCTACTTTTACATAAGCCTTACGAAACGTTTCGCTGACAATATCTTCGGCATCCCACTTATTCCCAGTTTTCACGTAGACATACCGATAAATATCATCAAAATATTCATCATATACAGTTAAAAATTCAACAGCCACCTTACCCTCCTCCAAACTCAGCTATTAAATATAACGTTGCTTTTAAAAAAATGTAACATAACTTTTCAGAATATCCGATAATTCCCACACATAGAAAAACCACCATAAAAGGTGGCTTTAAGAGTATTTGCTTTTAGTTGTAGAATACCTTTGATAATAAGAATAAGATGTCACTTTATGCTTTGCTTCCGTCACCAACATGACGATGATTACTATGAGAAAAGAGAGGAGAAACAAAGCTGTGATCAGCACTTGGGAGAAAGCATTCAATTTTTTCCCTACCTCGGAAACATGTTTATTAAAGAATGTTTTTACTTCAGCATTTCCTAATACATGTCCGGAGAGTAAAAATTCATCTCGATCCGCGTCATAAAATATATAATCCTTTTTTGTAAAGAAAAAAATAGAGTCTCTTACTAGTTCATATTCAACAAAGGCTACAATTAAATTGGATTGGTATTCCTCAATTTTTTCTTCATTAGCTTCTGTTTTCGGATCATCAGTCTTAATTATCTTCGTTACTTTCCCACTTAATTCGATCTGATCAGTGATCTTCATTGATTGATCATGATAATAATGTACATTATTTTTAAGATAATTTTCCATTGATGCATTTACCTCTTTTGTTTCTGAAGCGTTAGAATGAGAAGGAAGGATCAATGTCATTAAAAAGGCGATCATAATAATGGAAATCAAAGAAAAATAGTTTTTCATACAATATACCTCATTTCAAATATTTTTTGAAAGGCAATTGCGTATGTTGTGCCAGTGAGGTGCCTTATTAAAAATATACAAATGAAGTGAGGATATAATGACAGTTATTTAACAATTATTTGAATTATTATCTTTCTACTCTCTCTTTTAGCAAGGTCTATAATGATGGTAAATTGCTTCACAGGTGATAGACACTTAATCATTTTTTCGATATTCACTTTTTAAGCCATAGCAATCTGTGAGTTCGAAAAGCTCTATATCACCATGTCCATTTAATTTAAATTCATAAGTATCATGAATAAAATCACTTTTAAAAACTACTCTTTCATCGTCTGCTAAAACAGGAACTAATTTGAACTTATAAGGAACACCGTACATTTTCGGAATGGTTGCAAATAATTCTTCCTTAAAATCAAATTTGATTTCTTGCCTTCCGTTTGCGTAAGTGCCGGTAAATTTATCAAATGGTATTGTTTTCGTAACTTTTGAAGGAATTTCTACGAAACTAGCAGATTTTCCAAGCACGATATTGGCAAGATCCTGACTCATTTGCGATACAGGCGTAATATTTATATTACTCAATACAATAACCGTTAAATCCTGGTGAAGGTTGATTTCAAAATAGCTAACGAAGCCGTTAATATCACCAAAGTGACTTGCTTTCTTTTCAGGTAGTTCTTCCAAAAACCAGCCATATCCATACGGATTCCCTGTAAACATTTGCTGCTGTAATTTTTCATCCAGTAATTCACTACGCTGTAATGCCTGTGACCACTTATATAAATCCTCTAAGTTGCTATACATCCCATACACTCCTAGTGGAAAGGACATATCAATGAAATCAGTATGTACTACCCTTTCCCATACGGTATGCCCCGTTGCAAGTGATTCAACAATCGTACGACCATTATCAACTCCAGTATTTGTTAATCCTAATGGAACTATTATTGAATCTTGAAGATAATCGGCATATGACTGCCCAGATATTTTTTCAATTATCGCGGTTAGTATTAAATAACCTGAGTTACTATATTCCATCTTTTCACCAGGCGTGAACTCTAAAGGCATTTCTTTAATAGATTCAAAAAATTGTGCAATAGTTGCTGGCAGTCTCATAGTTTTCGTCCAATAATCAGGAAAAGATGTAAAACATGGAATACCGGACGTATTGCTTAATAAATGGTGAATCGTAACGGCTTCCCAATCTCTGAACTCAGGTAAATGCTGTACTAACGAATCCGTTAGTTTTAATCGTCCTTGTTCATGCAACATTAAAATAGCCATGGCTGTAAAAGCTTTTGTCAAGGAACCGATTCGAAATTTTGTTGTTGTGTTATTTGGAATACTGTATTGATAGGAGGCTTGTCCGTACCCTTCCTTCAAAAGAATTTCTCCTTTATACCCTACTAACACAGCCCCATTAAAATAATTATTATCCGCTAACCCGTCCATATATCGTTTTAATTGACTGGATATTTCTAACATGATAAATCCGTCCTTTACAAAACTACTTTTTATCTAAACTTCTAAACTCATTCTCTAAAATACTCATTGTTATTGAGTCATGATACTGATGATCATAGTATAGTGCTTCCCTTTGGACACCTTCTTGCTTAAATCCGAGCTTTTTGTAAGCATGAAATGCGTTTTCATTATAGGAAAAGACATTTAATTCAATTCTGTGTAAATTCACGATTCCAAACCCATAATCTAACATCAGCTTCATCGCTTCACTTCCGTACCCTTTTCCTTGGTGTTCATGATTATTTATGGCGATTCTAATATTGGCATTACGATTATAATGGTCAATACTTTGTAAAGCGATATCCCCAATAACTTCATCTGTTTCTTTAATAGCAATTAGTAATAGTAAGGAAGATGAATCTTGACTTTTTCTTTCAATATAACTATGGATTTGCTCTTTAGTATAGCTTAACTGTGTTACAGTTAATTTGCGTACTTCCGGATTAAACAATGTTGAAAAATAAAATTCAGTATCATCTAATCCAATTGGTCTTAAATATACTTTTTCCCCTTCTAATAAACGAACATTCATGGATGCTCCTCCTCCCGCTAATGCCAATAATATACTTGTTATTTAATGATTTTTAAATATACAGTTTTAAAAGAAATGACAGGACAGTTACGATAGATTGCTAGAACCAAACCAAACATGATTTAATTTTTTTATCCCTTCATCGATTTTTTCTTCAGGTATTCCACCAAAACCTAAGATGAATTCCTTCTTTTCTACATCCTTATTATGAAATGCCTTCGCCACTCTTATTCCCTCTTGTTGAGCAATTAAGACTAACTCTTCCACTGTTTTCACATGATCTATTTGTAAAATAAGATGAAAGCCCCCGTATAATCCCTTTACTTTGCAAGTGTCACCAAAATATTTTTTAATAGACTCGATGAGAAGGTCGTGCTTTTTTCGATATAATGTCCTCATTTTTCTTAAATGTCGTTCCATAAATCCTCTATCTATAAATAATTCCAAAGCGCGCTGATGCAGCTTTGATGAAGATTGTTCAAAATAGATTTTGTTCTTCACTTCTAAAAATCGAGGCATAAGTGATTGTGGTAATACCATATATGAGATACATAAGGCAGGTGCCATTACTTGAGAAAAACCACCTAAATAAATCACAGGTGAGTCGACTTTTAACCCTTGAATGGCTGGATATGGTTTTCCATAATAAAATTCTCCGTCATAATCATCTTCAATAATCATACCATTTACCTTTTCTGCCCATCTTAGTATTTCAAACCGTTTATCCATTGACATGTATACTCCTACTGGGAAGGAATGAGAAGGAGAAACAGCCATTATCTTCACTTCGGATCCATACATTCCATCTATACTTACTCCATCATTTTCCATTGGTAAATAGGAAAGGTAAAAGCCCATTTGCTCAAAGGTAGAAGGTAGTAATGTATAACTCGTTTCTTCAACTGCAATCTTACTGTATACTGGCTTTAACATGAGGGACAGAATACTTAGTAGTAAAAATTGCTCTGCACCAATGATAATTTGTTCAGGTGTACATACTACTCCACGAACTTGTTGTAAGTATTTAGAAATAGCTGTTCGCAAACCCATTTCTCCTTGAGGATCTCCGAAAAACAGATTATTTTCATGGTCAGAATTTAATGCCTCCTGGTATAGACTCTTCCATATAGAATAAGGGAATTGTGAAAAATCATTTAATGACAAATGAAAGTCATAGGTAAATGTCGATCCTTTATTTGTCGAATTTCTTCCTCTACTCTCTTCCATTACCACACTTTTTGATTGTAAATCCGTAAAATCTTGGACAAAATATCCACTACGCGGCTTACTCTCAATGAAACCTTCTAACACCAACTGGTTATAGGCCATCTCTACCACAGTTGTACTGACTGCTAAGAACTCCGAAAGTTTACGTACAGATGGAAGTTTTGTACTTATAACAAGAGTGCCAGAATATATTTCTTTTTTTATATAATCATATAATTGGATATATTGTGGGATACCGATATCTTCTTGAAGATTTGGAAACAGCAACATATTTATCTGCCTCTCTTTCAATCTCTTTTTACACATCATTATCCTTTTAATATTAACCAATAGAATACATCCAAAACAATCCATTAATTAACGCTTTCTCTGAATATGTTTCCAATTCGTAGGAAGATCATATGTATGTAAATGTTCATACTTAACAAGTTTGACTTCATCTGGAATGATTGGTGAAATTTCGAATGTTAAGCGATCCTCTCCAACTTCAATGTGAGGACCGACTACTGGAGTCATTTCGAGCGTTATCAAAAAATGAAAGGAACGAAATTCACCAAGCCTTTCCATTTTAACAATTTTAATTTGATAAGGATAAACCATTGGATTTTCAGTTAAAAGTTTCGAGTAATTTTCATTCACTGCTTTTTCAATTGGTTTTCCCAAAAAAAGCATTAGCATATCTTGAAGCTGAAGTTCTCTGGAATCTTGATCTTGGTTTGCCGCTTCACACGTATTTTGAATCGTAAATATGATTATCAAAGCTAACAATAGGCTGGCAATCTTATTTCTCATCGTGCATCACTCCTGCATTTTTATCCCAAGATTAAATTTCCCTTTCGCTGATTTTTGATACAGAAGACATAGAAAAAAAGCCTGCGGAAAACGCAGACTTTTGGTTAAATGGCTTTAAGCTCTTTCTTTTCCTTTAAATTTCGATCATAAATGATAGTCGTAAAGATGGCAATCACAAATAAGCCAATTAATACTGTAAATAGCATTGACATTCCATATAAATCAACTAGCAAACCACCTAATACAGGCCCAATCATTCTTCCACCTGTTGCCGTACTATTAACGACCCCTTGATAAAATCCTTCTCTACCTTCGGGAGCTAATTGACTTGCAATCGTTGGAACAGCTGGCCATATTAGCATTTCACCAATCGTTAAAATGGTCATCGCCGCAATAAACCAGATAAACTGCTCAGCAGCAGCCGCAACGGCAAAGGATAAGATAAAAATAATGGTACCGATGATAATTTGAACTTTAATTGATTTAACACCTTTGATTAATTGGTTCATGATTGGTTGCCCTAATACGATTAACGCACCATTAAACGTCCATAAAATACTATATTGTTCAATGGAAATGTTAATTTCTTGAGTATAAGCCGCGATCGTTGTTTGCCATTGAACGTAAGCCACCCAACAAAGCAAGTACCCGATACAAAGGATTAGTAGTGCATATAGTCTAGAATGGTTTTTCACCGTTTGTTTCCCTTCGAAAATAGATGTTACTTTACCAACTGACGGTGAAATATTTTTATAACCTAGTAAAGCAATTAAGAAGAAAATAACATATAGCAACGTATTTCCTAGAAAAATCCATTCAAATGAATAGGATGCAACTAGTCCACCAAGTGCAGCACCTGCCGCTACTCCGACATTTTGAGCAACATAAATCGCATTAAAGGATTTACGTCCCCCTTCCTTCCAAACTGTACCCGCCATGGCATACATAGATGGAAAAATAATCCCTGATCCAAAACCAATGATCGTTAAGAAGATAACATATTGCGGCCAACCATGCCAAATCGTTAAGCCAATAAGAGAGAGAAGAGAAATTACAATTCCCAAAAGAATAGACTTATAGCCACCGATTTTGTCAAACAAACTTCCTCCAAATAAATTCCCTATTACACTAGCAGCTGAATTTAACATTAAGACAATCCCAGCAACCGTTAAAGATTTACCTAAATGGTCATGAATATAAATTGCATTTAAAGGCCATAAAAAAGAAGAGCCCGTAACATTCACTGCCATCCCGATGATTAAAAGCCATAAGGCACGAGGCATGAAAAACGCTCCTTTAAACTTCACTATTTCAAATAACAAAACAATTTTAGAGGTTTTTATCATAATGTGCAATGGTTTTATACATATTATTTTTCAGTACTCTTGTATATTTTCAACAATAGAAGCTAATCTCAAAATTGTTCCTCATTTCATATCACTCTTCAATTGAAAGATTTCATTCCCCTCTTTAAGATTGGTGTTCTTTTCGTTATGATTAGAGCACGTATTTTATTCATGTCTTCTGAAGGAGTAATAAATGCTTTCTTTTAAAAATTTTTTTAGGAAAAATTTCACCAAAAATGAATGGTTTTCTCTATTATTTATTGCCCTAATTACCTCGATTGCCAGCGAAATTAAAGTGATTCCCTTCAATGGGGAGGCTTTTCGTTTTGGATTAGGAAGTATCAGTTTCTTTTTACTGATCCTCATTCGTCCTCCAGGTTCTTTGATTCGAACAGGGTTTATAACTGGGATAACGGTTTTCTTATTTCGCATGATTGAAGATATGGTGTCGGGTCCCGCCTCTATCTCAATTAGTGTCAAGAATCATCTACCAGCATTTCTGTTCTATTTTATTCTTGGATTAGGTTTTAACCTATTAAAAATAGATAAATACAAAACCTCTCCCCTTCTTCTTGGAGCTTTGGCAGCCGGATTAGAATTTATCGGAAACAGTCTAGAACATCTCATGCGCTATTGGCTGTTAAATCATGCGAACTTAGGGGTATATGAATGGGCATTATTAAGTGGGGTTGCCATTTTCCGTAGCTACTTTGTGGTTGGAATTTATAGTTCGATAATTGTTTCGGAACAAAAAAAACGAATGCAGGAAATGCTCGAAATTGGGTCCGAATTATATAGTGAAACCCTTTACTTAGAGAAATCAATGAATCATATTGAACAAATTACGGCTTCTAGCCATGATTTATATCGTAAATTAAAAAAAAGGAATCTCCAGGAGTTGAGCGCTCAAGCGCTACTTATAGCCCAAGAAATACATGAAGTGAAAAAGGACTCACAGCGGATACTTTCTGGATTGTCTAAAATAACGATCCAAAAAAGAAATGAAGTACATTCTCTTTCTGATGTGCTTCGATTTGTGATAACAGCAAATGAAAAATATAGTGAAATGCTAGGGAAAAAAATCCATTTTAATCTGACACTTTCTACTGATTTTGATACGGATCAACAAATACCATTGCTTGCATTATTGAATAATTTGACAGCTAATGCTGTGGAAGCCATTACTAAGGTGGGAAAAATTGATTTCGGCATCTTTGAAGAATTAGGATCTACAATATTTACGGTAAAGGATTCTGGAAAAGGAATTCCCAAAGAAGATTTATCCATCATCTTTGAACCAGGTTATACGACAAAATTCAATGATCACGGAGTGGCCGCAACAGGGATTGGCCTATCCCACGTCCAAGAAATCGTTGATACCCTAAACGGTCAGATTCTTATTGATTCAAAAGCTGCGGGAACAATATTTCGAATCCAAATTCCCACTACGAATATTAGAAAGAGAGTTGATTGAAAATGCTCTATTTTATTGTTGATGATGATACAGCAAGTCGCAGAATGCTTGAGAGGGTTATTTCTGATGGTGAACTTGGTGAGGTAATTGGTGAAGCTGAAAACGGAGAAAAATCGATTCCACTGATTCTTTCTACACGACCCGATATTGTCTTAATTGACTTTTTAATGCCAAAATTGGATGGAATTGAAACAATTGAACTACTCCGTGCGAAAGGATTTCGAGGGCAATTTATCATGATTTCTCAAATAGTAAATAAGGAAATGGTTGGAGAAGCCTATGAAAAGGGAGTCGAATTCTTTATTCATAAACCGATTAATCGAATAGAGGTTCAAAGCATTTTAAAGAAGGTAGCTGAACAGTATCGGCTTAAACAATCATTAATGACGATAAAGGAATCTTTAGCATATATGGAAACAGCCAAGTTCACACCGAAACAGCGGAGTGTGAAAGAAATTGTGTTGTCGATATTAAATGATATGGGAATCATTGGAGAAGCAGGTAGTGGGGACATCATATTGATGATGGAATTTTTAATCCATCGCAATGATTCGCCAAAACTGCTACCCCCTCTAAAGGAATTATACGAAGCGATTATCGATCCCAATAAAACAGATCTTTCAGAAATAAAAAAAGAAAGTAAATCCATTGAACAACGAATTCGCAGAGCTATTATGACCGCACTTAACAACCTAGCTTCCTTAGGAACAATCGATTACACCAATCCCAAGTTTGAATATTATGCACCTCGTTATTTCGAATTTCAAGAAATAAGAGCGCGAATGAAAGAGATTGATAAGGACCGTATTGAAACATTGAAAGTAAAAATAAATATTAAAAAGTTTCTTCAAGTATTGTTCCTTGATACCGTAGAAAAATACGCAGAAACTTCATAAACTGTTCTCGTCACCCTAGTTCATTATTTAGAGCTAGGGTTATTTTCTATGAAAATAAAATTACTCATTTAGTCATGTCGGATTTTGTAGGATTTTATAATTTCTCCATATACTAAAATTATCTTCTACGCTCAAAAAACTAGTAAGCGTTTACATTCTAATATTTAGGAGAGGTGACTTAATGAAAAAGTTTAAATTCGGCTTAGCTTATCAAATTCTTGTTGGTCTTGCATTAGGGATTGGTGTCGGAGCCATTTTTTACGGAAACCCTGCAGTAGAAACTTATTTGCAACCCATCGGTGATATCTTTATTCGATTAATTAAAATGATCGTTGTTCCGATTGTTATTTCAACTTTAATCCTTGGTGTTGCCGGAACCGGCGATATGAAAAGGTTGGGTAAACTTGGTGGAAAAACCATTCTTTACTTTGAAATTGTTACGACGATTGCTATAATCGTTGGATTATTAGCTGCAAATATTATTAAACCAGGTATTGGGATTGATATGACAAAGCTTGCTAAAGGCGATATACAAAAGTATGTTGAAACTTCAAATGAAGTAACGAGCCATAGTTTTGCCGATACTTTTGTCAACATTGTTCCAAAAAACATTATTGAATCTTTAGCAAATGGGGACATGCTTGCAATCATTTTCTTTGCCGTTATGTTTGGGTTAGGAATTGCAGCTATTGGTGAAAAAGGAAAGCCGGTCCTCGCTTTCTTCCAAGGCACTGCAGATGCAATGTTTTGGGTAACCAATCAAATTATGAAATTTGCTCCGTTTGGTGTGTTTGCTTTAATCGGTGTCACGGTTTCAAAATTTGGTGTCGAGTCATTAGTTCCGTTAGGAAAATTACTCATAAGTGTATATGGAACAATGCTCTTTTTTGTTGTTGTTGTGCTTGGAATGATCGCAAAAATGTGCGGTACAAGCATCCTTCATCTCGTTAAAATTTTAAAAGACGAAATTGTTTTAGCTTATTCAACAGCAAGTTCAGAAACAGTATTGCCGAAAGTAATGGAAAAAATGGAGAAGTTCGGTTGTCCGAAAGACGTTGTATCCTTTGTTATTCCGACTGGCTATTCGTTTAACTTAGACGGATCAACTCTCTACCAAGCTCTTGCTGCAATCTTCATCGCACAAATGTATGGAATTGATTTAAGTATTTCGCAACAAATTACTTTAATGCTCGTTTTAATGGTTACTTCAAAAGGAATTGCAGGTGTCCCTGGCGTATCCTTTGTCGTTTTGTTAGCAACATTAGGTTCTGTAGGTATTCCACTTGAAGGCTTAGCTTTCATCGCAGGAATTGACAGAATTCTAGATATGGCACGTACCGTTGTAAATGTGCTCGGTAACTCTTTAGCAGCCATTGTTATGTCTAAGTGGGAAGGTCGATTTGACTTAAAAAAGGGAAAAGAGTACCTCTCATCAATTGAAAAAGCAGCATAAGAATGCGAAAACTAAAAGATAAGCAATGAATAAACAAAAGGCAGTGAGAAGACTCTTTCTCACCGCCTTTTGTCATTTTTAAAAGATAATGTAGAAGAAAAGGCTGATTTCCGCTCCAGGCGCTTGCTTTCCGGGTGGCGTTCGCCGAGCCTCCTCCTTCACTTCGCTCCGTGCGGGGTCTCGTCTGCAACGCTATATCCCCCAGGAGTCAAGCACCTTCCGCTCCAATCAGCGAGTATCTGCTTAAAAACTGACCCCAAAACATATTATATAGTCTTAGAAGTCATCATCAGGCATCCTGCTAAGTCCAAGCTGCTAGTTTCTTTAAATTCATGGCAGCAAATGTAAGCATCGCCTGCATGGACAATTTTTTAAGCCCTCGTAAGGTTGTCCATCGCATACCATGCTTTTCTTCGCATCTGAAAAGACACGTTCTTGAGAAAGATTTTTGCCATCAAGGTACGTCACCTCTTAAATATTTCCGGTTATCTAGTTGATTGGAGCGATGGGCGACGACTCCTGCGGGAAATAGTGTGAGCCTTTAGACCCCGCAGGGAGCAAAGCGAGTGAGGAGGCTATAAGCTCACACCCCGCGGAAAGCGTTCGCCCGTAGCGGAAATCAACGGTTTTTGAGTATAAACTTATTTTAATAGAAAAAAACTGCAGGCAAACTCGAAATTCTTCGAGTTTGTCTACAGTCTGATGAAACCAAATAAAATAGGTTTCCTTTTTGTTTATTCATTGCCTATTTTCTTCGAACAACCACTTTCTAGCTTTTTCCTCAAAATTATTGCTTTTCCAAGCAAGTATAGCGTTTATTTCCCCAAATTTTGAAATTTGATCTTGAAAAAACATATCACCAATGAAATAACCCAATCTATTATAGCCATATTTTTCACCGCCATAAATAGAAAACCATTCACGGAAAATAAACTCATTCGACTTAGTGGAATAGTCTTCAGCAAAGGCCATTTTTATTTCATTTCTATTTAATTCTGAAAATGCTAACCATTCTTCACCGTCATTATTAAATGAGAAATAGATAGAAGGGTTTAATCCCCCTACAATATTCCTAGAAAAATGTGTTGCCGCTCCTTCTTGATAAAGCCATGTAAGTGGGTTTTCCCATTGAATTTTTGCCCACTCTACATTTGCCTTATTTGATAGAATGTTATGGGCTGCATGACCAAATTCATGGGCAACAATTGTTTTTAGATGGTCCATTTCTGGCGATAATCTTTCTAATGCAAATGTTATGTTCGGGATAATTTGTCTGTGCGTAAAAGCATTTGACCCAAATCCACCTACAATTAAATTTACTTCAATAGGGAACTCTAGTTCGTAAAGTTTCAAATACTCATCTGTTATTTCATTAATAATCGAGACAATATTCTTATGAACTTGTTTAATTGTAGATAGATATTCTGTGTATTTATTAATTGACTGAATATGTCTCTCCTCTGTATCTTTACAATGGTAGGCAAAATATTCTTTAAATGCTTCTGGGAATTCATTATAGTAGTTACTTAAAAAACTTAAAGAAGGTTGATAATAATCGATAAAAAAGGATGCGGTATCTATAATTTTCATGTAATCCCTCCCCAATAACCTACATATTCTATCTACTAATTCTCCAAAGAGTGTACTATTCCTTCCAATTACATACTACCTATTTTTGTATAAACACGACCCATTTTTCATACCTGGTTACAAAAAAGTGCCTACTTGTGGAAGGAATTCCTTATTTTATAATTAAAGTGAAATTATGTAAAAAGGAGATGTATTCACATAAATTCTACTTTGGAAACTATCACATTTGATCAAATCGTTGCTGAACGAAAAAGTGTACGAAAGTACAAACCAGGTGTTCAAATACCAAATCAAATTTTAGACAATATTTTTAGCCTAGCGGGTAAAGCCCCCTCTTCATGGAATTTACAACATTGGAGATTCCTCATAATTAAAACCCAAGAGAAAAAAGAAAGAATTTATCCAATTGCTTGGAATCAAGAACAAGTTCTAGACAGTTCTTGTGTAGTCATTGTCTTAGGAGATACTGAAGCTTATAAAAATGCAGAAAAAATTTATCAAAGGCAAGTTGATTTAGGCTATATGTCTGAAGATTTAATGAATCATTACCTACTAAATTTGCCCAACATTTACAAAAACAAAGAAAACTTCGCTATTCATGAGGCAATTAGAAATGCATCATTGGCATCTATGCTGCTAATGCTGGCTGCCAAAAACTATGGAATTGATTCTTGTCCCATGATTGGGTTTAAAGAAGATGAATTGCGTAATGAATTGCACATACCAGATCGTTATATTCCTGTAATGATGATTACATTGGGATATCAATTAGATTCAACTGTTCCACATTCAACGATTAGATTACCGTTAGATGATTATCTATTTGAAGAAACATTCACGAAGGAGGAATTTATGTGATGAATGACCCTTTAAAGATAGTTTTAGACCAAATAGAAGCACATAACAGACACGATCTAAGAGCGCAAAAGGACTTTTTTGCAGATTCTTGCAGCTGGATTAGCGACAATGGGACATATATTTTAAAAGATATGGAACAATTTATCCCCCAATATGGAAAGGTGATTGAACAAAGTCCCAATATCCATATTGAAGTTAAAAATTATATGGTAGTCGGAGAGGTCGTTGTCTTAGAGGAATACATTTCTGGTACGATGTTAAAGGATGGGAGTGAACAACCACCTTATTCCTGCATTGTAACTTATCGCGTTAAAAATAATAAAATCACCAATATGAGAGTCTATTCAAGAGCAAATTAACTAAACTGTGGATAAAGGAAGGAGGCCAAGCATTGGCCCCCCTTTCTCTTAATGCCTTGTTCTACCTGTCTGATTTTGCTCCTGATGCATTTTCGATTTCACTGGCTGACCACCAGTTTTTTCATATGCCAATTTTGATTTTTTGATTACATCCATATCCTGACCAAATTCCACATCCTGATTATTACTTCCGTTCCGTGTCTTTTGTTCTGGATTATTCATTTTCGAACGCTTTGCCAATGTAGGTTCCCCCTATTAATGTCTAAGTAAAATCATATTATTTTGTGCTTGCTGCAACTGAAGACGCATACGATGAAGCTGCTCTCTTTGTTGCGAATTTGCACTATTAGCCATCGTTGCTAGATCATTAAAAGCTTCTTCTAAACCTTGGAGTGCATTTGTATAATCATCATCGTTGTAATGTTCCTGCATACTACCCTCAAGATATTGGTCTTGCGCGGTTCGGATCGCATCTTCACATCGTTGTAATAAATCATCAACTGATTGACGGGTTGCCATGAATAACCCTCCCTAGGTATGATCAATGTTTTTGAAGCAAAATGCCTCATATCTTATTTTGTTCATCTCTACATTTCCTATCACTTATCTTAAAAGTAAACTATATCCAAAATACCTTCTGCTTTATTTGTGACAAAGTCCATTGGATAACCCCTATTTTTCATGTTAAAATATGATATTACTTTAATAAGGAGGGACTGATTTTGAATCAGACAAACCCTTTTCCCTTTGCAACTGATGATAAAAGATATCATACGTGGAACTATCATCTTAGAAATGAGTTCGGACATAAAGTTTTTAAGGTAGCACTTGATGGTGGATTCGATTGCCCGAATCGGGATGGTACCGTTGCACATGGAGGTTGTACCTTTTGCAGTGTTTCTGGATCAGGTGATTTTGCAGGCAATCGTGTAGATGACTTAAACACACAATTCAATGAAATTAAAGAAAAAATGCATCATAAATGGAAAGACGGCAAATATATGGCGTATTTTCAAGCATTCACAAACACACATGCGCCAGTACATGTATTACGTGAAAAATACGAAACTGTCCTTAAACAAGATGGTGTTGTTGGTCTATCGATTGCTACAAGACCAGATTGTTTGCCAGACGATGTCGTCGAATATTTAGCTGAACTAAATGAGAGAACATATTTATGGGTTGAGCTAGGATTACAAACTGTTCATGAAAAAACAGCTGATTTAATTAATCGTGCCCATGATTTCGACTGTTATAAAAAAGGTGTCAGTAAATTAAGGAAACATGGAATTCGTATTTGTTCTCATATCATTAACGGCCTTCCACTGGAAACTCCTGAAATGATGATGAAAACAGCAGAAGAAGTTGCCAAGCTTGATGTACAAGGAATAAAAATTCATTTATTACATCTATTAAAAGGAACGCCAATGGTCAAACAATATGAAAAAGGCATGCTCAAGTTTTTAACATTTGATGATTATGTAAAATTAGTATGCGACCAATTAGAAATTTTACCACCTGAAATGATTGTTCATCGAATTACTGGCGATGGACCGATTGATTTAATGATTGGACCTATGTGGAGTGTGAATAAGTGGGAAGTTTTAAACTCAATTGATGCTGAACTTAAAAGAAGAGATAGCTGGCAAGGAAAACTGTATAAAAGCAAGGTGGAAACTAGAGGATGAAGATTGAAAGAGTATTGCAATTTGCTAGATCTTTAATGGAAAAAGCAATTCAGCCTGGTGATATTGCGGTGGACTCTACATTAGGGAACGGACATGATACATTATTTTTAGCCAATCTCGTCGGGGAGTCCGGTAAGGTATATGGATTTGATATACAAGAACAAGCCATTTTAAAAAGCAAACAAAGACTTGCTGAACATCACTTAGAAAATCGGGCTATTCTTTTCCATAAAGGACATGAACATATTCAAGATTTGATTCCTCCCGACTACCATGGAAAAGTAACGGCAGCCATTTTTAATCTTGGCTACTTGCCGGGAAGTGATAAATCCGTTGTCACAAAACCTGATACAACGATAGCGGCGATTGAACAACTGCTTCAAATAATGGCATCAGAAGGGATCATAGTGCTTGTCATTTATCATGGTCATCCTGAAGGAGCTACAGAACGTGATCATTTGCTTCAATATGTCAAAAACTTGGATCAACAAAAGGCACGTGTGTTACTGTATCAATTTTTAAACCAGCAAAACGACCCGCCATTTATCGTTGCGATTGAGAAAATTTAAGAAGCCTACCCTAAGGTCAGGCTTCTTTATTTTGTGCATAGGTAGCATTCGATTTCATTATTCCCTTTTGAAAACGACGATAGGCCCGTCCATTCCAATAGAAGAACGAACTAATGAGACCGCCTTGTTTGATCAATTCTTTGGCCAACTTGTCCACTTTCGGCTGCTGCTTTACTTTTTCATCAGATAAATAAATACCAATTAATCCTCGATTAATTAATTGATGAAATTTCCGATGGGGAATGTCTTTTGTATGACGATCTGCTTCTTTTAAAAAGTGAGTTAAACGTGTAAATAGCTCTTCATGATTTTTATAATAAAAGCAAAAATTTAAATCGCCACCCGCTAAATCCTCTTCTTGATCAATAAAATAATCGAGCAAAATATGTAAGCCCTGAATATATGGGAAGTAACCATTATACAGTTTCAAAGCGTCAACCTTTCTAAAATCTTTCCGCATGGCATAGGAAATTAAACAAAATATCCCAAGTGTTGAACCTGAACATGCCGAAAATTCATACCATTTCATTGGTGGTAAGCTAGCTTCATATTTACCGAACCAATTCTCCAATCGGGGAACACGTTCAGATACAACAACATGTTTATGGATCTGTAAGTCACAATAATAATGACAAAGGGTTAAGAGATTCATTTGGATTGCTTGATATTCAGGTATATTTGCTAAAACTGATTGACATGTCTGCACTAATTCCTCCAGATAACCACCATCGTTTTGCTCGAGTCGATTTCGATAATAATTATCACCTTTTCGGTTAGGAGTTAGTGCATCACTCATCGATTCGTGAAGAGCGGCGAAATCATCTGGATCAAGTGAAGTACTTCGATCGCAAAGATTATCTAAGTAATCACTAATCGTCTGATAAGCAACAATAAAGCGAATCGCTTTTTTATATTCCTGTTGAGATAGGATGGCTAATATTCCTCCACCTTCGCAATGAAAGGCTTTATGTTCAATACTTGCTAACGCCTGCTTTCTTAATTCATCATTTGGGATTTCGCTTGCTCTTTTTTTCCAATAATTTAATTCATTGTGCACAGTTGGTAAAATATTCATATAAACTTGGCTCATTAATCCAATCGAGGAGGTAGGAACTTTCATAAGACAAATCCTTTCTATCTATCGGGTACTTATGCCCCCGAGCTTAATCTGCTATATAATAGCCAAGTGTTTTTAATTGCCCATCGAAAAAATCCTTCGCATATTGAAATACCGTCTCTCTTTCAGGTTCATTAAAAATTTCATGGTAGCATTCTGGCCATTCTTTAAATCTTTTTTCAGATAGAGGTGATAAATTAAACCATTCTTTTACTGCCTTTTTATTCACCACTTTATCATCGCCACCCTGCATAACAAGCATAGGTACATCCTGAATTTTTGCTATTTCTTCAAATGATAATTTCATGGCTGCAACAAGCTCTCGATACCAGCGTACTGACATCTTTGTTACATACAATGTATCATTGGAATCAATTTCTCTTACCTCAATATTTCTCGTTGCCATATCGACAGTCAATCCTGAATCTATTCTTAAGCTAGGTAGGACAACATTCAATCCATGTGATAAAATATCAAGAAATTTAGGTGGAGTATGAGTCAATCCAACACAAGGCGAAGACAAGATAACCCCAGCTAATTTTAACTGCTCTGTTTCTAATAATCGTATTGAAATTAATCCACCCATACTATGTCCAATTAAAAAAACAGGCAATTCAAACTGATAAGCCGTTTGGATCCAATCTTTTACTTCAAATAAATACTCATCGAAGGAATCAATATGTCCTCTTCTAGTGCGGGAGGTTAGCCCTTGACCCGGGAGATCCCCCATAATCACATGATACCCAGAAGAACGCCACATTTCAATTAACCAGCCATAACGACCATGATGCTCCGATGCTCCATGTATGATTACGATGACTGCTTTTGCCTCACCATCCGTTTCCCATTTCCACATCTCTCTTCCCCCATTCTTTTTAAAATAATATATTCATTCTCACTTTATTTATCTCTTTTATTCGATACAATAGTTAATATGTTATTGATTAGGAGTGAATGTCAAATGATCTACCCTTACAAAGAAAAATACCCAGTAATCTCCTCTTCAGCTTATATTGCTGATTACGTTACAATAACTGGAGATGTGTCAATCGGTGATGAGTCGAGTATTTGGTTTAATACATCGATTCGTGGCGATGTTGCCCCAACGATTATTGGTAAAAAAGTAAATATCCAGGATAATTGTGTGCTTCATCAAAGTCCTGGGAATCCCCTTATTATCGAAGACGAAGTGTCAGTAGGACATACAGTTATTCTTCACAGTGCGATTATTCGTTCAAAAGCGTTAATTGGTATGGGATCGATTATCCTTGACGGCGCTGAAATTGGTGAAGGTGCGTTTATTGGAGCTGGAAGTCTCGTTCCTCAAGGAAAAAAGATCCCACCAAACACACTTGTCTTCGGACGTCCTGCCAAAGTGATAAGAGAATTAACAAACGAAGATATCATTGATATGCAACGAATATCTAGAGAATACGCTGAAAAAGCACAATACTATAAATCCGTACAAAAAACTCAAGAATAAGCGATAACTCATTATCTTATTATAAACCTTAACACATCAATACACTCAAGAATTTAAGGTGATCTTATGCCGATCCTGTCTACCATCACTATACCGCTCGTAATCATACTCGCTTTTGTCTTATTAAAATATATGTCGAAATCCAAGAGTATTCTATTTGTTGCTGGCGTTTTGCTAACTGCATTTTGGATTGATTATACCGGTAAAACCGCAAAAATAATGGACCAGCTTAAAGAATGGGCAAAAGATCCTGTTAAAGTAACATCTCATTATTTGGAGGAGGATACCTCCCCATCCATTATTAAAATGAAGGAAAATGTTTTACTTGATTGTCCCGTAATCGAACAATTTCCCGAATTACCTCGGGGCTGTGAAGTTACAAGTCTGGCGATGCTTTTACAAAGTGCGAATGTATTAGTTGATAAGCTTACATTGGCAAAAGAAATTTATAAAAACCCCACACCTTACAAAATTGAAAATGGAATTACCTATTTTGGACACCCGAATGACGGATTTATTGGAAATATGTATACGTATAATGAACCAGGTTTAGGGGTGTACCATGATCCCATTAGAAAACTTGCTGAAAAGTATCTTCCAGGGAGAATAAAGGATTTTACTGGTGGCAATTTTCATGAAATAAAAATCCATTTATCTGATAATAGACCTGTATGGGTAATCATTAATACGCAATACAAAAAATTATCAAATGATCAATTTCAAACTTGGCAAACACCCAAAGGGAAAATTCAAATTACCTACAGGGAACATTCTGTTCTTATCACTGGTTATGATCAAGATTTTATATATTTTAATGATCCTTTAACTGGAGAGAAAAATAAAAAAGCACCCATAAAAGATTTCGAGGAATCTTGGGTGCAAATGGGGAGACAAGCTATTACATATCTCCCCTAATAAAATTACATCGGCTGAAGCGATTTTTCACCAATCGTTGCTGTTTCAAAATCATATACTTTTTCCACATATACTTGGTGCCAAACCATAAACATAAGAACCGTCCAGATTTTCCGGCTATTATCTGCCTTATTCTGACAATGGTCTTCTAATAGCTTCAATAAATAAGCTTTATTGATTAAATGATCCGTGTTACTTTCACGGATTATTTTTTTCGCCCAATCGTTCATTTCATCTTTAAGCCAATGACGAATTGGAACAGGGAAACCAAGCTTTTTACGATTTAAAACATGATCAGGTACAATACCTTCTGCCGCTTTTCGTAAAATATATTTCGTTGTACCATTCGCCGTTTTTAGGCTTGTTGGTATTTTCGAAGCAACATTAAATACTTCTTTATCTAAGAAAGGAACACGCAATTCGAGCGAGTGAGCCATCGTCATTTTATCTGCTTTTAATAGAATATCTCCTCGCATCCAAGTATGAATATCAATGAATTGCATCCGATCAACCGGATCATATCCTTTGCTTTCTTCATACAATGGCTTCGTAATATCGGTATAATTAAGCCCTGAATTGTAACCTTTTAAAATATGACGTTTTTCTTCTTCCGTGAACATTTTTGCATTTCCAATATATCTTTCTTCCATTGGAGTAACTCCACGTTCGATAAAGCTTTTCCCCTTTGTACCTTCTGGTAAGCACTTAGCGATACCTTTTAATACAGCCTTGCCAACACGAGGAATCTTATTAAACACTTCCAACGACTGAGGCTCACGGTAAATATTATAGCCCCCGAATAATTCGTCAGCGCCTTCCCCAGAAAGTACTACCGTAACGTGTTTTCTAGCTTCACGTGCAACAAAATAAAGGGGAACACAAGCAGGGTCCGCAAGCGGGTCGTCCATATGCCACATAATTTTCGGAATTTCATTCATATATTCCTGCGGAGAAATCACATAACTAATATTTTCGACACCCAATTTTTCAGCGGTCTCTTTTGCTACATCGATTTCACTGAATCCATTGTGGTCAAAACCGACAGAGAACGTCTTAATTGCTGGATGAAATTCTTTTGCAATCGAAGCAATGATAGATGAGTCGATTCCACCTGATAAAAATGATCCAACAGGAACATCACTACGCATATGAATGTTTACACTATCAAAAAGTACATCTTTAATCTCTTTAATAAAGTCAGATTCGGGCTTTTGAATAGGATGGAAAGAAGCACGCCAATAGCGCTTTATCTCCAATTTAGATCCAAGCCTTTTCGTAAAACAATGACCAGGTTCTAATTTTTGTATTCCTTCTGTCATCGAATAAGGTTCCGGAACAAATTGATACGTTAAATAATGCTGTAATGCATCTTTATTGATCTCTTTGTCTTTCATTGCTAGTAAAATGCTTTTCTTTTCAGAACCGAAGAATGTTCGATCACCATCTTCATAAAAGAAAAGTGGTTTGATTCCGAAATGATCACGAGCTCCGAATAATGTTTGTTCTTCCTTATCCCAAATTAAAAAGGCAAACATTCCTCTAAGCTTTTCAACCATTTTATCTTTTAAATGACTATAAAGGGCAATAATTACCTCTGTATCGGAATGTGTGGAAAAAGCAAAGCCTTCCTTCACAAGATCTTCTCTTAATTCTAAATAATTATAAACTTCCCCATTAAAAATAATCCAATAGCGTTCATTTTCATATGTTAATGGCTGGTGACCGCTCTCAATATCAATAATGCTTAATCGACGGAAACCAAACTGGATATTTTCATCTAAATAAAAACCATCATCATCCGGTCCACGATGGGTAATGACATCATTCATATTTTTAAAAATTTGCTTATCATCCTCACGAAATTGTTGTGCCTGATCGTGAACACACCCTATAAATCCACACATTATGTATGTCACCTACTCCATTTCTCGCTTTGTCTTGATTATCTTGATCATTAAAAAAGACTCTTTTCACGAAGATTGTTGTGTTAAGTCTATAAACTACATTTAAATCAACAAATTTTATGAAAATAGCCTAAAAAATTCACCTTCTAATACTACCACAAATATACCCTCATTTTAATGATTTAATCCTACTATATTTGACGAGAAATAAAAACGGGAGTTACATAAGATCTGTAACTCCCTACATTTTGAATTATTTCGCCGCTTGTGCTTTTAAGCTTTCCGCTTTATCTGTTCTTTCCCATGGAAGATCAATATCAGTACGACCGAAGTGTCCGTATGCTGCTGTTTGTTTATAAATTGGACGACGAAGGTCTAGCATTTTGATAATTCCTGCTGGACGAAGGTCGAAGTTTGCACGAACTAGATCCACTAATACATCTTCAGAAACAGTTCCTGTTCCGAATGTGTCAACAGAAATAGAAACCGGCTGTGCTACACCAATTGCATAAGCTAACTGAACTTCAACTTTTTCAGCTAAACCAGCTGCAACAAGGTTTTTCGCTACATAACGAGCAGCATAAGCTGCAGAACGGTCTACTTTAGTTGGATCCTTACCAGAGAACGCTCCACCGCCATGACGTGCATAACCACCATACGTGTCAACGATGATTTTGCGTCCAGTTAAACCAGCATCCCCTTGTGGTCCACCGATAACGAAGCGACCTGTTGGGTTAATGAAATACTTTGTATTTTCATCAATAAGTTCTTGTGGAACAACCGGATTGATTACATGTTCTTTTAAGTTACGTTGAATTTGCTCTAAAGAAATTTCTGGGTGATGTTGAGTCGAAATAACAATCGTATCAATTCGAACTGGTTTGTCGTTCTCGTCATATTCAACTGTTACTTGCGTTTTACCATCTGGACGTAGGTATGGAAGAATCTCTTCTTTACGTACATAAGTTAAACGTCTTGCTAGTTTGTGTGCTAGTGAAATTGGAAGAGGCATAAGCTCTTTCGTTTCATTGCAAGCAAAACCAAACATTAATCCTTGGTCTCCAGCACCAATTGCATCTAGCTCTTCTTCTGACATTTGTCCTTCACGAGCTTCTAATGCTTTGTCAACTCCCATTGCAATATCAGCTGACTGCTCATCAATGGATGTTAAAACCGCACATGTTTCTGAATCGAAACCATATTTTGCACGGCTATAACCAATATCTTTAATTGTTTGGCGAACGATTTTTGGAATATCTACGTATGTAGAAGTAGTAATTTCACCTGCAACCAAAACTAAACCTGTTGTAACACTTGTTTCAGCAGCAACACGAGCATTAGCATCTTGTGCTAAAATTGCATCTAAAATTGAATCAGAAATTTGGTCACAAATTTTATCTGGATGACCTTCCGTTACTGATTCAGAAGTAAACAATCGACGTTTTGTTGACATCCGAATTCCTCCTATATAAAAACCTCATTATGATACGGTACTCATTCCCTATTAGTATGAATAAAGCATAGAGTTTTTATGTTGACTGTTTATTCAGGAACAAACTCTATTGTGATTATTAAAAGACACTTTCTAAACAAATAAAAAAACCTTCCCCAATTTCTTCCGAGGAAAGGTTGTTGGTTGTTCGTTCCGCGCCTTTCACTCTTATCGTTCAAGGTCGATACCTTGCGCAGGTTTAGCACCTTTTCCAAAATAACAGACTTGATCCATTATTTAACTTGGCAGGTTGCTGGGTTTCATAGGGCCTGTCCCTCCACCAGCTCGGGATAAGAGAGTATCCGTTCAAGGAAAAATCATACATCAATATGTCGAACCTTGTCAATCCTTTTATCGTTTATTTTCGAAAAAAATGAACGATAAGTTAACAAAATTTATTTTTATATTTTACAATGAATAGTATAGACTAATTAAGTTAATGTGTTATACTATTTAACATAAAGTGACTTCTTATTATTGATTTGGTATACTCAAAAAATTAAATACTATATAATGAAAACAAAACGGTAAAGGAAGGTATTCATCACATGAATTCTGTCAGTGTTACAAATGAATTAAATGTATTATTACAAGGCGAAAATGTGCAAGTTCAATTATCTGTACCACAGTTAGTAGAGAAAGTCCTTACTCGAAATGAAGGTTTATTAACTTCTACAGGTGCTGTTCGTGCGACTACTGGTAAATATACAGGGCGTTCCCCTAAAGATAAATATATCGTAGAAGAAGCTTCTGTGAAAGACAAAGTCGATTGGGGTTCCAATCAACCTATTTCTGAAGAAGCTTTTACACAATTATACACGAAAGTTATTAATTATCTCCAAGAAAAAGAAGAAATTTTCGTTTTTAAAGGATTTGCAGGTGCAGACAAAAAATATCGTCTACCTATTCAAGTGGTCAATGAATACGCATGGCATAATCTTTTTGCTCATCAGTTATTTATTCGTCCTAATGATGAAGAACTATTAGATCACCACTCTCCATTCACAGTCATTTCTGCTCCAAATTTCAAAGCGGATCCTGCGGTGGATGGAACTAAATCAGAAACTTTTATTATTATTTCTTTTGAAAAACGTACAGTCCTTATCGGTGGAACAGAATATGCTGGAGAAATGAAAAAATCTATTTTCTCCGTTATGAACTATGTTTTACCAGAGCAAGATATTTTCTCTATGCATTGTTCGGCTAATGTCGGACGTGAGGGTGATGTTGCTTTATTCTTCGGCTTATCTGGAACAGGTAAAACAACACTTTCTGCTGATGCTAATCGCCGCCTAATTGGTGATGATGAGCACGGTTGGTCATCCAATGGGGTCTTTAACATTGAAGGTGGATGTTATGCTAAAACGATCAATCTTACCCGTGAGAAAGAGCCTCAAATTTTTGATGCCATTCGTTTTGGAACAGTTCTTGAGAATGTTGTAGTCAACAACGAAACTCGAGTTGCCGATTATGATGATAATTCATTAACTGAAAACACACGTGCAGCTTATCCGTTACAAGCGATTTCAAATATTGTTGACCCAAGTGTGGCCGGTCATCCGAATACAATTGTGTTTTTAACAGCTGATGCATTTGGGGTACTACCTCCGATCTCTAAACTAACGAAGGAACAAGCAATGTATCACTTCTTAAGTGGATTTACATCTAAACTTGCTGGAACAGAGCGTGGAATTACATCACCTGAAGCAACCTTCTCGACATGCTTCGGTTCACCATTCCTACCACTACCAGCAACACGTTATGCTGAAATGCTTGGTAAAAAAATTGCTGAACACAATTCACAAGTGTTCTTAGTAAACACAGGCTGGACTGGCGGAGAATACGGTGTAGGTAGCCGTATGAAGTTAGCTTATACTCGTGCGATGATTCAAGCTGCTCTAGAAGGCGAATTAAATCATGTAGAAACGATTCAAGATCCTATCTTTGGTTTAAATATTCCTTTACATGTAGCTGGTGTACCTGATGAAGTGTTACAACCAAACAAAACTTGGGCGGACCAAGCAGCATATGAAGCAAAAGCAAAAGAACTTGCTACAAAATTCCGTGAAAACTTCAAAAAGTTTTCAAATGTACCAGCTGATATTGAAGAAAAAGGCGGACCAATCGCTTAATATAAGAAAAGCGCAAGCGCCTTGATCAGCCCCGACAAGCAAATGCTTCGCCAGCCGGAAAGTCATTCTTTGACTTTTTGGTTGGCGAACATTTGACCTCGAGGTCGACAAAAACGCGACGTCCTGTCGCATTGTCGACACTAGGACTCCTGTACGTCGGGGCTAGGACGCTTGCGCTGGACAATTTTCGAAGTCCGAAAATGTTATACTTATCTTATAAAAAATGTCATCTCTCAAAACTTGGAGATGACATTTTTTATTAGTTCGTAGAATTCAATGAAACCAATTGATAAGTAATCTTCGTTTGTTTGTTTTCCCATTCGATTCTTTTTATCATACATGTACCACTTGAGTCACTTTCAAGTGTTTTGCGGATGTCTAATGGAATATCAATGGGATACAAGCGGTAGTCTTCTTTCGTTAATTCAAACAGGTTTTCCTCAATTCGTACTTCTCTTCCCTTTGTTACAACAAGAGTGTTTAATTCTAATGGCATCCCCATTTCAATCGCTCCTTATCATGATTTGTCCTTATTTTACCATTACTTTCTTCATCCATGAAGCTAAATCACTTACAACTTTTCGGTTAATCGCCGGCGGAAAGTAATGAGTGAATTCTTCAAAGTACCAGCTTTCTACTGTTTTATTATGTATTTTTAAACATTTTTCCAATTTGTAGGCATGTTCGACTGACACATTCCCGTCCTTTACCCCATGGATAATAAGTACTGGTGACATTAGTTTTTCAATCTGTAATAATGGGGTTCGCCACTCATACCGCTCTGGGAATTTAGCTGGAGTTCCCCCTATAACCCGCTTCATCATTTTTCGTAAATCGAGTCGTTCCTCATATGTTAAAAACATATCTGAAACACCTCCCCAGGTAACCACCGAGGCTGCTTCTGGAAATTTAATGGCTGTCAGTAACGCCATGACACCTCCTCGGGAAAAGCCGAATATGTGAACTCCCTTTACTCGGGAATGTGATAACAATAGACGAAATGCGGAGAAAGCATCCTCTCGATCATCACCAGCAAAATCTTCATTTCCGTCTCCTCCTTGATTACCACGGTAAAAAGGGGCAAAAACGATAAATCCTTCCGAGGCGAATTGGGCAATTCTAGCAGGTCGAACCTTACCAACATTCTTAATCCCCCCACGTAAATAAAGGAACCCATCTAAAGGTTCGGTCGTTTTCGGCTCTGCCAATAGTCCTTTCACTTTTAAACCATCGGATAAATAAGTAATGATTGATAGATCAACACCTGGATTTGGTGATGGAAATCGTTGCACATCTAAGATAACTCCTTTCATCTCAAGCATAAATACTACACATCCTTTTTGAAAAAAATCGTTCTAGGCATTCACACATTTTTTCTATGTTCATACGATAACGTAGATTCGAAAATCGCCCATTTTCTAAATTAAGGAGGCACACGTTATGAAGAAAAAGTGGCTTAAAGTCAGTTTTTCATTATTGTTTGTTTTTATTTTAATGTTTTCGCTGTCTGCCTGTAGTAAAGAGAAAGTTCAAAAAATTAAAGTTGCGGAAGTTACACACTCTATTTTCTATGCTCCTCAATATGTTGCCCTTGAAAAGGGATTTTTTAAAGATGAAGGACTTGATGTGGAAGTAACTACCGTTCCCGGTGGCGATAAAACGATGACTGCTTTACTTTCTGGCGGTGTCGATATTGCACTTGTTGGTTCGGAAACTTCGATTTATGTGCATGCACAACAGGCGAATGATCCGGTAATTAACTTTGCACAGCTCACTCAAACTGATGGCACTTTCCTCGTTTCACGTGAGAAGATTGAAAACTTTTCATGGGATCAATTAAAGGGTAGTACATTCCTTGGACAACGTAAAGGTGGAATGCCGCAAATGGTCGGTGAATTTGTATTGAAAAAGCATGGAATTGATCCGCATGCTGACTTGGAATTAATTCAAAATGTTGATTTTGCAAATATTGCACCGGCTTTTTCTTCAGGTACAGGTGATTATGTTCAATTATTTGAACCTACTGCTAGTGTATTTGAGCTAGAAGGTAAAGGACATATTGTTGCCTCCTTTGGAAAAGAATCTGGTCATGTCCCTTACACCACATTTATGACAAAAGAAAGCACGATGAAGGACCAAAAGGACATGGTTGAAAAATTTACCAAAGCTATCTATAAAGCTCAGCAATGGGTTGATTCCCATTCTGCCGAAGATATTGCTGAAGCAATCAAACCACATTTCCCTGATACTGATGTTGAGCTAATTGCAACAGTTGTTGAGCGCTACAAAGAGCAAGGTTCCTATGCAACAGATCCAATTTTGGATGAAGAAGAGTGGAATAACTTACAAAATATTATGGATGAAGCTGGTGAACTTCCTGCAAAAATTGACCATAAAACCATTGTTAATACGAAAATTGCAGAAGATGTTATGAAATAAATTAAATACATTTACGATAGGGAGGCCGCAAATGAGCTATTTAGAGATTAATCATGTTCACCATACGTATTTTACAAAAACATCGGCTACTACGGCCCTCTCCGATGTTAACATTCAAATCGAGGAAGGGGAGTTTATCTCCTTCCTTGGCCCGAGTGGCTGTGGGAAAACAACGTTATTATCGATTATCGCAGGACTTATTTCACCTACAGAGGGTAAAGTTTTTCTAGAAAAAAAGCCTGTCAAACAATCGAGCTACCAAATTGGTTACATGCTTCAGCAAGATTATCTTTTTCCATGGAAAACAATTGAAGATAATATTTATTTAGGTTTAAAAATTTCCAATAGATTAAATGAAGACTCAAAAAAACATACGCTGGAGCTTTTAAAGAAAATGAGTCTTGGTGATATTGAAAAGCAATATCCTAAACAGCTTTCTGGCGGGATGCGGCAGCGTGTGGCTCTTGTGCGAACTCTTGCTACAGAACCAAAAATTCTTATGCTTGATGAACCTTTCTCAGCATTAGATTATCAAACAAAACTAAAACTCGAGGATTTGGTATCAAGCACCTTAAAATCATTTGGAAAAACAGCCATCCTAGTGACACATGATATTGGTGAGGCTATAGCAATGAGTGATCGTATCTTTTTGTTCGCCGCAAACCCTGGAAAAGTTCATAAAGTTTTCATTGTACCTGAGGAATTACGATTATTAACTCCATTCGAAGCTCGGAATCATGAGCATTATTCAAAAATTTTTCAAACCATTTGGAAGGAGCTGGAGTCCCTTGAATCCAGAGAATAATACGAAACTCCTTCATGATAAATATATTCAATCTTTAAAACGAGAAAAGAAATGGGTCAGATTCTACCAGATTCTCATTTTTATCCTATTTTTTTCCGTTTGGGAACTAGCAAGCCAAAGGAATTGGATTGATCCTTTACTATTTAGTTCTCCATCAAAAATATGGGGATTGCTTATCGACAAACTCCAGGATGGTACGTTAATGGCTAATATCGGAGTAACTTTAACAGAAACCATTTTTGGATTTATTCTAGGAACGTTTTTAGGAACATTATTAGCGGCAATTCTTTGGTGGTCACCTTTTGTTTCGAAGGTATTAGATCCTTATTTGGTCATCTTAAATTCCATGCCAAAAGTGGCATTAGGTCCTATTTTAATTGTCGCACTCGGTCCGGGCTTTTCCTCAATCATTGCCATGGGTGCGATTATTTCAATCATCATTACCACGATTGTCGTTTACACCGCTTTTAAAGAAGTTGATCCAAATTATTTAAAAGTACTTCAAACTTTCGGCGCAACTCGGCTTCAAAGCTTTAAAGAAGCGATTCTCCCTGCATCCTTCCCAACGATTATTTCAACATTAAAGGTAAACGTTGGACTTTCCTGGGTTGGCGTTATCGTTGGTGAATTTCTTGTCGCTTCAAAAGGACTTGGTTATATGATCATTTACGGATTTCAAGTTTTTAACTTTACACTTGTCCTACTATCCTTATTGGTCATTGCTATCTTTGCAACACTCATGTATCAATTGGTTGATTTTATTGAAAGAAAATTAATAAAAAATCAGTAACGGGTGTATTCATTTTGAACTGCACCCTTTTATTTTTTCAAGACAAATCGTAATCACATCATCTTGCATAATAAAACTGTAAGGATCATTAAATCTTTCTTTTAATAAAAGTTCCTTTCCCACTAGGACTGGACCATTTGTCTCCATGTAATCTCTATTTTTTGCTAAATGGCTCACTCTCCCCCAAAAAACCTTTTTTACAAAGGCACCTTCTGGTTCCATTACCTTATATGTGCCAATTGGGATCAATTTATTTAATATCCCACCCGTTTCTTCCCGAACTTCGCGTCTGGCAGCTTCTTCTAGCGTTTCATCGGCTTCCACTTTACCACCTGGAAATTCCCAGCCCCTCTTCTTATGATTAGTAAGTACCCAGTTATTTTCATTCTCACAAATAACTAAAACATGCTTTGCCTCTTCAGGAAAAGATTCAGGTTCAAACAAGAATTTTATCTTATAACCATTTGCATCGATAAACTCACTCAAACAAATCATCCTCAAAAATAAGTAATATTATGATTTATTATACCGAAATAATCTTCCAATGCACACAACCACTTTAACACAGTAAAGCGCCGGGGGACAGTCCCCCAGCGCTTTACTGTGTTAAAGGAGTCATTATAAGATTCCCATACTTTCGATGTGTGCTTTAGCTTCTTGGTCTCCTAGTTGGTGGAGCATACCGTAAACTTCTTTTAATGTTTCGTCATATTTATCGTTTGATCGGTCATGATGATATTCAAGAAATGGAACGTGAGCCCTGAAGAAATTTATCCATTCCGTTGAATAGTTAGAATCAAAATACTCTCGTAGTTTTATGATTTCGTCATCAGTAGCCTCAATTTTATAATTCCAAGTTGAGCCAGTGGCACTTTGAGAGATTTCCCCCGTACCAACTGAAACATAATACGTCTTTTTTTTATCCATGATCGCATCTTCCTTTACATAATAATCTAGACTTTTCTTCATTACGTTAAGACATTAGGATTGTCATTATTCGACATAATTAGTCGAGATATTTCTGCCTGAATTTTTCGTTAAATACTATTATTCGTTTCCCACATTGGTATATAATTTATGCAAGTTTTAAAAATTGGATGAATCCATCGTGTTGTCCCTTTCGACCAGCGAGAATATTTTTCATTTAATTAGGGGATTGAATAAATAAGGTGTTTTTTAAAATTAACATGCTAGGGGTGAAGAAAATGAAATTGGTGGATGAACTATTTGAGCTTTATCGTGACAAGCTTACTGGTGATGAAGAAGATATTGATATGCTTACTTTCGCATTTTTAGAAGAAATGGAATATGAAGATTTATTACACATCATTCAGGAAATGGAAAAACAGGAATTATATGATTTAATGGGTGTTTATTTAATTGAAAGTTTAAAGGGTAAATTTGCCCAAGAAGAATATGGTCAAAGAAGAGCTCCAATCTTTCCACAGAGGAATGTTCATTAATTGTAATATACATATTTTAAGGTCTTTCCAATATGAGAGGAAAGACCTTTTTTATTCCACGAAACCTTTCTAAAGTATGGTAATATATACAAAGAGGAGGTGTATTTATGTTAACAACCATCTTAATCATCTCAGTTATTATCGTGCTCATTGTGTTATTTTTAGCGGTTATTACGACTTCTAAAGCTTATTCTTATAAACATACTGTAGACCCGATTTCAACTAATCAAAAATCCAATGATGACAAAAAGGACTCACAAGATTAGGCAATCTCATGAGTCCTTTTTCTTTTATTAATTTTTACGCAAATACTTGCTTTAACTCTTCTTTTGGTTGGTCTAACCAAAATCGCATTAATCGTTTTGCCCCTTCAAGATCATGCAGTTTCGCTTGCCCACATTGAGTTTCGTTTGCAGCAGGAATTTCAACTGTTTCCAGTGCATCCGTCATCGTGTCATGAAGAAGATCGATAATTTCATCCACTGTAGGAGCTCCACTTACAACTAAATAATAGCCAGTTTGGCAACCCATTGGTGAAATATCAATAATATCAAAATGATCGTATTTCTCGGAATGCTTACGAAGCGTAAAGGCTAATAAATGCTCTAATGTATGAATCACATCTGGCTTCATCGCTTGTTTATTTGGCTGACAAAAACGAATATCAAATTTATTTACAACACCATCGCTACCAACTTGGTGTACGCCACAGTGTCTTACATACGGGGCTTTAACCGCATTATGATCTAATTCAAAGCTTTCAACTGAAGGCATTACATTCACTCCCTATTCACTTTAGAAATATTTCTTTACCTATTATACATTAAATCCCGAGTTAATTCATCAACTTACACAGAATTTATTTTTTAGACCTTATAGGTTATTTATGTTATGTTCTTTTTATGTCATTGAAATAATGAAAGGGAGTGAAAATGTTGTTAAAAAAAGTGTTTATTAGCCTGATCCGTTTCTACCAAATTGTTCTTTCGCCCTTAAAGCCACCCACTTGCCGTTTTTACCCTACTTGCTCCCATTATGGATTGGAATCCATTAAGAGGTTTGGTCCGTTAAGGGGGGGCTGGTTGACCGTCAAAAGAATTGTTAAATGCCATCCTTTTCATCCAGGTGGACTTGACCCTGTTCCAGATGAATGGCCTTCAAGTAATAAAAATAAACCTATAAACTAGTTGTTGTATCCATTAACGATTAAGTCCAATTTACCTGTTTTTGGATCA
This sequence comes from Bacillus sp. CGMCC 1.16607, assembly GCF_042683745.1. Taxonomy (NCBI): domain Bacteria; kingdom Bacillati; phylum Bacillota; class Bacilli; order Caryophanales; family Bacillaceae; genus Bacillus; species Bacillus sp. CGMCC 1.16607. The sequence continues at coordinate 966,973 of NZ_JBHUJX010000025.1, forward strand.
ATCACTAAACCATGAACAGGGACATTTTTTGGCATTAATGGATGCTTATTGATAATCTCAACACTATGGGCAACACTGTCTCTAACAGATGTAAAACCTTCAAACCATTCAGTTACATTAAGTCCTGCATAAGCAAGTGTTTCAAAAGTTTCATCTGTGACACCGTTTAGTTTCATTTTTTCTATGACTGGACCAGCCTTCATCCCACTCATACCGCAATCATAGTGACCAATTACGAACACTTCTTCAGCCTGCAATTCATAAACGGCAACAAGAATACTTCTCATAATACTTCCAAATGGATGGCTCACTAAAGCACCAGCATTTTTAACAAATTTTGCATCCCCATTTGCTATATTTATCGCTTTAGGTAATAGCTCTAATAAACGGGTATCCATACAAGTCAAGATGACCGTACGTTTATTAGGAAACTTTGTTGTTTCGTATTCCTCGTATTTTTTCTCTGCCACAAATTTTTCATTATACACTAATATTTCATCTAAAAATCTTTTCTTTTCCATCTGCTATACCACTTCCATTCTTCCATTCGTATTTTCATTTTCCTCTTGCAATTTCATAATAAATTATGTATGATACAAAAGGTAATCGGAATGATTCCGTATTATATTTTTATTTTATTGAAAATCCATTAAAAGCACAAATAATAAATGTTTAATATTTTTTTGTTTCCTAAATCGTAATTACTACGATTTGTATTCGAAGGGGGAAATTACATGAAAAAAACTGCCATACTAACTATTCTATTTTTTCTTATTAGCTCTATTCTTGCTGGGTGTTCCGAAAAATCAAAAGAATCAGCAAAAGAAACTGGAAAATTAACTGTCTATACAACCGTCTATCCATTAAAATATTTTACAGAAAGAATTGCGGGAGATCTAGTTATTGTGGAAACCATTTATCCTCCAGGTTCTGACGAGCACACATTCGAGCCTTCTCAAAGAGATATGATGAAACTAGCGGATGCGGATTTATTTTTCTCCATCGGGCTTGGTCTTGAAGGTTTTGTTGAAAAAGCAAAAAATACACTCAAAAATGAAGATGTCCAATTTATTGCAGTCGGTGATAAATTAAATAAAACCGAGTTAGTCGAAGAAACCGAACATCATGAGGATGAAGAAGATAATCACGAAGAAGAGGAACATCATCATGGTGATGTTGATCCACACATTTGGCTTGACCCTGTATATGCAAATGAAATGGCTTTAGCTATTAAAGATGCCCTAGTATCAAAATTACCAAAAGAAGAAAAAACGTTTGTTGATAATTACAAAAAGCTTTCAAAAGAATTAAATGAACTTCATACCACATTTCAATCAACGATTGGCAATGCTAAACATAAAGATATCATTGTTTCGCATGCTGCTTTCGGTTATTGGGAAAAAAGATATGACTTACATCAAATTAGCATTTCAGGCTTAACAACTTCTTCTGAGCCTACTCAAAAAGACTTAGAGGAAATTGTAAAAATAGCTGAAGAAAAAAATATAAAATTCATCTTATTTGAACAAAATGTTAGCTCAAAGTTAGGGAAAATTATTCAAAAAGAAATCGGAGCTAAATCATTAGCATTACACAATCTAGCCGTTTTGACCGAGAATAACATTCATAATAAAGAAACATATTTTACCTTAATGAATGAAAATATTCAATCACTTGCCAAAGCTCTAAATGAAAGTAAATAGGGGTAAAGTTTCTTCTGAAACCTAAATTTGCTAATTTGAAAAACGGATGAAAGTAGCTTATTTTCCTCAAGCTAAGTCTGTATCATGTAAGCCATTATCTCTATTGCAGCTTACATGGATACTAATTAAGAGGAGTGATAAATCATGGCACAAGACGTTCTCTGCGAAGTTAACAATTGTTCATATTGGGCAAAAGGAAATCGCTGTTCTGCTGAACAAATTTATGTTGTTAGCCATAAAGGTAAACAAGCGGACACTTCTCAAGAAACCGATTGTAAAACCTTTGAACCTGGTGAGTGATTTCAAAATTTAATTGCATGGAGGGGACTAAACAAATCGTTTTAGTCCCTTTTAATTAAACTGAAATTTCCTTTTTTCAATTAACACTTCATTTAATCTTCTCTCATTGATTTGAAATCCGATCCCAGGCTCTATTGGAACGGCGATATTCCCTTTTTCCACTATAACCTCAGGATAAGTAATATCCTCTTCCCAATAACGTGAGGATGCTGAAATATCTCCGGGAATATGAAAACCAGGAAGTGAAGCAAGTGCAATATTATGTGCCCTTGAAACCCCAAATTCCAACATCCCGCCAACCCAAATATCGATGCCATTTTTTAGACATAGATCATAAATATCTTTAGCATTTTTCAAGCCTCCAACACGGCCAATTTTAATATTAATCACTTGGCAGCTTTCTTGCTCAATTGCCCGTTTTACATCATCATAGGAATAAATACTTTCATCCAAACAAATGGGCGTTTTCACTTCCTTTTGCAGCTTCGCGTGATCTAAAAAATCATCATGGGCAAGTGGCTGCTCGATCATTAATAGCTGAAAATCGTCCAACGCTTTTAACCGATCCAAATCTTGAAGTGTATAAGCGGAATTGGCATCTGCTAGTATGGGTACATCTGGAAATTGCCTTCTTATTTCTGATAAAAATTCATAGTCATTAGGGGGATTTATTTTTAACTTTATCCGTTTATAACCTTCTGCAACATACTTCTCCATTTGTAAAAGCGCCTCTTTAATCGATTGGCTGCCTACTACTGCTCCAGAAGGAATTTCTTTTCGATTTCCACCAAGAATTGTTGTTAAAGATTTGCCTTTCTGTTTTGCATATAAATCCCAAATGGCTGTTTCTAAAGAAGCTTTTGCCATCTGATTTCTACGGATTGGCTCAAATAAATGACTCACTTGTTCAGGGTGTGAAATCTTTGCTTTTTGCAATAAAGGAATTAAAAAATCAACAAGCATATGGTAACAGGTTTTTACCGTTTCCTCTGTATACCATGGTGATGAAAATGCCACTGCCTCTCCATACCCTTTTAACCCGTCTCGGTCAGAAACTTCAACTATGATAGCTTCCCGTTCTGAAACAGTTTGAAGATGGCTTGAAAATGGAAATTTTAAAGGCATAGAGATGACCGAAAGAGAAATTTCTTTAATGTTCAAGGGATTGTTCCTCCCACCATTCTTTAAGCTTATGTCTCATTAGCTTTTTTGCAGCATTCCGAGGGAGCTCATCCTTAAAGATAAACTTTTTCGGAACTTTATATTTAGCTAAACGTTGTTGACAAAACGTTAATAATTGATGTTCCGACACTTCTCCTTTTGGAACAATCACGGCAACTGGTACTTGCCCCCATGTTTCGTCAGGAACTCCAATTACCCCAGCATCAATGATTTGGTCATGTGAAAGCAAAATCCCTTCGATTTCAGCCGGATAAATATTTTCTCCACCAGAAATAATGAGGTCAGACCTACGATCAAGCACGTATAAAAATCCATCCTCATCCAAATAACCAATATCCCCTGTATAAAGCCAGCCATTTTTTATTTTTTCCAATGTCTCAGTAGGGCGATTTAAGTAGCCAGCTGTAATATTGGGTCCTTTAAGAGTGATTTCCCCTGCCTCTAATGGCTTTGCTTCTCTCCCTTTTGGTGTAACAATTTTCAATTGTACTGGGAACAATGGTTTCCCAGCTGAACCAAGCTTGATTAAGCTATCTTCAGGTGCTAAAGTAACAACCTGCGAAGCCGTTTCAGTCATTCCATACGTTTGATAAACGGGAATATTTTTTTCTACACAGGCTTCAAGTAACGGCTTAGGAACAGGTCCGCCACCAGCTAGCATGCATCGAAATGTAGATGGCAATGACTTATCTTGTAACTGATTAAGTAATCTAGATAGCATCGTTGTGACTACTGAAACGATTGATGCTCTACCACCTACTATATCTTCAATTATTTTCTCCTCATCGAATCCTTCATGAAGTAGGACAGTCATCCCATATATAACACCTCTTATCAAGATAGAATAGCCGCTAATATGAAAAAGAGGAACCGCGCAAATCCATCGATCCTGTTCATTTAACCCTAAATTAAAAGCAGAGCCTGTTGCACTCCACCAATGATTTCCATATGTTTGGAGCACCCCTTTTGGATTTCCAGTAGTGCCAGATGTGTACATGATAGAGCATATTTCATCGAGACATGTTTCTTCTTCGATATTAAAGGGAGTCGTGTATTGATTGAAAAGTTCATTCTTTAGTACAACAGGACACTCATTAGAAAGCTCAGAGAAAATCGCTGAATATTTTTCCTCCGTCAAAAGTACCTGCGCATTCGAATCAGTTAGTTGATAAGAAATTTCAAAAGGTGTTAATCGGTTGTTTAAAAGAATAGCTCGACATCCAATTAATTGGAGAGCAAATAGAATATAGATTGTCTCAATATGATTAGTAAGCATCAAACCTATATTGTCTTTATTCTTTATTCCGATGGTTGTCATTTTTTCTGCTACAGATTGGGACTGCTCGTACAATTCTAAAAAGGTCACTTCTTGCTCTTCAAAAATAAAGGCAACACGGTTTGGAGTAAGATAAGCACGTTTTTTCAATAAATTTGGTATTAATTCATTTGGCACCTTTCCCATCATCTCCTCTATTAAGATACGAAAACAGCCTGATGGAAAAAACCATCAAGCTGTCAAATACATAAAACTTTAAGATCAAGGGAATCTTGGGAATTGTCCGAAGTCAGGTTTACGTTTTTCCTTAAAGGAATCTCGACCTTCTTTTGCTTCGTCCGTTGTGTAATAAAGAAGTGTAGCATCACCAGCAAATTGTTGAAGGCCTGCTAAACCGTCTGTATCAGCATTCATCGCTGCTTTCAAGAAGCGAAGTGCTGTTGGGCTTTTCTCTAAAATTTCTTCACACCATTTGATAGTTTCTTCTTCTACTTGATCTAAAGGAACTACCGTGTTAACTAATCCCATGTCTAAAGCTTCTTGCGCATTATATTGACGGCATAGGAACCAGATTTCACGAGCCTTTTTATGACCAATAATTCTTGCTAAGTATCCTGAACCATAGCCAGCGTCAAAGCTACCTACTTTAGGACCTGTTTGTCCAAAAATAGCATTGTCTGCAGCGATCGTTAAATCACACACAACATGAAGGACATGTCCTCCACCAATAGCATATCCTTTAACCATAGCAATAACTGGCTTAGGAATGACACGAATTAAACGTTGAAGATCAAGAACATTTAAACGAGGAATTTGGTCCTCACCTACATATCCACCATGTCCTCTAACAGATTGATCTCCACCTGAACAGAATGCTCTATCTCCTGCACCTGTAAGAACGATAACCCCCACGCTTGCATCATCGCGTGCAAAAGCAAAGGCATCGATTAATTCCATGACTGTTTTTGGACGGAAAGCATTGTGAACTTCGGGTCTATTAATTGTGATTTTAGCAATACCATTATATGTTTCGTAAATGATATCTTCGTACTTATGTCCGGCAATCCATTCTACTGCTGCCATAACGGATTCCTCCCTCATTTATGTATTCTACAAAAACCCACTTACTATTGTACCAAATTTTTCAGCTTGTTCCACATGAATTGCATGGCCAGCATTCTTTACTTTATAAATCTTCGCTTTAGGCAAGGATTTTTGCATCTGCAATGCAATTTGGCAAAATTTTTGATCAAGTTCTCCGACAATGAACAGCGATTCTGCCTTCATTTCCTTTAAATTTTCCCAGTAGGATGGTTGGCTCCCAGTTCCCATTCCAAGTAAGCTGTTGATCAACCCAATAGGATGATTGGCTAACCTCTGGGTTCGAATTCTATCTCTTGTAATTTCGGGTAAAGATTTTTGGGACTGAAAAAGAGGGATATCCTCCCAGTAATCGACAAATTCTATTATACCCTTCTCTTTAATAAAATGAGCAAGCTTTTCATCTGCTTGTTGCCTTTCTCTTCTTGCTTCTTCCGTTGCAAGTCCAGGGGAGGCACTTTCTAAAATCAATTTTCTAATTCGATTTGGAAAAAGAATTGCCAACGAAATGGCTAATCTTCCCCCCATTGAATAACCGAGAAGATCAACTTGTTCAATTCCTAGTTGATCCAATATAGAAATGCAATCCTTTGCTACAGATTCTATCTCATATCTTCCAAGAACTTCAGGATGTTCTGTCAGCCCATGTCCAATAATATCAGGCATAATTAGTTTAGCTTTATTTCCTATAGTAGAGCAATATGGCATCCAATTCGTTCCCCTACCAGTAAAGCCATGGAGTAATAATAGGGGATGCCCTTCACCACATATCTCTACATGGTAGGTTATATCGTCAACGAGAAACTTCATCGCTTTCCACTAGCAATGAAGTTTTCTATTTCCCGGGAAACAGAATTCCACAATTCTCGATGATGTACAACATTTTTTTCACGATTTGTCGGAACTTCCAGAACTTTTAGACCCTTTTCATCTACTGTCTTTGAAAAAGCTGATAGAAACTCATCCCAGTTCTCTGTTTTCTTATAGGAACCATTATACATCTTGACAATATGTTTAAAATCTAAATCTAATGGAGTCCCAAAAAGTAATTCGAAATTTTTCGGATGATTTGCTTGTGGTAAAAAGGAAAAGATTCCGCCACCATTATTATTAATGATTATAATCGTGATATCGATATTTAAGAGCTTAGCAGCGAGAAGTCCGTTTAAATCATGGTAAAAGGTTAAATCTCCTAATACTAAATACATTTTATTAGAATAGACAGCAGCCCCTATTGCTGATGAGATCACCCCATCAATTCCATTAGCACCTCGATTGGCCATTACTCTTATTGATTTTTGATTTGAGAAGAAGAACGAATCTAAATCCCGTATAGGCATACTATTTCCAACAAATAAAGTTGAGTCATCTGGAAGCAAATCTGCTAATAAAGCAAATAGTTTTCCTTCATCCATATCACTTAAATCCCTAACCGATAACATTTGTTCTTTAGCCATTTCATTTAGCGCCAGCCAATCTTGTAAATGTTGATTTTCCAGATCTTCTGGCAATAGCGATAGGATGGATTGACAAAATCGACTCTCGTCACAATGAATCATATTGGATGCTAAAGCAGATGGATCACTCCAGCCACTTCCACCATCAACAACTAAATGATTGTTTGTGCGATTTTCTTTTAGGAAAATAGATAGGGCTTTTGAAACAGGCATAGCGCCAAAGCGAAGAATGATATCTGGTTGTAAAAATGTTTTCGTATCATCACTTCTTAAAAAACTATCATAACAATCCACAATGTACCGGTCCTCATGCTTCCCGCTCCGTAATTGTGAAAGCGGGTCAACAAGGATAGGGAAAGAAAGTCGTTTAGCTAATTGGATGATTTCTTTATTTAACTCTTCGTCATCCAAAGGTCCTACAACAATCACACCATTCCGATTTTCAGCTAACACATTAGCCAATAAAGCAAAGCGTTTGCTGTCTAACGTCCAATTCCCCGTTTCAATCTGTACATATCGATCTGAACGCTCTTCCATTTCAAATAATTTCTCACTGTCAAGCAATGGGATTAATGGCTCGCGGAATGGAAAATTCAGATGAACTGGTCCCATTGGCTGACAGCATGCAGTGCTTACAGCACGAGCACAGGTCATACGAACATATCGAATAAGAGTACTTTCCTTTTCAGGCAATGGCATTTCGTAAAAGGCTTTTACATGATTCCCATAAAGATGGATTTGATCGATGGCTTGTGGAGCACCAACCTCCCTTAGTTCAGGTGGTCGATCAGTAGTAATCACAATTAAAGGAATTCTTGAATATTTCGCCTCTATCACAGCTGGATAATAATTAGCTGCTGCTGTGCCAGATGTGCAAAGTAAAGCGACAGGTTTTTTTATTGCCTTAGCCATCCCTAAAGCAAAAAAACCTGCTGAGCGCTCATCAATTTGAATATGAATTTTTAAATCCGGATGTTCAGCCATCATCATGGCCATAGGTGTTGACCTAGAACCTGGGCTTACCACAACATCGCGTACACCCGTAAGAACCAATTCATTAACAAAAGCTGCGGTATAAGCGGTTAATGCTTCTTGATAATTCATTTATTTTTTCCTCCAAGTGCGTTTAACATCGGGCGGAATTTGATATTCGTCTCTTCATACTCGCTATCCGCATTTGAGTCTTCGACAATACCACATCCGGCAAACAAGGAAGCTTCTTTTCCCTGGATTAGTCCCGAGCGTATCGCAACGGCAAATTCTCCATTTCCATTTGTATCTAACCAACCGATAGGTCCGGCATAAAAACCTCGATCCATCTCTTCTATCTCTCGTATTTTTTCAATCGCTTGGAGCTTAGGCATCCCCCCAAGTGCAGGAGTTGGATGTAAATGCTCTACAATTTGCAGCAATGAAGTATTTTCTTTACTAATACCTGTTACAGGAGTGTATAAATGCTGAATATCTTTCATTTTCATTAATACAGGCTCATTAGGTATTGTAAGCTCAATACAAAAGTCCTCCATCGCCTTTCGGATCATATCGACTACGTATTGATGCTCAATTAAGTTTTTTGAATCTGATAATAAATTATTACCTAGTCGATCATCTTCTTCGACAGATTTTCCTCGCGCTGTTGATCCAGCTAAACAAGTTGAAAACAATACTTTGTCTTCTTTTTTCACCAATCTTTCCGGCGAAGCACCTATAAAGCAATCACCATTTGATTCAAAAGCGAACACAAAACTTTTCTTTTGTTCATTAAGTAAATGATGTAGGACACTTTCCACTTCAATTACCTGGTTAAAAATGAGTCTAAGTTCCCTAGCTAGCACAACTTTCTTCAAAGTCCCTTTTTGCAAATCAGCTACTGCGTTTTTCACAGACTCTTTCCAGCCGTCAGGATTCATTTCTTCTATATTATATGGGTTATTTTCTTTTTCAAAAAATGGTTCAGTTAATTGCTTTAAAAGCTTAGTCCTTTCGTTATTCACCTTCATTGCTAAAGATTCATCATCATTCTTTGTACATAAAATATTTGTTGTTAAATAAGTTTGTCCTTCAATAATCGATAGCATATACTTTGGAAGATGAAATAATGTATGAGGATATTTTGACCACAGATCGGTATTTGGTTTTAAAGGATCAAAAGAGAATCCTCCAAACATGGTTGGACCTACTCCATGTACTGAATGGGTAGCATGAACAATTCCATCCTGAATGAATGTTTTCCACTCTTTTTCAACATGAAAAAACCGGTCCTTTGATTGATCCGATTGTATTTGCTTACATATTCCAAGTCCAACAATAATGGACATATCCGATGGGTCTTTCCAAAAAAATCTTTCTCCATGAAATAATTCTTTTCCAGCATAAAAAAAAGAAAGCGGATTAATCTTATCAATTTTATGGACTTCGCTAACTAATATCGGCTTATTTAAATTTTTTGACCGAATAAGAGCAGATCGAATTCCTTCTATTAGTTCCGTTTCTTGGATGGTAACCAAAAAAATCCCTCCAAAACCAGTCAATAATGACTGCAATCCATACCTTTTAAGTCTATTTTAACATACTACTCCGTTCAATAGAATGTCAATAAAACAGATCACTATTGACTAAGTATCTCCTCTATTTTCATTTATACTTATGAATGGAAGGCTTAACCTTTTTTGAGGATAATAAATCATTGACACTACAACGAACTTTTTCTAAACTATAGTTTGGTGTTAAATTATAAAGTAATTAATTCATATAAAGAATTTCAAAGGGGAGAGAAGATTATGCAACCACAGATGAAGCCTAACAGTTCTAGTTCGGTTGTTGAATCCAACCAAGGATTTCGCAAATGGTGGCAATTAACACGCCCTCACACATTAACGGCAGCCTTTGTTCCAGTCTTATTAGGTACAGCACTTGCTGTTCAAGAGCATACAGTTCATTTTGGACTTTTTCTTACAATGCTTATCGCAAGTTTACTCATACAAGCAGCCACAAATATGTTTAATGAGTATTATGATTTTAAACGTGGTCTTGATAATGAAAAGTCAGTTGGTATTGGTGGAACGATTGTTAGAGATGGCGTAAAGCCTAAAACTGTTTTATCTATTGCCCTTAGCTTTTATGGTTTAGCTGTTCTATTAGGTATTTATATTTGTATGAATTCTAGCTGGTGGCTTGCTGTCATTGGTTTAGTATGTATGGCGGTAGGGTATTTTTATACAGGTGGCCCAATACCAATTGCTTATACGCCATTTGGCGAGCTAGTTTCTGGATTTTTTATGGGGATGTTAATCATTCTCATTTCCTTCTATATACAAACTGGAATGGTTGATACTAGCAGTGTCCTAATTTCTATACCTATCTTTATTTTAGTTGGAGCGATCATGCTTTCAAATAATATTCGTGATCTGGATGGCGATAAGGAAAATGGTCGCAAAACCTTAGCAATATTACTTGGTAGAGATAAAGCCATTACACTATTAGCAGGGATGTTTATTGTTTCTTTTATCTGGGTTTTCATGCTGATTATCCTTCAACTTGCGTCACCTTGGGCAGCTATCGTGTTGCTTAGTGCACCAAAAGCGATAAAAGCAACGAAAGGATTCATTGGAAAAAGCATGCCAATCGAAATGATGCCAGCAATGAAAGCAACAGCCCAAACGAACACCATTTTCGGTTTTCTACTATCTATCGGTCTATTCCTAGGATACTTCCTATAACCTATTTAACACAAAAGCCCACTGTCCTAAAGGACAGTGGGCTTTCACGCTTTAAAGCATTGGGGGTCAGTCCCCCGTCGCTTTAAAGCGATGGGGGACTGACCCCCAATGCGGTGATGTGCTAAAGTGAAGCGTTTTCGTTTGCTTGAATTCTCCATATTTCGGTTGAGTATTCTTTGATGGTGCGGTCGCTTGAGAAATATCCTGATTGGGCAATGTTTACTAAGCTTTTTTTCCACCATTCTTTTTTATCCAAAAACGCTTTTCCGACATCTTTTTGAATTTCAACATAAGAAGCAAAGTCCCTTAAGACAAAATACTGATCATTTTGTGCCAGTAATGAATCAAAAATGATTTCAAATTCATCATCTTCTTTAAAAAAGCCGTTCACAAGCTGGTCAAGAACTTTACGAATCCGTTTATCATGAGAATAATATTCCACCGAACGATAGCCACCTTGTTTTTGAAAACGCAACACTTCATCTGCACTTAGACCAAATGTAAAAATATTATCTGGACCCACTCTTTCAAATATCTCAACATTAGCCCCATCCATTGTGCCGACCGTCAGTGCCCCATTCATCATGAACTTCATGTTTCCTGTACCTGAAGCTTCTTTGCTGGCTGTCGATATTTGTTCACTTACATCTGCCGCAGGAAAAATTTCTTCCGCTAATGACACACGATAATTCTCAAGAAAAATAACCTTTAACACATTCGATACATAACTGTCTTCATTTATTTTCTTCGCAACCGTATTGATCAGTTTAATTACTTTCTTCGCAAAATAGTAACCTGGAGACGCCTTTGCGCCAAAAATAAACGTCCTCGGTGACATGGTGAAGCTTGAATCTTCCTTCAATAGATTATACAAATGCATAATGTGTAAAATGTTCAAAAGCTGCCTTTTGTAGGCATGGAGTCTTTTAACTTGAATATCAAAAATAGAAGAAGGATCAACTATTACTCCTGATTTTTGAAAAATCGTCTTACTTAATTGTATTTTATTCACTTCTTTTACTTTAGATAATTGTTCCAAAAATAATGAATCATTCTTAAAATCCATCAAATTTACAAGCTTTTCAGGACTCGAAACCCACTCTTCACCAATTGCCCCCGTAATTAGCCTTGCAAGCTCTGGATTTGACTTCAACAACCAACGGCGATGAGTGATTCCATTTGTCTTATTATTAAATTTTGTAGGAAACACTTGATAGAATAAGTTCATTTCCCGCATTTTCAAGATTTCCGTATGAATTCTTGCCACTCCATTCACACTATATGAACCTACAATCGCTAAATGCGCCATTTTCACTTCCTCATGGGCAATGATAGCCATCTGTTCGATTTTCCTCCAATCACCCGGATATCTATCCCAAAGAGATCTGCAAAATCGTTCATTCATTTCCTCCACTATCATATATATTCGTGGCAGCAGCGGTTGAAAAATTCGAATAGGCCAACGCTCAAGTGCTTCGGATAGGGTGGTGTGATTCGTATAAGAAATCGTTTTCGTGGTAATTTTCCATGCCTGTTCCCAATCAAATCCTTCTTCATCAATGAGAAAACGCATAAGTTCGGGTATCGCTAAAACAGGATGAGTATCATTGATATGAATACTCACATATTCATGAAAATGCAGTAGGCTTGAGTGTTGCTTGCGAAAGGATCGAACAATGGAGCGAATACTAGCGGCAACTAAAAAATATTGTTGTTTTAATCTTAAGATTTTCCCCTCGTCATGTGTATCATCTGGATACAAAAATTCCGAAACCGATTCCGTGTCACGTTTATATTTCAATATATTTTTATGAATCGGATAGGCGGATGGCTCCGCATTCCACAATCTAAGCGTATTTACTGTCTGATTCCTATAACCTACTACAGGCATGTCATAAGGCACAGCAGTAATATTTTCCGTATTTACATGGTGAAAAACAAGCCTACCATTTTCCATTCTGCTCTCGACCTGACCCCAGAAAGGAATTTCAACCGCATGGTCTAATTTGCGTACTTCCCACACATGACCATTCCGAAGCCAATGTTCGGGAAGCTCGATTTGATACCCATCGACCATTTTTTGCTCAAATAGTCCATGCTTATAGCGAATTCCACAGCCATGCCCAGGCAATCCAAGAGAAGCTAAGGAATCAAGAAAACAAGCGGCCAATCTCCCTAGGCCGCCATTCCCTAATGCTGCATCTGCTTCAACCTCTTCAATGCCTTGCAATGAAATTCCAAGCTCCTTTAAGCTATTTTCAACAAATTCCTCTATTTCTAAATTTAATATATTTTGCTCCAGTAACCTCCCTAATAAAAATTCAATCGATAAATAATAAACCTGCTTTGTTCCGTTTTTACGATACGATTCATTGGTTGCAATCCAATCTTTACTTACATACTCACGAATCATATTTCCTAATGCTTGATACTGGTCACGTTCTGTGGTTTCCGCAAAGCTCTTTCCCGACATTCTTTCAACTCGGTTAACAAACTCACTTTTAAATAGCTCCTTATTAGAAAACATGGCTTTCACTCCTTGTCACAAGCTCCGCATATAGCTGATTGTATTTAAATGCCGATTGTGCCCAGCTATAATCCTTCGACATTGCCGCTTGAACAATTTTCCGCCACACCTGCTTATCATGATAAAAATGAATCGCTCTTCTAATCGTGAAAAGCATGTCATGTGCATTAAAATTTTGAAATGAAAATCCATTCCCCTCTCCACTCATTTCATTGTAGGAATGAACCGTATCATTTAAGCCACCTGTCTCACGAACAATGGGAATCACTCCATATTTCATAGCAATCAGTTGCCCAAGACCACAAGGTTCAAAAAGAGAAGGCATTAGAAACAAATCTGCTCCAGCATAAAGTCTATGGGCTAATCCTTCATCAAAACCAATATGTGCATTTAATTTTTCCGGATATTCTTTCGCTTTACTTTGGAAAAATTGTTCGAACTCCCAATCCCCAGTACCTAAGACAACCAATTGAATATCCTCTTGTAGCATCTCCTCTAAAACACAGGAAACTAAATCGAGTCCTTTTTGTTTCGTTAATCTCGTAATCATCACCATTAAAGGAGTTTCTTTCTTTATTGGCAACTGGAAGTACTTTTGAATTTCCTTTTTGTTTTTCTGTTTATTTTTTAAATCTTTTATTCCAAATTTGTATGTTAAGTAATCATCTTTCATAGGATTATAAAAATCTTCATCAATTCCATTTAATATCCCAATCAGATCTTCCTCTCTTAGCTTTAACAGGCCTTCAAGCTTTTCGCCAAAGAAAGATGACTGGATCTCCGAACGGTAGGTAGGACTGACGGTCGTTATCTTATCAGCCGCTACAATTCCACCTTTCATAAAATTTGCATTCCCAAAAAACTCTAGCTGATCAGGTTGGAAATACCTTTCTGCGACACCTAATAAATCCGTTAAAACACTCTTTGGAAAGATCCCTTGAAATTGCAGATTATGAATCGTAAACACCGTTCGGATAAAACCATAGCGTTCCTTCTGATAATATTGAACTCTTAATAAAAACGGAATCATCGCTGTATGCCAATCATGACAATGAATCACATCTGGAAAAAAATCTAAATGCTCACAGCTTTCTAAGACAGCTTTACAAAAAAATGAAAAACGTTCTCCATCATCATAATAGCCGTATAACCCATCACGTTTAAAATAATATTCATTATCAATAAAGTAATAAGTCACACCATCATGAACTAGTTCTTCGATGCCACAATATTGAGTTCTCCAACCAAGCGGAACGGTAAACTCTTTTACTTTTTTCATCTGATTACGATAAGTTCCTGCAATCCTTCCGTATTTAGGAAGTATCACCCTTACGTCTGTACCTAGACTCACAAGCTCTTTTGGCAAAGAACCAGCAACATCTGCAAGACCCCCAGACTTAATAAACGGAACACATTCCGAAACGGTAAATAACACCTTCACGATTTAATCAACGCTCCTTGAACAGTGCCTTTTCGAATGACTCGAGGTTTATTCGCAGTCCCGATCATCACTGTTCCATCTTCTACTCTTACATCTTTATCTAAAATGACCGACTCTAATATACAATTCTCACCAATTTGACATTTTTGTAAAATAATGCAGTTAGTAATCTTAGACCCTTTTCCTATTTTGACCCCGCGCGCAATAATACTATTTTCCAATTCGCCTTCAATTTGACAACCATTCGCAATCATTGCATTTTGAACAACAGACCCTTTAAAATATCTTGTCGGCGGTTCATCTTTTACCTTTGTGAAAATAGGACGATTTTTTAAAAATACTTGTTTCCAAATAGTTGGATCAAGCATATTCAAACTAGTGGAAAAATACTTTTGTATGGAATCAATCATAACCGCATAGCCATCATACTCAAATCGACAAATCTTATATGAGTGGTTTATATCTAAAGCAATATCTCGCATTGTTGTATATCCTGTTTCATTACGATGATTGATCAAATCTACTAATAACGAGGTTTTAAGCATGAACATTCCAATGGATCTACCTTCTCTCGTTATTTCTGTAATGTCACAGTCTGATTCAATATGCTTTTTCAATACATCCCTATAATCTATATTTGAAATCGTATAGCAGTTGGAAATAATCGTATATTCCTGTATGCTTCGATTAAAGTAATCGATATTTGCGGCAAAATGTTGAAAACAGCCAAATCCTTGACTATTGCCTTCAATATTAGGGGAAGGGAAAAAGAAAAGCCCATCTCGTTTTCGATTTAAATCCCAATTCTTCCCTGATCCTAAATGATCCATTAGCGAACGGTATTGAAATTTTGGAAAAATAGCCACACTTCGAATCCCCGAATTCACCATGCTGGATAATACAAAATCAATCAATCTGTATCTCCCTGCAAAAGGAACTGCTGCTAGTGAGCGGTGAATCATTAAATCCTCTAAACCTTCATGAAAAGCCGTCGCATCGATAACTCCTAGTAATTGTCTATTCATCTGCGCTTCCCCACCCTATATCATGATCATTCTATATATCTCAGATTATTTTTTTTAATAAATCTTCTGTTACTAACAAAATCTCTCCATCCACTTCATTTCCATAAATAATAGCGCCTTCTGGTATTTGGATTCCAGCAGGAACAATCGCTTTTTCTATATAAGCGTTTTTCCCAATCACTGCATCCGACATAACGACGGATTCGCGAACAACCGCTCCTTTTTCAACTTTAACACCTTGGAAAAGTACTGACCTTTCAACATCCCCTTCAATTAGGCAACCCTCATTTATTAGAGAATCTAGTACTTCTGCGCAGGGAGCAATAAATTGTGGTGGTTGATTTGGATTAACAGAATAAATACGCCAAGTGTAATCAAATAAATCTAAATCACAGCTATTATTTAATAAATCCATATTCGCTTCCCATAGGCTTTTAACTGTCCCAACATCCTTCCAATAGCCTTTAAATGGATAGGCGAGCATTTTCTTTTGATCTTTAAGTAATAAAGGAATTACATCTTTTCCAAAGTCATGACTTGAGGTGGGATTCTCATCATCCTTCGCTAAATATTCCTTCAAAACATTCCAACTAAATATATATATTCCCATTGAAGCAAGATTGTTTTTCGGTACAGCTGGCTTCTCTTCAAATTCAGTAATTCTCATCTCATCATCTGTATTCATAATGCCAAACCGATTAGCCTCATTCCAAGGAACTTCAATAACCGAAATGGTTACATCTGCTCCTTTCTCCATATGATAGTCGAGCATGAATTCATAATTCATTTTATAGATGTGATCCCCCGATAAGATTAGTACATACTCTGGCTCATATTGTTGAAGATAATTCATATTTTGATAGATTGCACTAGCCGTTCCGGTATACCATTTCACATCAGAAGATTCACTATATGGAGGAAGTACAGTGACCCCGCCATCCATTCGGTCCAAATCCCATGCACTTCCGATTCCGATATATGAATTTAATAGAAGTGGTTGATACTGGGTTAACACACCCACTGTATCAATTCCTGAGTTCGTACAATTACTTAATGTAAAATCGATAATCCGGTATTTTCCTCCAAATGGAACAGCTGGTTTCGCGATTGTCGTCGTGAGAGAATTTAATCTACTCCCTTTTCCCCCTGCCAGAAGCATAGCTACGCATTTTTTCTTTCCCACTACCTTTTCTCTCCTTTCTTGATTTCACAGGTCGCAAAATGGATATACCAAACGGAGCAATATTCATTTTGATATGATAAGGCTGGCCGTGAAATTCCTCATTATTAGCCATTAAAATTTTTCTATTAATATGACCGCTACCACCATAATCCAATTGATCACTATTGAATAATTCCCGATATTTTAACTCACCTGGCACTCCAACTTTATAATTCGAATAATTTTTTTCTGTAAAATTACACACAATGATCAGAAAATCTTCTTCTTCCTTGCCTCTTCTTATAAAAGAAAAAATCGATTGCCCACAATTATGAACATCAATCCATTCAAATCCTGCTTGTAAATAATCCAACTCATAAAAGGGCTTAGAGCGTTTATAAATCCTTATTAATTCTTTAACATATGCATTCAATTTTCGGTGCATGTCAAATTCAATTAATTGCCAATCTAGCTGTTCTTTATCCTTCCATTCATCAAATTGTCCAAGCTCAAATCCCATAAACAAAAGTTTCTTTCCAGGATGAGCGAACATATAACCAAGTAATAATCTAACCTGGGCAAACTTTTGCCAATAGTCTCCCGGCATTTTATTTAGAATTGACCTTTTTCCATGAACAACCTCATCGTGGGAAAATGGTAAGACAAAATTCTCCGTAAAAGCGTAAACTAATGAAAAGGTAATCTTTTGATGGACCCCGCTTCTCCTATTTGCTGGAGTCACCATATACTCTAAGATGTCATTCATCCAACCCATATTCCACTTATATTGAAAGCCTAAACCTTCATATTTAGTCGGGGCTGTTACTTGAGGCCAATCCGTTGAATCCTCCGCAATCATCATTACGCTAGGATCAAAATCTTTCACTACTTGATTTAGTTTTTTCAAAAAGGCAATTCCAAATGGATTTGGCTTTTTTTCATATGCATTTGGCCAATAAATAATATTTGCAACAGCATCTAAACGAAAACCATCGATGTGAAAATACTCCATCCAAAAAAGCACATTAGAAATGAGGAAACTATTAACCTCAGGTTTCCCTAAATCAAAATTTGCCGTACCCCAAACATCATTTTCCCGATCCGGACCATATTCATAGCTATAAAGATGTGTTCCGTCAAATTGATACAATCCATGACCATCCTTACAAAAATGACCAGGAACCCAATCGAGAATGACTCCAATACCATTTTGATGGCATTGATCAATAAAATACATGAGATCATGGGGTTCACCATAACGGCTAGTAGGTGAAAAATAACCTGTCCCTTGGTATCCCCAAGAATCATCGAGCGGGTGCTCGACAAGAGGCAATAATTCAATGTGAGTAAAACCATGCTGTAACACATAGGGAATTAATTCACGAACCAATTCTTTATATGACAAAAATTGCCCGTTATTATGCTTTTTCCATGAACCGAGATGGAGTTCATAAATGACCACTGGCTTCGATAAACTAAGATCTTTTTCCCTTTTTTGCTGCCACTTTGAATCCATCCATTGATATCCATCAAGACAATAAACAATAGAAGCAGTATTTGGTCTTATTTCAGAATAAAATGCAAATGGATCTGCTTTTAAACACCGTTCACCCGTTGAATAAATCACTTCGTATTTATATAAACAGCCTTCTAAATTTTCTGGAACAATTAGCATCCAAATGCCCTCTTTATTAACTCTATGAAAGGAGTGTTCGGTTCCATTCCAATTATTAAAATCACCGACAAGTCTGATAATTTGGGCATTTGGAGCCCATACACAAAATCTAGTGACAATCTGATTTTCTTTCATTAACACATGCGAACCAAATAACTGATAACCTTGAAATAAATTTCCCTCATGAAACAAATGCATTTGAAAGTCGGTTGGATATAACGTATTCACGACCATTTTTTCCCCATCCTTTAATTTAGTTGCCAAGATACCTTTAGATAGATTGAATCACTTTATAAGAGAAGAAATGTTAGAGGCATTTAGTATTGATTTTTAGAATCGTATTCACTAGCTTTCTTGTATTATTCTTGTTTAACATTAGAAATCCTTGTAATACTTTCAGACAATAAGTGAGGAGAAAGACGTATTTGCGAGAATAAATGAGCAAATTCAATCTGATCCGACATATATTAAAGGAATTTAGACAAAATAAAACAATAATAGTAACTAAAAAATTAAAAAAGGTGGAGTTACATTGGCAAATAAAGAAGAAGAATTTTTATTAAAACAAGCTGGAGGAGATATTCCTGCACCTTTATTCGATGCACCAGATGGGAAAATATTAGCTACAGGGGATATGTTTCGTGGTCCCTCCACAGGAGTTAGTTCTGAATTTGACCTAAATAATCCAGGAAACAAGCTAGCACCTAGCAAGGAGAAGTATGATTGAATAGAAAGCCAAAGGAAGCAGATTGTATGAAAACAAATAAAAAGGGTTGACCTATTTTGGTCAACCCTTTTTATTGTTAATATAATTATTCTTTATATTATAGGAAAAAAGTAAATAGCAATCTACTTTTCCTATAATATAAAAAAGAGCTACGATACAATATCGATAGCTCTTTAATAGATGACCCATACGGGATTCGAACCCGTGTTACCGCCGTGAAAGGGCGGTGTCTTAACCGCTTGACCAATGGGCCAAAATGTTATGGCGGAGAAGGAGGGATTTGAACCCTCGCGCCGGTTACCCGACCTACACCCTTAGCAGGGGCGCCTCTTCAGCCTCTTGAGTACTTCCCCATAATGGCTCCGCAGGTAGGACTCGAACCTACGACCGTTCGGTTAACAGCCGAATGCTCTACCACTGAGCTACTGCGGAATAGTAAATGTTAATGAATAAATATGGTGGGCCTAAATGGACTCGAACCATCGACCTCACGCTTATCAGGCGTGCGCTCTAACCAGCTGAGCTATAGGCCCAATATGGAGCGGGTGATGAGAATCGAACTCACAACATCAGCTTGGAAGGCTGAGGTTTTACCACTAAACTACACCCGCATTACTAAAATGGTGGCTCAGGACGGAATCGAACCGCCGACACAAGGATTTTCAGTCCTTTGCTCTACCGACTGAGCTACTGAGCCACATATAATGGCGGTCCCGACGGGAATCGAACCCGCGATCTCCTGCGTGACAGGCAGGCATGTTAACCGCTACACCACGGAACCATTAGATGGATTATTGCGGAGGCAGGATTTGAACCTGCGACCTTCGGGTTATGAGCCCGACGAGCTACCAGACTGCTCCACCCCGCGATAATATTAAGCCATTTTTAAATAAATATGGCGGAGGAAGAGGGATTCGAACCCCCGCGCGGTTTAACCCGCCTGTCGGTTTTCAAGACCGATCCCTTCAGCCGGACTTGGGTATTCCTCCGCGAAAAAAATATTAAATGGTGGACCTTGTAGGACTCGAACCTACGACCGGACGGTTATGAGCCGTCTGCTCTAACCAGCTGAGCTAAAGGTCCAATAAATGTTCAGCCTTTTAAGCTAAAAGTCCAAAATTATGGTAGCGGCGGAGGGGATCGAACCCCCGACCTTACGGGTATGAACCGTACGCTCTAGCCAGCTGAGCTACACCGCCATAATTTTAAATTTAATTGGTGGAGTCTAGGGGGATCGAACCCCTGACCTCCTGCGTGCAAGGCAGGCGCTCTCCCAGCTGAGCTAAGACCCCAATATTAGTTAGTTTAGAATGGTCGGGAAGACAGGATTCGAACCTGCGACCCCTTGGTCCCAAACCAAGTGCTCTACCAAGCTGAGCTACTTCCCGTTCTATATGGCGCGCCCGAAAGGAGTCGAACCCATAACCTTCTGATCCGTAGTCAGACACTCTATCCAATTGAGCTACGGGCGCATTTTATAAATGGTGCCGAGGACCGGAATCGAACCGGTACGGTAGTCACCTACCGCAGGATTTTAAGTCCTGTGCGTCTGCCAGTTCCGCCACCCCGGCACTTTTTGGAGCGGAAGACGGGATTCGAACCCGCGACCCCCACCTTGGCAAGGTGGTGTTCTACCACTGAACTACTTCCGCGTCTATTAAAGTGAATGGTGCGGGTGAAGGGAGTCGAACCCCCACGCCTTGCGGCGCCAGATCCTAAGTCTGGTGCGTCTGCCAATTCCGCCACACCCGCATGATTAAATTAAATGGTGAGCCATGAAGGACTCGAACCTTCGACCCTCTGATTAAAAGTCAGATGCTCTACCAACTGAGCTAATGGCTCGTACTAGTAAAACTGGTGCCGGCGAGAGGACTTGAACCCCCAACCTACTGATTACAAGTCAGTTGCTCTACCAATTGAGCTACACCGGCAAGGTTATATGGTGGAGGATGACGGGATCGAACCGCCGACCCTCTGCTTGTAAGGCAGATGCTCTCCCAGCTGAGCTAATCCTCCATATTTTTCGCCTGGCGACGTCCTACTCTCACAGGAGGAATCCTCCAACTACCATCGGCGCTGAGAAGCTTAACTTCCGTGTTCGGTATGGGAACGGGTGTGACCTTCTCGCCATCGCCACCAGACT